>DAOUQF010000009.1 GCA_030625815.1 Eubacteriales bacterium
TGAGGAGCTTCTTTTCGGGATGCCATCTTACGATGAAGCGATGATTGAAATTCACTTGATTGAGAAAGAAGATGGATCTATTGAAAAAGTGATCCAACTGATAGTTGTCGAACAAGTGGATGAAAAGACAAAACTTGTGCATCGAGTGAACGTTCAATAATTGGTAGTTGAAAATCAGCAAAATGAGCCCTGCAGACCTGAGTAAAATCAGGTTTGTGGGGTCATTTTTTTGCCGATGACAGGAAGGGTTCTTTTGAAAGTCGCTTATTGTGCTAAATGTTCGCCTATGATAATATAACTCAGTGAAATGAATGGATATATATATCATGATAGTTGTATGAGGAATAATGAAATCATAAAGGATTGGGTTATAGCAATAATAAAGTTGGTGAGGAGATGTTATGGAAGGATTAAGTAAGAAATATGGATTGCCTACGGCGATCGCCATGGTGATTGGCATCGTCATTGGTTCGGGCGTATTTTTCAAAGCGGATGATGTTCTGGTGCTTACCAACGGCAATGTGTTATTGGCCTTGGTTGCGTGGGGGCTTGGTGCCTTTTCCATGATCTTTGGCGCATTGTGCTTTGCAGAGTTCGCGGGGCGAATTGAAAGATCCAATGGGATTGTGGATTATATGGAGATTGCCTATGGCAATCGGATGGGCTATCTGATCGGCTGGTTTAATTGTGTACTGTATTCTTCGGCATTATGTGCGATATTGGCATGGGTAAGTTCTTTATATACCATGATACTTTTGGGAAGCGACAATCCATCAAATTCAGTTGCGACTTGGGTACTTGCGGTGATTTACATGGTGTTGATTTATACGATGAACTATGTGGCACCCATACTTGCAGGGAAGTTTCAAGTAACGACAACGATCATTAAGTTGATTCCACTGACTTTGATTGCAGTACTGGGTGTTGTGAGCGGAATGATCAATGGCGTTTTAGTAGAAAATATGAGTGCGGCAGCTTCGGGGATCACAAAGTCTGGTGGCACATTGGCATCAGCGGTCGTTGCGACGGCGTTCGCCTACGAGGGTTGGATTTTGGCGATTACGGTAAATAGTGAAATTAAGGATTCTAAGAAGAATCTGCCCAAGGCCTTGGTGTTGGGAACGCTCACTGTCTTTGTCGTCTATGTGATCTACTTCTTAGGGATTACAAGCGCATTGCCGACGGATGTCATCTTGGCGCAAGGCGATCAAGCTGTTAGTATAGTGGCGAATAATATGTTTGGTACGATTGGCGGCAGTATTCTGACTGCATTTGTTGTGATCTCCTGCCTAGGAACCTTAAATGGTCTGGCGCTGACGAATTCGAGAATTCCATATTCCTTGGCGATTCGAAACCAAGGTCCTGCACCTACATATTTTTCTAAAGTCGATCCGAAGACCAATATGCCAAGACATTCAGCGATTGGCGCATTTGCGATTTCGATGATTTATTTGGCTCTTTGGTATGGGAGTTTGAATAATGTATTCGGTCGCTACATCGGTTTGGATGAAATTCCGATTGTTATGATTTATGGTTTCTATATCCTTTTGTATGTTTGGTATATCCAAAATTTCAAGGACTTGAACGTGTTTAACCGATATGTAAAACCGATTTGCGCCATTCTTGGCGCTCTGGTCATTGTTGTCGGAGGCATTCAAAATCCGAATGTCGGGATCTACATGTTGATTTCCCTTGTGTTGATTTTGAGCGGTCTTTTCTTCTATCGCAAGGAACCGGCTTGATTATGAAATTTAGCTCTTAAAGTTAAATCGAAACCTCTATGGAATGGGTGAAACTAAACTCCGTAGAGGTTTTTTTGCATGTCAAAGCATGCATGGTCATTTCGGAATGTGATATGATGGATCATATTTTATAGAATGGACGTGATGGGATTATGGCAAAATTAGTGAAAATCAAGAAACCGAAACTAACGCCGTGCTTGGCGGTTTGTATCGATGCAAGAAATGAGATGCGAACGAGCGTGGAGAGGGAAGAAGATGTGATCAATCTTCATTTCAAACAGCAAAATTTGGAGAGTGAAGCGTTTGACAATCTTTATTTCGAGAATGTTCTTTTTGATAATTGCACGTTTTCCGAGGTAGTATTGGAGCGGTGTTCATTCAGAAATGTGGTGTTTGACTCCTGTGCCTTTCCCAATTGTGATTTCTCCCGTAGCTGGTTTAGCCAGTGTGAATTCAAAAGTTCTCAATTGGTAGGTTCCAATTTTGCGGAATGCAAGTTCATTGATTTTACGATCGAAAAGAGTGCGTTGCGCTATGCGAATTTTACCAGTGCGCAGTTTGATAAGTGTGCGATCCTCGATTCAGATTTATCGGACGCTTTTTTTGCCGGTTGCGCGTTGAAGTTTTTTGAGACGAGGGATTCGCAGTTCGTTCGTACCGAGTTTTTTCGAACGCCCTTAACAAATGTAGATTTTTCTGCTTGTGATTTGGAGGGAATTTGTGTCTCGGAGCATGCGGAAGAATTGAAGGGTGTAATTGTGAATGTCTTTCAAGCAGTTGAGTTGTCCAGATTATTGGGGTTAACGATCAAAGAAGATGAGTAAAGGCTATCGAAATTATTCGATAGCCTTTTTTTTAGCTTCGTTTTTTTGTGTAGCGTTTTTTAGCCGAAGAAGTTAAGATGTGCATCAATTCGGCATCATGATTCAAATTGGAATGGAGAATCGATATTCGCGTCGTGGTAAAGCGATCGAGTTAAGCGTAGACTATGGGTATTTCTTTTTCCAATTATGCTTTGGGTAACCATTTTTCAGTTCAAACGACTGAGTTGGATCCTTAAAATTGCCATTTTGGCGAGTGGTTTGCTATTCTATCAAAAAGAGCCGGTGGAAATGGAATAAAATCGTGTGAATAAAAAATAGACCCCTGCATGTCTGAGTTAAGTCAGATCTGCAGGGGTTGTTTTATCGTGTTGCCGGTGTCGTTGGAAGGCCGTGTGTTGTAAAGCGATTCGGTTTTGTAGGGAAGAAAATCTGTTTTGATTTAAGCATGTGTTGAATGAATATTCGGATTGTAATGCTTGACGGGGTTGTAATGAAAAGAAAATAAAGGTATAGTTAATATGGAAATTAATTACTTTTTTTAAATTATTTTCTAATTTATAGTTCGAAGCATTGAGGTGTACTGACGGAAAAGATTAGAATATGACATTTACTCCAACTTGAGAAAGGAGAATTATCAAATTGAAAAAGACGATTATTTACGGATTTATTATTGCTTTACTATTGTTTTCAGCAACCCCGGTACAGGCAGCTTCGCAAGATGTTCCGGAGGTAGAATGGCAGAAATTCTTGGGTGGTTCTAATTCTGAACAGGCTTCTAACATTCAGCAGACAGCGGATGGCGGATATATCATAGCCGGTGAAACGACTTCTACTGATGGAGATTTTTCAGGCAATCATGGTGGCGCTGACGCTTGGGTCGTGAAGTTGAACACGTCCGGCAGTGTTGAGTGGCAGACTTGCCTAGGTGGTTCTGGATATGAGGATGCGAATAGCATTCAGCAAACAAAGGATGGCGGATATATCGTTGCTGGTTATACAGAGTCAAATGATGGCGATTTTTTAGTCAATCATGGTAACTTTGATGCTTGGGCCGCGAAGTTGAGCACGTCCGGTAGTGTTGAATGGTCAAAGACCTTTGGTGGTTCTTCTTCTGATATCGCGACTAACATTCAGCAGAGAGCGGATGGCGGATATGTTTTTGTTGGTTATACAGAGTCAAATGATGGCGATGTTTCGGGCTATCATGGTAACTCGGATATGTGGATCGTGGCGCTGGACGAGGATGGCGAGATAGAAAGACAGAAATGCTTGGGTGGTTCTGCTACTGAATTTGCCTATAGCGTCCAGCCGACAGCGGATAAGGGATATATCGTTGCTGGTTTTACAGGCTCGAGTGATGGTGATGTTGAAAAGATGGCTGGAATCGTTGATATTTGGGTTGTTAAACTAGATGCGGAATGTAATATAGCGTGGGAAAAAACCCTGGGCGGTTCTTCTGGTGAGTATGCGGAGAGTGTTTTGCAAACAAAAGATGGCGGATATATCGTGGCCGGTTATACCGACTCAAAGGATGGCGATATTTTGGTTAATGACGTCGATGAATCGGGCAATCATGGCGTACGTGACGCATGGGTTGTGAAACTGAAAGCGGACGGTAGTATGGATTGGCAAAATTGTCTGGGCGGTTCTTCGGACGATAGTGTATTCGACATTCAGCCGACAGCGGATGGGGGATATATGATTTCCGGTACTTCGAGTTCTACGGATGGCGATGTTTCGGGTAATCATGGTTTCGTTGATGCGTGGGTCGTGAAGCTACAAGAAGACGGAAAACTAGAATGGCAGAAGTGTATTGGGAGTGATGGATATGACTGCTGTTACGGTGGTAGCGTGACAAAGGAAAATGGATATATCATGGTTGGTGAGAGCGAATTCGGTGAGGGTGATGGTTGGATTGAGTCGGGGTTTGGCGATATCTGGATCGTAAAGCTCAGCGGTGTCGAGGAAGTCAGAGAATCTACAGGACGACCAATATCTATGATTGTAGAACGCTCATTCGGAGGCCAAACGCTGGCGACTTTCCGAGACAATTGCTTTGGAGTGTTTAAAGCAGTCGAGCTGGAATCGGGGACCGTTGATTACCGGGCACTGCTGAAATCTGATGAAATGGATCTGCGGTTGAGAATTCCATTTGAGGACATAATGGGAAAACAGGTAGCCGGGGCTAACAATCTGTTGATTGAATATCGGGGACAAGAGATTAAAATTCCGATGAGCCTCTTCGATTGTGATGGTCTTCTTGCGGAGATGCCTTGCCAAGACGATGCCACGATTGAAATTCATTTGACAGTGGATGAGGATGGATATGTGAATCAGAAAATCCAATTGTTTGTTGTTGAACAAATCGATGAGATCACACGGGTGGTGCGTCGCGCAACGGTACAATAACGGACCGGTTATTAGATTTGTTTGATAAAACCAAGAAACGCCTGCGGATTCGATTTCGAATTTGCAGGCGTTTTCTATCAACTGATTTCATTTGTTCTGTCGGCAGTTCTTATTTTGTTGAGGGTTCTCACTCCAAATCCGATCAGGACAATGCCTACGGCGCCATTGAAGAATTTCAGTATAATCGGTGAGATGATCACCGAGAGGGTGCTGCCAAGAAGGCTGACAGCGCTGAGGAAGACCAGGGTGGACAGCACTGCGCCCAGACCAAACTTGGTCATGTCTTGCTGACCCAGGTTCTCTTCCGCAAGCTTGGCTGAGAAGATGCCCGCCCAAAAGAGAATAGTCAATGGATTCGACAGGGTCAGGAGCATGGTGTGTCTGAAGATGTTGGTGGGGTCTCCGGCAGCCAGGCTAAAGCTTGGAAGAAAGGAGACACCGAAGGCGCCGAATAAGGTGCTGAGTCCAAAGAGGATGACGATGCTGCCGCCGAAGACCTTGATGGAGTTTTGAATTGTTGGGTTGGCTCTGAGTAGCGTGCCCAAGCCTAGAATGGCTGACGCGATAAAGAGGCCATCTACGAGGGTGACACCGAGTACACCGGTAAGGGCTGGTTCTAGCCCTGTGGCGATGGCCGTCTGAAAGATGAACAGACAGACGGGTCCCATGGCAAATTGCAGGAGGAGGCCGAATTTGAATCCCTTGACCATCATGGAGCCGCAATCCTGTTAAGGTCAGATTTGATCGTTGAGAGATTGATCAGGGTGTTGGTCTTCTGAACGCTGAAGATGCCTTTTAACCTGTTGCTGATAAAAGACTCCAGTTCCTGAGTGTCCTTGAGGAGTACTTTCAATAAGTAGTCGTATTCGCCGGCAATATGATGGCATTCGAGGACCTCAGGGAAGGAAAGCATGGAGTCTCGAAATTGAGGGATGGATGCGCCGCCTTTGAGGGAGACAAAAACGAAGGCCATTAGGGTGAGGTTCATTTTGTTGTGATTGAGTTTTAAGGTAAACTGCTCAATGATGCCGGCTTCTTCTAATTTTTTGATTCTTTCTGATACCGCGGGTGTCGATAAGTTGACGATTCTAGAGATTTCCGAGACGGTGGCGCGGCTGTTTTTATCAAGTGCATTTAGGATGGCAAGGTCTGTATGATCCATGATTTGCTCCTTTTCTCTGTATTTTAATTCATTTTACATTTATTCCTTTGAATTGTAAATAGATTAACGCATACTCAAAATAATAATAAGAATATATGTAATTTTCCTTAATATATTTTGAAGGCGATTGATTATACTTGCGAATATCCATACATTTAAAGGAAAAGTGTACGTATGAAAGCGTTTGCTGGAAAACAATTGTCATTTAACGGTTGACAAGGCATTACGGAAGCTTTAAACTAATAAAAAATCCAATGAGGTGCAACTATGAACCGATTGATTGAAGCAATCAAAGAGAACGCGGCACAATTGAAGCAACAAGCAATTGCATATTTTACGTTCTTTTTCCAAGGCTATTATTTTTATTATGGCGTTGGCTATTTTGCATTCAATTATATAAAAACAAATCGAATCATAGGGGAACCGGCATAGGAACAAGAACTTACTACTAGCTGCGGGGAATCGAAATGATTCCTCGCATTTTTTTATGTTTTTTTTGGAAAAGGAGGCAAATTATGGTTATTGTAATGAAAAAAAGAGCAACAGATGCAGATATTCAAGCGGTGGTTGATCATATCCACAAAAACGGAAATGAGGCAGATGTCAGTTCAGGACCGAACCGAACTGTGATTGGCGTTATTGGGGACACGTTGAAGTTTGAATTGTCGGAGTTCTTAATGGATCCCATGGTGGACAAGGCATACCGAGTTACAGTTCCTTACAAACTGGCAAGCCGATCCTTTAAGCAGGAAGACACGGTTGTTATGGTAGGCGATGTGCCTGTAGGCGACGGAAGCTTTGCAGTGATTGCCGGTCCTTGCGCCATTGAGAGCCGGGATCAAATGATGGCGGCGGCAACAGCGGTTAAAAAATCGGGTGCGAATATTCTTCGCGGCGGCGCTTACAAACCGAGAACATCGCCATACAGCTTCCAAGGCATGGGCGTTGAAGGCTTGAAATTATTGAAAGAAGCGGGCGAGATGACCGGACTCCCGGTTGTATCGGAATTGATGAGCACCGAGAATTACGACGTGGTAGCGGAGCATGTGGATCTGATTCAGATCGGCGCTCGAAATATGCAGAACTTCGCTCTGTTGAAGCGCGTGGGTCGTGGAGACAAGCCGGTACTTTTAAAGCGCGGCATGTCGGCAACCCTGGAAGAACTCTTGGTAGCGGCGGAATATATTATGGCGGAAGGCAATCGGAAAGTGATCCTATGTGAAAGAGGGATTCGAACCTTCGAGAAATACATGAGAAACACCCTGGATCTGAATGTGGTAACAGCCATCAAAGAGATGTCCCACTTGCCGATCATGATTGACCCAAGCCATGCGTCGGGAAGACGAAACATGGTTATTCCGATGGCGCGAGCAGCAGCGGCAATCAAGGCGGACGGTGTCATGGTTGAGGTTCATGCGAATCCGGAAGAGGCGTTGTGTGATGGGGGACAATCTTTGTACCCGGAACATTTTGAAGCCATGATGCAGTCGGTGCGGGTAGTGCATGAAGCTGTGCGCGACCTAAAATAGGAGGAAAAATGATGGAATCAGACTTTAAGCGAGTTTTAATAGTTGGATTGGGACTGATGGGCGGTTCTTTCGCGAAGGCGATTCGCTACGCAGTTCCTGCAATTAAAATGGATGGGTTGGACCTGGATCGTGAATCGATAAAGACAGCTCTTGCCCTCGGGATCATTGATGCAGGATTTAGCCAGACCCAAGTAGAAAAATATGACTTAATCGTATTGGCAACACCTCTCGGAGTGTATCCAACAATTATAAAAAAGTTGATTCCATGGATGTCGGAAGGCGCCCTTGTGACAGACTTGGGAAGCGTCAAGGAACGGGTTCATCGAGAAATGGAAGCTTGCTTGCCGGACTTTGTTTCCTTTTTAGGCGGGCACCCCATGTGCGGAGCGGAACGGAATGGATTTTCCGCGTCCCGTGCGGATCTCTTTGATGGCAAGGTGTTCTTTGTAACCGGCGGAACCAATTGTCCGGTGCAAACCGCCTACATTCGATTGCTGGAAGCCATTGATGTGCAGGTCGTCAGGACGAGTCCGACAGAACATGATACAATGGTAGCAAAAACAAGTCATATTCCTCATTTAACAGCGGTATTGCTTTCAACCTTGATGGAAAGTGAAGAGGATTTCAAGGATTACATTGGCGAAGGCTTTCGAGATTCCACAAGGATTGCCGCTGGAGATCCAAAGGTGTGGAGAGATATCTTCTTGTATAACGCACCGGCGATTCTTGAGGACTTGGAAGAATTTCAAATAAAACTCAATCGCTTGAAGGATTGTTTGAAGTCGGATGATGGAATTGAAATTCTAGAGACATTAGCCAGCAGCAAGCAGTTTCAAGAGGGAATAAAGGAGTAGGGTATGCAGAGAATAGATGTACAATCAAAACATGGGAAATATCCAATTCTGATTGAAGAGGGAATATTTGAGCAGGCGGGGAATTGGATTCGCCGATGGATGCCTTCTTCGCAATTGGCGATTATAACCGATACCAATGTAGGAAAGATTTACCTAGAGAGATTGGAAGCGGCTTTGAAGCAGGCGGGAATGGGTTCTGTGGATGTCTTCGTGATCAAAGCGGGGGAAGAGAGCAAAAACCTTCAGACCGTTGAGACGATTTATCATTGGCTCTTGGAAAAGGGACACGATCGCTCCAGTGGAATCATTGCCTTAGGCGGCGGTGTCGTGGGAGACCTGTCCGGATTTGTCGCCTCGACCTTTATGAGGGGCGTTCCCTTTGTACAGGTGCCAACGAGCCTTTTGGCGCAAGTGGACAGCAGTGTTGGCGGCAAGGTTGGTGTGAATGTTATGGAAGGAAAAAATCTGGTTGGCAGTTTCTATGCGCCGAAGGGCGTGATTATTGATCCTCAAGTGCTTACGACCCTGCCCATAAGACAATTCCGAAATGGAATCGCCGAGGTCGTGAAGACGGGTGCGATCCTGGATGCGAACTTATTGAAGGAAGTCGCTCTTTTACATGACGAGGCGGAACTGAGACCTGCATGGGGAAAGGTGATTGCCCGTTGCTGCGAGTTGAAGTCGATGGTGGTCAGCCAGGATGAAGAGGAGCGCGGACTCCGAAAGATTTTGAATTTTGGACACAGCTTTGGACATGGCATTGAGCAGTACACGGAATACAAGAAATACGCTCATGGCGAGGCGGTTGCCATCGGGATGATTCTGGCAGCGCAAATCGGTCAAGAATTGGGGATCACGGAAGCGGGTGTTGAGGAAGAACTGACTGCCTTGCTGACGCAATTCGAATTGCCGATTCAATCAATCCCAATTCCGACGGAAGAATGGATTGCGGTTATGAAAAAGGATAAGAAGAAAAGCAAGGGGCTCTTGCATCTTGTGGCGGTGAAGGCGATGGGGCAGGCGGTAGTGCGGCCCGTAGAATATGACGTGATTGAAAAATTTTTAGCGGGGGTAGCGGAATGAAACGAGTGATTCAGCCATCAAGTTTACAGGGGACCTTGCGAGTTCCTTCATCTAAAAGTGTTTCGCACCGCGCCTTGATTTTGGGAGCGCTCAGTCCGGGCGTTTCGCGGATCAGTGGAATAGATGACTCGCGGGATTTGCGGGCGACGCGCGAAGCGATGGAAAGCCTAGGCGCGAGTTTTCGCGATTTGGGCAACGGGGTATGGGAAGTCTCCGGCGTGCGGAAGTATACGACGGAAGCGAAGATTGATTGCGGCGAATCGGGTTCAACCTTGCGGTTTATGATTCCGATTGCGGCTGCCTTGGCGGAACGAGCTGAATTTATTGGCGAAGGACGTTTGCCGACTCGGCCGATCGATACCATTTTGGAGGTTTTTGATCAGGCGAAAACGAGCTATACATATCCGGGACAATTGCCCCTTGTCACAGAAAAGCGATTTGAAATGCCCTTGGCTTTCTCGCTGGACGGGCATATCAGTTCTCAATTCTTTACAGGATTTTTGCTGACGGCGCCGATTGCGCAGAGGGAATTGACACTGGGAATCCGGGGGGAACTGGAATCGGAGCCCTATGTGGAATTGACGCGGGAGGCGATGAAGGCCTTTGGAGTCGAGGTGGAACGCACAGAGACTGGGTATTTTATACCGGGTGGACAAGCGTATGTGCAGGCGGACTATGATGTGGAAGCAGATTTTTCGCAAGCAGCTTTTTGGGTGGTCGCGGGTTTGATTGGAGAGCATCCTCTTTGTCTGCGGGGCTTGAATAAAAATTCAACCCAGGGCGACCGCGCGGTGCTGGCCATTGTCAGAGAGATGGGTGGCCGATGGGAATGGAAGGGCGATGATTTGTGGGTCTACCCATCGAAAACCCAGGGAGTTGTCATCGATGCGCGCGACGTACCTGATCTAATACCGGTTTTAGCGGTGTTGGCAGCGGTTAGCGAGGGCGAGACGCAGGTCATCAATGCGGCGCGACTTCGCATCAAGGAATCGGACCGTTTGGCTTCGACAACGAAGGAATTGACTGCGCTGGGTGCGCAGATCGAAGAATTGGAAGAGGGATTGGTGATTCGGGGCGGTTCCGGTTTAACCGGCGGATGCGTCGATTCGTGGAACGACCATCGGATTGCCATGGCATTGGGGATCGCGAGTCTTCGTGCGTCGGGTTCGGTGGAATTGACGGGAAGCGAAGCGGTGAATAAGTCGTATCCGCATTTTTGGGATGAGTTTCAGCGAGTAGGAGGAGAGGTTCATGAGTAGTCAGTGGGGAAAGAATCTTCGAATGAGTATATTTGGGGAGAGCCATGGCACTGCTATTGGTGTGGTAATGGAGGGACTTCCATCTGGATTGCCGATTGACGAGGAACGGATTCTCTTTGAGATGAAGCGAAGGCAACCGGGGAATATGCCCTGGAGCACAAAAAGGAAAGAAGCGGATCTCCCGGAGATCGTCAGCGGAAGCTATGAAGGAAAGACGACGGGTACACCCCTTTGCGCCATGATTCGAAACACGGATACAAGGTCGAAGGACTATTCGGTATTGGCATCCTTGTATCGCCCTTCCCATGCGGATTACTCGGGCAGCATTCGTTATGATGGTGCTAATGATCCCAGAGGGGGCGGCCATTTTTCCGGACGCTTGACGGCGCCGATGGTATTTGCCGGCGCATTGATTCGCCCGTGGCTGGAAGAGAAGGGCATTCAGATCTACGCACAGATTCGTCGAATCGGCGGACTTGGAACGAAGCCGATCGAAACGCTGTCGGAAGAGGAATTGAATGGATTGCCTGGATTGGATTTTGCCGTCGCTCGGGAATGGGACCGCAGGGAAATGATTGAGGCCATTGAAGCGGCCCGGCTTCAGGAGGACTCCTTGGGCGGATCCATCGAGATTATGATCACCGGCTTGCCGGCGGGAATGGGAAATCCAATCTTTGATACGGTTGAGGGAAATCTGGCACAAGCCTTGTTCGGAATTCCGGCAGTGAAGGCTGTTGAGTTTGGAGACGGATGCGAATTCGCGGAAATGACTGGCTCCCAGGCTGCGGATGAAATGCGCATGGATGGCGAGTCCGTTTCTTTTACATCAAATCACAACGGCGGGATTGTTGGCGGAATTACAACGGGTGCGCCGATTCGATGCCGCATCACGATCAAACCAACGCCGTCTATCAGTCGCCCCCTTCAAACGGTAACGCGCAACGGGGTTGATGAAACCTTGCGGCTAACAGGTCGACACGACCCTTGTATCGTTCCTCGAGCCGTTCCCGTGGCGGAAGCGGTTGCGGCCATGGTAATGGCGGATTTGATCTTGGGAGGTGGCGAGCATGGAGACAAGTAAGATCGTTGGGTATCAAGGCGTTCCCGGCGCTTTTTCTGAAATTGCGGCTCGCTCTTTTTTTCGGGGCTTTGAACATCGCGCCTTTGAAACCTTTGACGCGGTGGTCGAAGCGGTGCAATCAGAAGAGATTATCGCGGGCATGCTGCCTATTGAGAATAGTTCGACGGGAGCCATTCGTGCGGTGTATGCGCTGCTGTTGCAAGCGGGACTTAAGATTGTAGGCGAAGAATATGTTCCCGTGCGTCATTGCTTGCTGGTGAAACCGGGAACCGAGTTGAATCGGATTCGAGAGGTTTATTCCCATCCGGAGGCGCTTAGGCAATGTCAGGCTTTTTTAGCTGCACATCGTCAGTGGAAGCAGCATGCCTATCTCAATACGGCAAAAAGCGCGGAGCGCGTTGCCCGTGGACAGGATGAAACCATTGCGGCAATTGCGAGCAAACGGGCGGCGGAGATCTATCAATTGGAAATCTTGGAATCGGAAATTCAGGATCAGCGAACCAATACGACACGATTCGTGGTCGTTGCGAAATTGCCTGCTGAAGATATTGAGTTGACCAAGGCATCCATGATTTTGCGGGTTTCCCATCAGCCGGGCAGTCTTTTTGAAGCCCTGGGGGTATTCACGGAGTATCATATCAATCTGCTGAAGATTGAATCCCATCCGGCGAAAGAGGTGCCGTGGGAGTATGATTTCTTTATCGATCTGGCACGCACAGCAGATGAAGAAGCGTTTCAATCGATGCTGGGGGAATTAAGCAAACGATCACTGGAGTATCAATTATTGGGGTCCTATACGGCCAATTCCCTGAATGGAAACGAATAAAATGGAAAGCGGACAGGTCTTGTTCGCTTTTTTTTGTGTTTTTCGAACGGGGAACCTGTTTCTATAAAGAATTACCCGTAAAACTCGAATAAACATTGGACCGAACTTCATGCGATTTGTGTAATAAACACCATTTACGAAGAAAGAAATTAATTCAATAAAAAACATTCGTGTTTTGCGTTGACTTTCACTGTCTCCTTTGTTAGACTGTATTTGCATTAGTACAGATGACGACGAGGAGGAACATTAATGGATTCATTTTTCAAATTAAAGGAACATGGCACCAATGTTCGAACAGAGATTCTAGCAGGGATTACAACCTTTATGACGATGGCATATATCTTGATCGTCAACCCCTTAACCTTAGAGGCTGCGGGGATGGATTTCGGCGGCGTATTTACAGCGACAGCCTTGGCGTCGATCTTGGCAACGATCACCATGGGTCTTGTAGCCAACTATCCTTTTGCATTGGCACCGGGCATGGGGTTGAATGCATTCTTCGCCTATACGGTTGTGCTTCAGATGGGATATACATGGCAAACTGCTTTGACGGCTGTATTAATTGAAGGACTTATTTTTATCGGACTGACTTTCTTGAATGTTCGGGAAGCAATTATCAACTCGATCCCAATGAACATAAAGAAGGCGATCTCAGTGGGTATTGGTTTATTTATTGCATTTATCGGTTTGGCTAACGCGGGCATCGTTGTGCAAGGAGCGACACCGGTCACTCTGGGTGATCTTTCGTCTCCAACTGTAATTGTTGCGCTTGTGGGCTTGGCTATTACGGGCGTGCTTTTGGCGATGAATGTGAAAGGCGCTTTATTGTTTGGTATTTTGCTTTCGGCACTTGTGGGTATTCCTCTTGGAGTGACGAACCTGCCGGCAAGCTTTTTCAGCGCGCCGCCGTCTTTGGCGAAGGTTGCGTTCCAATTTGATTTCGGTTTCTTGGCGGATCCGAAAGCATTGTTTGATATTGTTGTGGTTTTGTTTACATTCTTAATGGTAGATATGTTTGACACGGTAGGAACCCTGGTCGGTGTTGCGACTAAAGCCGATATGTTGGATGAAGAAGGAAAACTTCCTCGCGCAAAGCAGGCTTTGTTTGCAGATGCGATCGGAACAACTGTTGGCGCGTGTCTTGGAACATCAACCGTTACGACTTATGTCGAGTCTGCTTCAGGCGTTTCTGAGGGCGGTCGAACTGGTTTGACTGCATTGTCTACGGCAGGCATGTTTGCAATTGCTTTGTTCATGTCGCCATTGTTTATTGCGATTCCAGGGGCGGCAACTGCTCCTGCGTTGATTCTTGTTGGTTTGTTTATGATGAGTCCAATCCAAGAAATCGATTTGAATGATTACACGGAAGCCATTCCGGCATTCTTGACAATCATCATGATGCCTTTGGCATATTCGATCGCTGAGGGAATCCAATTTGGTATCCTTTCATATGTCTTGTTAAAAGTTTTCACTGGAAAAGGGAAAGATGTACCGGTACTTACCTATATTGTCGGACTACTATTCTTGGTTAAGATTTACTTCGCATATTTCGCGTAAAAAAGCATAGCTGAGAGTCCGAGTAGCGAAAATCTATTCGGGCTTTTTTCATTCTTTAAGGAGGAACAGATGGTTCAACGAATTTTTGTAGAAAAAAAAGAGCCTTTTCATGAGGGGGCGCTGCGATTGCAAAAGCGTCTGGAGAAAGACTTAGGTCTTGCTGAATTCGATCGCGTACGGATTTATCACCGCTATGATGTAGAAGGGGTGGAAACTGACGTATATGAGCGAGCCATTACGAGTGTATTTGCAGAGCCGCCGGTCGACCGTTGGTATAAGGAAAATTTACCGGAGGAGGGCGACTGGGATTTGGTTGTCGCATTTTTGCCGGGGCAATTTGATCAGCGTGCCGATTCATGCGAAGAGGCAATTGCCTTGATCACGGAAGGCGTTCGTCCCATTGTGCGTGTGGCGACCCATTATCGTTTCTTTGGTTCCTTTTCAGAAGAAGAAAAGAAAAGAATTGAACAGGTTTTAATCAACCCGGTTGATTCCGGTTTGGTGGGAATTGAAAAGCCTGAATCCTTGAGCAGTCATTTTTCGGTTCCGGCAATGATTGAAACCCTTGACGGATTCTTGGAGCAAACGGAAGAGCAATTGGCAAGCTATCGGGAAACCGAAGGCCTGGCCATGACATTGGAAGACTTGCAGGTTGTTCAGCAATACTTCCGGGAAGAAGAGCGGGTGCCAAGTGTCACAGAAATCAAAGTGATCGACACCTATTGGTCGGATCATTGCCGCCATACAACCTTCTCAACAAAATTGGAAGAAATTTATTTGGAAGATGGACTTGGAATCGCTCCGATTCAAGCGGCATTGGAAACTGCTCTCGCAGCGAAAATGCGATTGGGTCGAGGAGAAAAAGACTTGACGTTGATGGAACTGGCTACCCTGGGGATGCGCTTGCTGCATCAAGAAGGCAAGGCGGACGATCTCGATTTGTCGGAAGAAATCAATGCGTGCTCCATTCGAATTCCCGTTGTCATTGACGACAAGGAGGAAGAATGGCTTTTGATGTTCAAGAATGAAACCCATAATCATCCGACGGAGATTGAACCCTTCGGCGGTGCGGCCACTTGCTTGGGCGGAGCGATTCGAGATCCATTGTCGGGTCGATCTTATGTCTATCAAGCCATGCGCGTAACCGGCTCGGCTGATCCGCGGGAAAGCTTGGCGGACACCTTGGCTGGAAAATTGCCGCAACGGAAGATCACGCGGGAAGCGGCACGTGGATACAGCTCTTACGGAAATCAGATCGGATTGGCGACGGGACAGGTAGCGGAGATTTATCATCCCGGATATAAAGCCAAGCGGATGGAAGTCGGTGCCGTGGTAGCGGCAGCGCCAGCCTCTCACGTACGACGGGAACGACCGGAAAACGGCGATCGAATTTTGCTGTTGGGCGGACGCACGGGCAGAGACGGAATCGGTGGAGCGACGGGATCGTCCAAAGCCCATACCAGCGTATCAATCGAGCAATGCGGAGCCGAGGTTCAAAAGGGAAATCCGCCGACGGAGCGCAAGCTACAGCGGCTATTTAGAAAATCGGACTTTTCGCGTTTGATCAAACGCTGCAACGATTTTGGCGCCGGCGGCGTCAGCGTTGCCGTGGGAGAATTGGCCGACAGCCTTCTGATTGATCTCGATCGTGTTCCTAAGAAATATTTGGGATTGGACGGCACGGAATTGTCCATCTCGGAATCGCAAGAACGAATGGCGATCGTTGTGGAAGCTGGTGATGTTGCGGAAGTCATTGCCTTGGCGGATCAGGAAAATGTAGAGGCAACGGAGATTGCACTTGTAACCGATTCGGGACGATTGGAAATGAAATGGCGAGAAGAGACGATTCTGGATCTGTCACGCGCCTTTCTCGATACCAATGGAGCGACGCAGAGGGCTAAGATTCATGTGAAAGCACCGATTTTGATGGAGTCGCCATTGGTGCATACGGCAACGGAAGGAAAAGACTTAAAGGAAAAATGGCTTCGCCATATGGGCACCCTGGAAATCGGGAGTCAGCAAGGCATGGTGGAGATGTTCGATAGCACGATCGGAGCTGGAACAATTCTGCTTCCCTTTGGGGGTAAGAAACAGAAGACTCCGGAACAAGGAATGGCGGCGAAGATTCCCGTGTTGAACGGGGAGACATCAACGGCAAGCTTGATGACTTATGGCTTTGATCCGAGGATCTCGTCATGGTCTCCATTCCACGGCGCCGTCTATGCGGTCATGGATTCTTTATCCAAGATCGTCGGCATGGGTGGCGACTACAAAAAATCACGATTGAGTTTTCAGGAATACTTTGAGCGACTGGGCAATGATCCCCTTCGCTGGGGCAAGCCGTTCCAAGCGCTGCTTGGAGCCGTGCATGCGCAATTGGCTTTTGAAACCCCGGCAATCGGAGGAAAGGATTCTATGTCAGGCTCCTTTGACGACTTGGATGTGCCGCCGACTCTGATCAGTTTTGCCGTGAATCACGATTCGGTTGATCGAATTCATTCCAGCGAGTTTAAGAGCGCGGGCCATTACATCTTGTATTTGCCTGCAATCTTAGATGAAAACCTGATGCCGAATATTCCGCTGATGAAACAGCGATTCGACACCATTCATCATGGATTTGAGCATGGACGGATTTTGACGGCTCGAGCCATTGGCTTTGAAGGAATTGCCGGCGCGTTGAGCAAGATGTGTTTCGGCAACGAGATTGGCGTAAAGATCATGGACGGCTTTACAGAGGAAGACTTCTTCTTGCCGCAAATGGGCGGTTTCCTGCTTGAGATGGACACCAGCGCAGATGTGAGTCATTACGCACAATTGTTTAACGGAGAGATTTTGGGAATCACAGTTCCAGAGCCATGGATCGTAGCGAAGAAGATGAAGCTTCCATTGGCGGACTTGCAGCTGGTTTGGGAATTGCCGTTGTCGAAGGTGTTTCCGATCCACGAAAATCAAGGCAAGCCGGTTGAGAGCATTCGCTTCGAAAAGCGGAGAAAACGCAAGGCGAGTATTTTGTACGCGAAACCGCGCGTCTTTATTCCAGTCTTCCCTGGCACCAATTGCGAGGAAGATATGGCAAGAGCCTTCCGTCAAGAGGGCGCTTTGATCGATATGGTCGTGATGAGAAATCAATCGCCATTGCAGATTCAAGAAACCATTGAGGCCTTCAAGCGAGGGATTGATTCAGCACAGATTATTGCATTGCCAGGCGGTTTCAGCGCCGGTGACGAGCCGGAAGGTTCCGGCAAATTTATTGCAAATACATTCCGAAATCCGCAATTGATGGAAGCCTTGTCCGGGTTTTTAGATCAGCGGGACGGTTTGATGATTGGCATCTGCAACGGATTCCAAGCCTTGATCAAATTGGGGCTCCTGCCGACGGGACGAATTCAGGAATTGAGTGCAGAGTCGCCGACACTGACTTTCAACTCCATTGGACGCCATGTGTCAACGGTGACGAGAACGCGGGTTGCCAGCTCTCATTCGCCTTGGTTGGCCGGGGTAGAGGTTGGAGATATTCATGCGATTCCGGTTTCTCACGGCGAGGGACGATTTGTCGCTTCCGAGCAGAGCCTGCAGCGTTTGAAAGTAAACGGACAGATCTGTTTCCAATATGTCGATGATTCGGGACAAGCCACCGAGGAAAGTCCGTTCAATCCCAATGGATCCCATTGGGGCATCGAGGGGATTTGCTCGCCGGACGGACGGATACTCGGCAAGATGGGCCACTCGGAACGAATTGGACGAGGGTTGTATCAGAACCTGACAGAAGAAATGGATCAGAAGCTCTTCGCTTCTGGCGTGAAGTATTTTCGATAGAGGAGGAAATTATGAAAGTAGGCATTGTCATGGGATCCGATTCGGATTTCCCAGTTGTTGAAAAAGCATTGGCGGTATTCAAGGATTTTGGGGTTGAGGTGGAATGTCGAGTCTTGTCGGCGCATCGCACACCGGATGAAGCGGCTGAATTTGCAAAAACGGCCGAGGAGCGCGGGCTCTCTGTCATTCTTGGTTTTGCTGGAATGGCAGCGCATTTGCCGGGCGTTT
This sequence comes from Eubacteriales bacterium, assembly GCA_030625815.1. GTDB lineage: Bacteria > Bacillota > Clostridia > Tissierellales > GPF-1 > GPF-1. The sequence goes on from DAOUQF010000009.1 coordinate 18,371, forward strand.
TGGCAGCTATGACGACGCTTCCTGTTATCGGAGTGCCGATTGTATCTGGCGCACTCCAAGGCGTTGACGCCATGCTGGCCATGGTGCAGATGCCTCCGGGAATTCCAGTGGCGACGGTTGCGGTCAATGGCGGCAAGAACGCGGCGATCTTGGCGATTCAAATGATGGCTTTGGAATCAGATGACTTAAAAGGAAAACTGCACGCCTTCAAGGCGGATCAAGCAGCGGCAGTATTGAAGAAAGATCAAATGATGCAAGAGCGGATAAAGGGATAGGAGGAGACGATTATGGAAAAGGGAAAATTGTTGTACGAAGGTAAGGCGAAGCAGATTTATGCGACGGGAAATCCGGATGAGGTGATTGTATTTTACAAGGATGATGCCACCGCATTCAACGGCGAGAAGAAAGGGACGATCACCGGCAAGGGCGTTATCAACAATCAGATGAGTGCGATTCTTTTTGAGATGTTGGAAGCCAAGGGAATCCCGACACATATGCTTTCAGTCTTGTCGGAGCGAGAGCAATTGGTTCGATCGGTTGAGATTGTTCCTATTGAGGTCATTATCCGAAATACGGCAGCCGGGTCCATGTGCAAGCGTCTGGGAATCGAAGAGGGTTTTGTCTTGTCGGAGCCTATCTTTGAAATTTGCTATAAAAACGACGAATTTGGCGATCCGTTGATCAACGACGATCATGCAGTCGCTATGGGATTGGCCACTCGCGAAGAGCTTAAGATCATTAAGGACTATACCATGAAGATCAACGATGAATTGATTGCCTTCTTTGCGGAGCGAGGCATCCGCCTGATCGACTTTAAATTGGAATTTGGTCGCTACAAGGGCGAAATTCTTTTGGCGGATGAGATATCACCGGACACTTGTCGATTCTGGGATGCGGAAACTGGAAAGAAACTCGACAAGGATCGTTTTAGAAGAGACCTTGGAGATGTTGAATCGGTCTACGCGGAAATGCTTGCACGTGTGAAGGGAGAATAAGATGATTCAGGATCCATGGGGCGGAGATGAACTGCATGAAGAGTGCGGTGTCATCGGTGTTTATAATGAACCGGGAAAAAACGCGGCAGAATCCATTTATTATGGGTTATATGCGCTTCAACATCGCGGACAGGAAAGTGTCGGGATTGCGGTAAATGAGAATAAAAAAATCCAAGCCCATAAAGGCATGGGTCTGGTATCGGAGGTCTTTCGAGATCCGAATATGGAAATCTTTAAGGGAAATATCGGCATCGGCCATGTGCGCTACTCCACATCCGGGGAAAGCGAAATTGAAAATGCACAGCCGATTGTCGCCAATTATCGAGACAGTCAGATTGCCTTGGCGCACAATGGAAACTTGGTCAATGCCAAGGCCCTTCGCAATATGCTTCAGGATGCCGGGGTTGTCTTTCAAACGACGATTGACACGGAAGTTATCCTCAACCTGATTGCAAGAAACTATAAGGCGGACTTATTGGAAGCCATCAAGCGGGTCGGGGAAATTATCAAGGGCGCCTATGCCCTCGTGTTAACCATTGACGATCATTTGATCGGCCTTCGGGATCCCCATGGGATGCGTCCGATGTGTTTGGGTCAGACGGAGGATGGATATGTCTTGGCATCGGAAAGCTGTGCGCTGGATGCCATCGGCGCAAAGCTGGTGCGGGATATCGAACCGGGAGAAATTATCTCCATCGGACCGGAAGGCATTCGTTCTGATCGTTTGAATCAGTGGACCAAAAAGCGTCTGTGTATTTTCGAATTGATTTATTTCGCTCGTCCGGACTCTGTTATGGATGGGATTGGAATTTATGATTCCCGTCACCGTGCCGGACAGATCTTGGCGGAAGAATTCCCTGTGGATGCGGATATCGTCGTTGGTGTGCCGGATTCTGGAATTCCCGCGGCCATTGGCTATGCGGAACGGTCGGGAATTCCTTACGGGATTGGATTGATTAAGAACAAATATATCGGCCGAACTTTTATTCAGCCGAATCAAGAGCAGCGAGAAAAGGGTGTTCGAATCAAGTTGAATCCCTTGAAGGGAATCATCAACGGCAAACGCGTGATTCTTGTGGACGATTCCATTGTCCGCGGAACCACCTCGAGACGCCTTGTTGAGCTCTTGCGGGATGCCGGCGCGAAAGAGGTCCATTTCCGCGTATCGAGTCCTCCAGTTGCTTACAGCTGTCATTTTGGGATCGATACGCCGTATCGAAAGCAATTGGTTGCTTCCAAGATGTCGGTTGAAGAGATTAAAGAGATGATCGGCGCGGATAGCTTGGGGTATATCTCCGTAGAGGGGCTTGAAAATGCCTGCGGAAAGGGCCATGGCTATTGTCGAGCTTGTTTTGATGGAGATTATCCAATGGAGGTGCCTTTTGATGTTGAATAAGACAGATAAGCCTTTGACCTATGCGGAAGCCGGGGTCGATAAGGAAGCGGGATACGAAGCGGTTAAAAGAATGAAGCGTCACGTGGCGAGAACCATGCGGCCCGAGGTTTTAACTTCTCTTGGGGGATTCGGCGGCGGATTCAGTCTGCCGACGGGGTATACGGAACCGGTTTTGGTTTCGGGCACCGACGGGGTTGGAACCAAGCTGAAGGTGGCCTTTGCTTTGGATCGCCATGATACCGTAGGAATTGATTGCGTGGCAATGTGCGTTAACGACATCCTGTGCCAGGGCGCGGAGCCTCTGTTTTTCTTGGATTATATCGCTGTTGGCAAGAATGAGCCGGAGCGCATAGAGGCCATTGTTGCCGGGGTTGCGGAAGGCTGTGTGCAGTCTAATGCTGCCTTGATTGGCGGAGAAACGGCGGAGATGCCGGGGATGTACGCGGAAGACGAGTATGATTTGGCGGGATTTGCCGTTGGCGTGGTTGAGAAGGAAAAGATGATTACCGGCAGCGAAATCGCTCCCGGGGATCGATTGATTGGCCTTGCTTCCAGTGGTCTTCATTCCAATGGATTTTCCTTATTTCGAAAGGTGATGGAAACGGCGGAAGTTAGCTGGGATACACCGGTTGTCGAAGGAGCCGCGTCGTTTGGAGAGGTCGCATTGACACCGACGAAGATCTATGTGAAACCGATCTTGGCGGTATTGAAGGAGATTGAAATCAAGGGGATGAGCCATATCACCGGCGGCGGCTTGTATGAAAATGTGCCGCGGGTTCTTCCGAAGAATTGTGATGCAGTTATCGATTTTGAAGCAATTCCAAAGCAGGCCATCTTCAGCCGTATTCAGGAATTGGGTGGAATTGAAACCAAAGAAATGTTGGGAACCTTTAATATGGGCGTGGGCTTTGTGATCATCGTATCACCGGAAAATGAAGCGGCAGCATTGAAAATCTTGCGTGAGGCAGGGGAGGAAGCTTTCTTGTTGGGCGAGATTATTGCCGGAAATCAAGAGGTGAAAATATGAAAGCAAAGAAACGCATAGCCGTGATGATCTCGGGAAACGGCAGCAATTTGCAGGCATTGATCGATCACCAAGACAGTCTCGGGGGCGAGATTGTCTTGGTTTTGTCGAGCAATGAAGAGGCCAAGGGTCTTGAGCGAGCACGCGATGTTGGAATCGATGGGATCTGTATCGACTCCAATGCCTTTGAAGATCGCAGTGTTTATGAGCAGATGATGCTGAATACCCTGGAAGCCTATCAGGTCGACCTGATCGTGTTGGCAGGGTATATGAGAATCCTGGGCAGCACCTTTATTCAGACCTATGCCAATCGCTTGATGAATGTGCACCCTGCTCTTTTGCCTTCCTTTGGAGGACCGGGCTATTACGGGGAACGCGTGCATCAGGCGGTGTTGGATGCCGGGGTTCGTGTAACGGGCGCCACGGTTCATTTTGTAACGGAAGAAACGGACGCGGGTCCGATTATCTTGCAGGAATGCGTACGGGTACAGCAAAATGATACGATTCCGGTGCTGCAAAAACGAGTGCTGGAGGTTGAACACCGATTATTGGTGGCAGCCGTTCGGCTGTTTTGTGAAGATCGGTTGGTTGTTAATAAAAACTGTATTGAGATTGTGGGAATGGAGGAGTAGGAATGCCAAGAGCTTTAGTCAGCGTATTTGATAAGACAGGAGTACTGGAATTTTGCAAGGGGTTGTCGGAACTGGGATGGGAGATCGTCTCTACCGGAGGAACGTCGCGCCTATTGAAAGAAGAAGGGGTCGCAGTGATTCCCATTGAAGAGGTAACGGGATTTCCAGAGTGTTTGGATGGCCGGGTCAAGACCTTGCATCCGCGGATCCATGGAGGCATTTTGGCGGTTCGTTCTCTTGAGAGCCATCTGAAGCAATTGGAAGATTTAAGCGTTTCACCTGTGGACATGGTTGTCAACAACCTGTATCCATTCCGAGAGACATTGGAAAATCCCGATTCTTCCCATGCGGAGATCGTTGAAAACATCGATATTGGCGGACCATCCATGATCCGTGCGGCAGCAAAGAATTATCAGGACGTCACCATTCTGGTGGATCCTGCCGATTACGAGGAAGCGCTGGCTTCCATTCAGGCGGAGGGAAAGACCTCCTTTCAATTGCGGGAGCGATTGGCGGCGAAAGCCTTTATGCATACGGCGCATTACGATGCCTTGATTGCACAGTATTTTCTAGGGAAAACTGGAAATACGGAACCAGAATTGCTGACCCTGACTTTTGAACGGCAACAATCCTTGCGATACGGGGAAAACCCGCATCAAAATGCAAGTTTTTATAAGGAAGTTTTTGATACAAAGGGATCTTTGGTGGAAGCGGAGCAATTGCACGGCAAGGAATTGTCCTTCAATAATATCCACGATACCAATGGCGCCCTGGAAATTTTGAAAGAATACGGCGATGACATCCCGACGGTCGTGGCAGTAAAGCATGCCAACCCGTGTGGAATCGCCCAAGCGGATTCTGTGTCGGAAGCCTTCTTCAAGGCCAACGCGGCAGATCCCGTATCCATCTTTGGCGGCATTCTTGCCATGAACCGCGAACTCGATTTGGAAACGGCGGAGCAGATCTCGAAAATCTTTATCGAGGTGGTGGTAGCGCCGGCCTTTACGGAAGAGGCATTGGCTTGTTTGACGCAAAAGAAAAATATTCGAGTGCTTTTGATGCCGACGATCACGGAGAAAAATCCCGGGAAAGATTATAAGCGCGTTCTTGGGGGCTTGTTGATTCAGGACCGAGATGCGAAATTAATGGATGGAGAACCGACCGTTGCGACGAAGCGTGAACCGACAAGCGATGAATGGAAAGATCTTGATTTTGCTTGGAGGGCTGTGAAGAACTCGAAATCCAATGGGATTTCATTGGCCAAGGATGCAGTCCTGGTTGCTAATGGACCTGGACAGGTATCACGGATCTGGGCGCTGGAGAATGCCATCAAGCAGGCGAATGTGAGCCTGGAGGGTGCAGCATTGGCCTCGGATGCCTTCTTCCCTTTTGAGGATTGTGTAGAAGCGGCGCACGCCGCGGGCATTACGGCGATTATTCAGCCGGGCGGTTCCAAGAACGATCAGAGAAGCATTGATAAAGCCAATGAGTATGGAATGACGATGGTCTTTACAGGCGTTCGCCATTTCCGTCACTAGGAGGAAATCATGAAGATACTGATTTTAGGGAATGGCGGCAGAGAGCATGCCATTGCGTGGAAGATTGCGCAGAGTCCGAAATGCACGAGGCTTCAAGTTGCGCCGGGCAATGCGGGTACCAAAGAAATTGCAGAAAATCTTGCCTTGGATCCCATGGATGTGAGCGCAGTGGTAAAGCATTGCAAGGACAATCAAGTAGACTTGGTTGTTGTGGGACCGGAAGCCCCATTGGTCGCCGGCGTGGTGGATCGATTGGAGGCGGAAGGAATCAGAGCCTTTGGTCCGAAACAGGCGGCAGCGGAGTTGGAAGGCAGCAAGAGTTTTTCGAAACGATTTATGGAGCGCCATTTTATTCCAACGGCGGGGTACTCGGAAGTGGCATCCCAGGCGGAAGCAAGGGAACAATTAAAAGACATGCAGCTGCCTGTAGTGCTGAAAGCCGATGGGCTTGCTGCGGGCAAGGGCGTCTATATTTGCTTGACGGAAGCGGATGTAGCGGAAGCGCTGGATGATCTCTTTGTGAAGGAACGCTTCGGGGAGGCCGGCAAGCTTGTGGTGATTGAAGAATTTATGGAAGGAACGGAAGCTTCCCTGTTGTGTTTCTGCGATGGGAAGCACCTTTATCCCATGGAGAGCGCAAAGGATCACAAACGGATCTTCGACCATGATCTAGGCCCCAATACGGGCGGCATGGGATGCGTTTCACCCAATCCGGAAGTGACGGATCGGTGGATGAAGATGATTGAAAGAGAAATTCTCTTTCCCATTGAATTGGGATTTGCAGCAGAACCTTGGGAGTTTAAGGGGATTCTCTTTATCGGATTGATGTTGACCGGCGACGGACCAAAGGTATTGGAATTTAATGTTCGAATGGGCGATCCCGAGACGCAATCGGTCTTGCCAAGATTGAAAAGCGATTTGGTGGAATTGATTGAGAAGACCATTGATGGAAAATTAAGAAAGTCGGATTTCAAGTGGGATCGCAAGGTTTGCGTCAGTGTTGTGGCCGCCTCAAAGGGATATCCGTTGACTTCCACCAAAGGATGTTTGATCGAGGGCGTAGAGAGTTGTGGAGAATTGGTGTTTCATGCAGGGACCAAGTCAGAGGACGGGAAGCTGTTTACCAACGGCGGACGGGTTCTTGCGGTTTCGGCATTGGGCAGTACGTTGGATAAAGCTTATGAGAAAGCCTATAAGGCGATGGATGCCATTCAATTTGAAGGCAAACAAATCCGAAGAGATATCGGCAAATAGACAGGCAAAAGACTCGAAGAGATTCGAGTCTTTTTGATTGGCTTATTTTTCCATGTGTGAACCGGCAAAGCCTGTTCACCATCTCTCTTTATTCAATTGCCGAATCGTCCGAACCTTCGATCTATTTCGTCTATTTCGTTTTGGGAAAAACTTTGGGGAAAAGGGTTGAAAAAAGACGAAATAGACGCTAATGTATTAAGCATATGTAAAACATATGACAAAAACGAAATAGGGGATGACGAAATGAAAAAAACAGCATTGGTTTTGGTATTGAGTATTGTGTTATTGGCATTTTCAGGTTGTGGCGGTGCGGCAGAGGAATCAACAACGATTAAAATCGGTACGATTGCACCGACGACTGGACAAGTTGCGGTTTATGGACAAGCCGTTGATCAAGCCGTTCGCTTGGCAGTGAAGAATATGAATGCAGCGGGTGGATTGTTGGAAAAAGAAATCGAATTGATTGGATATGATAACAAAGGCGACATCACAGAGTCTGTCAACGCCTTCAATCGATTGGTCGACAATGATGGAATCGACGTATTTATAGGGGCGGTAATAAGCTCAACGACTTTGACGATTGCGCCTTTGGCGGTAGAGTCGGGGATCCCAATGATATCTGCTACGGCGACAAACCTGGAGATTACACCAGTGGGTGACAATATCTTCCGTGCTTGTTTTATCGATCCGTATCAAGGCGTGGTTATGGCACAATTTGCAGCGGAAGAGTTGAAGGCCAAGCGCGTCGGCATCTTGTTTAATACCGCGGATGATTACTCAACAGGACTTGCGGATTCATTTAAAGCGGAATTTGAGGCGGCCGGTGGAACCATCACCAATTTCGAAGGATATACGGGCGGATCAGACAAAGACTTTAAGTCGATCTTGACAAAGGTAAAAGCAGAAGCGCCGGATGTTTTATTTCTACCGGATTATTACAACACCGTGTCTTTACTTGCTGAGCAAGCAAAAGAGCTGGGCATTGAAGCGACTTTGATCGGCGGAGACGGCTGGGACGGAGTCTTGGGTGTGACAGATGAAGCGGTTGAAGGCGCATATTATGCAAGCCATTTTGCTAAGGATGACCCAGCAGAGAATGTTCAAAAATTCATTGCTGAATTCGAAGCGGAAACGGGCGAGACGCCAAACTCATTCTCAGCACTGGGATACGACGCGGCCATGATTATGATGGAAGCGGTTCAAACTGCAGGCTCTACAGACTCGGCTGCAGTGGTGGAAGCGTTGAAAGGGACCGACTATGAAGGCATTACGGGACATATTCAATTTGATGCGGACGGCAATCCGGTCAAGAGCATATCGATCATTCTTGTGAAAGATGGCGTTGATACATTATATGGAAAGTTTGATGCAAAATAGACAATCTGGGTTGAACTCTCTCATAGAAAACGTTTGACTGTCTGTCAGAGACAGATTTTAAAAAAACTCCTTGTGTTTATGAACAAAACGTAATATAGTTAAAGAAATATTTTCTTTTGCTTTAGCAGAGGAAAGTGAAAACGTTAAGGAGGAGTGGTTGAAATGAGAGGGAAAAAATACGTAGCATTATTTATGATGGTAGCATTGGTTCTCGGCGCATTTGCTGGATGTTCTGGCGGCGGCGGTACGGCAGAAGCAGAGACGGTGAAAATCGGACTTATTGCACCAACAACCGGTCAAGTAGCAGTTTATGGTCAAGCGGTACAAAATGCAGTTGAAATGGCAGTTGACGAACAAAACGCAGCTGGCGGTATTTTAGGTAAGCAAATCGAACTCATTACTTATGACAACAAAGGGGATGCAACTGAATCAGTAAATGCATTCAACCGATTGGTTGACAATGATGGAATCGACGCATTTATCGGTGCGGTCATCAGCTCAACTTCCTTGACAGTTGGTCCATTGGCAGTGGAAGCTGGAATTCCGATGATTACACCAACAGCAACAAACTTGGATGTTACATTGGTAGGCGACAGCGTATTCCGCGCATGCTATATCGATCCATACCAGGGAAAAGTAATTGGTCAGTTCGCGGCGAGCGAGCTGGGTGCAAAGACAGCATCGATCTTGTTCAACACAGCGGATGATTACTCTGTTGGTTTGGCGGATGCATTTAAGGCTGCTTTTGAAGCGGAAGGCGGAACCATTGTCAACTTCGAAGGATACAATGGAGCAACTGACAAAGACTTCAAAGCGATTTTGACAAATGTAAAAGCGGAAGCACCAGATGTTATGTTCCTTCCAGATTACTACAACACAGTTGGTTTGATCGCGGATCAAGCGAAAGAAGTTGGCGTAGAAGCAACCCTATTGGGCGGCGATGGTTGGGATGGCGTTTTAGGCGTTTCTCCAGAGTCTGTTGAAGGTGGATACTTCGCGAACCATTATGCGAAAGATGACCCGGCAGAAAATGTACAAGCATTTATCGCGGCATACAACGAGTCATTTGGCGAATTGCCGAACGCTTTGGCGGCATTGGGTTATGATGCGGCAGAAATCATGTTCGCGGCAATCGAGTCTGCAGGATCTACAGATAAAGCAGCCGTTATTGATGCAATTGCAAATACATCCATTGATGGTGTAACCGGACACATCGTATTCGATGCGGATGGAAACCCAGAGAAGAGTATTTCAATGATTACAGTTAAAGATGGAAAAGATGTGCTTTACGGTAAGTTTGGCGCAAAATAAGTAAGAAAGAATGGGATGCGAGAATAGGAGAGACTCATCTCTCCTATTCTTCTTTCTGTTTAAAGAAGGGGGATGCGAGATGCAATTCATACAGCAGTTAATCAATGGCGTCCACGTAGGCAGCATCTACGCGCTGATTGCATTGGGTTACACCATGGTTTACGGAATTGTAAAGCTGATTAACTTCGCACACGGGGAGATTATGATGCTCGGTGCGTATGTTGGATTTTTCGCGATTGGGTTATGGGGGTTGCCTTTTCCACTCGCATTATTGGTAGCAATGGTATTTAGTGCGCTGCTAGGGGTAGTGATTGAGCGAATTGCTTATAAGCCTCTTAGGAATGCGCCTAGAATCTCAGCCTTGATCACAGCGATCGGGATGAGTTTATTGTTGCAGAACATCGCTTTGGTGTTGTTCGGGCCAGATCCACAAAAAATGCCTGCGGTCATTTCGAAAGAAGCGATTCATTTGGGCGGTGTACAAATCAGCTATTTGACGATTGTAACATTAGTATTGGCAGTAGGTTTTATGATTCTTTTGGAATTATTTATTAAGCGAACAAAAACAGGAAAAGCGATGCGCGCCGTGTCTCAGGACAAAGCGGCTTCTACCCTGATGGGGATAGATGTGAATCGCATTATTTCCGTCACCTTTGCGATCGGTTCTGCATTAGGCGCTCTTGGTGGGGTTTTGTATGCAGTTGCGTATCCGCAAATTGAGCCGTATATGGGAATCATGCCGGGCTTGAAAGCCTTTGTTGCCGCAGTATTGGGCGGTATTGGCAGTATTCCGGGAGCGATGCTCGGTGGATTTATTTTGGGAATCATGGAAAGTTTAACGAAGGGTTATATTTCCAGCCAATGGTCGGATGCCGTTGTATTTGGTGTTTTGATTCTCGTCCTACTCATCAAGCCGTCTGGCTTGTTAGGCAAGAATACAAGAGAGAAGGTGTAGGCGATGACAGAAAAAAGAAAACGACTCGTCATAAATATAAGCTTAATCCTTTCTGTTTATGTGATATTGTTCGTGCTGATCAAGTTGAAAGTGATTAACCGCTATTACGAGGGGATTATGATTGCTTGCTTGATCAACGTTATTTTGGCAACAAGTTTGAATCTGGCAACGGGATTCTTGGGTCAATTGGCCCTGGGTCATGCCGGTTTTATGGCAGTTGGCGCCTATACGGCGGCAATTGTAACCAAAACAGTCGGGATGCCTGGAACGCTTCAATTGTTGATCTCTCTTGTGATTGGCGGTATTGCCGCTGGTGCGATGGGGGTTGTGATTGGGATTCCTGCGCTTCGTTTGCGGGGCGACTACCTGGCGATCATTACCTTGGGCTTCGGTGAAATTATCCGCGTGATGCTCTTTAACTTAGACATAACCGGCGGTGCCAGAGGCTTGAGGGGAATTCCGAAATTAGCGGGCTTTAATGTCGTCTTCTGGGTTTGTGTGCTGGTAGTGGCTATTCTTTATGCGGTTACTCATTCCAAGCAGGGCCGTGCGATTATGTCAATCCGAGAGGATGAGATTGCCGCGGAAGCCGTGGGAATTCCAACGGTAAATTACAAACTTTTGGGTTTCGTCTTGGCGGCGTTTTTTGCCGGAGTCGGCGGGGGATTGTATGCGCATTATATGACAGTTCTGGATCCAAAGACCTTTAACTTTATGCGCTCCGTTGAGATTTTGGTGATTGTCGTATTGGGTGGAATGGGTTCTTTGACCGGTTCGATCATAGCGGCAATTGGATTAACGATTTTGCCGGAGGCTCTTCGGTCTTTCTCGGAGTATCGATTGCTTCTCTACTCGGCCTTGTTGATTGTTATGATGATCTTTAAGCCGGGCGGAATCTTGGGACAGCGGGAATTCTCAGTTCAGGGATTGTTGAAACGATTGAAAAAGCCGGTTGTGGAAGGAGGAGAAGAATGAGTCTATTAAGTTGTAAAGACATTGGTATCTCCTTTGGTGGCTTGAAAGCGGTGGACGGATTTTCCATCGATATCAATCAAAAAGAATTGGTTGGCTTGATCGGACCAAACGGTGCGGGGAAAACGACCATCTTCAATATGATGACGGGTGTCTATCTTCCTACGGAAGGGGATATTCAGCTTGACGGAAAGACAATTGTTGGAAAGAAGCCTTATGACATCGTCCGGATGGGCGCGGCGAGAACCTTTCAAAATATTCGTTTGTTCCGAGACCTTACGGTGATCGACAATGTAAAGATTGCGCTTCACCATGAAATTGACTATGGACTCTTTGCGGGAATCTTGCGCGGAAAGAAATATGATCGGGCGGAAGAAAAAGCACAAGTGGAAGCCATGGAACTTTTGAAAATCTTTGAAATGGAAGAATACGCGGAGCAAAAGGCAAAGAATCTCCCTTACGGAAAACAGCGCAAGCTTGAGATTGCTCGCGCATTAGCAACCAATCCAAAGGTCTTGCTGCTGGATGAGCCGGCTGCCGGCATGAATCCGCAAGAAACCCAGGAATTGATGGATACGATTCACTTTATTCGCGATCATTTTCAGATTGCAGTCTTGCTGATTGAGCATGATATGAATCTGGTCATGGGAATTTGCGAACGATTGATCGTAATTGATTATGGAAAAATTATCGCCAAGGGAACACCGGATGAGATCCGTTCAAACGAACAGGTTATCGGTGCCTACCTAGGCAGTTAGGGGGAGACGCATGCTGCAAGTACGAGATCTACATGTATATTATGATAAGATTCATGCGATCAAGGGCGTCGACTTCGATGTAAAACCAGGAGAGATTGTTTCTTTGATTGGCGCCAATGGTGCTGGGAAAACGACGATTTTGCATACGATATCGGGCATTTTGAAACCAACGGAAGGATTTGTGAAATTTCAGGGCCAGGCGATCAGCTCTGTTCCTGCTCACCGTATTGTGTATATGGGCATGGCTCATGTACCGGAAGGAAGACGAATCTTTGCACAAATGACGGTTTTGGAAAATCTGCAAATGGGTGCCTTTACAAGAAAAGACACGGTACAGATTCGAAGGGATATGGAGAAAATCTTTACTCGCTTCCCTCGATTGAAGGAACGAATGAGTCAAACGGCGGGAACCCTTTCCGGTGGCGAGCAGCAGATGCTGGCCATGGGACGGGCATTGATGTCCAATCCGACGCTTCTTTTGTTGGATGAGCCTTCCATGGGTCTGGCACCGATTCTTGTTGACGAGATCTTTAAGATCGTCGAAGATATCAAAGCGATGGGAACGACGGTATTGCTGGTCGAGCAGAATGCAACGCGAGCACTTTCCATTGCGGACCGTGCCTATGTCTTGGAGACGGGCAAGATCGTGATGTCGGGCGATGCCAAAGAAATGTTGGCAAATAGTGATGTGCGTTCCGCATATTTAGGCGGATAGCGGAAAAGAAGGCGAAAGCCTTCTTTTTAGTTGAAATACAAAATTTGTAAGATGGTGCTATACTTGTTTCGGAGGCGATTGAAATGAAATACATCTATAATGGGATTTATTTGATCAGCATGATCCTCTTGATTGCTCGTTCCTGTCGAGTAGCGAAAGCGGACAATTTTAGGGAGGGGGCATACCCGACAAAGGGGAAAACCACTTGGAAAGACAGCGTATTGTTTGTTGTTTTAATGTTTTCATTTAATATGGCTGAGAATCTGTATCCGATCAAATGGTTAACCGCCCCGCTTTTGGGCGTGCTGGCAGCCTTCTATACATGGCTGGCGGTTCGGCATTTTCAAATTTATCGGAAGGTAAAGTCTTTTGTGTTTGTGAGCGTCTTCTGGATCATTGTAGTCGTTGCAAATGTGATTACGTGGAATCGATTGGCCGTTTAATTTTTTGGGATTGAATCCCTTTCGCCTCAGAAAACTGACAAGACGAGGAAGTGGGTATAATGAAGATAAGAGGTGATGAGATGATTATTGTATTGAATGGAATTCATGTGATTTTAACGCTTTGGTTCACGATCCGGATTTATCGATTGGCAAAGGATGATCATTATCAGAGTGGAAGCTATCCCAGAAAAGATCGGGAAATAACACGGGACCGCATTGGATACTTTGCGTGGCTGATCTTCTTTATCTTCGTCTTGTTTATTTATCCGCTGCGAGAGGTAACGGTGCCGATCTTGATTCCAATGGAAATTGTGATTGTTTGGAATGCCTATCAATATTATAAAAACAGCAAGCAGTCGAAGCCGCTTGGCTTGGCAGTCTTCAATTTTTTGTTGGTGGGTTTTATTGCTATTCTCAATTTGGACGCGCCGTCGATTTTCAAGGCATTTCAGTAAAGGTTTGTGAATAGCATATTGTTTTCAACAAAAAACAGCACAAAATTTTTTGTGCTGTTTTTTGTTGAAAATTATTAGATAAGCACATCAAGAAAAGGACGAATGTCCTAGTATGGGTTTGGAGATTTCGGATACGCTAAACAAAAAGAGGGAGAGAGAATTGATGAAAGCATGGCAAGAAGTACGAAAGATTACCGATAAAGCGGTTCCGGTCCGACTGGCGGAAGAGGATCAAACCTGGGATGCCTACAATGAAGTGGAGCGTCAGATCGATTTTATGTTGAAATTGTATTGGAACAGCAATGTGCCGGGTTCATATGCCCCGGAGAGTTTGGCGTTGGCATCCATTCAAGCCGTCGAGAATCAAGGCAAAATTATTGATGAAGGAATGGATCTATATTATGCAGGCCAACAGGCGGTAAAAGAGGATGATATGGTTGCCTTGAATCGAATTACTGCGCTGCTTCGCAATCGCGTAGTGGAAGCAAAGGTCGATCCGGACCATGGATATTGGAAAACGGAATTGTATGCGACGTGGGAAGAATTTGCTGCAAAAACAAAATTTCCTGAAGCAATGGATTGTGATGTGACCAGCGAATATTTCTGGAAGCAGACCTACGCCGGGTGGATCACGCAGATCATTGGTGCCGCATACGGGACGGCCTTGGAAGGCTATACCACCGAGCAATTGGAGAAAAAGTTCGGGGAGATGGACGAATATGTTCGCACACCCAATACCATGAATGATGATATCACCTATGAGTTGGCGTTTTTGAATGCCTTTGAACGAGAAGGATACGGCATTACCTCCCGTGATATTGCGGCGGAATGGCTGGCCTTGGTGCCAGCGGGCTGGTCTGCCGAGCAGATTGCCCTAGACAATATTCGTTTGGGCATTATGCCACCGGAATCGGGACGCCTGCACAATCCGTTCAATGAATGGATCGGCGCGCAGATGCGCGGGGTGATCTGCGGCATGGCTGCTCCCGGCAATGCGAAATTGGCCGCGGAACTTGCATGGAAAGACGGGGAAGTCTCCCATATCAGCAATGGGATTATCGGTGAGGTATTCAACGCCATGTTGGCGGCAATGGCCTATGAGCGAAGCGATATGCGTGCTATGCTTGTGGAAGTGATTGATGGGTTGCCTGCAGAAGCTGAGTATACACAGATCGTTCGCTTTGCTCTGGATCAATGTCAAGCCAATAAGGATTGGCGACCAGCCTGGAAGGCCTGCGAGGACCGGGTAACGACTTTCAACTGGATTCACACCTATCCCAATGCAGCGGCGGAAGTGGTTGCGATGTGGTACGGAGAAGGCGATTTTGACCGTACCTTGGTCCTGTCCGGCAAATTGGGCCAGGATGTCGACTGCAACGCGGCGCAGATCTTGAGTGTGTTGGGCATTATGAATGGATTGGATTCTGTGCCGGAACGCTGGGTCGCTCCATTTGTAAATGACCGCTTGGATACCTATGTGCGTTCCATGAAGGAGATGACGATTACATTCTTGACGGACTGGACGGTCAATGCGGTAAAGAAGGCAAGAGCATAAAAGAAAAATGTTGGTAAAAATAGCGTAGAAAGAGGGTTGCCTCTTTCTACGCTTAATTTTTACTCGTAGATGCCCATGGAGAGATATTTCTCGCCGCCATCCGGGGCGATGGTTACCAATTGATCGCCGGCTTGATAGGACTCCGCCAAGCGTAGGGTCACCAGAATATTGGCGGCAGAGGAGATCCCTAAAAAGAGCCCCTCTTCCCGAACCAGCCGCTTTGCAAAGGCAAAGGCGTCTTCCGTGGTGATGGTCATCACTGTATCGACGTATTTTGCTCGATAGATCTCGGGAATAAAGCCGGCGCCGATCCCCTGGATCTTATGGGGTCCAGGTGTGCCGCCGGAGAGCACATCGGATTCCGCAGGTTCAACCGCTACAATTTGAATTTTTTGATTTGCTTCCTTGAGGCGTTTGCCGACGCCCGCGATGGTGCCGCCCGTTCCCACTCCGGCAACAAAGGCGGAAAGGTTCGGAAGGTCTGCAAGGATTTCTTCCGCCGTGGTTTCATAGTGCTTGCAAGGATTGTGCTTGTTGACAAATTGATAGGGAAGGAAAACATTCGCGTCTTTTTCCTTTATGGCGAGGGCCATGTCGATGGTGCCTTGCATGCCCTTGGATCCCGGCGTCAATTCAAGATGAGCGCCGTAGGCGGCAATCAATTGGCGACGCTCCATACTCATGCTGTCGGGCATGATAATGGTAACGTCATAGCCTTTCATGCGCCCGATCAGGGAGAGGGCAATGCCTGTGTTTCCGCTGGAAGGTTCGACAATCTTCATGCCGGGGCGCAAGAGGCCCTCTTTTTCCGCGGCTTCAATCATACCCAAGGCGGCTCGGTCCTTGACGCTGCCGCCCGGATTCATTCCTTCGAGTTTGACAAAGACCTCGGCTCCGGATTTTGCTGTAATTTTTTGCAGTTTTAGAATCGGTGTATGTCCAATCAGTTCAATTAAATTGTTGTAAATCATGGTTTTCTCCTTTCGATAAAAAAACACACCTCGCCTCAATTAAGAGGCGAGGTGTTATCTCGCGGTTCCACTCTGTTTTTAGGTCTTATGACCCTCTCGGTCTGATACTATCATATCAGCTCTCTATAACGGGAGACACCCGTACATGCCTACTTATTTCGGCAGTCCGCTTAGAAGAGCACTTCGATCAAACATTCTTAAGAGGTCGCAGCAACCCTCTCTTTCTGGGAAGAATCATCTCATCTACTTTCCTTCATCATTGCGTTTTTTGTATTCTACTAAGTTCTACCCGCCCTGTCAAGGATTGAATCAAATAAATGCTTTTACACATGAAAAATGGTATCATAGAAAGAGACAGACAAGGAGGTCGACGCATGAAAAAAATGGGGATTGTATTGCTATTGGCGCTAGTGTTTTTATCAGGCTGCAGCCGAGGAGAAACATCGAAACCAACGGTTGAACCTACGGAACCGGCAGTTGTGGAACCGGTGGAACCCGAGCCGGAACCGGAACCGAGTCCGGTTATGGTGATGGACGAGAGCCCAGTTGTTTTTCAAATTGGCGATGAGGCGGAGGAGATTCTTCCGGTTCAACAGGCGCTGTATCTGATGAATTATGATGTGGATGAAACGAGCATTTATGATGAAAAGACGGAAGCGGCAGTTTTGGCGTTTAAACTGACCCAGGAGGATTTGATTCCCAATGGGGAATGCACGGAATGGACACAGGAGCGCATCCTTTCGGAAGCCGAACGGAGATCGATAAACGAGCCGGACAGTCTTTTGGTTTTGGCAAACAAGACCTATTATTTGGCGGCCGATTATGTGCCGGAAGATCTGGTGCAGCCGGATGTTTTCAATTACTACGAGGACAAGCGGGAGCTTCGCGCGCCTGCGGCAGAAGCCTTGGAAATCTTGTTCACGGCGGCTGAGGAAGAAGGCTATAAACTGGTCTTTCGTTCCGGGTTCAGAAGCTATGACATTCAAAAGATCATCTTCGAACGAAAGGTGAAGGAGCGGGGATTTGAGGCGGCCAATCAGGTAAGCGCAAAACCCGGACAGAGCGAGCATCAGACGGGCCTGGCGGCAGACATTACTAGCTGGAGTGTCAAAAACGCCTTGGATGAAGCCTTCGGGGAAACGCCGGAGGGAATCTGGGTTGCGGAAAACGCACATTTATTTGGTTTTATCATTCGCTATCAAATCGATACGGTGAATATCACCAAGTATCAATATGAGCCTTGGCATCTGCGTTATGTGGGAATCGAAGACGCAACGAGGATTTACGAAGCCGGGGTGACCCTGGAGGAATATCTGGGAGAGATCTAGATGAATCATTGGAATGACAAGCGCTATCACAATTTGAATTTTGAATTGCGTCGGCAATTTGGCAAAAAGATGGTGAAATTGAGTTTGGACGGTGGATTTACCTGTCCGAATCGAGACGGCACCCTTTCTGAGAAAGGGTGCATCTTTTGTAGTGAGAGAGGCAGCGGCGATTTTGCCGGACAGGCGTATTCGCCTGTTTCAAAACAGATTGGGGACCAGATTGAGTTGTTGCGGGAAAAATGGCCGCAAGCCGGATATCTTGGTTATCTGCAGAATTTCACCAATACCTATGGGGAAATCGAGAATTTGGAGAGGCTGTATCGGGAGATCTTGTCGGATCCCCGCATCGAGGGGCTGGCGATTGCCACCCGGGCGGACTGCCTGGAGGATGAGGTGATGCAGCTGTTGGAAACCCTCAGCCGCGAGACCTTTTTGTGGGTGGAATTGGGGATTCAATCCATTCATGCCTCAACGCGGACCTGGATGAATCGACATGAGGATTTGGATCATGCCATGGAGATGATCAACCGGCTTCAATCCCGCGGGATTCGGGTCGTGGTTCATCTGATTTTGGGATTGCCCGGGGAGACGCGGGAAGCAATGATCGAGAGCGTGACAGCGGTTGGAAATCTTGCGCCCTGGGGAATGAAACTTCATCTTCTCCATATTATGTCAAAAACACCCCTTGCAGAGTGGTATCAGAGGCATCCTTTTGATATGATGGAGAAAGGAACTTATATCGATTTATTGGTGGATTGTTTGGTTCAGCTCCCTCCGGAAATTACGATTCATCGATTGACGGGGGATGCGCCACGGGATCGACTGATTGCCCCCAAGTGGGCGGTTCGAAAACGCTTGATTCTCAACGGCGTCGATCAGGAATTGCGGAGTCGGAATTTGTGGCAGGGAAAGAATTGGAATGGGAGTAAACGCGTATGGTGATTCAATGGATAGAGGGTATCTTTCTTACAAGACCCAATCGATTTGTGGCGGAAGTCCAGATCGATGGAAAAGTTGAGCGGGCGCATGTGCCCAATACGGGACGCTTGCAGGAACTTTTGGTGCCCGAGGCGGCAATTGCCCTGACTATTCATACAGATCCCAAGAGGAAGTACAGGCTGAGCTTGCGTCAGGTGAAATATCGAGGGATTTGGGTGTCGATCGATTCGCAATTGCCGAATCGATTGGTGAAGGAAGCCTTGGAAACGGGACGGATATTTCCGGATGAAAAGTGGCTGCGGATTCAATCGGAGGCCAGTTGCGGGGAAAGTCGATTTGATTTTGCCTTGCATGGCGAGAAGGAGATTCGCTGGATCGAGGTAAAGGGCGTGACCCTGGAACGGGAGGAATGGGGATATTTCCCGGATGCTCCAACGACAAGGGGAACCCGCCATGTTCGTCATCTTCAGCGGCTTGTGGAAGCGGGAGAAGAAGCGGCGGTCATTTTTGTGATTCAAAATGCATGGGCGAAGGGGATCACTCCCAATTGGGAGAAGGATCCGGCATTCGCGCAAGCGGTTCTTGAAGCGAATCAAACCGGGGTTCAATTTTTTGCATATTGTTGGGAGTTTGAGCACGACAGGTCAACCTTTGTCGGCGCCCGCCCTGTGAAAATAAATGAGAATTCAAACCAGTAGGAAAGAAAGGACAAAAAGATGAAAGCATGGGAGTGTGTACGAAAAATTACAGATGAAGCAATCCCTCGGCGCCTGGCGGAAGACGAGCAAACCTGGGATGCCATGAATGCAGTGGAAGCGCAGGTTGACTTTATGCTTCGCCTCTATTGGGACAGCCATGTTCCGGGTTCTTATGCCCCGGAAAGCTTGATGCTCGCTTCGATCCAAGCCGTCGAGAATCAGGGCAAAGTGGTTGAAAACGGGATGGCATTATATGCCGAGGGACAGGCAGCGCTAAAGGCTGACGATATGGTAGCCCTTCACCGCGTTACGGCAAATCTGAAGTATCGGGTGAATACGGCCAAAAAGGATCTGGCGCACAGCTATTGGCGTTCGGGGTACTATGGAAAATTCAGTCAATTTGCTGAGGATTCAAGCTTCCCGGAATCCATCGATTGCGATGTGTCGACAGATCGGTTTTGGGATCAAACCTATGGGGGATGGATGGCTCAGATCATCGGGGCCGCCTATGGAACCGCCTTGGAAGGTTATACCACGGTGCAATTGGAGAAAGCCTTTGGGGAGATGGATGAATATGTCCGAGAGCCCAATACCATGAACGATGACATTACCTACGAACTGGCGTTTTTGAATGCCTTTGACCGTTCTGGGTATCAAGTAACTTCAAAGGAAATCGCAGCGGAATGGATGGCCTTGGTGCCTGCCGGTTGGTCGGCCGAGCAGATTGCCCTCGACAATATTCGAATGGGGATCATGCCGCCGGAATCCGGGTGTCTTTACAATCCTTTTAACGAGTGGATTGGCGCACAGATGCGTGGAGCGATTTGCGGAATGGCAGCGCCGGGGAATCCGAAATTGGCGGCGGAATTGGCCTGGAAGGACGGCGAGATCTCTCATGTCAACAATGGGATTATCGGCGAGGTATTCAATGCGATGCTGGTCGCCATGGCCTATGAGCGACAGGATCTGCGCATGATGCTGAGAGAGGTCATTGAAGGGTTGCCGAAGGAATGCGAATATACACGAATTGTTCAGTTTGCGCTCAATCAATGTGAGATTCATGATGACTGGCGAGATGCATGGAGGCTATGCGAAGAGAAGATCAAGCGATATAATTGGATCCATGTCTATCCCAATGCAGCAGCGGAAGTGATCGCCCTTTGGTATGGAAATGGAGATTTTGACGAGACAATAGTGCTGTCTGGAAAATTGGGGCAGGATGTGGATTGCAACGCCGCTCAGATCTTGAGTGTGCTGGGCATTATGAATGGGCTATCCACAATTCCTGAGCGCTGGAAGGAACCATTCGCCAATGATCGATTGGAAACCTATGTGCGTTCCATGAAAGAGATGACGATTCGCTCCCTAACGGATTGGACGGTGACAGCGGTGCGAAAGGCAAAAGAGGAGGCGGAAAATCGTGACGGAAGAGAAGAAACAAAATAAACCGGTTGAAAAGGCAAAAGAACAGAAACAAAATCAGCCGGGCGAAAAGCCACAAGAGAAGAAACAGGAAAGAGCACCATCAAAGCGAAGACGACCATCGAATCGGAGACGAAAAAAGCCGCCGGTTCAGAATGATGATAAAAAGCAGAAAGAACAAGGGACTCAGGGGAAACCAAATTCTCAGCAACCGTCTCAAAAAAAGGATCTTTCCAAGGATTCGAGAAATCGACATCAGAGCAAGTCATCCGATGAGAGAAACGCGAAACAAAAAGATCAGCATGGCAGTCGACCGGCCAGCAAAAAGAATCAGAGTTCAAATCGCGGAAAACGGCGGGATCCGCATGGATCCGATCGAAGAGATAAGTACAAGAAGCCGACACCGATTTTCAAAAAGGCGAAGCCGGCTCGAGAAGGGCAGATTCGTCAGGTGATTTTCAAGAAGAACAACACCGCTTATTTCTCGAAAACGGGAGAGAAGGATGTTCGTTTGGAGTTGATGGATCAAGTGGAGCCTCATGTGCTGTATCGAGGCAACAACCGCAAGTACTATGTCGCAACGGAATATAGCGGAATCTTGCATGTCATCGTTAAATATGACGAGTATGAAGAGGCGAAAGAAGAATTGCGTATCCGAGGGGAACATGATTTCTCTCATATATTGGAATTTGAGGTTGAATCAAATATCGATTAGGAAAGGAAAACCAAATGAAGGTAGAAAATCTTTCTGATAGTTTTGCACAAGAGGCGCAAGAGTCGATCGCGGGAATCATTGAGCAATTGAAGGCGAAGCCTGTATTGGTATTGGATCAATTGCAATTTGATCGAACGGCGATCATTGTGATGGATTTGGTGAATGGGTTTGCAAAAGAAGGTCCTTTGGCCGATGAACGCGTGAAACGATTGATTCCTGGAATTAGCCATTTGCTGTCGGCAGCTTCGGATCGAAAAATTGAGATGCTGGCGTTTCGTGATTGCCATGGGAAGGATTCAAAAGAGATGCGGTTTTATCCGGCTCATTGTTTGGCGGATGAAAAAGAGAGCGAGCTGGTTGATGAGATCAAAGGATTTCATTTCAGCCATGTGATTGCTAAGAATTCAACCAATGGTTTTCATACAACGGAGTTTTTGAATTGGCTGAAGGAAACGCGAGTGGATACGATCGTCCTTGTGGGGGATTGTACGGATCTTTGCATTCAGCATTTTGCAATAAGCCTTCAAACCTATATGAATCAGCATAATTTTGAAGGAAAAATAGTGATCCCGATGGATTTGGTGGATACTTTCCACCTTGGCATTCATCATGGGGATCTGATGAATATCATAAGCTTTTATCAAATGATGAGCAATGGGATTGAATTGGTGCAAGAGATTCAATACCAATAAGAGGAGGATACAATGAAACAACCCCATCTTTTATGTGAGCCATCCGAAATTGCGCGATACGCCTTGCTGCCGGGAGATCCTGAGCGGGTGTTGCGTGTTGCAAGTTTTTTGGATGACTGGAAAGAGATTGCATATAATCGTGAATTTCGAACAATCACCGGGAGCTATCAAGGCGTTCCGGTTACGGTAACTTCAACAGGGATTGGCGGCGCTTCTGCCTGTATCGCAATCGAAGAGCTGTCCGCCTGCGGGGCGGATACCCTGATTCGAATCGGTAGTGCGGGCGCTTCACAACCGGAAGTGGAGATTGGCGACTTGATTATTTCCACGGGTGCAGTGCGAGAGGAAGGCGCGTCACGGATGTATGTGGATCAAAGCTACCCGGCCGTTCCGCACTTTTCAGTGCTTCGCGCCTTGGTGGAAGAGACGGAGGCAAAGGGGTTGCGCCATTTCGTCGGATTAACCCGCAGCCATGACAGTTTTTATATCGACGATGAGGCGGAGCGCATGGAAAAGGCGCACAGAACCAAGCTGTTGGGTTCGGATATGGAAACTTCAGCATTGTTCGTAATTGCGGCTTTGCGCGGTTTGCGTGCCGGCAGCATTTTGAATAACGTTGTAAAATATGAAGCCGATGTAAAAGAGGGCATCAATGATTATGTAGATGAGGCAGATCGAGCAGCCGAAGGCGAGAAGCAAGAGATTTTGATCGCCCTTGGCGCTATCAAGCGATTGGCGGAACGGGATCGCGTCAAGGAGGCGTAAATGATTAATCACGTTGTAAAGATTACCGAGAGCATTTCATGGATTGGCGTCAATGATCGCCAAAAACATCGCTTTGAGAACCTATGGCCTTTAGATCGCGGCATGGCGTACAATTCCTATGTGATTGTCGACGAGAAGATCGCCGTGCTGGATACCGTGGAGCGCTGTTTTCTGGAAGATTACTTGGAGAAGTTGAACGAAGTGCTGGCGGGCCGTCCGGTGGATTATTTGATCATTAACCATATGGAGCCGGATCATACTGGAATCCTTCGCGAGATGACGGAACGCTACCCGGATATGCAGTTGGTGGGGAATAAAAAGACATTCCAATATTTGGATAATTTCTATTGCGTCAACAGCAATCGCCTTGAAGTGAAGGAGGGCGACGAACTGGATCTGGGAAACCGAAAATTGATGTTTTCCATGATGCCCATGGTGCATTGGCCGGAAGTCATGGTGACCTATGATCAAAAGGAACAGGTTTTGTTTTCAGCAGACGCCTTTGGATCTTTCGGAACCTTGGACGGGGGTTTGTTCGACTCTGATTTTGATATCCCAAGGGAATTCGAATCCGAGATGCGCCGCTATTATTCCAATATTGTCGGGAAATACGGCGCGCAGGTGCAGCGTGCCTTGAAGAAGCTGTCCGCCTTGGAGATTCAGACCATTTGTCCGTTGCATGGACCGGTTTGGCGCAGCCAAATTCCGTATCTGCTGGACCTCTACGATCGCTGGTCTCGATTGGAAGGGGAGCCGGGCGCAGTTATCGTATATGGTTCGATGTATGGACATACGGCGAAGATGGCAGAGCGGGTTGCCCGCAGATTGCGAGAGAACGGCGTGACGGAAATTAAATTGTTCGACGCGTCAAAAACCCATTTGTCTTATATTTTGCAAGATGTTTGGAAGTACGAGGGATTGATTATCGGCAGTTGCGCCTATAACAATGCCGTTTTTCCTCCGGTAGCAGATCTCTTGTCGAAATTGGAGCATTGGGGCGTGAAAAACCGCACAGTTGGCGCTTTTGGGAACTATACCTGGAGCGGGGGCGGTTTGAAGGGGATTTTAGCGACCTTTGAAAAGCTTAAGTTGGAACCCGTTGGTCCGAATGTAGAGGCGCAAAGCTGCATGCATTACGCCGAAGAGGTTCTATTGGATGAATTGGCCGTCAATATGGCAAAAGCCATTTTAGACAAAGAAAACTAGCGGGAGGGTACGATGAATTATCAAGAAGCATATCAACAATGGTTGAATAATCCTTTTTTTGACGAAGCGACTAGAGCGGAACTTCGCGGGCTGGCAGGTAATGACTCGGAGATTCAAGACCGCTTTTATAAGGAATTGGAATTTGGCACGGCTGGTTTGCGCGGCAAGATCGGTGCAGGAACCAATCGCATGAATCCATATATCGTTGCCCGTGCAACCCAGGGGCTGGCGGAAGTGATTAAATCGGAAGGCCAGGAGTTTATGGATAGAGGCGTAGCCATCGCTTATGATTGTCGCCACTTTTCCGATGTGTTTGCCAAAACCGCAGCGTTGGTATTGGTCGGCAACGGAATCAAAGCCTATCTGTTTGAAGGGCTTCGACCGACGCCGGAATTGTCCTTTGCGGTTCGTCATTTGAATTGCGGAGCGGGGATCGTCGTAACGGCGAGCCATAATCCTCAGGAGTACAATGGATACAAGGCGTATTGGGATGACGGAGCGCAGATTTTGCCGGAGATCGCCGATGTAGTGACGGAAGAGATTTTGAAGATTACGGATTTTGAATCGATTCCCATGGCGGATGAAGCGGAAGCCCGTGAATCCGGCCGCTTGGTGATGATCGGAAAAGAAATTGATGATTTGTATATCGATAAGGTAAAGGCGCTTTCCTTGCGGGATGCGGAACTGGACAAGTCCATCAAGATCGTCTATACCCCATTGAATGGAACCGGCAATGTACCGGTTCGGCGGGTTTTGGCAGAACGCGGGTTTACTGAAGTGGTTGTGGTGCCGGAGCAGGAAATGCCGGATCCCGATTTCACAACTGTCGGCTATCCAAATCCGGAGGATACCAAGGCCTTTGCCTATGCGGAACGTTTGGGGCTTGAGATCGGCGCGGATCTTTTGATCGCGACGGATCCGGATTGCGACCGCTTGGCTGTGGAAGTGAAAAATGAAGCGGGTGGCTATACCGCTTTAAATGGGAATCAAACAGGCGCCATGCTGGTGCAGTATCTGTTGGAGTCCTATACGGAGCTCGGTACGATGCCCGAGAATCCTGCGATCGTCAAGTCGATCGTTACGGGAGACTTGGCCAAGGTGATTGCGGCAGGATACGGTGTAAAGACCTTTGAAGCCCTGACGGGATTTAAGAATATCTGTTCGTGGGCAAGCATTTGGGAAGAAACCAAGGCGCAAACCTTTGTATTTGGATATGAGGAAAGCATCGGATTCTTGGCGGGTGATTTCGTTCGAGACAAGGATGCGGTGAATGCGGCGATGTTCTTGGCGGAGGCGGCAGCCTACTACCGCACAAAAGGGAAAACGCTTTTGGATATTTTGGAAGAAGTTTTTCAAAAGCATGGATATTACCGGGAGCGACAGATCGCCTTGGTCTTGGAAGGGATTGAAGGCGCGGAGCGAATCGAGCGAATGATGAAGAGTTATCGCGTGAATTATCCGACAAGCGTGGGCGGCATGACCCTCTTGGCTGCGACGGACTTTGCGGTTCAAGAGCGAACCCTTGCGGCAACCGGAGAGAAAGAAACCATTGATATTCCACCGACGAATGGATTGAAGTTCGAGATGGAGGGGGAGAGCTGGTATGCCCTTCGCCCATCGGGGACCGAGCCAAAGATCAAGCTTTATCTCTATTCCCGCGGGGAGAATGCAGCGGATGCGGAAGCCAAGCTGGATCGTTTGGAAAAGGGAATTTTAACGGAATTGAATGCCGTTGAATAGGAGAACGCCTTCGGGCGTTTTTCTTTTGCTGTAAACATTTTGTAAATAGAATTATATAATTTGACTTACGAAATATATCGGAGTAAGATAAAATTAGGAGGTGAAGCCATGAGTCGCAGTTTATATAGTTTGATCCTTTCCGACGCGGTGGTGGAAGCCATTGATCGAGAAGCATATCATCAGCAATGCAATCGTTCACGATTGATCGAACGCATTTTGGCGGAGTATACGGGTGTGGAAACCAGGGAAGCGCAGGTGCGGGAGATGATGGACGAGATCGCAAGATTATTGTCCGTGCAAAAGCATATTCAGGTATTGCCCAATCGGGAAACACAAAGTCTGGTTTATCAAGCGCCGATTCGATTCAAGTACAATCCGACCCTTCGCTACCGGTTGGAATGGCGGGAGATGAACGGGGAGCATCAGGCGGTTTTGAAGATCTTTTCTCGCACCACATCGCGCCCCTTGGCGGATGCTTTGGAGGCTTTTTTCTTGAATATGAATCGATGGGAAGCTGCCTATGTGCCCTTTATGCAAGGAAAAAACCGCTTGTATCGAAACGAAGGAAAAGGCACGATTCAATTCGTGAAAATTTTATATGCGGGATCGCTGGCCCACGAGGAAGTAAGCCAATTGATCAGTCGCTATTTGAAACTGTTGAATACGGCCATTGAGCGGTACTTTTCTTCCGATGATCCACAGATTCGGGAGAGAAGAGGGAGAGAGGTCCTGCGCCGATGGGGTGAAGAGGTGCGAAAGGAGGAAGAGCGATGGAAATGAATCGATTGACGCAAAAATCAGTCAGCGCGCTGCAGCGCGCGGAACAATTGGCAAAGGAACACGGCAATCCGGAGTTGAGGCAGATGCATCTTTTGCTTGCCTTGAATGAGGATCCGGAGGGCTTGATCCCCCGCACCCTGGAGAAGATGGGTGTCGACGGGGCGAGGCTGAAAGCGGAGGCAAGGACTGCAATCGAGGGATATCCAAAGCTGCAGGGCGGCGCCTTATCCGTATCGGCCGACATGGACAGAGCCATGAATGCGGCGGAGCGGGAAGCCAAAAAGATGAAGGATGAATACTATTCTGTCGAGCATTTCTTTTTGGGGCTCTTGATGGAAGCAACGGGAGAGTTGACAGAATTGCTGAAGCGATTCGATGTGACGCGTCACCGATTTTTGCAGGCGCTGCAGGGCATTCGAGGGAATCAGCGAGTGGTGTCGGAGAATCCGGAATCGACCTATGACGTCTTGGAGAAATACGGCCATGATCTGGTGAAGGAAGCGAGGGAAAATCGTCTCGATCCGGTGATCGGCCGAGATGAGGAGATTCGCCATGTGGTGCGCATTCTCTCTCGAAAAACGAAGAACAATCCCGTCTTGATCGGAGAACCCGGGGTGGGGAAAACGGCCATCGCGGAGGGGTTGGCGCAGCGGATTGTTAAGGGCGACGTGCCGGAGAGCTTAAAGGACAAACGGATCTTTTCTTTGGATATGGGTTTCTTGATTGCCGGGGCAAAATACCGGGGCGAGTTTGAGGAGCGCTTTAAGGCGGTGTTGAAGGAAATTCAGGAGAGCGACGGACAGATCCTGCTTTTTATGGATGAATTGCATACCGTGGTGGGCGCTGGGAAGACCGAGGGCGCCATGGATGCGGGAAATATGCTCAAGCCCCTGTTGGCGCGAGGCGTGCTCCATTGCATTGGAGCGACGACCCTGAAGGAATATCACCGATATATCGAAAAAGACGCGGCTTTGGAACGGCGATTTCAGCCGGTGATCGTGAACGAGCCCACCGTGGAAGATACGATTTCGATCCTGCGGGGATTGAAAGAGCGCTATGAGAATTTTCACGGGGTTAAGATTGCCGATGCGGCGCTCTTGACGGCGGCGACCCTTTCCAATCGCTATATTTCGGATCGATTTTTGCCGGATAAGGCGATTGACTTGGTGGATGAAGCCTGTGCCTTGATTCGAACCGAGATGGAATCCATGCCGACGGAAGTGGATCAGATATCCAGAAAGATGATGACCCTGGAAATCGAAGAGGCGGCTTTGAAGAAAGAAAAGGACGAGGCCAGCAAGGAACGGCTGGAAGAGGTCAAACGATTGTTGGCGCAAGACCGGGAGCAATTGACGGCCATGCGCGCGCAATGGGAGGCGGAGAAGTCGCAGATTGGAACCGTGCAGGAGCTCAGATCCCGTCTGGAAGAATTGCAGTTTCAAATTGAAGAGGCGGAACGGGCATACGACTTGAATCGAGCAGCGGAATTAAAATACGGCGAGCTGCCGGCTGCACAGGAAGCTCTGGAAACCGCCGAAAAGGAAATGGAACAGCGACGAGGCGAACGGAACAGTCTGCTTAGGGAACGCGTGACGGAGGAAGAGATCGCTCAGATCGTTTCCCAATGGACGGGGATTCCCTTGACGAAACTTGTGGAGAGTGAGAAGGAAAAACTCCTTCGCTTGGAAGATCGTCTGCATGAACGGGTAATCGGCCAGGACGAAGCGGTCCGCTTGGTGTCCGATGCGATTCTTCGATCCCGTGCCGGGATTCAGGATCCTCACAAGCCCATCGGTTCTTTTATCTTCTTGGGACCGACGGGAGTCGGCAAGACGGAGTTGGCCAAGTCCTTGGCGGAAACCCTCTTTGACTCCGAAGACAATCTGGTTCGCATCGATATGAGCGAATATATGGAACGCCATGCCGTCAGCAAATTGATTGGGGCGCCTCCGGGATATGTGGGTTATGAAGAGGGCGGTCAACTCACCGAGATCATTCGCCGCAAGCCCTATTCTGTGGTTCTCTTCGACGAGATTGAAAAGGCTCACAAGGATGTCTTCAATATCCTTTTGCAGGTCTTGGACGATGGAAGAATCACCGATGCCCAGGGGAAGACGGTTGATTTCAAAAACACGGTTATTATCATGACATCCAATCTGGGTTCCGAGCTTCTGCTGGAGGAACTTGCGGTCACGGATGTGATCAGCGCCACCACCCGGGATGCGGTGATGAGCCGGCTGCACGGACATTTTCGCCCCGAATTCCTGAATCGAATCGATGAAATTGTTCTCTACAAGCCATTGAGCCGGTCGGAGATGGATCAGATTCTGACCCTGCAATTGAAAAATTTGCAGAAACGTTTGGCGGACCGAAAGCTTCAGATTCAATTGACGCAAAAAGCTAGAGAAGCCATTCTGAAGCATGGATACAATCCGATTTACGGAGCGCGGCCTTTGAAGCGATACCTGCAAAGAGAAGTGGAAACCGCTCTGGCCAAGTTGATTTTGAAGGAAGCGATCACCATGGGCGCGACCATTGAAATTGACGGGGTCGGCGGCGTTCTGTCCTATCGGATTCTAGACTGAGAGGCGAAGCCTCGCACCTGATCTTTTTGGGCGCGGGGCTTTTGCATGAATAGGAATGGAGCTGGCTTTATTCAAAGGGGTGAAGTATTTCTGCATAGGTGAAGAGCGAAGCTTCAAAAATATTTCAAATTGCCGATTGTGGGATTTCATGGTAAACTTAAAGCTGGAGGGCAAATATGAGAGGTCAAAATCATGCCAATACAACTTTAAATAGTTTACCTTTGTGTTTGCTAGGAATTTCTGGAATTTCTGCTTTTTACGGGACGGGTGCGTCTGAAATTCGATATGAATCGTAAAAGGCAAATGGATGATCAAGTTTGTTACAGATCAACTTTTGTTGATCTGTTTTTTTATGTCCAATTTAGACCGGGTGGGGATCGCAATACTTGATGAATTTCAGAAAGAGGGAGAAAGATGACAAAAACAACTGAGAACAAACTACGAGACAATGTAAAAAAGAATTACTTGTATGCATTCCTATCAAATTTCAATTTAACCCAAGGGGTATGGATGCTCTATCTGGCATATCGGGGGCTGTCCTTATTTGAAATTGGGATTATGGAATCCATATTTCATATCACATCCTTTACAATGGAAGTGCCAACGGGGATGATTGCTGACTTATACGGCAGAAAAACAAGCCGAGTGATGGGTCGGATTTTGGCCGTTGTTTCAACGATGATTATGCTGCTGTCGACAAATCTGGTTTTCTTTGCAGTGAGTTTTATCTTCAGCGCCTTGAGTTACAACCTGGAGTCCGGAGCGGGCGATGCCCTGATCTATGATTCATTAAAGGCGATCGGCGAAGAAAATGATTATATGAGAATCACAGGAAGAAGGGAGATCTGCTACCAGCTGGCATCAACGGGCGCCCTTTTGATCGGCGGGTATCTTGCGACGATCGACTATCAGCTGGTCTACAAATTTGCTCTGGTTGTCGGCGTGCTGACCGTTGTTCAGACCTTTTCCTTTACGGAACCGGAGTACGGAAAGATTGAGCATGAGGAGAATGGATTCAAAACTATGGCGAAGCAACTGAAAACCAGTATAGGCGTCCTTTTGGCGGATAAGAAGATTGGATTTCTAATCGTTGTCGTGGAAGTCTTTTCTCTGTATTTTACAACGGAATTCTTTTACGTTCAAAACCTGATGAAATTGTCGGGACATACGGAGTTTCAAATTGGAATTACCCTGGCGACGGGATCGCTGGGGGGAGCCTTTATGGCTGCAATGGTTCATAAATTTGATGAAAGATATTCACCCGATCAATTGCTGCGTGTGTTTCCGATCCTGGGGATCCTCGGGTTTTGGATGATGGCGATACCGGGCATAACCTGGTTTGCTTTCGTCTTTCTGTCGATTGTAGAGGGGGCGATGTTTGTTTCCATCAGCGATTATATCAATCGATTGATCCCGTCGGAACAGCGGGCGACCATCCTCTCCTTTCAAAGCATGCTCTTCAGCATTCTGATGATTGTGCTTTTCCCGCTTGTTGGGAAAATCGGAGATGTCTTCGGTCTAGGTCGCGCCTTTTTCATCATTGCGATTTTTGCGACGATTACCCTGGGGACTCTTGAATATATTGTGATGACCAACGCAAGCAAGTTTAAACGCTTATAGAAGAGCGCAGGGCGGGTTTTGGATTGACAAAATTCGGTCCCTGTAATATCATAAATAGGGAAAGCTGATGATGGGAAGAGTAGCTTTTGTTGCTTATGCAAAGCGAGCCAGAGACGGTGAAAGTCTGGCCATAAGGCAAAGGGGAAAAACATCCCGTAGGCGCTGCATTGAAACGATTTGGAGTAGATGCAGACGGCAACCGACCGTTATCGGATTGAGTGACGCGCAATGACGCGCGTAACTAGGGTGGTACCGCGAATAGACCTTTCGTCCCTTTTTGGGATGAGAGGTTTTTTTTATTGGAGGAGGAAAGCGAATGAAAGGCATTAAGATTCGAGAAATTCATAACAGCCCGGAGCGCTACGCAGATCAGGAAATTACCGTTATGGGATGGGTGCGCACCAATCGGGGATCCAAGCATTTTGGGTTTATTGAGTTAAACGACGGTTCTCATTTCAGAGGCATTCAAGTGGTGTACGAAGGTGAACTGGAAAACTTTGAAGCGGTGAAAAAGTTCAGCATTTCATCGTCTTTGCAAGTGAAGGGCACCCTGGTATTAACGCCGGACAACAAACAACCCTACGAGCTAAAGGCAACGTCGATTGAATTGATTGGGGATTGCCCGAGCGAATATCCGTTGCAAAAGAAACGTCATAGCTTTGAATATTTGCGATCGATTGCGCATTTGCGACCGCGAACCAATACGTTTTCTGCGGTATTTCGCATTCGTTCGTTAGCGGCCTTCGCGATTCATCAATTCTTCCAGGATCAAGGATTTGTCTATGTGCATACGCCAATTATCACGGGTTCCGACGCCGAGGGCGCGGGAGAGATGTTTCGGATTACGACCTTGGATCTTCAAAACTTGCCTCGCACCGAAGCAGGGGAAGTCGACGAGAAGCGAGATTTCTTCGGTAAGGAAACGAACCTGACGGTATCGGGTCAATTGTCGGCGGAGACTTATGCTTTGGCCATGCGCGATGTTTATACGTTTGGACCGACCTTCCGTGCAGAAAACTCCAACACGGCACGCCATGCGGCGGAATTCTGGATGATTGAGCCGGAGATTGCCTTTGCGGATCTTCAGGATGACATGGAAATGGCAGAAGACATGTTGAAGTATATTATTTCCTATGTGATGGAAAAAGCCCCAGAGGAATTGGAATTCTTCAATAAGTTTGTGGACAAGGGATTGTTGGAGCGTTTGAACCATGTCGTTTCATCGGATTTTGGCCGCATCACCTATACCGAAGCTATCGAGATCTTGGAGAAAGCGGACAAGAAATTCGACTTCCCGGTATCTTGGGGCATCGATTTGCAAACGGAGCATGAGCGATATCTTACAGAAGAGGTGTATAATCGTCCCGTCTTTGTTACCGATTATCCAAAGGAGATCAAGGCCTTCTATATGCGCATGAACGACGACAACAAGACCGTTGCGGCCATGGACTTGCTTGTGCCGGGTGTTGGCGAGATCATTGGCGGAAGCCAGCGTGAAGAGCGTCTGGACGTCTTGCAGGCGAGAATCCAGGAGATGGGGCTCAATGAAGA
This sequence comes from Eubacteriales bacterium, assembly GCA_030625815.1. Taxonomy (GTDB): domain Bacteria; phylum Bacillota; class Clostridia; order Tissierellales; family GPF-1; genus GPF-1. The sequence continues at coordinate 50,763 of DAOUQF010000009.1, forward strand.
GGATTATTGGTGGTATTTGGAGCTTCGAAAATACGGAACGGCGAAACATGCCGGATTCGGATTGGGGTTTGAACGAGCGATCATGTACTTGACAGGAATGGCAAATATTCGCGACGTTGTTTCTTTCCCGCGCACGGTGAAAAATGCAGAATTTTAAATACCAAATTTTGGGGTATTGATAACTCGGATAGATTGGAGGCGTGTCACGTGATTCCAAATTGGAAAGAAATTTTAATTGTATACGAGCAAGCGGTTGATGAGTTGAAATTGAAGTTCAAGCGAATTCGAAAAGAATTTCGCGCCATGGATGAGTATTCTCCTATCGAATTTGTTACGGGTCGAGTCAAAGAAATCAACAGCATCATCAACAAAGCGAATTTGAGGGGAATTCCCTTGTCGGATGTGGAAACGGGCATTGAAGATATTGCAGGCATTCGAATCATGTGTCAGTTTGAAGATGACATCCATCGCGTAGTGGATCTGATCAAGAGCCGTTATGATATGGAAGTGGTGGAAGAGCGGGATTATGTGACGAATCATAAGGAGAGCGGATACCGCAGCTATCATTTGATTATTCGCTATCGCGTGAATACCGCGCATGGAGTGAAACCTGTATTGGCCGAGATTCAGATTCGAACCCTTGCCATGAACTTCTGGGCGACGATCGAGCATTCCTTGAATTATAAGTTTGATCAGCAGATTCCGGAGCATATCAGCGAGCGACTGCAGGAGGCGGCTGAAGCGGTTTATAATCTGGATCGACAGATGTCGCAGATTCGGGAAGAGATTATGGATGCGCAAGAACTGTTCGCATCCGGCGCTCATCTGGTGGAGGATTCCTTGAACATGCTGCAGAATCTGTATATGTCGGGCAATGTGGATGAGATCGACGAGCTCTACGATGAATTTATGGTCTTGCAGAAGAAAGGCAATCTGAAGGATCTGAGGGAATTCCGTCAGAGACTGATTGTCACAACAAAAAAACAATTTTAAGAAAAGCTGGGTTGACGTTAGTCGACCCAGCTTGTTTTTATCTCGTTTGCAAGATTTCTCGCGTATTCGGCAGCCTGAAATTCGATATTCGACCGTTCCAGAATCGCATTTTTGTCGTTGGCCGTTGCCGTTAAGGAAAATTGTGGCGGCAGCCGGAATGTCTTGTTGATATTCAGGGCGCTGATCAATTGATGCTGGAGGCATTCGGAACCCGAATTGCCCGAGACGACAATGCCGAAGAGACTTTTGTTATAGAAATTATGGGTTCGAAACAAGGCCGTCATGCGATTGACGGTTGCCGTCAGATTGGCCGATAAGGCATCGTTGTAGTTGGGGCAAATCCATAGAATGGCGTCGGCCTTTAGGATGGCGGGATAGATCTCCTCTACCATCACGCCCCCATAGAAACAGCGCATCTGTTCGCCAAAATGCTTGCAGGTGGTGTAGGGACAGCCGATGCAATCACGTACCGTTCCGTTTTCAATATGGATCTCTTGCACACGCACCGCTTGCGGAAGATTTTTCTTTACCAGCGCCCATAATTGCAGGGTGCTGGAGGTGTGAGCGTTGCTTGCGTGAAGAACCAAGAGAGAGGGATGGCTTTTTTTGACGGGGTTATCCGCCACCAGCCGAGCCACCAGATGTTCGCATTCAGTAACGCAGATCTCCTGGCGGGTTTTGTGTTTGACGGTCTCCATCAGTTTCCAATTGACGAGGTCTTTCGCGGCCTCGACAACGGGTCTTCCCATAAACCGGCATCCCAATTCATTGGCGCGGAGGATCAAGTCTACGGCAAAATCCCGGCTGTATCGTTCCGAATCGCTGTGAATCAGAATCGCCGCTTCGCTCTGTGCGAGGGACCTGGCCGTTGGATCCAATTGCATGAAAAAGGTGGATAATTCCGGACAGAGATTCCAAGCATTGACTTGGATTGCAAAGAGGATCCTTGCGTTCTGCAAATCCGGCAGAGGTTTCCCGGCCTGAAAGACGCCATCGGGATGATGGGTCCAAGCGGCGTCGAGCATGCGTTTCAATTGTAGCGAGGATTCTCCGATCTGAATGATGTAGAAGGGTTTCACAGGATCGCCTCCAGTCTGCGATGGGTTTTTTTGAGTCTTTCCATCAACGAGGATGGAAGAGTCAGACGCTCGAATTCAACGCCGCTGTCCAGCAATTGATTGGCGGCGCCGAAGTACACGCCCCCAAGGAAATTGGCGCTCAAGTGCCAGTCGCCCCGGATCATGGAAAGAATGGACAGGGCGCCGGAAGAGAGTGCTGGAGCGATATAGGGCTTAAACCCCGTTTCGCGAACCAAGTGATTGGCATTCAGGGTGGCTTCCGTCAGCAATAGGCTTTTGTCTTCCTCGTATTGAGTGATGGAATTGGCGACAACAAGTCCCTTTCCGTGAGGACCGTAGGCGCGTCCGTGGGTTAAAAAGTCGGGGTCGCCAACGGTGGATTCCGCCAAATACGCAGCTCGCGCATACATGACCCCCAGGCCGAAGCCGTGGATCTGTTCGGGACGCAGCCCTTGAAAATCCAAATGGTTCTGGTTCGTGTTGCTGTCCAGATAAGCCGACAGGCAAAGAGGATCGACGGGATCGGAAATCACGCAGAACTCTCCCTGAAAATTTTGCAGTCTAGCCATCTGCGCGTACTCTTTTAGGATCTTTCGATTGCCTTCCAGTTGTACCATGCGTACGTCGCCGGAGGTTTGAGACAGGGGCGGGATGCCCTTCGAGGCGCAAAATACAAAGTAATCGCCATTGAAGACCTCTTCTTTTTCAATGGCCCGGACCCGTGGAGTCTGTTTGGTCTGTCCAAAGGAGAGGATCTGATTGGTCTCCAGAACGAACCGCCGCTGCTTTTCGGGGCTTCGGTCATAGACGCCGATTTCCTCGATGCAATCTCTTCCCGTCAGGCACAGGCCAATCAGAAGGGTGCTGCCCACATCTCCCAGGGCGACAAGATTCAATCGGATTTTCTTGCGCTTCCGAGGGGAGGGCGATACAAGGCGCTCCCATTTTGGCCATGCCAGATTGATGGCGCGGCTGGGAAGTCCCTCGGGAACAAAGTCGATCAGCGAGGAAGCCGGAGGAGACGGGGTGTTCAGCCGCTCCAAGGTATCGTGGTCGACGAGGGTCTCTCGCTGTATGAGGGGAAATTGCACCGCGTTCTTCCTCGGGTCGCCGGAGAAGAATATGATGGCTTCTTTGGTTCCCTTTGGAAATCGGGGAACCAAGTATTCCTCCCATTCGGGGACGGGTTGATCGGCGATGCAGCCGATGTTTTTATCCGCTAGATGATAGAAGTAGGGTCTCATTTTTCCTCCTGAGTAAAGAGTGATTGAATGCGTTTTAAGTGCGCCTGATCGTATGCGATATACTCGGATACCTTCAGGGAAGAATCATATTCCAATAAATCGCTGCGATCCGGGAATCGCGGGGAGGAGAAGATCTCGCCCAAGTTGGTGATGCACAGGGCGCGATCATTGAATCGCTGGTATTCACGTTCCAAGGTGCGGAAAATTTGATAGGTGTTCTTTAGGACGGTTTCCGATAACTTGTAGATTGCGGACACCGGCGCCTCTTTGATATAGCTCGGCGAGGCATAAGGCAAAATAAAATTCACCGATGGAATCATATTGGATTTATAATCGGTCATTCGTTCAACGGCATCTCCTCCGATAAAGGGGTAGAGGATGCTTTCGTTAAACCAAACATTCAGATTGGGAACAAAGTATGCGGATTCCACATCCAATTCTTGCAACTCCATCAGTTCTTGCCCCTGGCTGGAAAGGATGCCTACGATGGTTTTTTCCACGCGAACGTCATGCTGGTTGAACTTTGGCTGAATCGCCTTGATCCGGTATCCCTTGTGGAGAATATCATCAATCAGGAGAACCGGCCGTTTAAAGGACTTCAGCATGCGGATCTGTTCATCCAAACTGAGGTAATACGGGGTTTGGTGAATATAAAATGAAGTCGCATCGCCCTTGTAGGTCTTCTCCGTATGGAGGGTTTTCGTCGCCGTATTGGGCACGATCCGTCCCTTGAGGATGGAGCCGTATGGCACGCATAGATTTGGTCCCAAGGTGCGAACGGGTCCCTGGACGAGATCGACATGGTTGTTGCGGCAGATGATCTCCATCAGTTTTTCATTCATAATCTTTCGGTCAACGGTCAAGAGCAATTGTCCCGGATAAAGGGCAACCATGGCTTCCCTGAGGGCATCGCGGCTTTTGTGGATGGCGCGAATGACCTTTGGATTGTTGCGGTAGGGTTCCTTCAACAGCGCCTTCATATTCAAGTACAGGGTGCTCGGGTGTGTCATGGAAACCAGATAGATCGGCGATTCCGCTTCCTCGGATTCCTGTGGAACCGAGACGAATCCCTGGAGCTTCAGGATCTTGTAGTTGCGTTCATCGATTGCCGGATGATGAAGGGGCTCATGATACACCGCCGAGGTGTAATCCTTCTGCAGTGTGAAACTCAGGGTTTCAGTCAAAAGAATTTGTCCCAGATGGCGATACGGAGATCCTGTATGGGTATAAATTCCGGCGATCAGGGCAATTCGGCCGACAGCTTTTTGACGAATGAAGTCAGCGGCAGTGTGATCGTGGAATTCTCGGAAAATCATGGAGTTTCTCAACCAGCGGAAGGGAACTGCTCCAACGATGGTATCCCCTTTTGTCTCTCGTGCAATCAGAAGTCTGGCGCTGTCCAAGGTGAAGAAAGACTTCAGGTCTATAGGGAAATCGCCAAATTGACTGCGGAGTTCCGAGATGGTTTCATAGCGAAATTCCTCAATGATTTCAAATTTCAAGGTGCGGGTGGATACCGGTGATTTCATTTGCGGTTCATGTCGGTAGAATCCGCGCGCCATAATGTATTTTTGCGCAAGGGGATCGATCATCATGGAAACATCTCGGTTTTGATCGATGTATTTGCGGATCTGGGTGGAGGAAATATCTTCATATTCCTCTGGCAGACAGAGCCGCACCGCCGGCTCTTTCATTCGATCCAAAAACGGTTCGAGGGGATCGGGATCTACCCTGTCGCAATTTCTCTCAAAGATGACATGAGGGAAATCAAAGATGGAGAATTCATCCGTCGTGGCATAAGCGGATGCGTGCAGAATAACATCGCTTCCCACAACGATGGAAATGGGATCCTCTCCGTAGCAATTCTGCAGTTCCTTCAGATCTGTCTGATTTGCAATATTCACAGACAGGGAAGACGGGAAGAGATAGATGTTGAGTTCATCGGCAATGGACATATCGATGATGTTTCTGCGAATCATATTGGGTTGCGTCCGCTTGGACCAAGAGAATTCATCCACCGCCAAGAAAACCTCATAGCCCATATTTCGAATATTTTCCGCAATCTTCTTGTGCGAGATGGAGAAGGGATCAAAGGTGCCCGGGAAGAAAGCCTTTTTTTGATTGGTAAAAACAGGAACTTCTCGGTTGCTGAATTCGTAGTCCGCGATAAATCGATAGATGTGGTTCAAGGATACGGAATCATTCAGCCGGAGCAGATCCGTCTGGCGGCCCGTGGCAGCCAGAACCAGCATCTTCTTCGCGACAATGGATAACAGATTTTGTTTTTCGTTCATGTTTAATTTGTTTGATCCGAAGACATCCTTGCCAAGGACCAGAAATGCTTCGCGTTTCACTTCTTGATCAAAGTTCACAAAGCTGCTTAAGAGGATGCTGACCATTTGAACCAAACGGCGTTTTAAAACCTCTTCGGTTTCATGAAATCGCGGACCGTATTGGGCATAGTTCTGTATACAAACCCCGATGGTTTTTAGTAGCAAGACGGCAATCTGCTGATTGGAAACCTTGGTTTTTTCGACGAAGTCATTGATGATTTCATCCAATTCCCTGGGCTGCAAGTGGAGCATAACCTTGCCCAAATAGCGGGGGATAAAGTTGGTGAATTGAAAGTTCTCCATCTCTAGAGCGCGGAGGAGTTCGACGGTTACATCGTTTTTTTGTTCCTTGCTCAGATAGGGGAAAATTTCCACCAAGGCGATCCCTGCATGATTTCGCACATTCTCCACTTCGCTTACCTTCAGGAGGTTGCAAAAATGGATAGCCGTATGAATTTTGTCGATATTTGGGAATCCAGCGATTAAAAAATCAGCCAGCAAATGTACGTGAACCTTTTTGAACACCCATGGAGTGGCTGTTTTCAGGTTTTGCAGATAGATATCAGAAAGATCTTCGCCGTCAACGAGGCAAATTGCATAATAGTGTTCGACTACGGTTTTCGGCACCCGGATTCTCTCGGCCAGTTTAAAGCGAAGATAATTTTCGGCGGGATCCTTCGATGCATCAACCTTGCGTTTTAGGATTCGTCCGAGTTCATCGATAAACCATCCTTGATTGGGCACCTTGTTTACCAGATTCCAGATTCGTTCCAAGGCCGTTATACGGATGATGCGTTCTGGATCAGTCAGGGCGCCCAGCAAAAGGCGCAGGGGCTGAATCATCACAGATTCATCGAAGTTTTTCATGGGAATTCGCTTGATGATCTGCATCAAGTAGAACTTGGTCCGGAAGATCGAGAAATTCGCTTTGGTGTAATTGGACAATACGATCTTTCGATAGGCGTCCAGCTGTCCCTTTTTCGCCTGTTGGAAAAGGGTGGCCAGCATCACGCGCAGATTGTGGGTGATCCAGATCTGATGCTGTTCAATCAATTGTGGATCCGGATGCAGGATTTTTTGGATGTAGCTGTTCAGCAATTCATCGCTGCCGTAGAGAGTTTTTGGCAGATTTGCATTTTTCGGAATTTCCTTTCGGTATTCCTCATCGAAATTGGCGATTAGCATGCCAATGATCCCCGCGGCTTGTCGGCGAATGTCGCCATCCTTATTGGTTAAAAGATCATACAAAAATTGGATGGTGATCAGTTTTTGGTCTTGGGTGAGGTAGGTGGTGTATTCCTCTAAGACCTGCAGATAACCTCGAAGTTTCTGAGGGTCGCTTTCGCTTCGCGCTTGTTCCAAGATGCTGCTCAAGGATCCGACGGATCGGAAATTATGCATCAAATCGATATTGTGGCGAATGGCCATAAATTTGATGTTTTTAATCACTTCTTGATGATGCATCAGGGCGTAATGGCGAATGGGAGCAGGCTCTTGCGGCACATGTTCCAGATTGAGGTTGACATTCTGGTCGCGCAAGAAGGATTCAAAGTCGTTCAGCTTTGCATAGACCTTTCTGTAGCGATTTGCCTTTGTTTCATCGACATTGTCGAGTTTGTTTAATATGATGTCGAAGGCTTCATCCAAGGAGAAGATGTGCATCTGGCGCTCTCCATTGGGAAGGATTCGGTTTTTTACGCGAAAATCGCAGTAGATTAAGAGCAAGGACTCCAAAGGCAGGTTTTCCAGCTCCAGATCCCAGGTGGAATGATTGGTTGCGATATGGCCGATATAGAGCAGGTCGTGGCGCTTGGTCCATTCGTCCGTGTAGAAGTAATGGAAATAGGGCACGCGCTGCAGGCACTTACCCGTGCAGCCGAATTTGCCGATGTCATGGGAGGCGGCGGCGCCGGAAACAACCCCCAGGTCCACGGGAATTCCCAATTGGAAACATTGGCGGCCGATATGAACAGCCAGGGAATGCACGCCGGAAATATGGTGGATATTGTTGTGGCGAGTCAATTCGAAATGGAGCTTCATCAATTCGTACACCATGTCATGATCAAAGGCGGCTACGAATTTGCGGTACTCGTGTCGGTTGATGATCATTTCATCCTCAACGGGCAAAAAATCCAGGCGATAATCGAAGGGAGTGCGTTCCGTTTCCTTCTCGACTTCGCAAAAGAAGCGGAAGAAGTGAATGAACAATTCCGCGGCCAGTTCAAATTGAGGAGAAAATTCGATTTCGATGCTGGAAGGATAGGCGCGTTTGAGGACGACTTGATAGCAATAGGCGAGCCAGTCATCAGGCGGCTGCCGCTTGGAAAGATCGTAAAGAATGGGTTCGCAAAGCGAAAGAACGGAGCGGCCCGAATAGTCGTGCTGGGTGCAGATTCGTTCGAAGTGTTGTTTAAAATCATGAGCTTGAATCGATAATTGAATATAAGCAGCTACATCTTGATTTTCTGTGAGCCACTCGAGGTGATCGAAAGATTGAACAAAACGCTGATATTGTATCGAGGTAGTTTGATTCATCGGTAGCCTCCTCTAGTAGATTTCACTATTATTATATAATAATTCCGGTGAATTTACAGGCTCTTTCCAGTTTTTTTGCAGTTTCTTACACAACAGACGAAATGGGAAAACTATGGTATAATAAGGGAAAAGTAAGGGGGGAAAACGACGTGGAATGGCAAATTGAAGCAATCGAAAAGCGGATCTATCAATTGAAGTTTTCGAAATCAAATTATGAACGCTTGGAATCCATTCGCTCGTCAATTTCAGCCCTGGAAGAACTGCAAGAAATGATTGAACGGGAAGAGGCATGTAAAAAGAAAGAAGAGGTTCCCAAGATTCGAGAGGGAATCGTTGAAAAAGTGATGGCGGAAATTGAGTTTGTCTACAAGCCGACCCTGAAAGACGATATCTACGAGAGCGATTACTTGGAGCAGTTTTCTCAACTCCGCCGTGCGGACCTGGTCTTGTGCGGAGCATTGGAAGTGTTTAATGAATTTTGGACGGCGAATTCCGTTGAATTCGGGAATGTGTTTGCTTCCTTGCCGGCAAAGCTGGTGGGGGAAGAAAAGGCGGAAAATTTAATTGCGTTGGGATGGCAGCGGACCCATGTTCGCTTGTATCTTGCCAGCGATGTGCAGCTGAGTGAGATCTATCGATCCTGCGAGCGCGCTTTTCCGGATTATTTGATCGTAAAGGAAAACAAGGGAAGCCGATTTATTATCTTGGAATATTTGATTCGCAAAAGTGAATAGAAACATTAAATCACCGAGACGGAGCAAGACGCCGATCCCGGTGATTTTTTTATCGGCTGCTGAGGATATTGATGATCATGATCACGGCGGCGAGCAGATTGGTGAAAGCGAAGATTTTTCGCAAATTTTTCGGCTTGCTTTTGATTGCGTATTTGCTGCCGATCCAGCCGCCCAACACGGCGGCAATCACGAGGGGAATGGCGTATTGAAGGTTGTAATTTCCATGGACGCTATGGCCGAGAAATCCCATTAGGGCCGTAACGGCAACCATGGCAGAAGAGGTTCCAATCGCAATTTCCATGGGGATGCCGCAGAGCATCACCATCAAGGGAATCTTAAAGGCGCCGCCTGAAATTCCGATGGCTCCGGCGAATAATCCGACGATCGCGGTGATGGGAAGGGTGATCCATAGATTGACCGTATAGCTGTATCCGCCAAATTGACGGTTCCAATATCCGAATTTTTTCTTTTGGGCAATGGGCTTATCCCGCACGGAGATCAGCATAAAAACGGAGATGACAATCAGCAAGACGGCAAAGAGAATTTTTAGGGTGGAGTCTTCCATATTGCCGGCGAAATATCCGCCAAAAAAAGCCATGATGTCCGTGGGCGGATCGATGACCAAGGCCAGCTTCCAATCGACTCGCTTGTGATTGTGAAAGATCAGCATAGAGGTGAAGGAGGTGGCTATCATAATCAATTGCGAGGTGGTTGCTGCATGCTGCATGGAAAGACCGGCCAGCACCATGGCGAGCACATAGAAATTCCCGCCGCCTTTTCCCACCATGGACATGGTGACAGCGATGCCTAAGATGATCAATGATAAAATCAAGATGGATAGCATAATACGCCCCCAGTATAAATAAAAGCAAGAGTTGACAACGAGAGAAAACCCCTATCATTCAAGGATGAAACTTGAATCGATACGGGTTTGGCGTTTATAAGAATTTATTTTTGATATTGGACCAAAAATGATGTTCATGGGTTGTCAATCGCGTTAATTTGCGGTCGGAGACCCAAAATTTCAGGTTTGTAATGTCTCGGTAGGTCAATTGAACGCCGTCGACAACGATGAGAATCGAGTTTTCATCCCGGTATTCCGGAATCAATTCAATGGTCATATTGAAGGGGACGATCACGCTGTTGGTCAGGGAACGATACACCCGTGAATTGATGGGAGCCAAAGCGGTCATTTGAAGCACGCCCAGAGTCGGGTAAACCAAGCTGCCGCCGGCGGACATATTGTATGCGGTGCTGCCCATGGGGGTGGAGATGATAATCCCGTCGCCGGAATAGCTTTCCAATGTCTCATCGCCAATATTGATATTGAGATGGATGACCTTGGAATTGATCCCTTTGATTACAATCTCGTTGATTCCTGTCAGGGGAATGCATTTGTCCTCGGTGCAGACTGCGCTTTCGACCAGATAGAGTTGTTCCAATTGAAAATCATCATTTTGCAGATGGTCGACCAAACGATCGATGTCTTTGGGACAGAGTTCCTGGAAGAATCCAAGATGTCCGGTGTTGATGCCGATAAAGGGAATATTCGGGAAGTCGACTTCCTTCATGCCAATTAAAATAACGCCATCTCCGCCAACACAAATATTGAGATCTGCATCATTGTCATAGGCTTCGGCCACATTAAAATTTGCTGCGAGGAGTTTTTCGCGCAGTTTATCCACAACGCGTTCTGAAGTTTTTTGAAAATTGTGCAGGATATTGATTTTCTGGATTTTTCGCATTTTTCTCCTCCTCTATTTACTCAATCTCTATTATAAACTATAATAGGGAAAGTTGAAACGAAAGAAAGGAACGATTATGAAAGAAGATTTTCGCTTATCAATTAAAAAAGAATACGCTTCACTACTTGAAGCATTGGAAGACTTAATGGGAATTTCAGGCCGGCAATTTCGCCGCATGATCCGCCAACGTCTGGTGGAGATTGATGGAGTCTTTCCCACCCGCCCGGGAGCGATTCATCCGGGGTCGGTGATTGCCATTCGATTCCCCGATGAAACGATTGAATATCCGGCGGAGGCGATTCCACTGGATGTGCTCTACGAAGACGAGGATATGTTGGCGGTCAACAAGCCGCCCTATATGTTGACGCATCCATCGAGAGAGGTGTTTACGGGGACGCTGGCGAATGCCATTGCGGGGTATTTTCAACAGACGGGCTTGAAGCGAAAAGCGAGATTCGTGAATCGACTGGATATGAATACCTCCGGGATTGTATTGATTGCCAAGCATTCCTACGCCCATCAGCAATTGAGCGATCAGGAAAAGATCAAGACCTATCAAGCCTTGGTGGAGGGAACGCCCCCCGCGGAAGGGCTGATTGAGGCACCCATTGCCAGGGATTCGATTGAAGGCTCTGTGAAGCGAATCGTTCATCCCGATGGAAAGTCCTCGAAGACCGGGTGGAAGTGCTTGGATACCAATCATGGGATTTCCCTGCTGGAGGTGCGCTTGTATACGGGAAGAACCCATCAAATCCGCGTGCATCTCAGTTATAAGGGTTGGCCGATTTTGGGGGATTCGCTCTATGGCCATGAGAAAATGGCACCGCGTCAGATGCTTCATGCCGCAAGTCTGGAGCTGAAATCCATTCGGACCAAGGAACCCATTTTCATTGAAGCGTCGGTTCCCGACGATTTTATGAAAATATTGACAGATTGTAAAACCCTGTAATATAGTATTGAAGCAATCGTTGGGGTCGGCTGCATACTGTGTAAAAATTATGGTATAATATAAGTGAACCAAGAGTTCTGGGGTGTTCGTATCTCTCTTGATAATTCAACCGACATAATGTTTTCGGGAGAACGGGGTTCCTTGTTTGAGCGCATGCCTCTTTTAGAGGACTCGGTCATTCAATGACAGTTCACCCACCTGCGGAGATCGCGGGCGTGAATTATAAGTGAGGTACGGCACTTTGGATTATGACTGATAACCCTTAAGCAACTAACGCTTGAGGGTTTTTTTTGATAAAAACCAAAAAGGGGGTTAATTATGAGAAAGAAAAAACGAAATGTCGGAAGACGAGTGAGTTTTGTTTTGCTTTTTTTGATCGTGGTTTTGGGAATTTCAGCTTATCATGGCTGGAATTATCACGCGATTCAATATCAGCAATATTGTTCGGAGTGGGGAATCCCAAATCGGATTGACGAGATGAATTGGCTGGAGCCGTATACGGCGGCTGTTGTCGATGATCAACTGGTAACCTTTCGCATGGACTCCAATGGGGACGTGAATGTCACGCTGATGAATGAAGCGGGACAAATCGTCGGCGACAAATCGGAAAGTCTCATCAAGGAGAATGGGATTCGGAATATGGTTTATATCGAACCGTATTTGATCTATCAGATGGGGGATCAAGTGGTTGCCTATGAATATCAGAAAAACCCTGGGCAGGATGGACGCAGCTTTGGGGAGCCGATTTTTCTGGTGAATGAGATCACAGGCTTTGAAACCTGTTCCTCGGATCCAATCCGATTCTTGGTATACGGACGCACTGCGGCGACCCTGTATCAAGTGACGAAGTCGGGCATTGAAGAAGATCGTACATACATAAGCGATAAGGCCATTACGCGTGCGAAGGCGGAGTGGGTGAATGGGAATTGGGCTCTTCTTTACTATACGGATCGCACATTTGTCTCGAATGAGGGCTTGACCAAGAATGAATTGATTTTGACGGACTTCGATGGGACGGATCCAAAACAGCTTTCCGTCGTATCCTCTGTTTTGCCGGTCACTCTGGTGAACCTGAATATCTTAACCAACAAGGAATTGAACGAGGCTTACGTGATTTATCAAGTGAAACGCAGCGATCGCGGGGTTACCAGCTATAGTTTGGAGAAGATCACCATCGATCCGAAGACCCTGGCAGTCCTCGGTTCTGAGGAAATCTCAACGAATCTACTGGGGAAAACCATGCAATCGGGATACTGGGATGACACCCCTTATATCTTGACAACGAGCATTTATGATCCGCAATTTTCACCCATGGCGGAGATCCATAAAGAGGGGGAAATCCCTTGCACCATGGATCCGGACATTCGAAAGAACCGGGAGTTTATGAATCTGGTAACCGTGGAAGGGGAGATGCGCGCGCCTCAGGACGTTCATTTCTTTGCTTCTACTTATGAAAACTCAGTAGCGCCAATGATGGTCAGCTGGGACGGGTATGAGTATGCCTTCTTTAAGGATGTAACCGGCGGGAGCTATTGGCTGATGATTTCCAGCAACCATCCGGACTATCAAGCGGCTCATCCGCTGATGGATCAAGACAGGAATGAGGGGATCGGATTTGGCTTAACGGCGCCGCTCCAGGTGATCTCCAGCGGGATCATCTATCTTTCGACCGAGTTTTTAGCCCTGTTCATTATCATTGGATTAGCGGTATTGATAAATACACGACGGGATCGAGCCATGATGAAGCGTCATTTCTTTCTGTATTTAGGGATGTATGTCGTGATTAACATCATCTTTGTCTATCGTTTCCACTATATGGGCGGGCCGGTGTCCGATGCGCCAGCCTTTATCAATGGTCCGGGAGGCTTCTTGTATGTGCCGATCATGATCAATGCCATTACCTATGGATTGCTGTGGGTTCTGGGACGGATGAAGGACTATGATGAAATGGCGCCGATCATAACCTTTATTTTGGTGGATATCTTCTTAATCAACTTGGCCTATGTGCCATTTTCACAAATTCTGACATATTTGTCGTAATCCCACTCTTTATCGGGAAAAACGCTATCCTTTGTTAGGAAAATGTGATAGATTATAAGGTAGGGAAAATAGGAAAATAATTGCGGAGGTGGCGTATGGCAATAACTATTAAAGATGTCGCAAAAAAGGCAGGTGTCTCGATTTCGACCGTTTCCCGCGTGGTCAATGATTCAAAGCCTGTGAGTCCAGAATTGAAGAAAAAAGTAATGGATGTCATTGAAGAATTGGGATATCGTCCTAATGAGGTAGCGCGTTCTTTGGTAACGAAGAAATCATACCTGATCGGGGTTATTGTTCCGGATATCGGACAGTCTCATGCAGCCAATATGTTGCGTGGAATCGAAGAAGTTGGGAAGATGTATAACTACGACATCTTGCTTTGTTCGAGCTACGGAGATAAAAATGCAGAGCTGAATTATCTGCAATTATTGAACCGGAAACAAGTTGAAGGATTGATCATTCTGTCGGCAAAATTGGAGAAGGATGTGGAAGCGTATATTAACGCCTTCAATCTTCCCTTTGTTTTCTTGAGCACGAATGATTATCGGGAAGAATATCGTTCGGTTGATATTGACAATAAAATTGCTGTTTATGAAATGATCAAGTACTTGCAGCAATTGAATCATGAAGAGATTGCTTATATTGGGACAAAACCAAGCAAGAAGACAAAAGCGGAAGTGAAGCGCGATGCCTTTGCGAAAGCCATGAAGGATAGCGGTTTGTCGAGCGATCTTGTTGTTGAAACGGAATCCCTGACGAAAGATGCGGGATACGAGGCGGCAAAGGAACTTTTGAATGGCAAATTTCATCCAACTGCAGTTTTTTGCGCAAGCGATGAACTGGCAATCGGCGTGATGAATTATTGTCATGATCAAGGCGTTCGCATACCGGAAGATCTTTCGGTTGCGGGAATGGGCGATATCGAGATGGCATCGTACATCCGACCGAAATTGACAACAATCAGCATTCCTTACTATGACATTGGAGCCGTATCGATTCGACGGATTGTTAAAGTATTGAAGGATGAGGAAGAGACAGAGGCCGAAATCAAACTGCCGTTCCAAATCCACAAGCGTGAAAGTTGTAAGAAGCGAGCGTAGTTTCTCACTCGTTGGACACCGAAAAGGGGGAGACGAATTGAAGGGCATTGAAATTACCGGAGAGCATCTGACCATCGCGCAGGTTGTTGAAATCGCGCGAAAGGGGCTTTCTGTTCAAATCAGCGTGGAAGCTTTGAACCGTGTCGCTGAGGCGCGGGCGGTTGTGGAAGATTTTGTCGAAAACAATCGAATTGTCTATGGAATTACAACCGGTTTTGGAAAGTTTAGTGATGTATATATATCAAGTGAAGACGCGGAGACTTTGCAGCGAAATTTATTGGTCAGCCATGCATGCGGGGTAGGGAAATCCCTACCCGCCGATGCAGTGCGAGCAATTATGTTGCTCAGGGCAAACGCATTATTGAAGGGGCATTCGGGCATTCGTCCGGAAACCCTTTCTTTATTGGTGGAAATGTTGAATCGTGGTGTTCATCCGCTCATCCCGGAAAAGGGATCCTTGGGTGCCAGCGGTGATCTTGCTCCCTTGGCGCATATGGCCTTGGTTTTAATTGGAGAGGGAGAAGCGGTTTATCAGGGAGAGGTGTTGTCCGGCGCGGAAGCGATGAAGCGAGCGGGATTAACCCCAATGAATCTCAGCAGCAAAGAGGGCTTGGCCTTGATTAATGGAACGCAGGTGATGACCGGAATCGGCATTCTTGCCTATTGGGATGCTGAAAATCTTGTGAAGCAGGCTGATGTGATTGCGGCTATGACGTTGGAAGCGTTGGAAGGGATTATTGATCCCTTTGATGCCAGGATCCATGAATTGCGTCCGCATCCCGGCCAGATCACTACGGCGAAAAACATCCGAACAATTTTGACGGGCAGTGAACATGTGACTCATCAGGGGGAGAAGCGCGTGCAAGACGCCTATACCCTTAGGTGCATTCCGCAGATCCACGGAGCCACGAAAGACGCCCTTTCGTATGTGCGGGACAAATTGGAGATCGAGATCAACGCGGTAACGGATAATCCATTGATCTTTCCGGAAACGGGGGATGTGATCTCCCAGGGCAATTTCCATGGGCAACCTATGGCGTTTGCCTTTGATTTCTTGGGAATCGCGGTGAGTGAAATGGCCAATGTTTCCGAGAGAAGACTGGAACGTCTCGTGAATCCTTCCTTAAGCGGATTGCCGGGTTTCCTGGCAAAAGAAGGCGGTCTGAACTCCGGGTTTATGATTGTGCAATACAGCGCGGCATCCCTGGTTTCGGAGAATAAAATTCTTGCGCATCCAGCCAGTGTCGATTCCATTCCTTCTTCCGCAAACCAGGAGGATCATGTATCCATGGGAACCATTGCGGCAAGGAAGGCGGCCGAGATTGTCGGCAATGCGAGACATGTATTGGCCATGGAGTGGATGGCGGCATGCCAGGCCTATGATTTAAAAGAGATGGACGCCTGCGCGCCGGCAACCCAAGCGGGAAGAAGCTTGTTGCGAGAGGCAGTGCCGTTCTTGGAAAAAGATGAAGTGATGTATCCTTTGATCAATCGTGCTGCACAGCGGTTGGCGGAAGCGGACCTGTTGCGTGTGGTCGAAGCGCAGATTGGATCATTGGATCGGTAAGGAGAATTTATGTTGGATCAAAAAAAGCTGGATGAGTTGAATCGTCTGGCACGAAAGAAAAAAGCAACGGGATTAACCGAAGAAGAGATGAAACAATTGAATGAATTGCGGCAAGAGTATCTTTCGAATTTTCGAAATAGTTTTCGCAATCAATTGGATTCTGTCGTTATCGTTGATCCGGAAGAAGAGGGGGAAGAGTCATGAGCGAAGAAAAATCAAAGGGACAAATCCTGGAAGAAAAACTGACGAAAAAGTGGGATTTCGTCTGGGACAAGGTTGACGAGAAAGAAGAACAAGCCATCTATGATTTCTCAAAGGGATATATGGCGTTCTTGGATGTTGGAAAAACAGAGCGTTTGGCTGCTGGCGAGGTGATTCGACAAGCAGTGGAGATGGGCTATGAGCCGATTGAATCGTTCTTGGAAAGCGGGAAAGTTCCCGCGCCCGGCACGAAAATTTACGCCAATAATCGCGGCAAAGCTGTCGTTCTATTCCATTTCGGCCAAAAGCCGTTGGTAGAGGGCATGCAGATTGTCGGCGCTCACTTGGACGCCCCAAGAATCGACTTGAAGGCATTTCCGCTTTATGAAGACGGTGGATTGGGCATGTTGAAAACCCATTACTACGGCGGCGTTCGCAAGTATCAATGGGTGGCATTGCCATTGGCGCTTCACGGGACTGTGGTGAGAAAAGACGGTTCTGTTGTGGAGGTTTCCATTGGAGAAAAGGCGGATGAGCCTGTGTTTATGATTTCCGATCTGCTTCCGCATTTGGCAAAGGATCAAAATCAACGGAAATTGCATGAGGGGATTGCCGGGGAAGAATTGAACATCATCATTGGTTCGGTTCCCTTCAAGGATGACAAGGTCTCCAATAAGATCAAGTTGAATCTGTTGAATATTTTGAACAAAAAATATAATATCGAAGAGGCGGACTTTGTTTCTGCTGAATTCGAAGCGGTACCTGCAGGCCAGGCTCGCGACCTTGGTTTGGATCGATCCTTGATTGCAGCCCATGGCCACGATGATCGCGTTTGTGGATATACTGGAATGAAAGCCGTATTTGAAGCTGAGTCGCCGGTCCACACGGCGGTTGCCTTATTGGTGGACAAAGAAGAGATTGGAAGCTACGGCAATACCGGCATGGCTTCGAAATTCTTCGAATTCACCGTAGCCGAGTTGTTGGGCGCTTCCATGGAAAACTACAACGATCTTGCACTGAAGCGGGCGCTTCGTCGCTCCAAGGTGTTGTCGGCTGATGTAAATGCCGGATTTGATCCGACATTCCCATCCGTGATGGATCCCAAAAATTCATCATATCTTGGCAAAGGGGTTGTCTTGACGAAGTACACAGGATCTCGCGGCAAGGGCGGCTGCAATGACGCCAATGCGGAGTTTGTTGGTGAAGTTCGCACTATCTTTGAACAGAACGCAGTCATCTGGCAAACGGGTGAACTGGGAAAAGTGGATCAAGGCGGCGGCGGCACCATTGCCTTCTTGATGGCAGCCTATGACATGGAAGTCATTGATTGCGGCGTTCCTGTATTGAGCATGCACGCGCCATATGAGATTGTCTCCAAAGCGGATGTATATATGACGTATAAGGGATATAAAGCCTTTGTAGAGGCTTAAGCGGAAGACTGATCGATCATGATCGGTCTTTTTTTTTCGTTTTTTGACAGGATCATTGGCGAACGATACACTGTAATCAATCGAAAGTGTTCAAGAATGAAAGGAGTCGATCATGTTTGGTGAAGAGAGACTGGTAGCGATTTTGAATCTGTTGAGTCAGAAAAAACGGGTGACCGTTCAAGAATTATCGGAGCAATTCGAGGTATCGGAAGTAACCATTCGCCGGGATCTGAATCGCTTGGCGAATGACGGCTATGTCACCCGAACCTATGGCGGAGCCATGCTGGAAGGCGCTGCGGAACGGGATTTGTCTTTTGAACACAAGAAGCGGGAAATGCCGGAGATCAAGGGATTGATCGCTCAGCGAGCGGCAGCCATGGTGAAGGAAGGGGATACGATCGCCCTGGACGCTTCGACCATTACCTATCGCATGGTGGAATTCTTGCAGGGGAAGCGGATCACCATTATCACCAACAGCCTGGATATCGCAGAGCAAGTCGCTCATCATCCCGAGATGACCTTGATTCTTTGCGGAGGGATTTTGCGCCACGATACCCGTGCATTGATGGGTCCCGTAGCGGAGCGGCAATGGCGGGAGTATCGCGCGGATCTTGCTTTTATCGGATGCAATGCCGTTCATCCTGATTTTGGTCTGATGACGACCAATGCAGTGGATGCCTACAGTAAGCGAGCGATTCGCGAGATCTCGAAAAAAGCCTATATGGTGGCGGAAACGGCAAAGTTTGGCCGAACGTCCCTGCATCGCATCTTTTCTTTTTCGGAAATTGATGGAATTATAACGGATGCAAGCGATCCGAATCGAATCAAACGAACCATTCAAGCCACAACAAGAATATTGATAGCGAAAGGAAAAGAGGAGGAATAGGATATGTTGGTAAATATGAAGGAAATGTTGCAAACGGCAAAGGCGGAAGGCTATGGGGTGATCGCTGCGGATGCATGGAACTCGACGAGTTTGAAGGCGATGGTGGAGATTGCGGAAGAGAAAAAAGCACCTATTATTCTGTCATTGGCTGAGGTTCATCTGCCGTATTTCACAGCGAAGGAAATGGCGGAATTGGCGAAGGTCTATACGAAGGACACAACGATCCCCATGGCGCTTCACTTCGATCATGGAATGACCTTCGATGAGATTGTCAAAGCGATTCACGCGGGATTCACTTCCGTAATGATGGACGCATCCGCTTGCGACTTTGAAGAAAATGTACGCCGCACCAAGGAGATCGTGAAGATCGCCCATGCGGTAAATGTAAGTGTGGAAGCGGAGATCGGCCATGTCGGCGGCGCGGAAGGCGGCGGAGATGACGGACTTGGCAGCATGTTGACAGATCCTGCGGAAGCGGTTCGCTTTGTGGAAGAAACCGGAGTGGATTGTTTGGCAGTTTCTGTAGGAACGGCGCACGGCTTGTACAAAGGGGTTCCAAAATTGGATTTCGAACGCCTGGAAGAGATTGCAAAAGTGATTTCGGTTCCCTTGGTTCTTCACGGAGGAAGCGGATCGGGCGACGAAAATCTTCGAAAAGCCGTGGAACTGGGGATCAGCAAGGTCAATGTGTTCTCGGATATGTTGAAAACCATCGAGGTGAATACGGAAAAAGCCGGAGAACTCTTTGGGCTGGATCGAGAAGAGATCGCCAAAGAATCGGTGAAGGAATGCATTGCACACTATATGCACGTGTTTAAATCGGAGGGAGTTTGCAAATGATCGGATATAGTGTAATCGGGTATGGCGGGATTGCGAAGACTCATTTGATGGGATTGAATAATTTTCGGCCCTTGGAATTAAATCTTCCCTTGATCGAAAAGGTTGCCATAGTGGGCACTCGTCAAACACCTGAGAATGAAAAGTTGGCGGCTGACCTGGGCTTTGCATATTTCTCGGCGGATCGCGCTGAAGTTTTGGCCGATGAAAAAGTCGACGTGGTGGATATCTGCGCACCGAACAAGTTTCATGCGCCGTTTACCATCGAAGCCCTGCAGGCGGGCAAAAACGTCTATTGCGAGAAACCTTTCGCAATGAATCGAAGAGAGATTGCCGCCATCGGCGAAGCACTAAAAACTTCGAAGGGAATCATGCAGGCGAGTTACAACAAGCGCTTTTTGCCGGCGTTCTCCATTGCGCGGGCGGCCATTCGCTCTGGTGTCTTGGGGAAAGTAACCAGTTTTCGGGTTGAATACTATCATTCCAGCTATCTGAATCCAGAAAAGCCTTTCGCCTGGCGAATGAGCAAGGCGGTTTCGGGCGGTGGCGCCTTGGCGGATTTGGGCAGCCATGCCACGGATCTTGTTCGGTTGGTTTTGGGTGATGTGGATTCTGTTTTAACGGATATGCGAACCGTAGTGGCGGAACGAAAAGACGCCAAGGGGGAAGGTGTTCAAGTGGACGTGGAAGACTGGGCCATGAGCCGTTTGCTGATGAAGAACGGGGCGGTCGGTTCGGTGGAAGCATCGAGGGTTGCGGTAGGAAAAGAAGGCTTCCGATTTGAAGTTTACGGAGAAACGGGTTCTTTCCTGATCGAGCCGTTTCTTGACCCTTGGAAGGTGAATTTTACGAACGCAGTGGGGCAAGCGGCACAGATCCCGAAAGCGTCGTATCAGGAAGATCGGTTCTTCCAGTTGGTGGACGGGATTTATCCCAAAAACAAGTTGTTTACGCATGGTTGGATGCTGGATTCCCACCTGACTTCATTGGCCAGTTTTATAAGGCGGCTCGAAACGGGAGAAACAATTGACGGGGTGCCGACTTTTGTGGAAGCGGCGCGAACCGATGCGGTGCTGGAAGCGGGATATGAGTCGGCAGAGACTGGAAATATAACAAAAGTAATCTATGATTTTTAGCAAAGAGAAGGCGATTGTATCCAACTGGTTCGGTTTTGAGGTGCAAAACTCAAAATCACAAAGCAAATCACATTAATTTCACAACAAAATTCACGGCGGAATTCACATCATTGAATTCCGCTATTTTTAGGCATTTATAAGACTTATTCTTTAGTTTCACATCTACTTTCACAAGTAAATTCACACGGTAATTCACAATGAAAATTTGACGTTAACTCTGGCGTTAACGATGTGAATTACCGTGTGAATACGCATGTGAATTCGGGTGTGAATTTTTATTTTTAAGATTATTTAGCGTTTAGAAGTGGTATGATCTTCAGTGGGTAACTCTATTTTTTAAAATTAAAACTGTTTTTATCACAATCTTATAAACATAAAACGTTTTTGAAAGGAGAAGTTATGCAACCATTAAAACCAAAGCATTGTGATTCGGATAATTTACGACTTTGTGTATCAAAAACCACCTCTTCGATTTTGACTGAATATGAAAAATACACTGGTTACAATAAAAATGAAATTGTCGAACACCTTGTTGAAGAGATAATGAGAGACGACCTTGAATTTATGGAGTGGTTAAAGACGAAGCGGTTCAATAAGCGAGCACACAAAAACATTTTAGATATTAGTCCTGAGTCATCTACCGAGAGCGCATGAAACCATATTTTGAGCTTGTTCCTGAAGAAAACTCAGATATTCATGTGGTCCCGCTGTTTTCAGAAGAAGAAATTGAAGCACGGCATAAGGATTATGAAACTCTAACGGCTAAAAAGTTTGATTATAACTTTCGCTTTAAAGCTTTTGAAGTAGTTGAGCTTATATACTTTGGTGAAATTAGAAAGATTCAGTACAATTTTTGCATTAACCCTTTTTGTCCTAATTTCGGTTCACTACAAGAGCGCACTAAAGGTGAAGGAAGATCTTATTCACGATATATCTTTATAGCAACAAAAAAGAGTCGACTTGAAA
Source organism: Eubacteriales bacterium (assembly GCA_030625815.1). Taxonomy (GTDB): domain Bacteria; phylum Bacillota; class Clostridia; order Tissierellales; family GPF-1; genus GPF-1. The sequence continues at coordinate 72,538 of DAOUQF010000009.1, forward strand.
AACCCAATGACACTAATATATCATCCATCAAATGCAGTTTGAAATTTAGTGATTCTGAAATAACTTATGAACACCAATCTTTGTTGATGTCCAACTGGTCTATTGCTTTCGAAATTCGCCGCCTCGCTGCAATAAATATGGTGCAGCCTGCGATTTATGACTATACCTTCCATTAGGACAGCTGCAAATCCAACAATACTCCGTTCGATACACCTAATGCATTTTATAAGCGCGGTAAAAGTTCTTCAAAATCTCAGAAGTTTCAATGTAAAGAATGTAAAAAAATAACGAATGTTAAGCCAAGTGCAGATGAAAATTTTTCATATGGCCAAAAACGAAATGACGTGCTGCTACAATTCTGCCAATGCATTATGAGCCGTGTACCCGTAAAGAAGACCTGCGAAATTTTACACATGTCTCCATCTACTTACTATTCAAAATTGAACTGGCTGTACCGAAAATGTCTGGAATTCAATCATCGATACGAGACCCCAAACTTGAAGAATATCCAATTCAATCAGCTATGGTTGAATCCGGATTTTTTGCAATATAATTTGAATAACATTAAGCAACGTGGAGTTAGTAAAATATCGATTCACACTCGTGAAAAACATAAGCCAATAGATCGAATGACTTTTATACTCGCTACCACTGATCTCAAATCAAAGTATGCATTTAGAGCTGATGTAGCTTACGACCCTAATGCTAGCCTGGATGAAATAGAGGCTGACACACTGCTATATCACTGCGATCATACATATTCATATCTAAGAAAAAATGAGCGCTACAAACAGTCCTATGCGCCCATAGCGCCCAATAAGAATAGTGCAAATGAACCCGACGATTACTTCTCGGAGAATATAAAGTTCGATGAACGAAAACTTTACGTTCCAGGCAATCATGTGAAGCGGCAATACACAGCGGTAGCCCATTTCCATCTCATAAAAGAGTTGTTATCATATCAAAACATCAATATTGTTGCTGATGATGACAGTGTACTCCAAAACTCAATATATCGTGTTTTTATGGATGAATTCAGAAACCGAGATGCTGCTTATTTTATTTGTCAGTATGAAAAGGGGTTAACGTTAGCTGATGCTGGAAAGAAGAGTATGAAAGCTAGGAAAAATTTGATGGAATGGGGTAAAAAAAATAAGATTGAATATGAATACATCAATCAGCTTGCGGCAAAGAAGATTCTCTCGGATATTCAAAATCATGATTTCTGTAATTATAAAACAGTAGGGGATTCGGAAATTGCCACAAGAGGATCAAATCCGATTAATCATCCTCTACCGGACAAGAGCGAAGGCATTCGGTATGTTTACCCAGCTTCGCCAGTAGAACATCTATCTGATGATGACTTAGCAAAACTACTAGTTCAAGTTAATTCGCGTGCAGTGAATAATTTTTTTCAGGAATTGCGGCGGAGAGTTTTAATATTGGAAAGGCCATTGCTGTCGTCACGAGGGAATGGTATGAGCTATATCTATTCGAATTACAATCCTAAATATGCGCAACAGATCGTTACGATCTTCCGAACTTTCTATAACTTTGTTTGGACAAAAAAATACGGCTCAGAAAAGCTTACACCAGCTCAAAAAATGGGATTAGTGGATAAAAAATTTGAATTCAGAGATATTGTATATTTTAGGTAAATTTAATACAAGCTAAGGGAACCTATTTTAGGTTCCCTTAACTTGTATTGAAAATCTATTTTTATTCTATCGGCATTAAGTTGATTTCATAACTTTTGTAATGAGTGAACGGGATAAGTTCTCCGTTAAACTCCTCTCGGGTATACTCTCCATCCTCATCTGGAAATAATCGCATCTTTTCTATATTGTATAAGATCCAACGTTCATCTAACTTTTGAAACCAATAGTTTTGTAAATTCACTCTGTTACTTTCGGGGATTGCTCCATCAATTACTTCATCATTTTCATCAAATACTGTAATACTCCGTTTCACAATGACATATTTGAAGAAATTCCGCTCCGGATTCAGGTCGTCATAAACCGGTGAAATATCCGTTACTATCTCGACATGATCGGCGTCACGGCCGAAGATAAATCTCAGCTTTTCTTCTCCCGAATAGACTTTCCCGTTAATTTCGACGTCAGCAGCATTTTGATTAGCTGTTTCCATGCTTTCGGCCAATAAATCTTCTCCAACAATATCTGAAATGGCTTTTTTGTATTCTTTCACCGAACCCCCGGCAGATAAAGCAGCGCCCGCATCCACATATCTTTTGGTCCACTCAAGGAAGTCTGACGCTTCTGGATTGATAAATTCCGCCTCCTGACCACATCCAGTTGATAATAATACAAGTAACACAAATAATAATAAGAATCTTCTTTTCATAGTCACCTCCGCAACTTTGCCTAATTAGAATTATAACATATTTTGTTAAAATTACTAAATTTAAGCAATAAACTCATTAATGGTTTTAAAATAGTGTTTTATGTTTACAATCAGTCTGTCAACTATACCTTTTGCTGTTCGTTGATTAGCCCCCCCCATATTTCTTCTACTATACTCATTAATATTGACTATTATTAAACGCTAAAGGACTGGGGACTAACTTAAAAAGGTAACGATCAATAGAAATCGTTACCTTAAGTGAATTCGTACGCGAATCCTTATGTGATTTTGTCTGTGATTTTAACTGCGGTTTCTAATTTTGCACCTCAAAACCGAACCCGTTGGATTGTATCGCCTTCTTTTTTTTAGGTTTCTTACTTTTTCTTACTGGAAGAGTTGTACCTGGTTAGAAATGCGGCTGGATAATGAAAATTAGTCCAGCTTGATGTTGAAATTTTAATGAAAAATGACAATAATCAGTGAAAAAATTCATGAATAATTTAATAATATAGAAAAACGAATATGTGGATAAATCCCTTAAAAGGAATAAAAAGGCATAAAAAGGGGATGGACGCGAACACTTCTTGTCGGTAAAATAAAAAATAGGTGAGTTTACACTGAATCAATACAGGAGGAAAACATGAAGAAAATCACTTCAATTCTATTGATTGTGGCATTGTTGTTTTCACTGACAGCGTGTTCAGCGGGAAGCGGGAGCGAAATCGAGCCGGCCGCTACAGAAACGGAAGCAACCGAGTCAAGTTTTATGGCATCAACGGAGGAAGAGGAAACTGAACCTTCTCCAGAGGCAGAGGTTGATGCAAATGAAATTCTTATGATCGCGTCGAGCGATTTGGGAACGGCGTTTGAGTTTGGTTTTAATGAGGATGGATTATCCATTATTTTTGACAATAGCGGAAATGAAGTGCAGGTGGCATGGTACAACCAGGATTCAGAGCTTGAGACAGCATTTCATAAATTGTATGGCGGCCATTATATGTGGGACAGCAATAGTGAGAGAGAAACCAGGATGTTTTACTATACAACGGACAACGGAACTTTGGGTCGTGGGATCCACTATGTGAATCTTGATAATCGGGAAGATCGATTTGTCACACGCGGAATCCTTTATGAAGCCTTATCCCATGGATATTTTAATGGTAGATTGTTGGTCTATATCGAAGATGTTGATGCGGTCGATGGGTTGCAGGCAGGCTATTATATTTATGAGCCTGATGGAAGGCTGGTGGAGTATATGGGGCCTGAGATTGACGAGACCTATATCAAAACCGGCGAGTATAAGCAAGAGGAGCCGCCAGTGCCGGAAGCAAAACCGGAACCGGAGAAACCAGTAGAGCCAGCGCCACAGCCGGAGCCTGAAAAACCGGTTGATCCGGAGCAGGAACCGGTGAAACCGATCGTTGTTGGCGAATCAGACATTTTATCAATGAACGTGGAATATCAATTTGATCTGACTGGGAATGGAGAGTTGGATACCTTTGAATTTATTCGAGATGGCGTGCAGCTGAAATTTGTTGTCAACGGCGTAAATCGGTATTTTAAAAATATGGATGCCGACCTTACGTCCAACGAGTATCGGATTGTGGATCTGAATCCTTCAGACACGGGTATGGATCTTGAGATTCTGGAAGCGGCTCCGCCCTATGAGCAAACTATTCACTTTATTCGAGTCAAGGCGGGGAGAATCGGAACTCAGCTTGAGTATTTTGGTCCATTGACAGTCTCTTGTGAAGCTTATGAGAATGACCGGGTGCTTTATCAGGGAAACGACCAGATTATGGTTATCGAGATGTCGAATATCGTAACGGCGTTCTATCAGAAATTTTATCAGCTGGATTTTGAATCCATCAGAGAGACATCGCGACCGGATATCACCAAGTATATGAATCCGCTTCGCACGACCCTCAACAAAGACATGCTGGGGTATGATTCGGAATCCGATTGGGACCCGGACAATTTGTATGCCGGGGATGGAATTAATATTCTCGGAGAGCACAACGGTGATCTTTGGATCGAGTATTTGGGAGAAACCTCGTCTCAAATCTATTGGCTGCGGGGATATGAGATTGAGCATTATCCGGATTCGAGAGGACAATACCAGTTTAATGGGGTACAGTTCTGGAGCTAGACAAAGCATAAGGGGGATGACATGAAAAAGAGAATCAGCGTATTACTATTGGTTTTAATTATGGTAACACTCAGCGCGTGCAGCGGTTCTTCGGCAAGCGACACACCTGCACCGCAAGGGACGATAGAGAAAGATGTCACCATGTTGTTGAAGGGAATCGGAGATTCCATGGATATGGTAGAATCTTTGGGCGCTCTTCCAGAAGCACAGGTCAATGGGAATCTGTATTATTATTCAAATGCCAGTACGGAAGGATATTTTGCAGGGTTTGATCTGGGAATCGAAACGGAAGCGGACGGCCAAACTGTGAAGCAGATTTATATTCAGCCGATCGGGGACGCGAAAATCACGGCCAACGGACTCGTTATTGGAGGAACCATAGCAGATGCCAAGGCAGTCTTGGGCGATGGCGAGTTGAGCTTAACAGAGACTAATGGGAAAATCGTCAATTTTATGATCTTTTCTGATGAAATCTATTCGATAAAAGCTACGGTTGAAGATCAAGATGTTATTGCAGGATCATTTGCAAAGGCTGGCGAGCAACAATCGCCTTCGGACACCTCGACAGAAACTGCGGTGGCCACAAAGCCTGAAACGGATTCAGCAGCGGATGGAAAAACTCCTGAAGCGCCATCGGAATCGGTTCAAAATGAAACGGTCTTGCAACCGGAAGTCTTTATTTTCGACTGCTTGCTTTCATACCTGGGAGAGGACTTCTCGGAAGTGGAAAAGGAGATGGGAAGCGAGTATGATCGTGTAGAGGAAGAATATGAAGATCTGGCCATTTATCGTGAAGACGGGTTTGCGGTAGTATTCGGAATCGATTATGAATCCAATCAAGTTACGACGATCGGGCTCAGTTATGATTCGCTTGAGGTGGAACTTGACGGCAATCTTTTAGTGGGAATGGGAGGTGTTGCTCTCGGTATGCCTGCGAAGGATGTCGCATACAATCAAGCGGTTTACGGGGACTATGCGATTTATGTCACGACGGACGTAAATAATGTGGTCTGCTCGATTCAAGCGGGTCTTGGGTATCCGGACTTTGTTTTTGAAGCGCCGGAGGTGGTGGAAAACCCTGCTGACGGAGGCTATAAGCTTGCGATCAAGGATTATGACACCTATTCGATCCTCAGACTCACCTACAATACGACTGGAGAAACGGTTGAATTGATCAACACCAAGGGCCGTACGGACGGCGACCGGTTCTTTGACGGGATGAATGTAAAGATTCTGAACGCCAAGGCAAGCAGGGATTGGAAGACCATCTATTTTGAAACAGACGATCCGAAGATGACGAGTGGGTACGGCGCGTCAAACAACACGATTTTCAAATATGATTTGAAATCCGGATATGAAGAGAACCTGTGCCTAGGATTCTTGGAAGATACAGTAAAGGTTGATTCGTACGAAGACTATGTCATCATTACCTATTATGAACCGAATCCAAAGGGCGGATACTATGAGCCCTATGTCTTGATCGATCAAGAGGGGACGTATACCTTCCTGGGAACTTCTTTGGAAGCGGACTTGGGTGATCAAATCCGACGCGCTCTAAACGGCGAGATTGACGAGTATGCCATGGCGGATCCGGCAGCGGAGTCCATCTATGGGGAATATGTAAATTTCGCCAAGTATTCCGCAGTCGTAGTCGAGGATTATCAAGGGGTGAACAAGGACAAGTTTATCAATGAATGGACGATTCAAAATCCCTACTACAAGGATGACGGCCAACCCTTGTATCCTTGCAATTTTGCTGTTTTCGGCACCATCTACAATCTGCGGTGGAAGGTCGGAGTCAACATGGATGAATCCGAAACCTATCATATTGTAGATGAGTTGAGCGATACCTATGTTACCTATGAAACGCGACGTCCCGGAGACATGTCCATCGACGTTTTTTTGTTTGAAGATAAGAACGGAAAGGAATATCAGATTATTATTGAAGATATGAGCGACAATATCGATCTGGTGATGATTCCATAAGAGTCAGGTAAAGGGCTGTAAACCGAAAGGTTTATGGCTTTTTTTGTCGCTTCCTATTTGACTTTCAAGAATAAATCGGGTAATCTAGACGAAACAAAAGTAATAACAAATGTAAGGGGCGATTCTATGGACAGCGAAATGATGAAACTCATTCAGGTTGCGAAATTGTACTACGAAGAGAATATGACACAATCCCAGATCGCAAAGCAGCTTGGTGTATCGAGACCGCTGGTCAGCAACATGCTGACGAAAGCGCGGAATACGGGGATTGTTGAGATAAAAATCAAGGAGCCGTTTGGCAATAATATGCTCCTGCTGAATCAGTTGAAAAACCTCTTTAATGTGCAGGGGGGCTATGTATTGCCATCTTCGCCATCCGCGTATCTGACGGACAAGGCGATTATCAATCAGGCGCAGTTTTTTATCAAGGAAGAGATCCAGGAGATCAAAACCATCGGTCTCGGCTGGGGATATACGATCCGTGAAGTCGTGGAAGCCTTGAAGGAAAAGGATTTTTCCGTATCCAATGAGGGTGTCGTCTGTCCCTTGATCGGTACGGCATCCATTCCCAACAAGGGGTATCATCCCTCGGAATTGGTGCGTGAGTTTTCAGCGAAAACTGGTTTCGAGCCGCATTTCTTGTTCGCACCGGCCTTTCCCCCCACAGATCAAGAGCAAGGACTGTACATCAACACCGATAATTATCAGGAACTCGATAAGGTTTGGGATCAACTGGATACGGTGGTTTTCGGGATGGGTGCTTATCCTTCCGTACCCGATCACGCGACGGCTTTGCGCTTTGGAAAAGAGCTGAACAAGCAGGGAGCGGTAGGGAAGTTTTTATCCTATTTCTTTGACAGGGACGGACGGATTATTTATGGGGAGAATGATTTTGCCATTCAAATCCCTTTGTCCAAGCTGGGGCGTGTGAAACGCGTGGTGGCGGTTTGTCCGGTTGAGATCAATGCAAAAGCGATCCTGGGCGCGTTAAAGACTGGATTTATCACCCACATTATTTTAACCGAAGAAAAAGCAAAGGAAGTGATTGCTTCCAAAGCCTACTAGAACCGCGATGCGGTTCTTTTTTTATTTTTCTGAAGTTTCTATTTACAGATGTAATAACATATGTTAAATTGAAATTACGAATTGAAAGGAGGCGGATGGATTGACATCGGATTATCTAAAACAATTGCTCCTGCCCGTGACAGATTTGCTGACGGATAATATGGCGTATTTGACGGAATTGGATTCAGCGACTGGCGACGGTGACCATGGAGTGAGCATTGGAAAAATATCAGAAATGATTCGAAAAACCATGAATGGGCTTACGGGCGAGGAAAACGTTGCGGAGGTCTTGGATGATCTTTCGTGGGAATTGATGAATGTGAATGGTGGATCTGCGGGACCGCTTTGGGGTTCTTTTTTTGAGGGATTGGCGGAAGGCGCGGCCATGGATGCGGATGATGATCAGGGTCAGTTGAAGAATATGCTGATCAAGGCGCAGGAAAGTTTCTACGCGGTTTCCAAAGCAGAGGTTGGCCAAAAAACCATGATGGATGCCATTGTTCCAGCGACGAGAATTTTGCAGGAAAGCGAAGCATCTGTTGAAATCTTGGCGGAAGAAATGGCGGCGGCAGCGGTTGCGGGCGCGGATGATACGGTGAATATGATCGCCAAATTCGGTCGGGCTAAGACGCTGAAAGAAAGAAGCATTGGGCACAAAGACCCCGGGGCAGTATCCTTTAGTTTGTTTTATCAGGGGATTGCTTTCGGTCTTCGGAAATAAAAAAAGGAGGAAGCGGGATGAGTATGGAAATTATGCACATTGGCGTACCGACAAATACGCCGCAAAAGGATGAGGTGTATTCAGAGGGATTAAAGCTTTTCATTTCAGGACCTGACAACAATCCAATGAAATTCGAGTATCTCCGATTTGAAACCGATACGCCCATGCATCCGGATGTTGTCAACAACGTACATATCGCCTATAAGGTGGACAAGCTTGCGGATTATATCGACAAGTACGAAGTCTTGGACGGTCCAATGGAAGCTTCGGAAGAATTGACCATTGTATTTGTAAAGATTGACGGCGTGGTTTGTGAATTGATGGAATTCCATAAATAGGGGGAACGGAAAAGATGAAGATGAAGAAATTTATCAATGAGCCAGCAAATTTGACGGAAGAATTGCTGGAAGGCCTTGAATTGTCGAATCCAGAACTTATCGAATTCGTAGACAAAAAGATGATCGTGAACAAGAAGTTGAAGGACGCGGATCGCGTTACCATTGTTACCTTGGGCGGAACAGGTCATGAGCCGGCATTGAGTGGATTTGTCGGTGAAGGCATGGTTGATATTTCAGTCCCTGGCGATATCTTCGCGGCACCTGGTCCTGGCCCGTGTTTGGATGCGATTCGCATGGCGGACAAAGGCAAAGGCGTTTTGTTTGTTGTATTGAACCATGCAGGCGATATGTTGACGGGCGATATGGTGATGAAGCGTGCAAAAAAAGAAGGTTTGAACGTTGTAAAGGTCGTTACGCAAGAGGATGTTTCGAACGCGCCTAGAGAAGAGGCTTATGACCGACGCGGTTTGGTTGGCTGTGTAGCCGTTTACAAGGTTGCCGGCGCAGCGGCAGCGGCAGGGAAATCATTGGAAGAGGTTGCGGCAGTGGCACAGAAGTTTGCTGACAATATGGCAACCATCGCAGTGGCGGCTCGCGGCGCGACTCATCCATCGACAGGTGAAACCATTTCCATTCTTGGAGAAGACGAGATGGAAATCGGCATGGGACAACACGGCGAAGGTGGCGGCGGACGTCAGAAGATGGGAACTGCCGATAATACGGCAAAAGTCATGTTGGAAGCCTTGTTGAAAGACTTGGGCGTTCAAGAAAAAGAGAAGCTGATGGTATTGGTCAATGGAACAGGCGCGACTACCCTGATGGAACTCTTGCTTGTTTTCCGTCAATGCCACAAGTCTTTGGCTGAAAAGAACATCGAAGTGGCGGCAAGCCTCGTTGGCGAGTACTTGACGGTACAAGAAATGAACGGATTTCAATTGTGTATCGCGCGGATGGATGATGAGATGATTCAGTATTGGAATGCACCGTGCAAAACCCCGTATCATACGGTATAAGGAGAGATTTTAATGGCAGATCAAGACGGTATTCAAGCAGGAAAGAATTTTTACGTAGATCAGGCGCAAGAGAACAAGGGATTCTTTGTAAAGGGATCCAATGTCTATGACTGGGGCATGAAACATCGATTGTCTCGCATTTTCAACCCGAAAAGCGGACACACGGTGATGTTGGCTTTTGATCATGGTTATATCATGGGTGCAACCAGCGGTCTAGAACGATTGGACATCAATGTGCCGCCATTGGCAAAGCACGCGGATGTATTGATGGCAACACGCGGAGCGCTTCGCACCAGTATCGACCCTTGCAATGACAAGGCGGTGGCTCTTCGCATTTCAGGCGGATCTTCCGTTTTGAGAGAAGATATGACGCTGGAGTACTTGATGGTCGACATTCAGGAAGCGGTGCGAATGGATGTCGCTTGTATGGCTGTTCAATGCTATGTGGGTTCTAAAAACGAGGCGCAAACCTTGAAGAACCTGAACACGGCTGTCAATCTTGGCAATCAATACGGCATTCCGGTATTGGGCGTTGTCGGTGTTGGCAAGGAAATGGAACGAACACCGCGCTACTTCTTGACGGCGGTGCGGATGGTTGCGGAGATGGGCGCGCATATTGTGAAGACCTATTATTGCGATGATTTCGAGAAAATTGTTGCAGCCTGTCCGGTGCCGATCGTGGTGGCCGGCGGCAAGAAGATCCCGGAGAAAGACGCGTTGGAATTGGCATATAACGCGATTTCCAAAGGCGCAGCGGGTGTTGATATGGGTCGCAATGTTTTCCAGGCAGAAGATCCGGTAGCGATGATTCAAGCGATTCGGAAAGTCGTTCATGAAGGAGAAACAGCTGAGGAAGCATACAAATTCTATTTGGAGACGAAGGAAGACTAGTAGGTGAACTTAAAAAAATTCATATGAATCCCAATGAAGATAGCTGGATTGTCTTTTACCATCCAGATTGTTGATCAATTGTTGCATACGGCAGTATTGCCGGCAGGAAATAGTGGTTTTGGCTGGATTTCGTGCCTGGTGCAACCTACACGGCTACAGCAAGCACAGAATTGATCTATTGTGCAGTGGGACTGTTTTATGGATTTATGACGGTGAAATTCCGAATGGCCTACGAAAATAGCGTACAAAAAAAGGAGTCTGCGGCAACAGACTCCAACGCTCAGATGAGCGGTGAGTAAACGCAACTCTATTGCAGGAAAAATATTCGGAAAAAGCAAGATGTGAGGAGTCGAAAGACACGGGAAACCGTGTCTTTTTTTACTTTGTTGAAACCCGCAAGGGCTTCAAATGCTGCATTCAATGGGTCAATAGGTATTGGCGGGCGTGATTGGCGGGTAACGGTTTGCTGTAATAGTTTCCCTGAATCAGGTCGATGTTCAGGCTGCGAACATAGGCATATTGTTCTTCCGTTTCCACCCCTTCAATCAAAAGGGTATAGGAAAGGCCGTGGAGCATTTGTACGAGGAGACGCAAGACCAGTCCGTCGTCATGGAGAGGATAATCTTTGATAAATAGGCGGTCAAGCTTCACCTTGTCGACTTGCAGTTCCTTCAGGTAGGCAAGGGAAGAGTATCCAGTGCCGAAATCGTCGATAGATAATTTGAATCCAAGGCCGGCCAAGTTTTTCAAGTGCGCTTTGCCGAGCCGAATGTTCTTCATCAGCATGGATTCGGTTATCTCCAGCTCGATTAGCCGTTTCGGCAGATGGTATTGGTCGGTCAGTGAAAGAATCCGTTTGACGAAATGTGGGTCTTCCAGCTGTGCCATAGAGACGTTGACGGATATAGGAACCGGTTCAATGCCGGCTTCGATCAGTGCTTGCAGGAAGTGGCAAACTTTTTCGAAAATCCATTCGCCGATGGGAATGATCATTCCGTTGTTCTCGGCGATGGGAATAAACTCTTGTGGCGACAAAGCCCCCAATTCAGGGTGTGTCCATCGAATCAGCGATTCCATGGCAAGAGGTTTGGATGTGACGGGATCGGTTTGGGCTTGATAATTCAATTCGAACTGGCTATCCTGAAGGGCGGTTTTCAAGTCTGCATCAATTTTTGAATATCGTTGATAAGACGCGGACTGACGCGAGTCTTGGAAAACCTGTTTTGCTGCATTTGACGCCTGGATGCGCGCCAGTTCCATCAGCTTCGTTGCCTCCTCGCCGTCCTGGGGATAAAGCGCTAAACCGATGGAGAATGGAAGACGTCGTTCGCCGGATTCTTTCAGCAGGAACGGTTCTTCCAGTCGGTCTTTCATTCGGTTTAAGGCTGCAAACAGATCCTCTTGTTTCGCCAGCATGGGAAAGGTCAAGGTGAATTCTGTCGAATCGCTGCGCGATAGCATTCCCATGGATCGGTTGACCTCTTTCATCAGGCGTTTGGCGAAAGCCTTGACGGCTTCATTGCGTTTCTCGGCAGACTTTGTTTCCGATTCGATGGGATGCAGATGGATCACTGCGATTCCCAATTGCAACCTTGCCTGTTTGTGCGAAGCGATGGCTTCCTTCAGCAGTTTTGGAAGCAAGGATTCATTCGGCAGGTCCGTCAGCAGATCGTAATAGGTTGAATGATAGTCGCGGACCTTTGTGTCCCGGGTTGCATCAATGTCGTTATAGACACCGTAGTAACGGATCGAACGGTTGGGATGAACAATTTTTTGAATTTTTACCCATTTCAGGATTTCATCACCCTGTCGCATCCGCTCCCAGAGTTTCCCTTCCCAGACACCCGTTTCCAGAAGAGAATCGGAGATATTCCGCAGATAAGCGGGGGTGTTGGTTTTCGATCGAAACTGGCTGACTGGCATCCCAAAAATCTCGTCCTGGGTATAATCGAGCATTCTGCAGAATGCCGGGTTTGCATAGATCACTCGGTATCGGTCATCGGTAATGGCCAGAGATTCGTTTAGGGACTGTAGCACTTCGCTCATCAGGCGTTGCTGATTGCGCGCATGTACGCTCATAGCAGCATTGCGGGCGAGATAAATGGCAACCGCGATCCAGATCAGAAAGATCATGCCTTCAATCAGTAGAAAGGCGCGGACCTCTGGATTTTCCAAATACAAAAGTGTCGGTGGCTTTGACTGGATTAGGAAAGTTAGAGACAAATCACTTGAAAATGCGACTTCTCCGTGGCTTCTGACCAGGTCGGCAAGTCTGAAATCAATAAAATGTGTAAAGACGGTATACGTGGCTTCGTTCTCTTCAAATCGCTTTCGGATGGTTTCTGGTGATAGCGTCCAGTCGAAACGGAAGGATTCATACAAGATTTGCCCGTTGAAATACAGCCCGTAGAAATTTTCAGGATAATTTTTCGCATGGGATTGAATCAAGGAATATAAGGGAACAGGATTGTATTCGATTTGTAAATAGCATCCAATTGGGGTGTTTAAACCTTTGACGGGCAAGGTGAAGATCATGGCTTCGTCCGGGCAGTCGGGCAGGGTGCTGATTGATGGCATGGGGTTTGCTGAAATATTTTCATCAAGGCAGGGAAGCGCTACTATTTGTGTGGAATTCAAGCGTCGACCGTCTTCGCCGACTTGAAGGACGGGGAAGCCATCTGCGCCATATAGAGTCAGGCTGCGGTAGTAGGCATTTTTGTTCTGGAAGTTGCGGAAGATGCGAGCCATTTCTGAGATGTTTTCCAATAAAATGGGATTCTCAATATAAACGGCAACTTCACTTGAATCCCCCATGACCAGAAGATCATTGAGAATGTCGGCGAATTCATTTTCGAATGATTGGTATACCAGTGAAATTTCTGATTGGTGAAACGCCTCCGTCAAAGCGGCATGGCGTTGTTTTTCTTGTGTCTGAAAAAGGGCAAGAAAAAGAAACCCGATTACACCAGCCGCCACAATCAACACGGATGCTCGTTTTGCCAGGTTCTTTCGATTGAGTTGCACTTGAGGTAATCCAGAATCACTCATTGTAGCCTCCTATCATATTTATACCGTGAAGTTGCAGGCGTGTAACGTAAATTTGATGCGGGAACTGCGAGGTGACCTCTTGCCTCAAGTGGAATTTATGGAAAAGTCGTGAAATTCAATTAATCAAATCATTTGAAAAAATGGTTGACAACGTTTGCGGATCTGTGTAGGATGTAATTAATCAAATGGTTTGATTAAATGATTAGGAGGTGCTTGGTTGAACAAGAACAGATTGACACCCTATTTACTGATTGCACCAACCTTTGTGTTGTTCACAATCTTTTTCCTGTTTCCATTACTCTATTCCTTCTCTTTAACCTTTGTGGAGTGGAATGGATTTGCCATTGATAAAACATTTGTGGGATTTAGCAATTATATGCGTTTATTCGGAGATGAAGATTTTATCAATGCATTGAAAAATACCGTTACCTACGCGCTTTTGACGGTGCCGTTAAGCGTATCGATTTCTTTGGTGCTCAGCTATATCTTGGATGAAAAAGTAAAAGGATTTCAGGCGTTAAAGGGCATTTTTTTCTTGCCTCATATCGTTTCCCTGGTAGCTGTCGGCGTGGTCTGGTCATGGATCTATCTGCCGGACAAGTACGGTTTGCTCAATGTAATCCTTGGTTTCTTTGGTGTTGAAATCCATCAATGGCTGCACGACCCGGATCTGGCGCTGATCTCTCTGGTTATAATCGGGGTTTGGAAGAGTATTGGCTACAATATGGTAATCTTTATTGCTGGCTTGGTTGCGATTCCAAAATCACTCTATGAAGCGGCGGAAATTGACGGCGCACAGGGACTGCAACGATTTGTTTATATTACTTTGCCGATGTTGAAACCGACGATCTTCTTCGTCATGGTTTCCAGCACTATTTATTCCTTGTTCCAGATCTTCGATATCGTCAAGGTAACCACGGATGGCGGACCGATTGGCAGAACAGAGATGCTGGTGACCTATTTGTACAAGGTCGGATTTACGAATTATGAAATGGGATATGCTTCTGCCATTGCCTTCGTATTGTTTGCGATTACGGTAATGATTACGATCGTGCAGAAGAAGTTCATTGAGGAGAGTTAGATGAAGAAGTTGCGAAGTCTGTTTAAACATTCCATGCTCTACGGAATCGCTTTGGTGATGATCCTTCCATTTGTTTGGATGATTTCTACATCGCTGAAGGGACCGACGGAGATATTTTCATTGCCCATCCAGTGGATCCCGTCATCGCCCAAATTTGAAAATTACAAGACGGCGATTACGAGTTTCCCTTTTATTCGCTTTATGATAAACAGTATTGTGGTAACGGGATTGATCATTATCGGTCAACTCTTCACCTCGGTGCTTGCGGCCTACGCCTTTGCGCGTATGGAATTCAAAGGGAAAAACGGTTTGTTTGTCTTATTGTTATCGGGGCTCATGCTTCCTGCGCAGACGATTATGATTCCGATGATTTTAATTCTGAATAAATTAAATCTGATTAATACCTTAGCCGGTTTGATTATCCCGTTCACCTGGAGTACCTTGATTGTGTTTTTACTCCGACAGTTTTTTATGAAAATTCCGCGGGAAATCGAGGAGGCGGCGATGATCGACGGGTGCAACACATTCCAGATCATCACTAAAATTATCCTTCCCATTTCGAAGCCGATCCTGTCAACGGCTTTTATCCTGATTTTCATCTACGGATGGAATCAATATTTCTGGCCATTATTAATTGTAAATAAGGAAGAATTGTATACGCTCCAGCTGGGTCTTGCTTATTTCAAAGAGGTCAATTCCATTGAAACCAATTGGGGGGCGTTGATGGCGGGAACGACCTTAACCATGTTGCCTGTAATTACTGTATTTTTGTTCTGCCAGAAGAAGGTAATCGAAAGCATTGCATTCTCTGGCGGAAAAGAATAGTAAAAAAGAGGAGGAACTATCGTGAAAAAACGTGTATTGGCATTATTATTGGCAAGCATTATGCTACTGTCTTTGGGGCTTACGGGTTGTTCAAATTCAGCAACTTCAGATTCTGCGGCAGAGACAACGGAACCTGCAACAGAAACAAATGAACCCGTTGCAGAACCGGCGCAAGAACCAGTTGAAATCAGTTTCTGGCATGGATACACACCAGAAAAGACTGAGGTTTTGGATGAGATGATCGTGGAATATGAGGCGGCGAATCCAAATGTAAAAATCGAAGCAAGATTTGTCGCGTCAGGCGAAGAGATGCTTCAAAAGGTGCAAGCGGCCTTGCTGTCCGGGGAAGAGCCAGACATGCTTTGGGGATATCCGACATGGACGGGTGTATTGGCTAGCTCGGGTAAATTGTTGAACCTTGGGGATGCCATGGATCCAGAGTGGAAAGCGGATCTTCCGGAAGGAATCTTGAATGCAGGTGAATTCGAAGGTACGATTTATTCAGTGCCAATCGAAGCGGGAACACTATACTTGATCTACAACAAAGACATGTTCGCGGAAGCGGGAATCGAAAATCCGCCAACAACTTGGGACGAATTATATGAAGATGCAAAGATGTTGACCAAGGGCGAGCAATACGGTGTTTGGTTGCCAATTGAGCCGAATGAGCGAACTTCATGGACATGGGAAACCTTCTTATGGCAGAATAAGGGAGAGCTTCTAAATGCGGATGGAACCAATATTGGCTTCAATACGCCAGAAGGTCTTGAGGCATTGGAGTTCTATACCAGCCTAGTCAAAGACGGTTACTCTCCAACTGCCATTGGACAAGATCCATTTGTTGATCAACAGGCAGCGATGATCTACGGCACGCAAGGCGCAGCCAAAGCATACATTACCAAGTACGAAATGAATGTTGGCGTTGCAATGCTTCCTGGCAAAGAGACGCAGGCAACTGCATTGGGTTCCAACCACTATTTCATGTTCAAGAGCGATGATGCGGTTGAAAAAGCGACGCTAGGCTTTATGAAGTGGATGACAACGGGCGACAATCATGCGGAGTGGGCGATTCGAACAGGCTACTTGCCGGTATCGGAATCAGCGCGTACAAGCGAGCGTTATCAAACTTATGGGGAAGAAAACCCATATATGACTGAAGCGGCAAAGGCGTTGACATTTGGGCAAGCACGTCCGCCAATCGAGGAGTATCCAAAGCTTTCAAATGCGATTTCTTCAACAATTGAGAAGATTGTTTACGGAGAAATGACAGCGGAAGAGGGCATGGCAAAAATCCAAAAAGAAGCAGATTCTATCTTCAAATAGGGAGAAAACATGAATAAAGGAACCAGTCCTGAGGTAATGAAACTGAATAACAAAAAGACGATTCTTGAGATTATCTATTCCGAGAAGAATGTTTATCGCGCGCAGATTGCCGAGAGAACGCGGCTTTCCAATCAGACCATCACCAATCTGGTGAAGGAGTTGAAAGAAGAAGGGTTTATCAAGGAAATCATCATGGAGACCAAGGGAAAGGGACGAAATCCCATTGCCCTCTCCATCGCCTTGGATGAACTATGCGCAATCGGCGTCGAAATTTCGGTGCGCGGCGTGACGGTGGGGTGCTTTGGCGCGAATGGTGAGATCATTCGACGAGACGAGCAGCCGCCAACGGACGTGATCCTGCCCAACATCAAGGAAATGCTGGAAACAGCCGTGGAAGCGGCGGGCAAGAAAACTGTTCTGGGAATCGCCATCAGTGTGGAAGGTGTCATTAATGAAAGCAAGGGACTGGTTGTCAAATCAGGTTTGGGTCTGGATGGTGTAAATCTGAAAGAAGAATTGCAGTATCTGGGGATTAAAACCTATATACGAAACGATGTGAATCTCTTGGCGGAAACGAGCGATCGTCAAGAGGAAAATTATATGATGATCCGATTTGATCGAGGGATTGGCGCCGCGCTGTTTGTAAACGGCGCAATCCTCCGCTCGGATCACAATATGGCTGGAGAATTCGGTCATGCCATTGTGTATTCCAATCCATCTCCGCGGCCATGCAAATGCGGGAAGGCGGGTTGTTTGACGACGGAAGCCTCCATGTCAGCCATCGAGGATCACTTCAAGATGAGTGTTCCCGAAGTAGCGGCGGCTTATCACGCGGAAGATCCTGAAATTTATCCGAGGGTGGAACGCTTGAGCCGATATATTGCAGAACCCTTGGCAAATTTGATTACGATTATGGATCTGGAAAAGGTGCTGGTGACAGGCAGTCTGATGGAATTGATGGGAGAAACATTTTTACAGAGCATTCACCGCGCCGTTGAGGAGCGCTTGAGCGTTTGGAATTCCTATCAGGGAATTGAGGTTTTGGAAGCCTATGACATCGCGGATCGAAGCGCGAAATTTGTTGTAGAGAAGTATTTTTTACACGGGAGAAACGGAGGCGCAATCTCCAAAAAGTAGAACAGGAAATGAGGGACGAATGATGAAAATCGCAACTGAAGCCTTTCACTTCGGCAGTATACAAAGAAAGACCTATCGGCGATACGTCAAACGGTACCTCTATCGTTATCGAGGCGTAAGCGCCGATTTGGTGAACGGCAATGAATTTATTGTCGATGAACTGATGGAAGAATTGCACGCCCACGGGGCGGTTTCCAAATCTGATTTGGAAAGATATAATCACGCATTGGCAGAAATGTTGCATGCGCTTCCTCAGATGGAGGAAGAAACTGACGAAGAAATTTATCGCGAGGTATTGCGGATTCGCGAGACATATCGAACAGCGGTGGTAGACCGCTATTTACAAAGCAAGAAAGAAGCGTTGAATAGTACGAATTGGCAGCCGATCCAAGGCATCGATCAATCCCAGGTGTTTTGGCAGGCAGCGAAGGAAACGAAATTTGCCACATTGATGTTGATGGATGCGGAGATGTTGCAGCCGTGTTTGGATACCTATTCGCAGCTTACGGAAATGGGAATACGAGCAAGGATTTTGATTCAAAAGCAGGGATCGCTCGATACACGTGCAACGGAGGAAGACTCCTTACGCGGCTTGATTGAATCGGATGATCTGATTATGATGGACGGAGAGCACTTTGGCTTTCCACTTCATCAGATCGAGCTTCGATCCACCGATGAGCTGGTGGTTGGTTTTGGAGAATGGTTTGTGGGGGTGTTTCGGAAGCTTTCCGTGAACGCCTACCTGGTCTGTCGGTCGCAAGAGATTTTGACCCGTGCGGTGACCAACTCCATTGACAAAGAAGAAATGCATTGGATCTATGTGCCGGCGGGATTTGATTTGATTGAATCGATTCCGGTGGTTGAACGAGCAGTGGTGAACTATCGTGTTCTGTCTTGGATTTCTGCTGAAAACGGGCTTGATATTTATCGCATTCCGGTCCTGGAATTGATGAATCGATTTTCATCCTATTTTCTTCACAGCAGTTCCGATCTGAACTGCAGCCTGCCGTTTCAAGTGGATCCGGTAGAATCTGAGGAAGATTTCCTGGGAAATAAGACCAAGAGTGTTTTTGATTGGGTTCATGGGCAAATGCCGGATGTAGAGATGGGCGCAAGAACGATTCCGAATCGCAATGGGGATCCGATGAAGGTGACCTTTGCCAAACTTGCGCGGTTGCAGGATCATAAAACCCAGGTGGTTTCCACGGAAAAAGCGCAAGAGATACGATCATTCTTTCGCGAGTCGGAAATCGATCACGGCTTGGCCATGAACTTCCTGTTCTTTGCGACGGACAAGAGTATCGCGACCTATAATCAGATGAGAAAAGATCGCCCCCTTGAGCAGGTGGATCGCTCGGGGTGGCATATCGACTATCGAAAAAATGAGGCGGGAGAGACCTTTCCCTTGTATGCGAAGGCAGCCGTGGGTGCTGACGAAGCTGGGGAGCTTCATTTTTTCCGCAAGCGGTTGGGCGCCGGTGTTATCTGGCTGAATGATCAGCGGATTGAATGGCGGGAAGATCAGGTAGATCCAATTGAACCGAGAGATTTTTGCATCTTTACCCCCTATAGTGTGAAAATGGATACGGAAGAGTACTTATCGACGCGAGAGGTAGTCGGCGAGGGACGTGTAAATCTGGTTATCGTGGATGATCGCATTGTTTCGATTCGAAAGGGCGGTGTGATTCTGCCGAATATCGGCGTTGTTTTATCCCTGGAAGAAAGAAACTGGAGACAGAGGTTTCCTCATGGGATCTTTGACGAGCAAGGGTATGGGTGCGCGGACGCGTTTCACTTCACCCTGTCATTGGAGCGGGCGGCGGCTTATCGCTGGGTTTATGGCGGAGCGATGTTCCTGATCCATCAGGGGGAGGCCTTTGATACGGAAGAGAAATTGATGGCGGAATTCAGAAAAGAAGGCTGGCTGTCGGATCTTTCCAAACAAACGCAGGATTCTGAAACCTTTCGGCTTGAGAAGCATCCGCGTTCCATGATGGGACGAACCCGATCGGGAGAATTCTTTATGGTGGTATGCTCCGGGCGCAGCAAGCACAGCGTAGGGGCTGACTACTTGGATTTGATTCAGATTGCCAAGACCCTGTTTGACGACGTGGAGATGCTGGTGAATGTGGATGGAGGCGCTTCTTCCTTTATGGGGCTGATCCATCGGGGAGAGGTGCTGGAATTGAGCGATGTGACCTTTACCAATGATTCCTCCGCGGGAACCTTGCGTCCATTGAATTCGATTTTTACCATCACATATACAAAATAGGACGAGGGAAAGGAGAAATCCTTTCCCTCGAATACAAAATAGAAGAGGTGTACAATGAGTAGCACGAAAGCGATTGTATTGGCTGCCGGAAAGGGAAGCAGACTGCATTCGGAAGAACAAGTATTGCCAAAGGTATTACGGGAGGCAAACGGGAAGGCTTTGCTGGATTATGTCCTGCAGGCGACCGAGTTTATTCCGCGGGAAGATACCGTTTTGGTGGTTGGATATAAGAATGAGATGGTGTGCAATCATGTTCAGGGCGCGTATCGGTTTGTGGAGCAAACCCAGCAATTGGGGACGGGACACGCGGTTAAAATGACGGAATCGGAACTTAAGGGTTTTCAGGGTTCGATTTTGGTTGTCTACGGAGACATGCCGGTATTCTCTTCGGAAACCTATCAAGTCTTGATCCGGATTCATCAAGATACGAAGGCGGCGGCTACTTTGTTGACGGCCATCTTGCAGGATCCGCCGGATTACGGTCGCGTCTTGCGGGACTGTGACAATGAAATTGTTGATATTCGCGAGGTGCGGGATTGTACGGAAGAAGAGCTACTGATTCGAGAACTGAATTCCGGTGTGTATGTATTTGATGCGCAGAAGCTGTTTGCTGTCTTGCATGAATTGAAAAATGACAATGTGCAAGGAGAATTCTATTTGACGGATGTGCCAAAGCTTTTGCTGGCGCGGGGAGAAAAAATAGCATCCTATACCCTGGTCGAAAGCGATGAAGTATATGGTGTGAATACCTTGGAGGAACTCCACTTTGTGGAAGGCTTGTTGCGGAAAAGAGGGATCAAATGATTAAGTTTGGAACGGGTGGCTGGAGAGCCATTGTAGGAGATGAATTTATTCGCACTAATATTGTGAAGGCGGCGCAAGGGCTGTCGGATATGATGAAGGAAGAGGGGGTCGCTGAGCGCGGGATCGTGATTGGATACGACAAGCGATTCCTGTCGGACAAATCTAGCGTTTGGATGGCAGAGGTCTTTGCCGCCAACGGAATTTCAGTGAATTATATCGACAAGGTCGCGCCAACGCCTTTGATTATGTATACGGTAAAAACCTTCGGATGCAATTATGGCATCGCCATCACAGCCAGCCATAATCCTGCGGATTACAATGGAATCAAGGTGTTTACCAAGGGCGGAAAAGACGCCGATTTGCCGATTACAGAAAAGCTGGAAGGATATATTCAAGAATTGAAGGATGCGGACATCAAGCGATTGTCCTTCGAGGAGGGCAAGGAAAGAGGCGTCATTCGCATTGTAAATCCTTTCAATGACTATATCGACACCATTATTTCCATGATTGATGTGGAAAGTATTCGAAATCGCGAATTGAGGGTTCTGGTGGATCCGATGTACGGGGTGTCGAAAGCAGCCCTGCAGACCGTGTTGACGACGGCGCGCTGCGAGGTGGATGTGATCAATGACAAGCATGATACCAGCTTTGGCGGACGGATGCCGTCTCCGACGAAGGAGACCCTGAACAAGCTCAGCAATATGGTCTACGAAAGCCATTACGACTTGGGGATCGGCACCGACGGTGACGCCGATCGATTGGGCATTATCGATGAGCGAGGCACCTATGTAACCCCCAATCAGGTAATGTGCCTGTTATACTATTATCTTTTGCGGTATAAGAAATGGGAGGGGCCTGTGGTCAGAAATCTGGCGACGACCCATCAATTGGACCGGATCGCCGCGGCCTACGGGCAGGAATCCTTCGAGGTGCCGGTTGGATTTAAATATATCAGCCAAAAGATGCAGGAGACCGGTGCAATTATCGGGGGAGAAAGCAGCGGCGGTTTGACCATTAAGGGTCATATCAAAGGGAAAGACGGGATCTTTGCCGCGGCGCTTTTGGTGGAAATGATCAGTGTAACCGGACTGAAAATCAATGAGATGCTGGCTGCCATGGAAGAGGAGTTTGGCTCCTTTGAGATGGTTGAGCGGAATTTGGGATTGAAGGAAGAGAAAAAGGAAGAATTGGTTCAACGGATCTTTGAAGTGAGGGAGATGCCTGAATTTCCTTGGGCAGTTGATCGCGTGAGCGACTTGGATGGATTGAAGATATATTTTGAAAACGGGGGATGGGTTGTTGCACGTTTTTCCGGTACGGAACCCTTGCTTCGCATCTTTTCTGAGATGGAAACAACGGAAATGGCGGATCAAGCGGCTGAAGTCTTTATGGCACACTTTGGAATTGAGGTATAGAAATGAAAATCTTGGTAACGGGCGGTTGCGGATTTATCGGATCTCATATCGTCGATCAATTAATTGATGAAAACCATCAGGTGTTGGTGGTGGACAATTTATCGACAGGGAGCCGGGAGCATTTGAACAGTCGAGCGAAGCTCGTGATGCAGGATATTACCGAAGCTGGATTACTGCCGATCTTTCAGCATTTTCAGCCGGAGGTGGTGATCCATGAAGCGGCGCAAATCGATGTCAAAATCTCGGTGGAAGAGCCGGATTTTGATGCCTATGTCAATGTTGTGGGAACGGTCAAGGTTTTGGAATGCTGTCGGAAAACCGGGGTGAGAAAGGTTATTTACGCTTCCTCGGCCGCGATCTACGGGGACCCCCTTCGCTTGCCGGTTGATGAGGAGCATCCGAAAAACGCCCTGTCTTTTTACGGGATTTCAAAGCGGATTCCGGAAGACTATATCAAGGTTTACCATGACTTATGCGGTTTGGATTACACCATTTTACGCTATGCCAATGTCTATGGAGAGCGTCAAAACGCCCATGGAGAAGGGGGCGTGGTAGCAATTTTCTCCAAGCGATTGCAGAACGGCGCGCCGATCCGAATCTTTGGCGATGGCGAACAGATCCGCGATTTCGTGTATGTGCGAGATATTGCCAAGGCGAATATTCTGGCGATTGCGGCGGGGGACGGCGAGACAATGAATGTCGCCCGTGAGGAAGCAACCGCTGTCAATCAGCTCTTGTCAGCCATGGAGGAAGCCTTCGGTAAAAAAGCCCAGGCGGTGTATCGAGAACCCGCAAGGGATTGCGATATTGTCCACAGTTATCTGGATCATCAGCGGATGAGAGAAGTCTTCGGATGGACGCCGGAATTTTCCTTGCAGGAGGGACTTCGTTCGATGGCCGAAAGTCTTGAATCAAAATAATTTTAGCCAATAAAAAATCCCAGCGCAGGCTTGGGATTTTTTCGTTAAGTTGATATTCATTCAATAACGGGTTCAACGGTTGTGCGATGAGTGCGGAATTGAATGCGGTCCACTCGCTTGGGATGAATCATTTTTGTTTTTTTATTGATTGCTTCGCGCGGATAGACTGAAAGGGTATCCCCAATCTGTAAATTGGAATGGGAAAAATTTAAAACCGTACTGGTTGAGAGTTGGATGGACAGGACTGTACCCTCTTCATTGGTGCCAGTGAGAATTAAATTGCCTGATTCTGATCGGCCCTTTTCGGTTATTGCGAGCAGAAAGCGCAGGGATTCATCATAGCATTGCACCATCATCTGATGGTCTCCCCAGTTCAGGTAATCGACCTTCATTTCCGCTCCCGGAATGAGATCTTGATTGTCATAGGTTTCGATCCAAATCAGTCCCTCGTTGGTTTGGACGGAAAAGTTGTTTTTGTTGACGGTTTCAATGATTCCATTAAGTTGATGGATCGTTTCGCCCATGGCCGATTCGCGTTCTGCGGTATCGGGCTTGATCATGGCAGTTAATGAATAAACGGAATCATCAAGGAGTAATTCATTTTCGATTCGGGTGACGCCAACAATCTCACCGAGATAAAAATCGGGTGCTTCCAGCGAGGCAAGAGGAAAAGCAGTCAACTTGCCATTGTACAGGATGTCAACGGTGCCCGGTCCAAACTCGATTATTTCTCCGATTAATGCAAAGGGAGACTGAGGGCTGGGTTCGTCCGGGATTTCGATCATTGCCGCTTCGTTTGAGTTGCAGCCGAAAAGAGAACCAGAGGCAAGAAATAGAATGGCGAGGAATGCGAGTTTCCTCATGGCGTTCACCTCCTTACTTTCTTTTTACCCTGTTCTTGCAGATTTACCATATAATGAAGATAAGAAAACGGGGGATGGAGGATTCCATGAGCAAACTCGATTACAAGAAAACACAAAAGGAATTGTATGCGCCGAGAAAGGGTACGATGAATCTGGTGGATGTGCCGGAGATGAAGATGCTCTGCATTGACGGGGAAGGCGATCCCAATACAGCCGAGGCTTTTGGCTTGGCAGTGGAAGCCTTGTTTTCCCTTTCCTATACGTTGAAATTCCAGTTCAAAGCCGAAGGATTTGACTATGTGGTGCTGCCTTTGGAAGGCGTATGGTATGTCGATGATATGAGTACGTTCAGCGCGGAGCGCAAAGGGGAATGGAAGTGGACATTGATGATTCGTCAACCGGATCAAACGCTGGAAGCGCAAGTGGAAGAGGCGCGGGAAGTTGTACGAAAGAAAAAGAATCCAGAAGTTCTGGATCAGGTGCGATTGGATACCTTTGCGGAAGGGAAATCCGCTCAGGTCTTGTACGTTGGCCCCTATTCGGAGGAAACAGAAACGATTCGGGCGCTGCACGCCTTTATTGAGGAGCAGGGATACCAAAAGCGAGGAAAGCATCACGAGATATATTTGAGTGATATGCGACGCACGGCACCGGGAAAACTAAAGACGATTATTCGGCAGCCGATTGAGTGAAGAGAAGTTGGTTCGGGCCATTGCTTCGGAGCTTATGGATCAGGGGCATGACGTGCGCATTTTTTGGACGGAAGCCTTGCATATTCAGCCGTGTTGCGGCTGTTTCAGCTGTTGGGTAAAAACACCAGGGAAATGCATCTTTCAAGATGATTAGGTAAGCGGATGGAATAGTGAGAAGCGAGGAGGACTGGAAAATGATGATGCATCATGTGTGCATTCAAACGAACTGCTACAAGGAATCGCTGGAGTTCTATACCAGGGTATTGGGCTTTCATTTGGTCAAGGAAACCCCGGAGTTTCACGGGCGCGCATATAACGCCTGGCTCGAAATGAATGGGTTTTACATCGAGTTGCAGACGGGAAAAGGCGAGGAGCCATTGGCTCCTTACGACAAAATGCGTGAAGGAATTATTCATCTGTGTTTTCTTGTGGAAGATGTGGTCTGGGAACATCAACGGATTTGTGATTTGGGATACACGGATTTCAAGCTGAAAAATGGGAAGGCGATCTACCGGGTTGAGAATGGATTTCTCTTCAAGGTAAAGGCGCCGGAGGGAACGGAAATCGAATTTCGAGATCAAGAGATTTAGGCGGGCAGAATTTGCCCGTTTTTTATTTTCTGAAAATAAATTGACAAGTTGGGCAGTTGTGGTATTATAAAAATGTAACCGGTTACATCATATAAATCAATGCGCGTTTCCGGTAATGATTGAAATATAGCGATTTGAATAATTTGATATTTCCAGAAAGCAATTATTTTTTCACAATAATGTAAACGGTTGCACTAGTTTGAAAGGAGCTTGTTATGGCAGTAAGCATCAAGGAAATTGCAAAAGCAGCAGGAGTTTCCACCGCGACGGTATCGCGTGTTATCAATAATAGTCCGAAATTATCGCAAAAAACCAGAGACAAGGTTTTAAAAATCATGAAGGAAATGAACTATGTTCCCAATAGCTTGGCCAGGGGACTTTCCAATCAGAAGGCGCTGAACGTCGCGTTGCTGATTAATATCGAAGAACCTTCTTCTTTTCACAATCCCTTCTTTTATGAGGTTATGCACGGGATTGAAACGGCTGTCTACAAGCGCGGCTTGAGTCTGATTATTGCCAGCTCCCGTGGAGAGGACAAGCAGGAAATTGTGGAATGGCTGATGAATGAAAAGCGGATGCAGGGGATTATTATTCCATCCTCTTTGGCGGATGGCAAATTATTGAATCTTTTGCGAAAGCGAAAATTTCCCTTTGTGGTGATTGGAAAATTTGAAGAGGGCATAAAACCTGTTTCGTGGGTAGACATTAATAATCAGCAAGGCGGGGAACAGGCGGTTGCTCATTTGATTCAGAATGGATATGAACGAATCGCGTTAATCTGCGGTGGCATGGATAAGGTTTTCAATCTCGATCGCTTAGAAGGCTACAAGAGAGCCTTGGCGCGCCATCAAATGCCTATGGAACCCAATTGGATTGTGGAAACCGACGGCTCGAAAAACCAGGCGTATTCAGCCATGAAAGCATTGCTGCAATCCGATAATTGCCCCAATGCGGTGATTTGCGGCGATAATATTTTAAGCTTTGGCGTCATGAAGGCAGCACAGGAAATGGAGGTTTCGATTCCGAAAGATCTGGGACTTGTGAGCTTTGATAATTATCCCCTTGCGACATTAGTAGAGCCATCTCTTACCAGCATTCACATTGACGTATTTCAAATGGGAGAGATGGCGGCTAATTCGCTACTGGCATTAATCGACAATCCGGATGCAAGTCAACAGCAAATGCTGATCTCCACAGCTGTGGAGGTTCGGGAATCATCCATAAGGAGGACATAGCGTGTATGAAGAAAAAAGAATAGGAAAGCCAGAGATTTGTATTCATGAAAAATCGCGTGAGTTCGTGTATCCAAAGTCGAGAGAGGAGTTGGTGTTGGAATGCAGCCTGCCTCGAGATTCAGAGGGAGACCTGAGTTTGATCTATTGGAACCGCTTCACGGAATCTCAAAGGAAGCCTCATATAGTGAAGATGAAGCGATATGCGAGGGAGTCGCAATTCGATCATTATTACGCGGTGATTGAGGAATCGGAGCCAATTCGTTATTTGCGGTATTTTTTCCAATGGCGTTCAGGCGATCAAGCAGCCTTTCTATCGACCACCGGCATATTGGAGGACGAGCCGCGGGATCATTTTTTCGAATATCTTTGCACCAATGAACAGGATATATTTTCCTTGCCCAAATGGTGGCAGGATGCGATCGTGTATCAAATCTTTCCAGAACGATTCAAAAAAGGGGATTCGATGCATGCTCCGGCTCCCTGTGAAGACTGGGGAGGAGAGCCGACCCGTGAAAATTTCTTTGGCGGAAATCTGCGTGGAATCATGGACGCGATGGGGTATCTCGTCGATTTGGGCGTAAACACCCTGTATCTGAATCCGATTTTCGAGTCTCCATCCAACCACAAGTACGACACCATTGATTACTTTCGCATTGATTCTCATTTTGGCACCCTGGAAGAATTCAAGGAATTGCTGGATCTTTGTCATCAAAATGGCATTCGGGTAATCTTGGACGGCGTATTCAATCACATCGGTTATTATTCGAAGCAATTTCAAGATGTTTTGGAGAATGGCAAGGAATCGGAATATGCGGAGTGGTTTTATCTGCCGGAAGGCGGAATCGAAACCGATCCTCTGAATTATGAATGCGTGGGGTATTACAAGTGGATGCCAAAGCTTCGGTTTTCAACTCAATCTGTTCGTCGGCATTGCTTGCGAGTCGGGGCGTATTGGCTGGAGATTGGCATTGACGGCTGGCGGCTGGATGTCTGTGATGAAGTGGATTATACTTTCTGGCAGGAATTTCGAAGAATGGTGAAAAAGATCAATCCTCAAGCGGTGCTCTTGGGCGAAACCTGGGGCGACGGCAGGGAAATGATGCGCGGCGATCAAATGGATTCTGTGATGAACTACTTGTTTCGAGATGCGGTATTGGATTTTATCGCGAAAGAGTCGATCGATGCAATTGCCTTTGCCGATCTGATCGGCAAGATGTTCTCCAACTATCCGATTCAAAGCCATAGCGGGCTATTAAATTTGATTGGCAGCCATGATACGGAACGATTTATGACCGCGGCGGGAGGAGAAAGCGCGAAGCTGCAATTGGCGGTGGCGTTGCAATTTACGTTACTCGGTGTTCCCATGGTCTACTATGGAGACGAACATGCGATGGAGGGCGAGAATGACCCGGATTGCAGACGAACTATGTGTTGGGATGCAATGAATCATGGGATGAAAAGTTTCTATCAGCGGTTGATTCGAATTAGAAAAGAGAACTCAGCCCTGCGGGAAGGGGTAATGGAGATTATCCATGCCAGAGAGGGAAGTTTCGCATTTTTGAGAAAGACTGAATCACAAATAATCCTAGTGTTGATGAATCGCGATTCGGTTGCAAAATCGATTCGAATTCCTTTGCAATTGGATCAGAAAAAATGGTCAGGGAAAAGCTTAATGGAAAAGGGAAACATCGAAATTCAAAATAACCCAGAAACAATGATTGGAGGCTCGTTGGCAGCGCAAGCCTTTGACATAATTTTATTGAAGGAGGAAGAGAATGAATAGCAACAATCGAAGAAAGGGAACGATTTTGGTTTTGCTGATCGTCATGATTGTGGGATTGTTTTCGGGATGTACATCCAATGGAACAACCGCAACGGAGGCAGAGGAACCGATCACCATTACATTTTGGCACAACTATGATGCAGGTGCCGGTCAAGTGGAAGTACTAAGCGCATTAATTGAAGAATTTCAGGCAGAGAATCCTGGAATACTTGTAGATCCGTTGTATCTGGAATGGTCGGCATTGAAGAATAACGTAGTAGCTGGCGCCACAACTAAGATGCTTCCGGACATATT
The DNA here is from genome assembly GCA_030625815.1 of Eubacteriales bacterium. GTDB lineage: Bacteria > Bacillota > Clostridia > Tissierellales > GPF-1 > GPF-1. The sequence continues at coordinate 101,347 of DAOUQF010000009.1, forward strand.
GCGCGGTGATATCGGATTTGTTCCATTGTTCCAATCCTTGAATGTGTTGGTGGAAATGGATACAAGTTTTGATGATTATGCAAAAGCAGCCGAAACCATAATGGATGCACCTAATAGCACGGCAGCGAAAGGTGGACATTATTATGGATTGGCTGCAAATACAAATACAAAAATATTGTACTATAATATGGACCTAGTTTCAACTCCACCAGCGAATCTTGCGGAGATGTGGGATATCGCTGAGGAGATCAGCAACGACGAATTGACTGGTTTTGTAGAGGCTTGGATGGGCGGATGGAATCTCTGTCAATACATTTGGAGCAATGGCGGGGATGTTTTATCGCCGGATTATTCCACGGCGGAAGGTTATATCAATAGCCCGATCGTCGTAGAAGTCATTCAACGTATGGCGGACTTGCATGAAGAGGGCGCTTTTAACGGTCCAAGCATCGATCCGGGAGCGCCTGGGGACACCGATGGCATGGGGACTGGAAAATACGCCATGACCATTGACGGACCTTGGAAGGCGAATGATTTTGCGACCAAGTATCCGGACTTGAATATCGGCACCATGCAAATGCCTGCAGGGGACGTGGATTCCATTGGTGTTCTGGGGGGAGAAGATTTTATGATGTTCAAATCTTCGGATGACGCCCATAAGCAAGCGGCATGGAAATTCATCAAATTCATGACAACGAAGGAAGCGCAGATCGAGATGGCGAAAGTGGGTCAAATGCCAGTGAATCGAGAGACTTTAAATTCACAAGAGGCATTGGATGCGATGCCATTGTTGCCGATTTTTGCAGAGGCGCTTGAAACTTGCAGAACTCGTCCAGTAATTCCGCAATGGGGCGATGTTTCCGGCATCATCAACACAAAAGCAACCGAGGCGGTTCTTGGTCTCAAACCAGTAAAAACCGCATTGGATGAAGCCGCGAAAGAAATCGACGCATTATTGGCTAAGTAGAGAGATCAGGGGAGGAAACTCCCCTTTTCACAAGGAGGTCTCCATGGCAGAATGGATAAAAAAGAAAACGAAAAGGCAAGATCCTCGCTTGTTGATACTCTTGTTTCCCGGAATTCTGATGATGGGATTGTTCACCTTCTATCCGATCATCAAGATGTTCATCATGAGTTTTTTCGATTGGAAGATCGGGTTTAATCAGCAATCGCTCTTTGTTGGGTTTCAGAACTATCGCGATGTTTTTGCGGATCCCATTGCAAGGCGATCCCTGGTCAATACCTTGTACTATTTGATTCTGACCGTACCCACTCAGATTGTTCTCGGCCTGGGTGTTGCATTGTTGATTTATCGAATTACTCGATTTAGTGTGACCTATCGATTGCTGTATTACCTGCCCGTAATTACATCCTGGGTCGTTGTGGCCTTGTTGTTTCGATATATCTTCAGCAATGATGGATTATTGAATTACTTTTTAGCGGATGTGATTCACCTGACAGATGGATCGGTGGGATGGTTGAGTTCCAGATGGCCTGCCTTGACGGCAACCTCGTTTTTGGGGATTTGGAAGGGAATCGGCTGGAATATGGTTATTTTTTTGGCAGCCCTGCAGGCAATCCCCAAGCAATATTACGAAGCGGCGGACATTGACGGAGTGAACAATTGGCAACGGTTTCGTTATATCACCTTACCAGGGATTCGCGGAACCTTGTTGTTTGCGTTGGTGATGTTGATTATTGGCGCATTCAACACCTATACGCCCATTGCAGTAATGACAGAAGGGAATCCGGCTCATCAGACAGAGGTTGTTTTGACATGGATGTATACGCAGACCTTTGACTCTTTGAAGTTGGGGTATTCCGCGGCGCTTTCCTTTATCGTGACCTTGATGAATATTGTGATTGCCGTGGTTCTGTTCCGTGCCTTCAAGGCGAAGTAAGGGGAGACTATGAAGAAGAAAAGAATAAAGAAAGCACTTGTTATTCGTTATTTGCTCTTAACGGCAGGGATGTTGATTATGATTTTGCCTATGGTGTTTATGATCAGTTCTTCCTTGCGTCCGAATGAGATGACCTTCGCCTATCCGCCGAAATTGATTCCGTCACTCTCGGAGATTACAGGTGAAAACTACCGGTATATTTTGGGGAATGCGAGTTTTTTTCAATATATGAAGAATACCCTGTTTGTAGCGGGGATGTCGACATTGCTGGTGGCGTGGATTGCCTCGATGCTGGCTTATTCGATTTCCAGGTTTCAATTTCAGGGCCGTAATCTTTTGTATCGCACAATTATTATGACCATGCTGATTCCGGGATTGGCGATGATTCTGCCTCAATTCGAATTGGCTGTGCAGTTTCATTTGATCGATAATCTGTGGGGCGTCATTTTGTTTTATACGGCGTGGATGATTCCCTTTTCCACCTTCTTGATCAAAGGATTTATCGATGATATCCCCAAGGAGATGGATGAAGCCATTTATATTGACGGGGGATCGATCTTGACGGTCTATCGCATGGCGATTATTCCCATGGCATCTCCATCGATTGCGGCAGTGAGCATCTTCAATTTTCTGTTTTCCTTTGAGGAATTGGCTTGGTCGCAGACCATCTTGCGCTCCGATCGATTGCGGACTATTCCAGTGGCTTTGACGCAATTCTTTCAAGCGCATAATCGAACTGATTGGGGATTTGTCTTGGCGATGACTTGTTTGTCCATGGTTCCCATTGTCATTTTGTATATTCTCTTGCAGAAGTATTTTATAGCCGGACTGTCTTCAGGGGCAGTGAAAGGGTAAAGAAAACCCCATCACTTGGGTTAAGTGACGGGGATCATTTTTTTGTTTAAGCTGCTTTTTGTTGCTTCGATTTTGATTCCTTTTGGTATTTTTTCTTAAAGAGCGAGTCAATGATGATGGCAATTGCGCCATCTCCCGTTACATTCGTTGCAGTGCCGAAGCTGTCCTGCGCGAAGTGAAGGGCAATCATCAAATCCAGCTGCGGTTGTGCGAATCCCAACATGGAAGACATCAGACCCAAGGCAGCCATTACGCCGCCGCCTGGAATTCCCGGCGCTGCAACCATGGTGATGCCAAGCATAAAGATAAATGGCGCCATCATAGCAAGGGTTGGGGTTTGACCGAAGAGCAGCATGACTCCCATGGAAGCCAATACCAGGGTAATGGTGTCGCCTGCCAAGTGGATGGTAGCGCCCAGTGGAATGACGAAGTCGACGATGTCATCGGAGACTTTATTCTTGCGCGCACAATCCAAGGTAACGGCGATTGTTGCAGCGGAAGACTGCGTACCCAAGGCAGTGAAGTATGCCGGCAGCATATTCTTGATGGCTTGAACGGGCTTTTTGCCGCTGACCATCCAAGCGATGCAATATTGCACGATGATATAACCCAATTGCAAAATAATGAGTAGGGCGAAAACGAAAGCGAAGATCAAGGCGGTTATGACACCCATAATTTGTCCCATTTGAATGGAAAAGAAGGGCGAAATATTTACGCTGGATTCTATGGATAATTCTCCTCTGGTGTTTTTCAGTAATGACGAAATCATATCAAAATATTTTATGTCCGCCAACAAAAAACAAACATCTTTCACCAAAAAACAAAACGAGGCAATTCACCCAAAACATGACAAAAACGTCACGGATGAGTCCTTGACGAGGATGGGAGAATCCGTTAAGATTTAATTGAACGATGTTCAAAAAGGAGAAAGTATGCCAAAAATCATTAAAAATCCAAAGGAAACCATTTTACGAATCGCAAAATATCATCTCTTGGATCAGGGGATTGAAACCCTGAATATGCGTGCGATTGCAAAGGATGCAGAAATTTCAGTGGGCACTCTATACAATTATTTTCCAAACAAGGATTATATCGTAATTGCCTTAATGGCAAGCTTTTGGGAGAATTTTTTAGAGGACGTGGAGACCTTTGAAGCCGAGGGGGAAACCATATGGAGCAACTTGCAAAGGATGTATGGAAAGCTGGCGGATACGATGAAAGTTTTCCGAATGGAGTGGCTGAGCGGGGAGGGGTTTCAAAGTCAGGAAGCCAAGGCTGAGGGCGCGAAGCATCAGAAGCAGATGCGAAATCGTGTATTGTTTGCTATTGAAAGACAATTCGAAGAATTTGACGAATCCAGCGCAGTGTTTTCCAGGAATGAGCTGGCGCGATTTGTACTGTCGAATTGGATCGGCATGTTAACCAACTCATATATGGATTATAAACTCTTTGAACGGGTATTAAAAAAGACTATTGAAAAATAAGGAGAAGAAGAATGGGGATTTTTGAAGCAGGTTTTGATGTTTTTTATTTGGTAAGTGTTGTAGGGTTATCGATTCTGATGATTAAGAACGGCAAGAAAGGTTCTTTGGTTTGGTGGTTTGGCATGATGGGATTGATTTTGGGTGCAGGAGATTCCTTTCACTTGGTGCCGCGTATCACTTCGCAACTGACCCATGATTTTGCGTCGCACGCAGTTGCATTGGGATATGGAAAGATGGTTACTTCGATTACCATGACAGTTTTCTACTTGATCTTATATCGCATTTGGGAAATTCGAAATGGAAAGGCGCCACAGCAAGGGCTGAGAGTGGCAATGGGGATTCTGGCAGGAGTCCGAGTTATTTTGTCGTTGATGCCGCAAAATAACTGGGCGCAATTGAGCGGATCCTACGCGTGGGGAATCTATCGCAATATTCCATTCGCCATGATGGGCATATTGATTGTATGGCTGTTGTTGAAAGAAGCCAAGGCGAAGAAGGATCAAACGTTTTTAAAGATCGGAGTTGCGGTTATCGTATCCTTCGCCTGCTATATTCCGGTGGTTTTGTTTGCGGCTCAAGTCCCTGCGGTGGGTGCTCTGATGATGCCGAAGACGCTGGCATATCTCATGGTGGTTATTTTTGGTTATCGGGCAATGAAAGCGGACACTTTAAAAGAATTTTAAGACCATTTTATTCTTCCTTTATGATCGCCTTGCTATGATTAAGAAAAGGGTTCGGGAGGCAAGAATGAAATATGGTATGATGGGGCTAGGAATTATTGGAATTTGGATGCTAATTTGGAGGCTGTTCAAAACCCGAGGAGGACAACCCATGACGAAGGATCAGTGGATGCAAAATCAAGCGGAAGCGCAAGTGGCGGAAGAACTGGCAACATCGAACATCCAGAGCCTCGATTTTTCAGCTTTTAGCGAGTCAATGCAGCGACAGGCGAAGGAGATTGATCTTGCGATGTCGATTGCAAAGATTCAAGCGGCTTTTGATACGGGGATCTTAACGAGTGAAGAATTGGCAATCGCCTATTTAAAAGAAATTGAGAAGACGCAGGAATACCATGCGGTGCTTGCCCTGAATCCTGACGTCTTGAAAGAAGCGAGGCTGTATGATCAAGCGCGGGCAAATGGCATTCATCTGGGTGATTTGCATGGAATTCCGATCTTGTTGAAGGACAATATTGGCACGAAGTCTCCCTTGCAGACAACGGCAGGCGCGGATGTATTAAAGACCGCGGTGCGCGATGAGGATGCAATTTTGGTGCAGCAGTTGAAGGCTGAAGGCGCCATCATTTTGGGGAAAACCAATTTGAGCGAGTGGGCGAATTTTATGTCGCAACCCAGCATCAACGGCTTTTCCACCCTGGGTGGATACACCCGCAATGCCCATGGCGATTTTGATGTCAGCGGATCCAGTTCCGGCTCGGCAAGCGGCATGGCTCTGCACTTGGCGTCCGCAGCCTTGGGTTCGGAAACGGCAGGTTCGATTATTTCGCCATCCAGTCAAAACGGCGTTGTTGGATTTAAACCCGCTTGGGGGCGGGTCAGCACGGAAGGCGTGGTTCCCATTGCGGGATCCCTGGATGTTGTGGGTCCAATTACCGGTTGTGTGCAGGATGCCGCATTGGTGTATTCGGGCATGCAAGGCGGGTTTGACGCGCGAGGATTGAAATGGTCGAAGGATGCCCTGAAGGGAAAGCGAGTTGGCTTTGTAACGGATCATATGCTGGAAGAGGATATTCGGGAAGGAACAGATGCAATTACTGATCAGTTGAGGCTAGACCTGGAGTCGGCGGGGGCGGAAGTGGTTGAGATCTCCATCGATCAGGAAGCGGTTGCGTTGGATATTTTGCCGGTCTTGTTTAATGAGATGAAATCCGGAATCAATGCGTATCTGGGTAGCTTGGGCGAGGGTGCGCCGGTAAAAACCCTGAGTGAGATTATCGCATACAACCAAGAGGATTTGAAGAACCGCGCCCCATACGGGCAGGTCTTGCTGGAACAATCCGATGAAGCGGAAACCACGGAGGCGGACGATCAGGCGCTTATAAAGAAGAATCGCACCCTCACCAGAGAAGCTCTGGGAAAAGCCTTGCAAGGCGTCGATGTGATTGTGTCGCTGGGAACGGAGTTGACAACCGTTTATGCGATGGCGGGCACGCCGGCATTGACGATTCCTGCGGGAAGGCGAGAAACGGGGGAACCGATTGGCGCGACATTCCTGATGAGAGAAAATGATACGGCAGACCTGTTTTTGTACGGGTATGCCTATGAGCAAAATAGGAAATAGACAGGAGGATGGCCATGGAAGTGATTGCCAACTATTGTGATCATTGCAAGGAGCGATATTGCACCCAAAAGATATCGATCTTCGCCGGACTCAGCACAGAGGAGACTGTCAGAATCCATGGATTGATTCAGAGACTTTTCTTTAAAAAAGGAGAGCTGCTTGTGCTGGATGGACAGACCTATGATCGGTTGATGATAGTGCATGGGGGTCGATTAAAGGCATATCGCGATACGGCCGATGGAAAGCAGCAGATCTTGCATCTCTTTGGTCCCGGAGATTTTTTGGGAGAGCGATCCCTGTTCGCGGAAACGAATTCTGCTTATACCGTGGAAGCCTTGACGGATGTTGCGGTTTGCACCATTCCCAGCGAAGCCTTTCAAGCGCTCTTGGATGAATATCCAGCGATCTCGAAGAGGATTCTGAAAACCCTATCTGATCGTTTGATTCATTTGGAGCGGACCATCGAGTCCATGGGGGCGAAAACCATCGATAAACGGGTGAGTGCGGTGCTTGTGGATTTTGCGGAGAAATTCGGAAAGCGTCAGGGAAATCGATTTGAATTGGAACTGCCCTTGAATCGAGAGGGGATTGCCAACTATATTGGACTCACGCGGGAAACTGTCACCAGAAAGATGAAGCGATTGGAACGGGATGGAATGATTCGCGCCATCGGCAATAAAAAGATCGAGATCCTGGATTGGGAAGCCTTGCGGGATAGTGGAGAATAATTTGAATAAATTTGAAAACTGTGATGCGTTTCACAGTTTTTTTCTTTGTTTAGGGGTAAACTGACATCAAGCCAGTGAACAAGGAGGAAAATGATGAGTGAGATGATCAACAACCGTGAACAGCGACAAATAATTTTAAAGCAATTGATTCAGGAATTGCATGGCGGCGCCTCGGTGGAAGAGGTTCAGGAACGTTTTGCCGAGATAATTGAAGGCGTATCTGCAACGGAGATTTCGGAGATGGAGCAGAAACTGATTCAAGAAGGCATGCCCGTATCGGAAGTGCAACGGCTTTGCGATGTCCATGCTTCTGTTTTTAAGGGATCCATTAAAGAAATTCATGGCACCCAGGAAGCGGTAGAAATACCGGGTCATCCACTCCATACCTTTTTTCAGGAAAATCACGCATTGGAACGATGGTTTGGTGAGCGATTGCAACCGGCAATGAGTCGATGGATGGATGCGCCGGAAGGGGCCCCCCGAGAAGACCTGATTCAGGCTTTTGAGGAATTGAAAGGCATTGATCGCCATTATGCCCGGAAAGAAAACCTGATGTTTCCACTTCTGGAGCGCTATGAAATTACAGCGCCTCCCAAGGTTATGTGGGGAGTCGATGATGAAATTCGCGGAAAGATCAAAGATGCGATTCGCGCAATTGGAGAAGGTGGAGAACCGGCAGTTCTGCAGAAATCGATCTTGGAACCGTTGATTCATCAAATCAAGGAGATGATCTTCAAGGAAGAAAGCATTCTTTTCCCCATGGCGATCGATACCTTGACGGAGGATGAGTGGCTGGAGATTGCCGATAGCAGCGACGAGGTCGGATATTATCTGTTCACACCAACCGTGATCTGGAAACCCGAGAGGAAATTGGAGAATCTGTTGCAGATGGAACCCGAGGAAACCACACCGACGGGCGAGGTGAAGTTTGACGCCGGTGCCATGACACCGGAAGAAATCAATGCCGTATTGAATACAGTGCCTTTGGATATGACATTTGTGGATAAAAACGGATTGGTGAAGTATTTTACCCAAGGAAAAGAGCGAGTCTTTGATCGCCCGAAAACTATATTGGGACGCCATGTCAGCAATTGTCATCCGCCTGCAAGCGTCCATATCGTCGAGAAGATTGTGGCCGATTTAGAGGCCGGGAGACGGGATCATGTGGACTTTTGGATTCGCATGGGTCCGAAGTTTGTTATGATTCGCTACTTTGCGGTACGCAATGCGAAAAATGAATTCTTAGGGGTATTGGAAGTGACACAAAACATTCAACCGATTCAGGAGATTACAGGAGAGAAGCGGTTGTTATCAGAGGAGGAAATAGAATGAAAGCAAGAGTAATCAAGGAGGAGTGCATTGGCTGCGGCCTATGCGCAGGGATAGCTCCAGAGGTTTTTATTATGACGGATGAAGGGGTGGCGGAAGCCATCGAAGGAGAAATTCCTGCAATCAATCAGGACGCCACGCGAGAAGCGGCGGAAGCCTGTCCGGTAAGTGCCATAGAAGTGGAAGAATAAACGCGAATTTTGCGTTTATTTTTTTGCTTGAAAGAATTTTCTGAAAATTCCTTGACAAGTTGGAAGGAATGCATATAATGAATTTAACAGTGTTAATAATATGAATAGAGTTAATGATTGGAGGAAACGATGAAGATTGCAATTTTATATGGATCAAAATACGGTACGACTGAAAGCTGTGCGAGAAAAATCGCTAGTGAGATCAGGGGCGAAGTGGAATTAATCAACCTACTGGAGAAGAAGCCGCAAAGATTGATTGGATATGACGCGGTTCTAATGGGCGGAGCGGTGTATGCTGGAAAGATGGCTGACGACGTCATCCATGGAATTAAGAATTTGAATTTTGGGGATACGCCTTATGGACTTTTTATTTGTTGCAAGGATGAAAAAGAGAAGGCGGAAGGCTATTTGCGTCTGAATCTTGGTGACGGGATCGTCGACAACGCGATGGTGATCGAGCATCTGGGTCACGGCATCAATCTGGAACGCATGAACTTCTTCACGCGTACGGCCATGAAAACCATGTTCAAGATTAAGGGGAGCTATACGGAATTCAACTCAGCGGCGATTCACAGAGTTGCCGACGGGGTCAACCGCATGGAGATTGTCCATGAACAATAAGGAGCTTCAATCCCAGCGCATGAAGCGGTATTTTATTGATGCCGCCAAGGAAATTTTGGCAGAAGACGGGGTGAAGAAACTCTCGGTCCGCAAAGTGGGGGATCGGGCGGGATACTCTTATGCAACCATCTACAATTATTTTCGAGATGTAAACGAGCTTTTGACTTATTGTCTGGCGGATATGTTGGAAGACGCGTATCGCGCTTTGATCGCGGAAAAGGAAGAGGGGCTGGATCCTCGCGTTCAGTTGATCCGTTACGGGGAGCGGTATTTCTCCTATTTCTCGGAGAATCCGGTACTCTTTCAACTGTTATTTATTGAGGATTTGGGCACCGAGCCGGAAGAGGTAACCGAAAAAATGGGCGATTTGCCATCGGTCGGGCAATTGCTGATTGAAAGCATTGCGGCATGTGCAATGGCCGGTTATATTTTGGAAGATGAAGTCGAGGTATTGGCGGAACTTATCGCATCCTCGATTCATGGGAAATTACTGTTTGTTTTAAAGCGGAGAAGCCTCGAGTCACAGGATGTGGTGCTCAAGAAGATTCGAAGCGAAATAAGATATTTGATTAGGAGGAAGCGATGAAACGAATGAAAAAAATAGGATTGATTCTTTTGGTGTTGGTTGTTCTGTTTGCCGGAGCTGTTTGGGTATTTGCGGGACAATTGACAAAGACCTTGAATGCAGAGGTGCAAATTGGAGAACTGGATTTAAGTCTTGTGAATGACGGTGTTTACAAGGAATCCTACTTTTACAACGAGGCGATGGGGGCTACCGTTGTTGTCACCGTTATCGATCATCGGATTGACACCATTGTGATTCAAGAACACAAAACAGGTTTGGGCAAGAAGGCGGAGGCCATCGTTGACCGCGTGATTGATAAGCAGACGCTGCAAGTTGATTCGGTTTCCGGCGCAACGGGAAGCAGCAAAATTATTCTGAAAGCAATTGAAAACGCAATCCATCATTAAGTCGTGCGATGCGCGGCTTTTTTGATCCTATTGCCGGTTTATCGAACCTTTTTCTCGTTTTTGATGAGGAGTCGCGGCTATAATATTTCCGCCGATTCCCGCATTCGGGTATTCTTGTTTTTGATTTGGTTAAAACTAAGTTCTTCAACTGAAACCTTGCAAATAAGATTGAATTTTCCGAAAATATGGAGTAAGATTTAATTAAACAAATCGGTCGGTCGGCCGAGCGATAGAAAAGGTGGGTTATAGATGGGTCAAAACGCGCGTAACAGAAATATCCGGGAGGATATACTTATTGCAGCAGGTGATTTGATGCTACAAAAAGGCGTTAAAGAAACCAGCCTTAAGGACATAGCCAACGAAGTTGGGATAAGCAAGGGAACCCTGTATTATCACTTTTCATCAAAGGACGATATTATATTCGAGATTGCCGATAAGCATCTTACGCAGCTGACAGACGAACTTGAGAACTGGATCGGCGATATCGACAACGATTCCTCCATAGAGCAGATACTAAAAATTGTTATTGAGAGAATATCAAACCTTGAGACCAGAGGCAAACTTCACATTTATCTGATCAGCGAAGCAATATTGAATAATAAGACTCTTCGAGAACGGTTTAGGCAGAAATATGATGAGTGGTTAAACCTGATGGAAACTTCACTGAAAGCACTCTTGAAAGATCAAAATACGGATTATAGGGTTTTGTCATTTTTAATGGTGGCGGTTCTCGATGGATTCAGCATGCAGAAATTGATCGGTGTAGAAGACATCCCCGTAGAAGATACCGCCAGGATTATCGCCAGCCTCGGATAATTCAAGCGGTAGCTCAAACCCATTGCAAAGAGTGATCGAAGTATTTTAAAATTTATCGGTCGGTCGACCGACTGATAACCAAAAATGAATTGTGACGTGCTACTTATGATTATGTAATTCAATTCTTCCAAGGGCTTTTTCTTGTCTTTCGATGGAGTGGATAAAGCCTGTTTTAAGGATGCGCAGAAATATATGTGAGAGAGATTATTTTTATGTGGATCAAATTTATTATACGAGGAGGATTTATAATGAACAAACTGTACTGTAGGTTCTATCAGCAGATCATGAGGATCGCTATGCCTGTTATGCCATGGCGGAAGCCTGAGTTGCTTGAAGGAGAAGGAAGCCTAACAAAGTTGCCGGCACTGATAAACAGCAAGGGAATCCGAAACGTCCTGGTGGTAACGGATAAGGGGATTTCTTCTATCGGGCTTATGAATCCGTTGCTTCAGAGTATGGAAGAAG
>DAOUQF010000019.1 GCA_030625815.1 Eubacteriales bacterium
TTTCATACTTCTTCATTGACCAAAAGGTCAAATTCGAGGCTGTCATGTTCAGTTTTCAAAGATCATTGCCGCCGCATTGGCGACTTGACTAGTGTAACAGATCTGGAAGATACTGTCAACACTCTCTTTTATTTCCGCCTCGCGTTTCCGCTTTTGGCGACTTGTTTAGTCTAGCACCCGACCTTAATCTTGTCAAGCGCTTTTTTCGCTCTATTCCGCTTGTTATCCGGCTTAGAGCATTATTTAGCGGCCAAGTTTCCCTGACCGCTTGTTTATAATACCAAAGGAACCCGATGCTGTCAACCAGAAAAAAGAAGTTCTTATTTTCTGACGATTCATTTCCCCATGGATAAGAATCCATAAAGATTATTCCAAGTCGAATCAGTTTCGAAGCCCTTTCTCCAGGCACCGAATCCGGCCAATTGATATTCGTGGATCAATTGAACGCGCTGATACATGGACAAGGCATCTTCCAACCAAATTTGATAGGTTCCATCTTCATCTTCATAGCTCACTTTGAATTGCCTTGCACCGGGATCCCATACGGGAGTCAATTCTCTTTCATCGATAATGGATTGAACCCCGTTTAAAGTCAATGCCTTTGAGCGAGCTTTGCCCGTTCCCGTTAAAGGTTCTTGCCAACGCCGAACATAAAGTGGAATGCCCAAAACCAATTGCTCGGCTGGAACTTCCTCCAGCATCATCTGAATGCTTTCTTCCGTCCAAGGCAGGCTCGCAACGGGTCCGCTCTCTCCGCCTCCGGCGTAGTATTCATCATAGGCCATCAAAAAGATATAGTCCAATGCATTTGCCAATTCTCGTCGATCATAGCATAACGACCAATTTGGGCTTCCGCCGGGGCGTGTAACATCCATGGATAAAAACAGGTCCGCCTCCCTCGTCATTATAAACAACTCGCGAACGAATTGAGACAAATAGTCTCGATCCTCTTCATAAATGTTTTCAAAATCCAGGTTGATTCCTTCCAATCGATACGCCTTCGCCAATCGAATGATCTCTTCTTCAACCGCGAGCCGCTGTTTAGGATTTCGCAGCATTTCCTTGGTCCAGTCAGGATCAAAGGCATTTTTAAAGAGTCCCCAAATTGCGTACCCCTGTTGTGCCGCCCATTTTCGATAGGTCTCGTTACCCATGTCAAGAATGCTGAAATTCCCCTCTTTCTTTTGCAATGAAAACCAGGTAGGAGATAGGACATTGAGGCCAATGCCCGGTTCTAACTTATAGGTTAGGGCCGTGTTCTCTGAAAAATAGTCCCAAGCCAAAAGAATCGGTTCGTAAAATTCCTTGTTCGCCCGTTGGATCGGATCGATGTTTTCATATAAACTCACTTGTTTTTTTTGCAAATAACCTTCTCTTCCGCTTGCTGTAACCACAAAAATCCAATCCTCTTTGTCGAGGAGGGTTCTTTCATAGACAAAAACGCGGCTCATGGGCGTTAAAATGTCTACCACGGAAGCCAAGGAAGAAGGCGCCGTTCTCAATCGAAGGGTTCCATTCACATGGTACTCCGCGTAGGATACTGAACCGCTTTGCAGCGTGGCGCCCAATTTGACCGCGCTCCAATTGATCGGTGTGCCCAAGGCATCCTGCACGATCTTCGCAGAAAGATAAAACTCGCCGTTGGAAAGAAATCCCGCGTTCTGCCCATAGGGTTCTCGGTTGATCAACACTTGATCCGATTCAATGGTCAACATGGTTTGACGATCCACAGAAAAAATATGAACCCCTTCCCCTTCCTGAAAACTGACCAGTCCAGGAATGGATCGTATTTGAGATTGAGAGACATACAACTCCCCACTTTGAAGTATGGTCTCAGCGTCAGGAATCAACTCCCCGTCAATCCTCAGTTGGAATTCTTCTATTTCTTCCGGCTGATCGAAATAACGAATCCCAAAAAGAAGTCCGCTTAAAACAATTGCGACAACTATGATTATGATGCTCCATCGTTTCATGACCTTCCTCCTCCATGTATTTTCATTATACCGAATTCCAGGTATTTCAATATGAACTCTTTATGAATCTTGTCCCAAGCGTGCCAGTAATTGCTTTGCAGCAGCCTGCTCGGGGTTCAATTGAAGAACCTTTCGAAGGTCTGAAATTCCATCTCGCACTTGATTCAACGCGAGATAAATCTGTGCACGAACCAAATAAGCCTCCGGCCATTCCCGTGCTGCGCCGATGGTTTTTTGGATCGACCCCATGGCTTCCTGATATTGTTCCAAGAGGTATTGCGTCTGCGCAATTTCAAAAAGAATCATCGGTTCGTCTTCTTTCAAGAATTCCGAACGCTGCATATGACTCATGGCTTTTTCCAATTGATTCACGCCGCGATAGCAGATCCCCAATAAGAGTTCAGCTTGCCACCATTCCTTATCACGACCGACAAGGTTTTCCAATATATGAATGGCTTCTTCAAATTGACCAGTCTGCGTATAAGCCACCGCCTCCTCGTACAATGCATAAGGGTTAATGGCTTGCAGGGTTTCCCTGACCTCTAGCTTGACTTCATCCAGAGTTTCCTGCGCGGCGATCACTTCCAAAAATCGTTGAAATTGATGCTGCGCTGCCTGATACTGATTGGTGTATGCATAGTAGTGGCCCAACTTATAATGCGCCGCATAAATTTCCGGGGCTTCTTCAATCAATCGCAGATATTCTTTGGCGGCCAACTCGTAAAGAAAAGCCCCTGCGCGTGAGGCACCCTCTTTGATTCGTTTTTCCGCAAATCGTTCGACGCTCACTGCAAATGAAAATTGCAGTTCATGATTCTGCGGATATAAAAATGTTAAGGTTCGAAGCAGGACCATTGCATTGTTCGGCATCTCCAAATCAAAGAACTCCTGCGCCTTTTTCTCCAAAGCCGCACGGATCTGATGTCCCGTCAGTTCTTCCAACAATTGATGATAGGTCTGATAATGAGGAAAAGTTTCGTCAATCCCCATCACCATGGCCAAATCGACAATCAGGTTCTCCAATTGGATTTCCGTTCCAACATCGGATTTTACCCACCCCGCCATTGTCTCTGTTCGAATTGGCAATGGCAATAAAGCGGGAACGACACCTTCCGATTGCGGGATTGCAATCGGTTCTTTCAATTCGATAAATACCCATTCGTCCATTCTTTGTTTCAATATTTCGGATAAATTCATACAATCATCCTTCTTTCAAATTCTCGTTTTCTTCTAGAGGATTTGTCTAGAATTTGATAAACCAGCCCTCGATAAACCATCCATAGAAAAAAGATCGCCTGTCCAAACCCCAAAATGAGAATATTCGAAAAGCCGCGAACCGTTGAGGCAAATGGCGCGATTGTCAACAAATTCAAATCCAAGGTACCGGCAATTCCGTAAAAGACAACTTGCCAAACAGCCATCATGACAGTCCAGATCAAAATGTTTTCCTTTTGAAAATGGAAAATTCGTCCAAAAACGCCGGTAAAACTTTCATGGCGCAGATAGATGGTTTCCGGCAAGGGACTCAGCGCCAAATACATGATCAAAGGAATAATCGGAATGCCCGCGAATGAAAATCGGTAGAGAAAGGCGTTCCCTGCAAAGGTAAATAGAATCCACAAAAGAAATCGAACGCCCAAAACCTTATAGAAAAATGCCATCATGCCATCCTTAAAGGTATGAAAACCAACGCGACGACTCCGTATAACACTGAGCACCAGATAGTATAAAACCGACAGCAAGACTGCCTGCCATAGGGAAAACAGCAGTCCTGAAAACATGCTCCCCCCCGCAAATAATAACGGCGTGACCAAGATATAAGCCGCAAGAATTCCCCAGCTTAAGGCCACACCCATCATTAGGTTTCCCGACCTATCGATAAATTGTTTGCCGGCCTGCTTAAAAACGTATAACCAATCGGTTAAATTGAACATCATATTCCTCCTCTGTGTATTGATAGACTTCACTAGGCTGCACCAACAAAGGCGTACGCTTCCGCAAAAAAACCAAAGAAAGCGAATCGTCTCCATTTTCTTGAATCAAGGAGCCAATCTTTGTAAAAGATCCGATTGAAAAATCGGGATACCGCTTTTTCCTTTCCGATTTTTCCAGGTGTTTTTCTTCAGCCAAAAAGCGATCGGCCAATTCGTTTTTCTGATTTTTTTTCCCTTTTGTTGCCGAATGATCCTTCCGAAAGGGTTCTCCCAAGGCATAGAGAGAATCAAAAACAAGCCGCTCCATCCATTCTTCCCTTTCTGCCGTTGAAAGCTGCCAGCCGTCCGCGAACTCAGACAAACGTTGATAAAGATCCCGCTTCCGATGCTGTCTCAGATGATATTCGTTTGCAACCCAGAAGCGTGAAAACTCTTCGAAGAAGTCAAAGGGAGAGGCATATTGTTCACAGGCAAATATCAAACTTAAAGAAAATCCCTGAGAGTTATGATACTTGTCCACCAAATCCTCAATCCACTTGAGCCGCTGCACATCTCGATAAGGCAGCCAAGGCGTCCATAGGACCTCATAGGGCACGTCCTCCGCGCAAACAAGCCCGTACTCAGAATTGCGCAACCGCAATTCCGAACCCTTCAGCAGTTTTAAAAAGCCCAATTGAATCACATGGGCACGAAGAGAAAAAACATCGTTAAAGGATACTCGGAAAGAAGCAAAGTCCTCGAAAGGAAGTCCGGCTATCAAATCAACATGAAGGTGAATATTCTCTTCAGTACGCAATTCTCCAATAACTTGCCGATACCGATCAATTTCCCTCGCACGATGAATGGCTTGAGAGGTTTCTTTATTGGTGGTTTGAATGCCGATTTCCAATTGAATCATACCCTCCGGCAGGGTTTGCAATTCGCTGATAAATTCATCGGTCAGCCGATCCGGACTGCATTCAAAATGGAAGTTGGTGATCCCATTGTGATGCTCCTTCAAATAAGAAATCAAAGCGAGGGCTCGCTCTGGATCCGCATTGAATGTACGATCGATAAATTTAACCTGTTTGACATTCTTTTCGAGAAATCGATCCATATGGGAAAACACCTGATTCAAGGGACGAACCCGCACCCGATTGCCGTCTTGCGCCGATAGGCAAAAGGCGCATCGGTACGGACAACCCCGGGAGCTTTCGTAATAGAAGATCTTGCCGGGGCTTGTCAGATCGTCATCGCTATATCCAAAAGCCAGACTTTCCATTTCGGTCGGCGGGCCCATGGTAGAACGAAGGATTTCATTTCCACACCGATACGTGAGGGAGGGAATTAGATGAAATTCATTCGAAGAAAACCGGTGTTCCAGCAATAATGAAAAGACCGTTTCCCCCTCGCCCCGCACAATGAAATCGATATAGGGCGCATTCTCTAAAACAGACTCTTCTTCAAAGGAAACCTCCGGTCCTCCTAAAAACAGTATTAAATTTGAATCGATTTGCTTCAAGCGCTTACAGATTAAATCGATAAAACTCATATTCCAAATATAGCAAGAAAAGCCATAGGCTTCACTAGGATTTCGCAACAATTCAGAAACAACAACGTCAATGGGTTGATTGATGGAATATTCCTGATGGTCGACCATGTGTTCCGAAAATTCAGATCCGCGCTGAAGCAAATACCGTCCAGCCAAACCAGTGTGTACATACTTTGCATTTACTGAAACGAGTGATACTTTCATCTCTCCTACCTCCAATTCGAATCCTATTATAACACATGTATCAATACCGGTAGAATGTGGTATAATAAAACCGAAAATAAGGAGGTGGGCTTATGGCATATATGACCGCGCGACAGATCCGTCACCAAATGAACCTTGATCGGCTCCGAGAATTGGGCTGTAAAGTGAAGAGTATCCAAGGAATCATGTTTTTTGTTAAATTTGAATCCAAAGAGCTCAAAATCAGTTATCTCTACCATATTACGAAAAGCAATAAATATTTCTTGGAACGCATCAAACCCTATGTCGTTGTTGCAGGGGAATTCGGCACGGAAGAGGATGTCGTCAAGGCGATCAGCATCGATCTTGAACAATTCCAAAATGCGTCTCAAAGTACTCATTTTAATGAATTTATTGCAATTGATACCTCAATTTCCGATACGGTGGCTCGTTTTGAAGATCTTTTCCTGTATTACAATCTCGAACAGGAAAATATCGACTTGCTCAAGCAAGAGATCGAACGAATCAATAATTTATTGATTGAAATCAAGAATCGAAGCGAACGGATTTTTTATAAAAAGGATCCCAATAATCTTTGAAACAAAAAAAGCGATGATTATCGCTTTTTTTTATACCGAAAATGATAGATTCGCAAGACTCCCTTTGCTTCAATCTCCATATGGGTTTGCGTCTCTTCTCTGTTCAGGATCTGCAAGGGTCCCAACCACGCATGCGTGCATTCTTCATGACTTCTGCATTGACGCAATTCTGAATTGCTAATGCCTGTCCGCTCTCTTCTTTGCAGCCGATCCATTGAAATTCGCCACTGATTCACCTCGGCTGGCGAGAAATCAACTTCTTTTCCCCAAACATTTTCAAGTTCTTCCGGCAATGAGAAAGCCTCTTTGCCAACAATCGTCTGGATCCAATTCACACGACTTCTTTCCACCTGCACCACTTTCCTTCGATGTTCCATCTCTTCCCAATCCTTGGGCAGATAGTGGGTCAAAACCCAATCTGATTCGATGGATTTGATCCATTCCAGGGCAGCTTCGATCGATGGGAGCGCCCATTCTCCTTGGTTTTGCAAATCGTAAAAACTGCGCAGCCAAATATAGTCCTGAAAAAGGAATGAAACGGAAATTTGCAATGACCCGTAAAGACGGAAAAATTCTTCCTGAAGAATCGACCAATGATAATTTCGAATCACCAGCCCCAGGAGCAAACCGCCCCGTATTCGAAAGGGAATTTCAGAATGGGTTTTGATGCTGTCCAACAGTGAATCGGCTAGGCAAGGGCGATAAAAGAAGCAGGTTTTCATTTCTTCTCTCAGCCAATCATAGTCCACCCGCCAGATGCTTTTTTCCTCTTCTCTCATGGAGCGCATGATTAATTCTATGGCTTCGGTCTCAAAGCATTTATGGGATAATTTATAGATGTTGCAATTTCTCTTCTCTTGATTCATTTTCCTCACCACGTTTCAGTATAGCACAAAGGCGCTCAATGAGCGCCTAAAGTTTGTTTTGCATTTCGGGTCTTCCCCTCTATCCCAGGGTAGCTACCATGACTGCTTTGATTGTATGGAGTCGGTTTTCCGCTTCATCAAAGACAACCGATTGCTTACTTTCAAAGACTTCATCGGTAACCTCCATGGCATCTAAACCAAAGGTCTCAAACGTTTCCTCGCCAATTTCTGTTTGTCGGTCATGGAAGGCAGGCAGGCAATGCATAAAGATGGCTTCTTGGTCTGCAAGATCCATCATTGCCCGATTGACTTGATAGGCCTGCAATTTTTCAATTCTTTCTTTCCAAACCTCTTTTGATTCACCCATCGATACCCATACATCGGTATAGACAACATCGGCGTCTTTTACCGCGATTTCCAATTTATCCGAAAGGGTGATGCTGGCGCCGGTTTCTTCTGCGATCTCTCGACATTTTGCCACCAACGCTTCTTCCGGGAACAAATCAGCCGGTGCGCAGATTCGAAAATCCATTCCCATTTTTACTGCACCAATCATCAGGGAATTCGCCATATTGTTTCGGCCGTCCCCCGTATAGACAAATTTGATTCCCTTCAACCGACCCTTGTGCTCTTGAATCGTTAAAAAGTCGGCCAAAATTTGAGTGGGATGATATTCCGTTGTCAAACCGTTCCAAACCACAACACCCGCATGCTCCGCAAGGGCATTTACCTTTTCCTGTCCATATCCGCGATACTCAATTCCATCATAGAAACGCCCCAGAACACGCGCGGTATCCGCGATGGATTCCTTCTTGCCGATTTGACTGCCGGTCGGTCCCAAATAGGTAACATGAGCTCCCTGATCGTATGCAGCAACCTCAAAAGAACAGCGCGTTCGGGTTGAAGCTTTTTCAAAAATCAGGGCAATGTTTTTTCCCATCAATTGTTTCGACTCGTTTCCCAATCGTTTTGCGCGTTTCAGATCTCGAGACAGATCCAGCAAATACTGGATTTCTGTTGGCGTATAATCCAATAAAGTTAAAAAATGACGACCTCGTAAATTTTGTGGCATTGGGTTTCCTCCTTTTATTCACGAACCAAGGGCATGCTCATGCAACGCGGACCGCCTCGTCCTCTCGAAAGCTCCGATGAGGGGATCACATGCAAATGCAAGCCATAGGATTCTAATACAGCATTGGTCATATAGTTGCGCTCATAAACCACCAACTCCCCCGGAGCGATGGCAAGGGTATTGGACCCATCATTCCATTGCTCGCGCGCCGCATGAACAACATCACCGCCGGCGCATCGAATCAGAGTTACCGCCTGGCCGAGGGATCTTGATAGGATGGTTTCCAAATCTTCATGAATCTCTCGAATCTCCAGCTCTTTTTTTGATCCTGTTTTCTTTTGCAATTCATATACCGTCAATGGACCTTCTATTTCCGGATGGATCGTGAACTTGTCAACATCGACTTGGGTGAATACCGTGTCCAAATGCATAAAGGCTCTGGAGCGCGGAATTTCAAAAGCAAGCACCCGTTTAAAATCATTTTGCGCCTGAAACAGATTTTTTGTCAACCTTTCAATGGAGCGCGCATCGGTTCGCTGCGAAATGCCAAAGGCAAGGGTTTCATGATTTAAAATCAGTTCATCGCCTCCCTCCAAGGAGGTTTTTTCATTTCGGTTAAACCAAAATGGTGGATTATGTTGCGATAACCGCGGATGATGTCGAAAGATGATCTGTGCAAAGATGGTCTCTCGACGCCTTGTTTTGGTATGCATCCGATTCAAAGAAATTCCATTTCCAATGGTTGCAAAGGGATCCCGGGTGAAATACAGATTCGGCAACGGCTCCATTAAAAATGGCTGGCGCATTTCCACATAATCATGCAAGGTTTTTTTTCGGTACGCGGGCACTTCCAATTTTTGAATTCCCGCCATCATTCCGTGGATCATTTCCCGCAATTTCATGGACAAAAAATGATTCATCAATTCATTGCGCAAAACCGGATCGTAGATCCCAGCCTCCAGAATAAATTGCTCGACAAAGCTGGGAAGCAATTTGGGTTGAGCCAAGAAGGTTTCTTCCACAAGATCAACGAGATACAAGACTTCAACACCCTGCTTCTTCAAAACCTGCGCAAAATAATCATGTTCCTTTTGCGCTACTTTTAAGTATGGGATATCGTCAAACAACAATCGCTCCATTGAATCCGGCGTTAAATTTTCCAATTCTCGACCAGGTCGATGCAAAAGCACCGTTTTTAGTTTTCCTATTTCACTGAATACATGCAATGGTTCATCCATTTGATCACCTCGTTTTCTATGGTCATTATAGAAAAACGATTGCTTTGAGTCAAACGGAGGTATTGCATATATATGCGATTCATGTATTAATATGCAGTGACGATTGCAAATTCGCTTCGCTACTCTGTGAAAAACTGACAATTACTTGCCGAATCGCAGGTTTTATTCAGAAAAAAAAATAAATATAAGAGGCTGTTTCAGCCTCTTATCTCTTACATTCTTTCGGGTGCTTTGATGCCCAACAAATCAAGTCCCGTCGCCAAAACAGTTTTCACTGCCAGAACAAGGGCCAATCGAGATCCCTTCAAGGCTTGATCTTCAACAAGAATCGGGCAGTCATGATAGAACTTATTGAATCGCTGCGCAACCAAGATAATCTTTCTTGTAACTAACGAGGGCTCATTTCGAAGCATTGCTTGCTCCACAACGTCCGGGAACTCAGCAAGTTCTTGAATGACATCCAAGGAAGCCGCATCCAGCAAGAGCGAATAATCGATTTGAGCTGCATATCCATCCAAACCGGATTTTCGGATAACACTGCATGCGCGAGCATGGGTGTACTGCACGTATGGTCCTGTTTCTCCTTCAAAGCTCAGCATTCTGTCCCAATTGAAAACGATGTCGCGATTTTTGTTGTTGCTGAGATCATTGAAAACCACCGCACCAATGCCGACCGCTTTCGCCACCTCTTCCTTATCGTCGAGATCTGGATTTCGTTCATCAATAATCGAACGAACCTTCCCAATCGACTGGCTGAGCAAATCATCAAGGAGAATAACATTTCCCTTTCTCGTCTGCAATTTCCCCTGCTCGGTGCTGACACGGCCAAAGGACTCATGCATCAAATCTCCTGCCCAGTCATATCCCATCAACTCAATGACCTTAAACCATTGCTGAAAATGCAGGTCTTGTGCGTAATCCGTGATATAGATGCATTTCTCAAAATCAAACTTTTTCTTTCGATACAAGGCAGCCGTAATGTCACGGGTTGCATAAATCGTTGCGCCATCCCGCTTCAAAATAATGCATGGCGGCATTTCTTCGCCCAAATCAACCACATAAGCGCCATCGGATTCAACCAATAGGTTTTTCTCCTTAATCTCTGCGACAACGGGCTCCATTTTGTCGTTATAGAAGCTTTCACCGGTAAAATGATCAAAGGATACACCCAAGATATCATAGATGCGATTAAATTCCACAAGGCTCAGATCCACAAACCATTTCCATAAGCGCTGCGCTTCTTCGTCGCCATCTTCCAAAGACTTAAACCACGCCCGGCCTTCTTCTTCGTATTCCGGATGCTCATCCAATTCCGCATGGATTTTGACATAAAGGTCCAATAAAGCCTTGATTGGTTCTTTTTCAAGGGCCTTGTCGTCTCCCCAATGTTTATATGCTGCAATCAGCATGCCGAATTGCTTGCCCCAATCCCCAAGATGATTGATACCGATTGGATGATATCCCTCAAATCCATAAATCTTATAGAGGGCGTTTCCAATAACAGTTGACCGCAAATGTCCGACATGAAACGGTTTTGCGATATTGGGCGCTGAAAAGTCGATGATGATATTTTTCCCTTGACCCAAATCTTTCGAGCCGTATGCGGCCCCCTTTTCCATAACCGCTTCCAGCACATTCTTCACAACCCCCGCCTTATCCAGGGTGAAATTCAAATAGCCTCCTACGGCGTCTACCTTCGCAATGGGTGCTTCCACTTCAAAATCTTTCAATAAATCTTGCGCAATCATTGGCGGTGCTTTTCGAAAGGTCTTCGCCAGACGAAAACAAGGAAATGCATAGTCGCCCATTTCCCGATCCTTGGGAACTTCCAGAATCGCTTCAATTTCCTCTGCAGATAAAAAATCAATCTTCGCTGATAATTGTTTCGCAACTTCTACTTTATAATCCATTTTTCCCTCCTGAAAATAAAAAAAGCGAAGCTCGTCTCGTTAGAGACGACTTCGCCGTGGTACCACTCTAGTTGGGATTTCTCCCCGCTTTATTAGATAACGGTTCACACCGGGAGCAAGGCTCCATCTCCGAGGCTCGTTTCAAGATCTGTTCCCCATAGAGCTCTCACTACCCTCTACTCGCTTCCGTTCCCAAAATCTCTACTCTTCTCATCACCAATTTATTTGAATTTTTATTGAGTATATCATGAGTTCATTCAATTTGCAAGCACTAGCGGAATTCCGCGATTGTTACGCCATTCCCGCCTTCGCCCATTTCACCCCGCCGATATTTCTTGATATGGGGATGAGTGCCCAGCCATTCACGCACGCCTCGCATCAAAACGCCGCTGCCCAATCCATGAATAATTGTGACAATGGATAGATTGGCCAACAAGGCGTCATCCACATACTTGTCCAGCGCTTCCAAAGCCTCTTCCCAACTTAAGCCGCGTAGATCCAGAGTGGATTTCACCTGTCTCGAAATCATGGGCTTCGCACCCAATGCTCGGATAGGTTCGGGTTGTTGCTTGACCTGCTCCAGATTTTTCTTCTTGAGCTTCATTTTCATGGCGCCTACCTGAACCAGCACATAGCGTTTCTTTTCGTTGATTTCCAGAACAACGCCGGTTTGCCCAAGGGATGTAATCCGAACCTGGTCATCCACTTTGAGTTCCTTGACGGGATTTTGAGCCTTGCGAAGCACAATTCGATCCTCTTCCCCTTTTAGAGATTCCAATTGTTCATCAAATTTTCGTTCAATGGCTTGCCCGGCAAAATGATCGGAATCTTGCCAAGAATCCCGTTGCTTTCGCGCCTCGTTCAACAGTTCTTCCGCTGTGCGTTTCGCCTGCAGCAAAAGCCGTTTTGCCTCTTGTCTCGCCTTTTTGCTTTCCTTTTCTCGAATCGCGTAGAGCTTTTGTTTTTCCTTTTCCAATTCTTTTTGCTGGCTCTCCATTTGAATGCGCAGCTCTCGTTGACGCGCGCTTTCTTGCTCGGCGATTTTCCGTTCCCTTTGCAAATCTGTCAGGATCTGTTCGAATTCAACATTCGAATGATCCATCAAACCCTTTGCTTTTTCAATCACAGAATCGCTCATTCCGAGTTTTCCTGCAATTTCAAAGGCATTGGATTTTCCCGGAATCCCCATGATCAATCGATAGGTTGGAGAAAGGGTGTCCACGTCAAATTCCATGGATGCATTGACTATCCCCTCCGTCGCCAGGGCATATTCTTTTAATTCACTATAGTGGGTGGTGCAAGCGCATAGGACTTTTCTTTCCAATAGAAAGGAAAGTATGGATCTCGCCAAGGCCGCCCCCTCCATGGGGTCCGTTCCAGCACCGAGTTCATCCAGCAATACCATGCTCTTGTCTTTCAGATTTTCCATAATTTGAACAATGTTGACCATATGGGCCGAAAAGGTGCTCAGGTTTTGTTCGATGCTTTGCTCATCGCCCAAATCCACATAGAGTTCCTCCAAAAATGGCACTTCGCTCTCTTCTTCAACAGGGATTGGTATCCCGCTCAAGGACATCAGCACCAATAATCCAATGGTCTTTAATGTGACCGTTTTCCCGCCTGTATTGGGTCCGGTAATCAAAATCATCGGTTTGGGCGTGCCAAAACCAATAGTAACGGGCACAACATCCTCTTTTGGCAACATGGGATGCCTTGCCTGTTTCAGCAAAAGAACCGATTTGTCTTTTATAATCGGTTTGGTTGCACGCATGTCCAAGCCATAGGAAGCGATGGCGAAGATCAGGTCCAATTGAATAAACTCCATTTGATTGGTGCGCATCAGCTCAGAAATCCCTTGCACCTTTCCGCTGAAGGCTCTCAGGATGCGTTCGATTTCTTTTCGTTCCTCCATTTCCAGAGAACGGATTTCGTTATTGATTTCAACGATCTCCATCGGTTCGACAAAGATCGTTGCGCCGCTAGAGGATTGATCATGAATAATTCCTTGAAACTTGCTTCTATATTCCGATTTGACAGGGATCACAAAGCGATCATTTCTGAGGGTAATCAAATGTTCCTGAAAGACCTTGTCATTGGATTTGCGAGAAAGGATTGCATTGAGCCGCTGCCGAATCGAATCGCGCTTGACTCGAATATTGCGCCGGATTTGCTTTAACGCAGCACTCGCGTCATCGGCTATCTCCTCTTCGCTAACAATTGCAAGATCGATTTCAGACGCCAAACGAGTATGGGTGCCAATGGTTTCAAAATAGTCGCTCAGAGGAAGCGTGATTTCATCTCCAAAGTTTTTTAAATCCCGCGCGACACGAAGATTTCTCGCCACGGTCAAAAGGTCGCCCGGATGCAGCATGCCGCCTTTTTCTGCATGGGAAACAATCCCAACGATATCGCCATATCCCCGCAGGGGCGCATACCCCTTTCTCATAATCCATTCCATCGCTGATTCCGACTCGCCAAGGGCGCGATTCACCTTGTGAATGCTATCTTTCGGATGAAGCCGGCGCACTTGCTCGCGTCCCATGTCATGGGCGCATTTCAATTCAATTGTCGCCAGCACTTTATTGAGTTCAAGACGTTGAATCGCCTTTTGATTCACTACTTCACCCCCCATTTGATCAAGCGTTGATCACCTGGAAGTTCTTGATTATCCAACCATTTATTCAGGTCTTCTCTACTTTCGCTGCTGCTTTTCTCCATCCATTCTTCCAAAGTTTCAATCGGATCGCTCGCATCCCAAAATTGAAAACGCAAATTTTGAATTCCCGCCCGCTTCAATTCCGAGAAGAAACCGAGGTTTGAAATGGGCTGTGACGACAAGAGATAAGAGAATTTCCCCTTTCGAACAACGGGGTACGATCGTTCTTCCTGATCCTTCAAGTGATAGATGCGGCTGCAGGATTCGCAGCTGTTGCCCGTGCAAATGCCCATCGCCTTCATGGGACAATGGCGCATGGCCATTAGTGGAATCCGTCCATATCCCACGACTTCAAAGTCTCCTTCTTTTTCATGGGAAAGGTTTCTAATCTGATCGATTGATAATTCCGGTGACAAGTGAATGGTCTCCATCCCCAGGTCTTGAAGTCGATGGACACTCCACCGATTCATGGGAAAGAGATTGATTCCCGAAGCTCCAAAAGAAAGATCCGATTGATTCCAATCATTTTGTTCAACTTGATTTTCCCCTTCCGGCAGGGTCTGTCCGTAAAGGCTTGTCCAACCAACTGGCACACCGCAGGCGCGCGCTTTTGCAACCCATGGTTCATTTTCAAGTTCCGGCAAGATCCAGATCTGATGATACCTCTTTGGATTGATCCGTTCGCCGATATTGGCGCCATAAACAGCTGCGGTATATTTCAGCGTGTCGACGCCGTGATTTCCCAGAGAAACCGGCAACTCAGGCGTGTCGCCTGAATGATTCACCTGTTGAAGCTCATCCCACAATTGCGTGGTCATACTCCTTCTCAACTCATTCACCATGCGAGCCGGCACATACGCCAGCTCCGGAAGAGTCATCTCCAAGGAATTCCAATAAAACGGAGTTCCGCCCATTTTATTCAGTTGCTTCTCAATTTCTTCTTGACTGCTTCCCCTTGAACGGGCAGCCTCAATCAATTCTTCACTTTCAAAATTCCATATTTTTCCATTGCACTTTACTACTATATGAAGTTTTTTACCTATTTCAACAACAACCTGTCCATCGATTCCAAGCCAAGGCTCAATTTTTTTCTGATTCCAATCCAAAGATTTTTCCAATGCATGATTTTTCGTCAAAAAGACATCGCCGCCAATCAGCGGTTTGGCTTGAAAGCGAATCAGGATTTGCGCCTCACCCATGGATTCGCTCCATGAGATGTTTTGACCAACCCAGTTGCCCTCGCGATCCTGATAGCGAATCCCATCGCCCGATACAAAAGAATGTGCGGACTCAATCAAAGCCTTCCCATTGGAATAGCGTTTTACACTGCCGATCAATACCCCTTGATGATTCGGCTGCCCTTTGCTGCCGATCTCTGTAATCAAGGCGTCATTCAAAAGTCCCTTTGTGAATCCGCGATAATAGAGGGACTTCATCTCTTCTATGCGAACTGGCAAGGATTCCCTTTCTCCGTCAATGGCTTCCCGATATGCGCGAATCACTCCCGCGACATAGGCTGGCCGTTTGCTGCGGCCTTCAATCTTCAAGGAATGAACGCCGCATTGAATCAAATGATCAATCTCCTCAATTCCACAAAGATCCTGAAGACTCAGCCATGGTGCCTCGAGTCCTTCAGCTTCCTCGCATTGATAATTCAATCTGCAGGGTTGCGCGCATCTGCCGCGATTTCCGCTTCGACCTCCCCGTGAACTACTGAGCAAGCATTGCCCAGAAGCCGATACGCAAAGGGCGCCATGAACAAAAACTTCCAGTTCAATCCCTTCAATCATTGCGCATTTTTCAATTTCTTCAATGGGGGTCTCTCTCGCAATCACCACTCTCGAAAAGCCAAGGGCCTTTGCCTTTCTCACTCCAGTCGCGTTGTAGATGGAAAATTGCGTGCTGGCATGACATTCAAAGGATGGATAGGCCGCTTGCATATAGGTCAAAACCCCAAGATCCTGCAAAATAACCGCATCGGCTCCAGCGAGCACGATTTTTTCCATCGTTTCTTCCAATAACGGCCATTCGTCATCTCGAATCAAGGTGTTGACCGCTACATATATTTTTACATTTCTCAGATGCGCGAATTCAACATAATCGGGCAAATCCGCCAACAGGATATTGTCTGCTCCCATTCGCGCATTAAAGCTTTCCACTCCAAGATAAACGGCGTTAGCGCCATAGCGAATAGCCGCGTAGAAAGCATCCGGCGTCCCTGCGGGCGCCAATAGTTCAATAAATCCGTTTCTTTTTTTCATTTCATCACCATAAAAAAAACCGCGACAGGAAGTCGTGGCTATTTTCCCAACTCTTCATTTTTTTTTCGTGCCTGCACCAATTCAATTTGTGTGTGAAACAGTTTGTTTTGCAATTCATGAATGGTGTTCTCTGCTTTAAGCAAAGCATCGTTTTTTGCACAGATTCTATCTTTTAATTCTTTCAGCACGATAGGTTCCACCATTTCGCTTGGCTCCGTTACATCCGCAGATGCCATTTGCCGTTGCAATCCTGATAATTCGTTTTCAACCTCAAATACCGACAGCAGCATTGCCATGCGGTCATTGATCCGATGGCTTGCAGCAAGTTTTTCTTCAATCCGATTAACGGTTTGCCCCGCGATCTGATTAAGCACCTCCTGCGGTTCATCACCAACTACGGAATAATTCACTCCATTGATGGTCAACATCACGCGATTTTTTTCTGACATGGCAATCCCTCCTTTTTCTCATTATAGCATAAGTCAAAAAAAAAAGGACTGCATATGCAGTCCTATCTTAATTTTGCTTCAAAATCCTTTTCCAGACGCTGTAAAATTTTATTTTGCACTTTCACAACTTCCTCGTCAGTCAAGGTTCGATCCGATGCTCGATATGCAATGGAGTAAGCCAAGCTTTTCCAGCCTTCCGGAACCGGTGCGCCCATGTAGACATCGAATAGTTTCGTTGCCACCACCAATTTTCCGCCTGATTCTTTCATCGCCTTTTCAAGGGATTTAGACGGCAGCGCTACGGGTACCAGCAAGGCCAAATCCCGGGTGATTGCCGGATATTTTGGCAATGGCTGATAGGTCTTTTTGTCCTCGGCCAACTTGTGGAATGCTTGTAAATTCAATTCAGCGGCAAAGATAGATTGATCAAGATCAAAATTTTCCGCAACGATTGGATGAATCTGTCCCATTCGTCCCACCGTTTGACCATCGATAAGAATCCGCGCGCATTGTCCAGGATGGAAACTAGGATCGGCAGTCTCGGGTTCGTATTCCACATTTGACAAGTTCAACCCAAATAACAAGGCTTCCACACTGCCCTTGAAGGAAAAGAAATCCGTGTTTTCGCTGACTTCTGCAATGACCATCAACATTTTTTCAATCGGCAGTTCCGTAACGGGGATTGATTTCGGAATAAAAACATTTCCCAATTCAAAAGCAGCCATTTCTTTTACGCCGTGATTCATATTTCGGGAAACCACTTTCAGCATATTCCCCAGAAGCGTCGTTCGCATGATGCTAAAGTCTTCTCCAAGAGGATTCATCAATCGAATCAATTGACGCTTTGGACTCGCTTTAGGTATCCGCAATTGATCGTAAACCTTCTCGCTGATAAAGGAATAGGTCATAATCTCATTGTATCCCAATCCCCGCATAACCTCTTTTGCCCGATCTTCCCGAACACGCGCTTCACTGTAGCGTCCTTGTCGAACCTCCATGCGAAGCGGTGCCGCCTCGATATTATGGAATCCGTAAATCCGGCCAACCTCTTCAATCAAATCAGCCTCAATTTTGATATCGCCTCGATGGCTTGGCACTTGAACATCGATTACATCGCCCTTGCAGGTCGCATCAAAACCAAGTCGTTCCAAGGAGTCCAATTGATCGGCAAGAGGGATCGATACGCCCAGAAGCGCTGCAGCGCGTTCCAACCGCATGCTAACCGTCTCGGCTTGATAAGCAACCGGATAGGCGTCAACCACGCCATTCACTACGATTCCCGCTCCCAGTTCTTCCAATAAAGCACAGGCGCGCTGGCATGCATAAGCCACCATTTCAACATCCAGATCTTTTTCGAATCGATTGGAGGCTTCTGTACGCATTCCCAAAGCCTTGGCCCCAAGACGCACGGTTTTTCCATCAAAATTCGCCGATTCAATTAAAATAGTCGTTGTCGTCTCCGAGATTTCAGAGTTTCCACCGCCCATAATTCCAGCTAGAGCAATCGGTTTGATCTGATCCGCGATCACCAACGCATTTTCGTCAAGGTTTCGCTCTGTACCATCCAAGGTCATCAGGGTTTCTCCTGGTTGCGCCCGGCGTACACGAATCTCTTTGCCGGTTACCTTTTCGACGTCGAAGGCATGCAGGGGTTGCCCCGTCTCCAGCATCACATAGTTAGTTATATCGACGACATTATTGATGGGACGAATGCCTGCCTTCATCAAACGGATCTGCATCCAGACGGGAGAGGTTTCGATCTTGATTTCCTTTACCACGCGACCCATATATCGCTTGCAAAGGTCGGCGGCTTCAATCGTAACCGTATTGAGATATTCGTGAATATCTCCGTCGCATTGCTTTGCTTCAGCTTCTGGAATCAGGATCGATGTCGACAAGGTCGCAGCCGTTTCTCTCGCCATGCCGATCATGCTTAGGCAATCCGGACGATTATTGGTAATTTCAAAATCTATCACATCGTCGTAGAGCTTCAATGCGTCTCGAATATCGTCGCCCAAGGTATACTCATCCTTCAGGATGAAAATTCCGTCCTTTGCCTCTTTTGGAATGACAGAATCTCCAAATCCCATCTCTTCAAGAGAACACATCATTCCTTCCGAAACCTCGCCTCGAAGCTTGCCCTTTTTAATCTTGAAATTTCCAGGCAAGACAGCGCCCACAGTCGCAAGGGGAATGACATCACCTTCAGCGATGTTTTTCGCTCCAGTTACGATTTGCAGGGGTTCTTCTCCACCTATATCAACCTTGGTAACAACCAATTTGTCAGCATCAGGATGAGGTTCGATGGAAATAATCTTCCCTACCACAATCCCCGTGCATTTAAACCCATATTTTTCGATGGAATCGGCATGAGAGCCGGACATCGTCAAGCGATCGGAAATCATTTTGCCCGATTGCTCAATTTCTACATATTCTGATAACCATTCAATGGATACTAACATCGTTTCCCCTCCTTAGAACTGATCAATAAACCGCATATCATTTTCAAACAGCAAACGGATATTGGAAATCCCGTACTTCACCATGGTGATTCGATCGACACCCAATCCAAATGCAAATCCGGTATACTTCTCTGAATCAATTCCACAATTTTCCAACACCTTAGGATGAACCATGCCACAACCCAATAGTTCCATGCTCCAGCCCGTGTAATGACAAGCCTCGCAGCCCTCTCCCCGACATTTCAGGCAAGAGACATCCACTTCGGCACTCGGCTCAGTGAATGGGAAGTGATGCGGACGGAATCTCGTTTTGATATCGTCTCCAAAGAGTTCATGAACAAAGGTTTCAATGGTGTCGATCAGGTTTGCCATAGTGACGCCCTCACCCACTACCAAACATTCCATCTGATGGAACATCGGTGAATGCGTATCGTCTACATCATCGAAACGGAATGTTCGTCCCGCGGTTACCATGCGAATCGGCGGTTCCACGTCCTTCATGGCACGAATTTGAACCGGCGATGTCTGTGTCCGAAGCAAAAGTTCGGGATTGATATAAAAGGTGTCGGACATATCTCGAGACGGATGGCTTTCCGGCGCATTCAACGCATCAAAATTGTTATAGACGGTTTCAATCTCAGGTCCCTCTACGACATCGTAGCCCATGCGGCTAAACAGGGCTTCCAACTCTTCTTTGACTTGCATCAATGGATGATGATGACCAACCTTTTTTTGCACGCCATCCATAGTGACGTCGATCCGTTCTTCCAAGAGTTGTTTTTCCAAAGCCAATTGTTTCAGGCTTACCTTGCGTTCCTCTATGGCTTGACTCAAAGCCTCGCGCACTTGATTCGCCACCTCGCCGACAATCGGTCTTTCCTCCTTCGGCAATTTTCCCATCTGGCGCAAAACCTGCGTAAGTTCTCCTTTTTTCCCTAAAAATTGCACACGGATTGTATCGAGCGATTTCAAATCGGCAGATGCGTCAATGCTTTGCAATCCATTCTTTTGAATCTTCAATAATTGTTCTTTCATGTTCGTTCGCCCCTTCCCTTCAAAATAAAAAAAAGGAACACTTCGTCAGGGACGAAGTGTTCCGCGGTACCACCCTAATTGTCTTGCGACCTCTCATCTGATAACGGCTAAACCGATCCAACTTACTGATTTCAGTCGGATAGCTCAAAAGTGAAATTCCGGTTTTCGCCCGTTATCTTTCAGCCTTCGATAACTCTCTGTAATGCGACCGTACTATGCTTTCTCATTGCTTTTTTATTCTATTCGTGACTGATTATATCATGTGTGTCAAGAAACTTCAATCATTTGATCGGATTGAATGGCATACATCAGAATTCCAGCTGCAATCCCTGCATTGAGGGATTCAGCCTGGCCCGTCATGGGAATTTGAACCCGCAAATCCGCTGCCTCAATCCATTCTTGACGAATCCCATTGGCTTCATTTCCGATAATGAGCGCCACTTGATTCTGAAAACAAATATCGGTCAATGACTTCGAACTTTGCAAGGAACTCGCGATGCATTGATAGCCCTTGGCTTGCGCCCCGTCAAGCGAGTCGGATTCCCAAGGATGCAACCGCAGGGAAAAAACACCGCCCATGGATGAACGAATCACCTTGCTGTCATAGCAATCCACAGAACCTTTGGTTAAAAAAACGTCTTGAAACCCAAAGGCTTCAGCAGTGCGCAGAATCGTTCCCATATTCCCCGGATCTTGAATCCGGTCAAGAATAAGAATTCTTCCGCTCCACTCCCCTTGGCTTTCAATGCGTTCAGGCATGGAAACGATCGCTAGAATCCCTTGTCCATGCACTGTTTCACTAAGTCTTTTCCAGATTTTTTCGTCGGCCAGATAAATAGGCGCTTGAATGCGCTCGAGAATTTCCGTTCGCTGCGGTTCTTCCTGGAATTGTTCCGTTACGATAACAGCTTCAATATTCTGGTCGGCGGCTTCAGCGGCCGCCACCAAACGAAGTCCTTCCACAATAAACTTGCACTCTCGTTGCCGATATTTTTTCAATTTTAATTTGATCCATCGCTTCGCTTGTTCTTGAGACAATCGAATGACTTCCACTAACGTTGTCCTTCTTTTTCCAATTGAATCAATTCTTGATTGTTTCCAATTACGACTAAAATATCTTCACGATCAATTACCTCGTCTGCCGCGGGAGAAATGTTGATATTGTCATTGTGCTTGATTGCAATGACATTGATTCCGTATCGGGTAGGCAGCTGAAGTTCAACCAAGGTCTTCCCTTCCCACTCCTTCAAAGCGCTAACCTCTACGATCCCATAATCAGGAGCAAATTCTATATAATCCAAGAGATTGGACGAAACCAGGTTCCTCGCAATACGAACACCCATATCCCGTTCCGGATGAACGATGCGGTCCGCGCCAAGCTTTTCCAATACCTTCCCGTGATTTTCGTTCTGCGCCTTGGCAATCACCATGCTGACGCCCAATTCCTTGACAATCAGGGTCGTCATAATGGAGGCCTCCAGATTGGTGCCCAAGGCAACTGCCGCTACGTCAAAATTACCGATCCCAATGGCCTTCAAGGTTGTTTCATCCAAGGCATCCGCTTGAACCGCGTGGGTCACATAGGGAGAGATCTCCTGAATTTTTTCAGGGTTTTTATCAATAACCATAACATCATATCCCAAATCAAAAAGTGTTTTTGCAAGACTTGATCCAAATCGACCGCATCCTATTACAACAAATTGTTTCATTTATGCCTCCTACCCAACATTGATATTTTCTTCCGCAAAACGATAAATCCCTTTACTCTTCTTTGTCTGCTCCGCCAAGGCAAAAGCGATCGTTAGAGGACCCAATCGTCCAAAAAACATATTTCCTACAATCAACAATCGTCCAAACACGGTCAAGTCCGCTGTGATCCCGCGACTTAATCCAACCGTCGCATACGCGGATACCGTTTCAAAAAGGATATCCAAAAAGTCGGCATGTTCTGTTATCGCCAATAACAAAGTGCTGGCAATACAGACAGTAAGACCGAGCGTAAAGATTGTAATGGCTTTGTTGATGGCTCGTTTCGGGATTCTTTTCTTATAGAGCTCCACATCTTCCTTGCCCTTTATATTGGATAGAATCGTTAAATAAACCACGCCAATCGTTGTAGTCTTTATTCCCCCCGCCGTAGAACCGGGAGATCCGCCAATAAACATCAGCAGGATGATGAAAAACGTCGACGCATCGCGCAGACTGCCCATGGGTATACTGTTGAAGCCAGCGGTTCTCGGAACAACCGATTGAAAAATCGCTGAAAGGATCTTCTCCGTTCCTGACATAGCACCCAGGGTTTCCGGATTTGTAAACTCAACCAGATAGATAAATATAAAACCGACTACCAATAGGCCGCTGGTAATGACTAGGGTTAATTTTGTATGTATGCTCAATCGCGACATGGGTTTTTTCATTCGAATATTCTGGAAAAGATTGATGAAAACAGAAAATCCGATTCCCCCGATCACGACCAAAATACTCATCGTCATAATCACCAAAAAGCTTCCCGCATAACTCTCCATGCTATTGCCGATCAAATCAAATCCCGCATTGCAAAAAGAGGAAACTGAATGGAAGATCGCAAACCAAATTCCCTTCCAGAACCCAAAATCAGGCACAAACCGAAAGGACAGGATCAAGGCGCCAACCGCCTCAATAAAAAAGGTGGAATACAGGACATATTTCGTCAATTTTACGACGCCGGACAGGGTTAAATTGTTCAGTTCTTCCTGCAAAATCAATCGGTTTTTCAGAGTGATCTTGCGACCCAGCACCAAGGCTACCAAGGTTGCCATAGTCATAAAACCCAACCCGCCAATCTGAATCAGCACCAGTATGATCAATTTCCCAAAAAAAGTCCAATGTGCTGCCGTATTCACGACAACAAGCCCCGTTACGCAGACTGCCGAAGCAGAGGTAAAAAGGGCGTCGATAAAACCAACGCTATTCCCATCAATAGAAGCGATGGGTAAATTCAGAAGCGTTGTTCCCACTAAAATCAATAAAAAGAAACCAATCGCCAGAAAGCGAGCTGGCCGTGCGCTAATCTCATCGAGACGACTTCGAATATCGATTGTCATCATCTCCCGTCTGTCAAATTCTTCATGCTTTGCATATATTGTAATTCAAAGGCGAAAACAAGTCAAAAAAATAAGTTCCCAGAGGGAACTTATTGTACACTTTCCTTGGCAAGATTAACCAATGCTGTAAAACCTGCAGGATCATGAATTGCCATTTCTGACAACATTTTGCGGTTTACTTCGATCTCTGATTTTTTCAAACCATTGATAAAGCGGCTGTATGACATTCCATTCAAACGGGCTGCCGCATTGATTCGGGCAATCCAAAGCTTTCGGAAATCACGTTTCTTTAATTTACGTCCGATATAAGCGAAGCGCATTGAGCGCATAACCGCTTGGTTCGCTGGACGGAACGAACGACTTGCTGAGCCATAATAGCCTTTTGCTAATTTTAATACTTTCTTATGCTTCTTTCGTGCGTTCATCGCACCTTTAACTCTAGCCATCTTAAATCCTCCTATCGATCAACTTAGTACGGTAGCATTTGTTTCAGTTTTTTTTCATCACTTGGGCAAGCAATTTTCCCTTGTCTCAACTGACGCTTTCGCTTCGGAGATTTAGACTTGAATAAGTGACTTGTAAAATTGCTGTGTCGTTTGAATTTACCAGTTCCAGTTTTTTTAAATCGCTTTGCAGCTCCGCGATGAGATTTCATTTTAGGCATGATAAAGCCTCCTCTCGATTATTTTTTAGGTGTCAGAAACATTACCATGTTTCGGCCTTCCATACGTGGCAGTTTTTCTACTTCGCCATATTCAGCAATCATCGTGACAAATGTTTTCAACACTTCACGACCAATATTAGTATGACCCAATTCTCGTCCTCTAAAACGGACGGTTACTTTTACCTTGTTCTCTGCTTTCAAGAATTTGATCGCATTGCTCGCCTTTACTTGCAAGTCGTGGGAATCAATCCTTGGTGTCATACGAACTTCTTTAATATTAATGGTTTTCTGGTTTTTCTTCGCTTCCTTTTCTCGCTTCGACTGCTCATATCGGTATTTGCCATAATCCAAGATTTTGCATACCGGTGGCTTTGCGTTGGGAGAAACCATCACCAAATCCAATTTTTTCTCTTGTGCAATCCGCAATGCTTCTTTAGTGGGTATAACGCCCAACTGTTCCCCATCACTATCGACTACACGGACTTCGCGCGCGCGAATTTTTTCATTAATATAGAGTTCTTTGATACAAAACACCTCCTAAAAAAAATAGCGGATAGGCTCACCTATCCGCATCAAAACTCAATTTTGAGTGATAACCTTATAAGCTTTCGCCATAAGGTGAGAAGCGGACCTCCTACTTTCCTTATACAACATTATTAGTATACATGGTGGTGATCACTTTGTCAAACACAGATAACGATCCCGCCCTACTGGATTTTAGTTTATCAAATCATCCAGTCTTTGTACAGCTTTTTGTAAACCGCAGTTTTTGCAAGAAAAAAACGAGGAATACTTCTTCCTCGTTTAGATTTGGAGGCGCCACCCAGATTCGAACTGGGGGTAAAGGATTTGCAGTCCTCTGCCTTACCACTTGGCCATGGCGCCTTATTTGGAGCGAAAGACGAGATTCGAACTCGCGACCTTCGCCTTGGCAAGGCGAAGCTCTACCACTGAGCTACTTTCGCAAATATTGGTGCCCAGAGGCGGAATCGAACCACCGACACGGGGATTTTCAGTCCCCTGCTCTACCGACTGAGCTATCTGGGCTAACTGCGACTTCTATATATTACAATATCACTCGGTAAAAGTCAACGGGTCGCAGTAAAGTTCCATTATTAAAAATTATCTGAATTCCAGGATTACCCATTCACTTCCTGGATTAAGCCCAATAGATCCTCTCGGCTAAAATGATAGTCCGTATTGCAGAAATGACAATGCATTTCTGTTGAGTCATCCTCCTCCAGCAGGGTTTTCAATTCCTCCTCGCCCAAAGCAAGCAAGGCCTGTTCCATTCTCTCCCTCGAACAGTCGCACTCCCAAAACACCGGCATTTCATCCATAAAATCCAATTCAAAAGAAGGCAGTAAAACTGCCAGTCGTTCTTTCGGGTCGGCTGACTCCTGCGCCGCCTTTGTAAATGACGGCATGGAAGCTACATCCTTTTCCAGTTGAACCAAGACCTTTTCAGGGATATCAGGCATCGTTTGAATGACAATCCCCCCGGCTATTTCCACTTCCCCGTCTTTGTTGAATAAAACGCCAAGATTCACAACGCTGGGCTGTTGTTCGCTCGTTGCGAAATAATAGGTGAAGTCTTCAGCGATTTCACCGGAAATCAGGTTCGATCGTCCGATATAGGGTTCCTTTAATCCGAAATCGCGAATAATAATCATCTGTCCTTCTCTGCCGACATAACCGCCCACATCCAGCTTCCCATTTGATTTTAAGGGCAATTCGATTTCAGGATGATCCACGGTAGCCTTAATGCCGCCTGTCGATGAGGCAACCAGAATAAGCCTTCCTGCAGGACCATTCCCTTGGACCTGGATGGTTATCTTGTCGCGAAGATTTTTCATCATGCTGGCCATAATCGCAGAGATGGCAGCCGTTCTTCCCAAGGCAGCCGTTGCAGTCTCGCTCAGTTGATGAATCTCTTTCATTTCTTTTGTCAATTCAGTGGTGTCCGCCAAAAAAAAACGGAAGTTTTGTCCGCGATCCATCCCACGTAAAATTCGATTCATGATTGTGCTCCTTTCATTGCTCGCCATTGAACCCGCTCACTTTTGTCCGTGACCGGATTTTTTGAAAACCCATCAAAGGATTGAACCGTTGAAAACCCGGCTTTATTCAAGGCTAACTCAATTTCTTTCATGGAATATCCCCGCTGCCGATGAAATTCATCAAATCGTACATAGCATTCCTCGATTTGAGCAAAAAAAGTGATCTCATAGGAAATCTCACTCTTTTTGGGATCCCATTGATTCTTCCATACATAATAAACATCGTCTTGATCGACGACAAAGGTTTCATTGCCGTACAGCTCTTCCATTCGATACAGCGTCACAACGTCAAAGAGAAAGACGCCGCCAGGTTTCAATTGATCGAAAACCCGCTGAAAAACCCGCAACAAATCTCCGTCTTCCAACAAGTAATTGATGCTGTCACAAGAACAAACCGCGAAATCATATTTTTTTGCAAACCGAAAATCCACCATATCCTGTTGATAAAAGCGAACATCGCGAATCGACAAATTTTTCTCGCGGGCAATCATCAACATGTCTTCCGACCGATCGAAGGCGTCCAAGTGACAATTTTTGCGAATCAATTGTTCCGTCATATTCCCGGTTCCCGAAGCCAATTCCAAGCCCTCTACAGGACATGCTTGAATCTCGGTAAGCAACTCCCAAAGGTAGTTGGCCCACCCCTCATAATCCACGTCTCGATTCATCAAACGATCATAATAATCTGCCAAGTTTTCATAACTGCTCATGATTTCCTCCAAAGAAAAAAGAAGAGCGAACTCTTCTTTTACGCTTCCTCATCTTGGATAAAAGAAAAAATATACGGAACGTTCCGAAAGTAATCTCCATAATTCAAGCCATAACCGACAATAAAGAGATCCGGAATCACAAATCCGCAATAATCCGGTAGAATTTTTACGATTCTACGTTCCGGTTTATCCAATAATACACAGGATTTCAACGAGGCTGGGTTTGCCTCTTGAAGATGCTTTAAGATAACCGACATAGTCAATCCAGAGTCTACGATATCATCGACGACCAATACATGGCGTCCCTGAATGTCAACAGACAAATCCGTCACGATCTTGACCTCGCCCGTGGAAGCTTCTCCATGTCCATAACTCGAAGTCGTCATAAACTCAATCTGCACATCGCCTTCGATGGCGCGAATCAAATCCGCCGCAAAAATAAAACTCCCTTTGAGCAGCGAGATGACCAATAATTTCTCACCCAAATAGTCTTTATGTATTTCCTGGCCCAATCGCTGAACCTCTTTTTGAATTTCCTCATGGGAAAATATGATTTTTCGTTTGCTTGTATCCACAGCGCACCCCCATAATTTTCACTTATTGTACCACAATTATTCAAGAAAATCTATCCTCGTCCCGATCGCGCCCAACCAGACGTTCCATCTTGCGATTCATTTTTTTCAGCTCAACAAGAATGCGATTCAAGGTATATTGCAAACTGACCAGGATCACGAAGAAGATTACCCCGATGACCATTTGGAATTGAAAGTCCATAGTCCCTCCTATTCGAACGAGTAGGTATATACGCGATCGACCCACTCTTCTCCTTTTCGATATTCTTCTCCAAGCAGCTCAAATTTTTCAACCGGGACCGTAATCACCTCAACCACACCATCACTGATATACCGTTGGGACGGATGTTTGTCGAAGTTTGCGAGCCAGTTATAAAGACCGACATTATCGACATTCATCTCGCTTCCTCTCACGCGATGAATGGAATAGGGATCAAAATCCTGATGATACGGCGATTTATCCGGATCCCATCCGACATTCAAAATCGCAATATTTTCATATTCCGTTCCCTCGTAGGATCCATCAATCAAGGCCAATCTCGCCGAATCCTCTTTGGGTCTGTGACCATATGGCAATGCAAGGGTCGTTATGGACCCGGGAGCGATTATAGACTCCAAGAACGCAACGTTCTTTCCGAGGCTCTCAGCTACGGCTTGCGAATCATTGTATTTCTCTTCCGTGTAATCATCATGCCCCCAAGAATGATTGCCAATTTCATAGCCGTTGTCCAAGAGAAACTGAAGCTTCTTCCCGATCAATTCCTCTTGTCGAAATGGCCGTGATCCATACACATAAAAACTGGCTTGGGGATCAAAATCCTTGTGCTCAAGCCGAAACGCTTCTAAAATTCCAACCGCGCAATCCGGATCGAGTTCCCACCCGTTTTCCGTTTCAAGGTAACGAAAATTATTTTCATTGCCATCGTCGAAAGTAAGGACAAAAGGAGTCATCCCCGCCGGAAGATCCATCTCTCCCCGCACATAATCCTTCAGGGACACCGGACGATAGTTCTTTTCATACAGGGTTTCCAAGTCTCGGCGAAAATTCTCCGGTGTTCGCGTCCAGGTCTTTTCTTCTTCACCGATATTATGATACATCAGAACCATAACTTTGCCGACCTCATTTGGTTTAACCGACAAGTCGATGGTTTGCTTGATCTCCTCTATGGTCGGCTCCTTCGGTTCTTCTACTAAAATAGGCTCAGGCTCTACCTGCTCAATCTCATCACCCTTCGACTCGGCAGTCTCGGGCGATTCAATGGCAACCGGATTCCCTTGCGCTTCTTCCTGCTGTGTTTCCATCGATGAACTGCACCCTGTAAGCAAGAGTGCTGCGATCAAAGTTCCGCTCCATATTATTTTCTGTTTTTTCATGATTCCTTCCCCCTTTTAACCCTTTCATCATACCAAATGGATCGGAAGAAATCTACCCGATTTAAAGGTTTCTATGGTATAATGAATCATTATTCTTATGGAGTTGATCAGATGTTTGAAAGCACCAATGAGCTTGCTCAAAACAAATTAATATTATTGTATTCGATGAAAGTACTGGAGATCCCGATTCCCAATTCAGAGTTTGTTCAATTTATATTGGAAAATCTATCCCTGAATT
This sequence comes from Eubacteriales bacterium, assembly GCA_030625815.1. Lineage (GTDB taxonomy): Bacteria > Bacillota > Clostridia > Tissierellales > GPF-1 > GPF-1. The sequence goes on from DAOUQF010000019.1 coordinate 28,871, forward strand.
ATTTTATGATTCAACAATATCTCAGCGAATTGGCCGGAGCTGCCTTTATCGAAATCTGTCCCATTCATGAAGACTATTCCGGTTATGTCTTAACGAAACTTGGCGAAGACACCCTCTTGTTTTTTGAAGATCGCATTCCAGAAGCCGTTCGCCATCAATTGACCGAAAACGCCTTGGTCAAAAAGAACGAGCGCGTAAAAGCCCGACAGGTAACTGGACATTACTACAAAAAAAATGACACGGAATATATTGTTACCATGAAAGTCATAGAGAAAGAGACCCTGCTTTTCAGCCAAACATTAAATGTGGTCTCACAACAGCAAGCCAAATTAATCTGTAAGAATTGGAATCTGGAATCTGGATCCATTTTTAATCAAATTCTCGGATTATTGACAAAAGAAAACAACACGGCCGAGTAATTCGCCGTGTTGTTTTCTTTTAGAATTTTGCCAATCGTTCCAAAACCGACTGCATCATATCTTCGTATTTTGCTTTTTTCTGCCGCTCTGCTTCCACAACCTCGTCCGGTGCTTTATCAGTGAATCGCGTATTGTTCAGCTTTCCATTGACACGCTTCAATTCACCTTCCAGTTTCGTCTTTTCCTTTTCAAGCCGCTCGATTTCCTTTTTGAAATCAACCAATTCAGCCAATGGCAAATAGAATCGCGCCTTTTCAATAACAGCGGAAACCGCTTCTTCCTCCATTTGTTCCGAAGTTCCAAGAATCACCACTTCAGAGGCTGAAGCGAGGGTTTTCAAGAACCCTTGATTCTCCATCAAAGTCGTCCTTGCCCACTCGTCTTTGGAATCGATAAAGACCTTGGCTTTTTTTGATGGGATCACGTTCAATTCAGATCGCGTATTTCGAATCGTCCGAATCGCTTCGATCATATATTCCATGGTCTCGATCGCCTCTCGATCAGGCTCCTCTTCTCGAACCGGCCAGTCAGCAAGAATCAACGCTGTTTTTTGATCCGGCAAATGAGACCAGATTTCCTCTGTGATAAAAGGCATAAATGGATGAAGGAGTTTTAGCATATCGGATAAAACATCCAACAATGTAGTCAAGGCAGCATTCTTGCTTTCCTGATCATCGCCATAGAGTCTTGGCTTCACCAATTCAATATACCAGTCGCAATAGAGTTCCCAAATGCAATCGTAAATTTCTTGCGCAGCCATTCCCAATTCAAATTTTTCCATTAGCGCCGTCATGGTTTTTGCAGTTTCCTGTACACGGGAACGCATCCAGCGATCTTCCACCGCGTTGGATTCCGTCCGCACAAAGTCATCCGTCAGATTCATCATGACAAAACGCGTTGCATTCCATAGCTTATTGGCAAAATTGCGATTTGCCTCCACGCGCTCATAGTAGAAGCGCATATCATTTCCCGATGAGTTGCCCATTACCAATGAAAACCGCAAGGCGTCCGCGCCGTATTGATCGATTACTTCCAAGGGATCGATGCCATTGCCCAAGGTCTTGCTCATCTTTCGGCCTTCGGAATCACGAACCAACCCGTGGATCAAAACATGTTTAAATGGATTTTCTCCCATATTCTCCATACCGGAGAATACCATTCGAACCACCCAGAAAAAGATGATGTCATATCCCGTTACCAGCACATCCGTTGGATAAAAGTATTCCAATTCCTTTGTATTCTCAGGCCATCCCAAAGTCGAGAAGGGCCAAAGGGCTGAAGAGAACCAAGTATCCAGCGTATCGGGATCGCGTCTCAGGTTGTCACTGCCGCATTTGCTGCAAGTATTCGGCTTTTCACGGGAAATAATCACTTCGCCGCAATCATCGCAATAGTACACCGGCAATCGATGGCCCCACCATAATTGACGGGAAATGCACCAATCTCGAATATTTTCCAGCCAGTGCAGATAGACCTTGCTAAAACGTTCCGGAACGAATTTAAGGTCGCCGGATTTCAAGGCCTCAATGGCCGGTTTTGCCAAAGGCTCCATCTTGACGAACCATTGCTTGGAAACAATGGGCTCAACCGTTGTTTTACAGCGCTCACAATGACCGACACTATGGCTGTGATCTTCGATCTCAACCAAGTACCCTTGCTCCTCTAAATCCCGCACGATCGCTTTTCTGGCTTCATAGCGATCCATTCCAGCGTAAATACCACCCGCTTCGTTGATCTTGGCTTCATCATCCATGATGCGTAAAACTTCCAGATTATGGCGCGCTCCCACCTCAAAATCGTTGGGATCATGGGCTGGCGTGATCTTCACGGCACCCGTTCCAAATTCTTTGTCGACATAGGTATCGGCAACCAATGGAATTTCCTTATTGACCAATGGCAAGATCAAAGACTTGCCAACAAGATCTTGATAGCGCTCGTCATCCGGATGTACCGCCACCGCCGTATCGCCCAGCATGGTTTCCGGACGCGTAGTCGCAATCACCAGGTACTCGTCAGAATCCTTGAATGGATACTTGATATGCCAGAAATGTCCAGCCTCTTCAATATGCTCGACCTCGGCATCGGAAATCGCGGTGCCGCAGTTCGGACACCAATTGATGATGCGATCTCCCTGATAGATCAGATCCTTTTCATACAAGCGGATAAACACCTCTTCAACCGCCTTGCTCAATCCCTCGTCCAGGGTGAATCGCTCTCGTTCCCAATCGCAGGAAACCCCGAGTTTTTTCAATTGATTTCGAATATTGCCGCCATATTCATGGGTCCATTCCCAGGCCTCTTCCAAGAAACCGTCGCGTCCCACTTCATCCTTTGATCGACCTTCCGAACGCAGCTTTTCAACGACTTTTGATTCCGTTGAAATGCTGGCATGATCCATTCCCGGCATCCACAGCGCTTCATAGCCTTGCATGCGCTTCCATCGAATCAAGATATCCTGCAAGGTATTGTCAATGGCATGACCCATATGCAATTTCCCCGTTACGTTTGGAGGGGGCATCATAATGGTATAGGGTTTTTTCTCAGGATTCACTTCTGCGTGAAAGTAATTTTCTTTTTCCCATAAGGCATAAATGCGATCCTCAAATGCCTTGGGGTCATAGGTCTTGTTTAACTTATTCTCCATATTTTCCTCCTCAATAAAAAAACCCGTCCTAATAAAAGGACGGGAATATTCCGCGGTACCACCTTCGTTTTTGCTCCATAGGGAACAAACACTCGATCATTGATAACGAAATGAACCGGCACTGCCTACTGCATTCAGCAATGCAACTCCGAAGCGACCTTCAATCCTTAGGGCTTTACAGGTTCTTTCAGCAAATGAACCCGCTCTCTACAAAGATAAGGGATTTACTCCTCTTCATCAAAGTCAACTATTCCATCTGATTATACCGTGTTTAAAAAACATTTGTCAACTAAAAAGCAAGGGGTAATCCGCAAAAAAACAACCCGTCATCTGACGGGCTGTTTCAATTTCAATTCCAATACAAGTAGCATTTCCCTTGTCATTCGCATTAAATCGTATTCCGGATTCCAATCCCATTCCGCTCGTGCCGCTGAATCGTCCAATGAATTTGGCCATGAGTCGGCAATCCGCTGCAGGTTTTGATCCACATCATAGTGCATTTTAAACTCCGGTAGAATCGACTGAATGGCCGTAGCCACATCTTCCGGCGCAAAACTCATTGCCGTAATGTTAAAGGCATTGCGATGAATCAAACGAGTTGGATCGGCTTCCATCAATTGCACAATGGCATTCAACGCATCCGGCATATACATCATGTCCATCTTGGTGCCCTTGGCGATAGGCGAGGTGTATTCCCCATGTAGAAGCGCATCGTAAAAGATATGAACCGCATAATCCGTCGTTCCGCCTCCCGGCAAAGATTCATGGGAAATCAATCCCGGATAGCGCACCCCTCTCGTATCTACGCCAAACTTGCGATAGAAGTAATCACACAACAATTCTCCAGATACTTTGGTCACTCCATACATCGTCGTAGGCCGCTGCAGGGTGTCTTGCGGCGTCAGGTCCGGCGGTGTGCCGATTCCGAAAGCTGCGATTGAGCTCGGTGTAAAGACCTTTAATTTTGCCTCCTTCGCGACAGTCAGCACATTGAGCAGACCATTCATATTGACATCCCACGCAAGCAAAGGTTTTCCTTCCGCCGTCGCGGAAAGCAGCGCAGCAAGATGAATGACGCTGTCGATCTGATGCTTGTGCACCAATCGCATCATCTCTTCTCCATTCAGGACGTCCAGCTTTTCATATCGTGCATCTAATTCAGTTTCTTTTTGTAGCCCCGTTGCCAATACATGATCGAAGCCATACTCCTGTTGCAGTCTTTTTGTCAAAGCTGTACCAACTTGCCCCAAAGCGCCTGTAATCAGAATTTTCTTCATCATGTTACCCCCTTTATGATCTCCTACTTTCAATATAATGCAGGAGACAAGCGACTGCAAAGAAATTGCAAAATCTTAACTCGGCATCTTCTCTATAAGAACAGTCGCGTTTCCAGAATGGACTAGTCCAATTCGCTGAAACCTTCTCCCAGAATTTCATGGGCTTTTTTCGTTGTAATAAAGGCACTGCGATCGATTTGCTTGATGAATTTTCTCAATTGAACAAACTCTCGTTTCCCGACAACGGTCAACAAGACTTCCTTTTGTTCCTTTGTATACCCGCCCGTTGCCTGATAAACCGTTACGCCGCGTTCCATGGTGTCCATGACATAGGTTTGAATGGCTTCGCTCTCTCTGCTGATAATCATCACCTCGACACAGGTATTGAATCCTTCAATCATTCCATCAATCACGGTTCCATTCAAGATCAAGCCGATAAATGCGTACATAAATACCTCGATCCCAAACACATACCCTGCCGCAAGAACAATAAAAAAGTCTGCGATAAACAAACCCACGCCAATGGAGAGCTTGAAATATTTGTTCAGGATTTTCGCAATAATATCGGTTCCGCCCGTAGAAGCGTTTTGATTGAACACGATGGCAATTCCAGCGCCGGAAACCAGCACGCCCATCACAAGCACCAAAAACAAATCATCAGAGAAGGGCTGCTGCATCGGATGCAGAATCTCCATGATTCCTAGGAAAAAAGAAATGGCCAGGCTGGAGTAAATGGTTTTCCCACCAAATCCCACTCCGATAAACCAAAAACCGACAATGAATAAAATTCCATTCATCATAAGACTGAGAACCCCGATATTTGCATCTGGGAAAAAAGCTTTTAAAACAATGGCGAATCCGCTGACTCCCCCCACTGCCAAATTGCTTGGCACCAAAAAAAAGTAAACGCCCGCAGCCACCATAAAAGCGCCAAGCGTAATTAGCGCATATTCCATCACGCGATTTTTCATTTGTTCATTCCTCCAATTATCATGATTGCACTCCCGATGATCAGGTAAAGATCCGCAAGATTGACAACAATTTTCAGGCGTCGCAAATGAATAAAATCGGTTACTTTCCCTCGAAAGATCCGATCGATTCCATTTCCAACTCCGCCTGCGTAAAGAATAATCAATCCAGTCTTCTCCATTGTACCGAATCCTGTGTCAAAAAAACAGAGAAGGAAACATGAAAATCCCGTAATAATTAGCCCGTGAATCCAAGCGATGATTCGAGGTCCAATTTTTTCAAAAGAATTTAATAAAAATCCATAATTCTCGCGATACTGAAATCCTATGCCCGGCAAAAAGGAAATCGAAGCTTTCAGTCGGTAATTCTGACTGCGCGCCGCCCGCTTCGTCCCTTGATCCAAGGCAATTAAAACGAAAAAAAAGATCGAAAACATCACGCTTCGATCCTTCCAAGCCATCGTATGGGAATCCCGTCTTCCCTTTCTGTCAACGTGCCTCGCACGACTGCAACAGCGGCTGTTGCAGGTCCTGCCGAGCGGTTGTATCTTGCCATCTCAGAAGAAACCGACACCTTCCAGCCCATCTCTTGGTAGCGCTTCACTTCCGTTGCATATCCATTGGAGCCAAGGGGCACGACCTCTATGCAGGAATGAAGCTGAGCCAAGTCTTTAATTGTCTCCAAGGTAAGAAGTTTGTCTTGATTGAGAATGACCTCATCGCCCACCGAGGGTTCTCCCACCAGATAGATTTGATCCCCCGCTTGGAATTTTGGCGGAACAAAATCTCCCTCTAGCTTTGCGAGCAGGGTCATCCCGCCACCGGTTTGCTGAACCGCAAAGTTTTCCTCGGAACTGCCGTTAACGGGAAGTTCCGGAATGCCGGCTTCCTCTAGGGCTTGTCGAATGCCCCTAAGGATTCCTTTGCCCGTCGGTTCAAAAGAAGCAGAAACCAGATTCACCAAGCAAACAGGCTTCGCCTGAATGGAGGCGCACTCCTTGAGACATAAAATCGCGGTATAGTATCCAACAACCTCCGGCTCAACCCGCACATGATCCAAGGGCAAATTTCCAATCCCGCCATAGGAATCACAAGCAATGACCAGGGTTTCGTCTCGGCTGAATTTTCTCAAAGTCAAATCTCGATATTTCAAAACAGATATCCCCCTTGAATAAATAATAAAAACAACCATTGGGTCGTCTCAATTGTAAACCCAATCCCATCTCCCGTTATTCCGCCAATCCTTTTAAGAAAGGGACGAAACTTCGCCAGATAAAGCAAGGCGATCACGCCATAGGCCACAAGACTTGCCGGCATCACCCAAGCAATGCTTGCTAGAATGACAAGGGCAAAAACAGCCGTTCGCTTCCCGCAATAATCGATCATGGGTTTCCCCAACCCAGTCTCCTTGGCTGCTGGGTGAATACTAATCACCAGCAATCCCATGACTCGTCCAACGATGGGAAACAAAAACAAGCTCAGCAGGGTGGCGTTGTATGCCCCCATTGCAGCAACCCCAGCAACAAATATCAGTCCAACAACCGCAAAACTGCCAACATTGCTGTCCGACATGGCTTGAAAAATCTTTTCTTTATCACCGCCGCAATTCATGCCATCCCAAAGGTCTGCTACCCCATCGAGATGAATTCCCCCACAGAGGAGATAGTATCCCATCAGGATGAGAATCATCCGCACACCGCCCGAATCGATTCCAACTGCATTCAATCCCGCCGCGATGCCGACCATGACAATTCCAATCACCAGCCCGACAATGGGAAAAAACGGAGCAGTTTTTGGAAGCGTATCAAAGTCGCCCTTTTGAATCGACACAGGCAGGCGTGTCATAAAGGCAAAAATTGCACGTAACTTAGCAGGCATTGGCTTGTTCTCCCTTAATGCATAACGGTATGCCAGACACGCAAAGATACACCTCGTCTGCTCGCTCTGCCAAATATTGATTGACTCGACCCGCGATATCCCGGAAATAATTCCCCAAGCGATAGGATGGAACCAAACCCAGACCCACTTCATTGGTCACAATCACAAGATCTTTTTCGTCCACAATGGCTTGATCGATTAATTGCTTGATTTGAGCAAGGATCTTTTTCTCCAAGGAATTGATTTCTTCCATGGTGCATGCATCATAATCGATTTCAGCATCCATCATATGATTTGTCACCAGAATCGTAATGCAATCCAAGAGAAACAAGTTAGAATCTTGCCAAATTTCTTGATTTCTTACTTGATAGAAATTTCGATCCCGTTCCAGTGTTTTCCATGCCTGGGGACGAGACTTCTGATGATGTTGAATTCGATCTTTCATCGCATCATCGATTGGCAAAGCTGTTGCGATATAGGTAACCTGCTCCGAACGGTTTGCCAATTTTTCCGCATATCGGCTTTTTCCACTGCGGGCGCCACCCGTCACTAATTGAATCATATGCCCTCCTAAAAGATGGGAAACAGATACGGTTTTCCATTTTTCTGTACAATTTCAATATTGATTCCATAGGCTTCCTTGATTAGACGCGGAACTACCACTTCAGAAGGCCGCCCCTTTGCAAGGGCTGTGCCCCGATTCATCAACAGCAAGCGATCGCTGAATTCTGCCGCTAAATTGATCTCATGCAAAACGGAAAGAATGGTCATCCCCTGTTCCTTCTGCAGTTTTTGGCAGAGACGCAAGACCTCGTATTGATACCGCAAGTCCAGATGAGCGATAGGCTCATCCAAGATCAACACCTCCGGTTCTTGAGCGATTGCCCGTGCAATCAACACCCGCTGCTGCTCCCCGCCGCTGAGCTCGCGAAAGCTTTTTTTTGAAAACTCTTCGGTATGAGTTAAATCAAGAGCGGTTTGCACCGCTTTTTCATCGGCTTCGCTCCACCGATTCCAGCGGCCTTGATACGGGTATCGACCCATTTCAATAATCTCTCGCACGGTAAAGCCAAAGGGAATCTCGTTCTTTTGATAAACCACGGCCACGCGGCGAGCCAACGCCTTTCGATCCCATCCCTGCAAGGATTTCCCTTCAAAGCGGATTTCACCCTGATTTCGCTCCAGAATTCGAAGCAAAACCGCAATCAAGGTCGATTTGCCGCATCCATTCGGTCCCAAAATCGTTAGCCATTCTCCCTCATGCAGAGAAAAACTCAGATTCGAAATAATGGGTTTTTGGCCATATGAAAAAGCCAATTGATTCACTTCGTATTTCATCGTCTACTCCCTTCCCTGCTTGGTTCGGTACAAAAGAATCATAAAAAACGGAGCACCCAAGATCGCAGTGACAACCCCGACTGGAATTTCCGTATTAGGCAAAATACTGCGTGCAATGGTATCGCAAAGCAAGAGAAACCCCCCGCCCCCTACGGTTGCGTAAATCAGCAAATAACGGTGATCCGGACCCACGATCATTCTGAAAAAATGGGGAACAATCAATCCGACAAATCCAATGATTCCACTCATGGAAACGGCCACCGCCGCCAAGATCGACGAGAGGATCAAGATTTTCCGTTTCACATTTTGCGCATGTACCCCCAAACTATAGGCTTGCGCATCCCCCAACAAGAGTACATTCAGATCTTTAGCCCAAAAACTCATGACTAAAATTCCAATGCCGAGAATCGGCGTAGCCAGTTTCAATCCTTGCCAGCTGGCTCCGTTAAAACTTCCCAATGTCCAATTGTAGATCATCGCAATCTCTTCATGATGAAAAATCATCAACAAAGAAATAATCGCAGAAAGAAAAGAACTCATAATGATACCGCTCAACAGCAAAGAAATTGTAGAGATTTTATTGCCCGTTTTCGCCAAAAAATAAACCGCGAGAGTTGTCGATATTGCCCCCAAAAAAGCGAATGCGGTGACTCCGAAATAACCAAAAACCTGCAATTGCGGAAGTAAAAGGGCGAGGGTTGCCCCCAAAGCGGCTCCGGAGGATGTCCCCAATAAATAGGGGTCCGCCATGGGATTCTTGAAAACAGCTTGATAGGATGTGCCCACCAGAGACAAAAGCATGCCCACCATGACTGCCATCAATATCCGTGGAATCCGCAGGTTCAAGACAATGAATCGGGTATGCCCATCAATAGATTCTCGACCAAACACGCCATCCGCCATGATCTGAACCACCTCTCGCCATGGAATTTTGATCGCGCCAAATCCCACCGCGAAAACAATTAAGATGAACACTCCGACAATCAAGGCCATAAGCCCTAAGATTTTTTGCGTTTTCGTTTTTAAAACCATAAGTCCCTACTCGATCAAGGATCGATCGAGTTCAGGATGAAATCGCTCAAGCAATTCCGGAATCCCGAGATCAATGATCCGAAGCGCTGGACGGCTAAAGACATTTTCATCGATTTCGATCAAACGATCCTCTTGTACGGCCTGCAGTACAGCATAATTCTCGCTGGTTCGCATCGTATCTAAATTATACCCACCGCCCAAAATGTATTCAGGATCCTGTTCAACCAATCTCTCCAGGGAATATTTCCATCCAGTAGCATCGGCCGCAACATTGTTCAAGCCAGCCGTTTGCAAGACATCATTGATAAACGTATCACTTGTAGCTGTGTATTCTCCCCATTGTCCCGTACCAATTACATAATAAACGCTGGGTTGTTGTGCGCTTTGCACCAAAATTCTTGTTCGCTGTACCCGTTGCTCAATGCTGATTGCAACGGCTCTTGCCTCTGTTTCATTGCCGGTAATCACTCCCAATTGCTTGACAAGGGCAACCATTCCGTCAATTGTAGCTGGCGTTTCCACAGCCACGACATCGATTCCCGCCTTCGTCAATTGAACCAAGACTTCCGGTTTGAAATGAGTCTGGGCAATCAAAACTTCCGGCGCCGCCGCAACAATAACTTCAATGCTGGGATCATATAAACTTCCCGCTGCGGGAATTTCTGCCACCTCAGCCGGATAATCACAATAGGTTGATCGCGTTTGGATGCGTTCCCCCGCGCCAATGGAGAAAAGAAGCTCCGTTACACTTGGCGCTGTAGAAGAAATCGTTTCTGCCGGTTTTGCGCAATCATACACAAAGCCAAAACTTTCAAACTTCACGGGATATTGGCTGTCCGCGCGTTTTTCAATCTCGATTTTTTCCAGGTCTTGATTCCATTGCACGTCATAGTTCAAAACCTCAAAAAAGAATGCCATGGGAATGAAAATTTCATTGCCGTTTTTGATTGGCGCTGAATCGATTTTTACTTCGATCTCATTCACGCCTACGGTTCGAGATCCCAATTCAAAATGGAATTTTGTCGTCTCATCATGAATTGCAATGATTTTTCCAACTATCTCAGCCTCATAACCAAGGGCTTCGATATCGCTGACAGCGATTAAGCTTCGATCATCAATCACTAAAATATGATATTCCGCTGCCGCATCCTTGGACGCGATGGATTCAGTGGCTGCAAATCCTGCACCCATTGATCCCAAAACCATGGCCAATACAATCAAAATGCTAATCATTCTTTTATTCATTTTAATCCTCCTCTTAGATGTTCAATTAATTTGATTCCTTCTCGATGATCTCGTATGGTAAATCGTCCGAAACTCGGACCTAACTCTTGAAAATCTGTACAAATCCGAAAATATATGCCCTCTTCCTTCATTCTTTCCCGTAGCGCATTCAGCTCAAAGGGAAACTTGATCAATACAAAATTCGCATGCCCAGGATAGACAATCCATGACGGCTCCATTTCTAAAGACTGCAAAAATTGCAACTTTTCGTTTCGAACCCATTCCCGAACCTCTCTTTGATAAGCGTCGGCTCGAATCAAATGAGGAATGCTGGCCAGAGCAAACTGATTCAGCGTCCAAGGTTCTTTTTCATTCACCATTCGATCAATCAGTTGTTTTGATCCGCATCCATACCCGACGCGCAACCCGGCAAGGGCATAAAATTTGGTCATGGAGCGAAGCACCAAGATCTGATGCTTGTTGATATACGGCAAAAAGCTGGGAAGCTCGCTGAATTCCCAAAAGGACTCATCCACCAGCATTTCACAATCCCCCACCGCTTGAAGAATGTCTTCAATCCGGCTTATTCCCGTTCCTGTAGGATTGTTTGGATGGCAAAGAACAACGACTTCCACCTCGGGACGATCCAGCAAAGTTGCCTCCAACCTCGGAATTGACAATTCGAAGTCCTCTTCTTCCATGGTCGCAAATATTGAAACATCAGCGCCGGCCAACCGAAAAGCGCGTTCGTATTCATTGAAGGTTGGACCAATGATCAAAACATTTTTTCCTCGACACAGGCGCGCATAGAGGTAAATCAATTCAACCGCACCATTTCCCAAGATGACTTCATCCCGTGACAATTCAAGCGCTTCCGCCAAATCTTCCCTTGCGTGAAGTCCGTCGATCTCCGGATAATACGGTAGCTGATCGACTTGATCGTTCAGAATCCGTCTCAAGCCTTGTGGAAATCCCAGCGGATGCACATTCACACTGAAATCAATCATTTTTTTGTGTTCTCTGTGATGATCGCCCCCATGTGGATTTAACCCCATATCCATCGTCCCCCTTCCACCAATCCCACCAACAGCAATTGCGTAATCCAAATATTGAGTTTAATTCGATGGAGCAAGGGCCATGTTGGATCCAAAAGTCCCTGTCCGATCCAGGGCCGCTCCACTCTTTCTCCAAAATAGAGGGCGGGCCCCCCCAATCGACAGCCATAAACGCCCGCCATACTGGCCTCGGCATATGCTGAATTAGGACTGTCGTGCAGATGCCGGTCTCTTTTCAAAACACGCCATCCTCGGGCAAAATTCCCACCCGTTACACTCCCTGCCAGAAGAATCAATCCAGCGCTCACTCGCGCCGGCAGCCAATTCACCAGATCGTCAAGGCGAGCGGAAGCTGTGCCGAAATCCATATAACGCTCATTTCGATATCCCACCATGGAATCCAAGGTATTGATGGTCTTATAAAAAACCATGCCTACCAAAGGACTTCCAAAAATCATGCCTAGATAGTAAAAACAAATGGGTGAAATCACCCCATCCACAATATTCTCAGCCATCGTCTCGATGGTTGCCCGCAAAACATCCGATTCTGTCAGTCTATCGGTATCTCGACTGACAAAATTTCCAATCATCTTTCGCGCTCCTGCAATCCCCTCTTCTTGAAAGATTCGATTGATCTGATCACCGACTTCCACCAGGCTTTTTGTTGCCAGCAACCATCCGCACAGTATCGATTCCAGAATCCATCCCCCAGGAATCCGATTGATGGCAAAATGGATAAGCAGCGCAAGAAAACAGGTGGTTGCAAGCACGGAAACCAGAAAACATCCGCCTCGCACCTTGTGCAATCCCTCGCCATACCAGCGAGCCTCCCACCAGGAAATGATACAGCCGATCCCAATAACAGGATGAGGAAGTTTCAAGGGATCCCCAAAAACCGCATCCGTAACAAGCATGATCCACGCCCCCATTACAGGGTCCCGCTCTCGTCCAAGATTTCGCGAATTCTCGGCCAATCCAAGTTCGTTTCCAAGTGCAAAGCCCATCGATTATAGGACTCTTCTTTCTTGCTTTGATACGCCCAGTCGCCAGATTGAGCGCCCATCTCTTCCAAAAACCACGCGCGAAAGTTTTCATTCTCGAATAGCCCATGAAGATAGGTGCCCATGACGCGGGCTTCTTTTATGCCTAAACAATCCCCCGCTTCGTTTTTCATCCAGTAATTATTCTCAAAAATCGGGTTGGTAACCCCTTGATGAATCTCATAGCCGAGCAGGCGATCATCCTTCCATATCAGATTCGATTTTTGTGTTGTTTTAAGGCTTTCCATTCGCGTACGAACACTCAACAATCCGAGACCCGCTTCGCAGGTCGCTTCACCCTCGATGCCGGATGGATCCTCCAATTGAGTTCCCAAAATCTGATAGCCGCCGCAGACGCCCAAAATCGGCAGATCTCCTTTACTCGCCTTGTACAATGCATCGGCGCATCCCGTTTCTTTCAGCCAATTCAAATCGTGCAAGGTATGCTTGCTTCCCGGCAGGATCAAGGCATCCATGGATGCGATTTCTGCCGGCGTTTTCACATAATGCAAGGTGATGTTGTCTTCCATTTCCAAGGGAGTAAAGTCCGACAAATTCGAGGCATGGGGGTATTGCACCACGCCAACAGCCGGCAATCCCACCTCTTTCACCTTGGGATCAATCCGAGACGTTACACTGTCTTCATCGTCAATCAATAGATCCTCCATATAGGGAACCACACCCAAACATGGAATCGACAAATACGGTTTGACCATCTCAAGCCCCGGCATCAGCAGGGTTTGATCACCTCGGAACTTGTTGATGATATATCCCTTGACTCTCGATTGTTCTTCCGGCGACAGCAATACCATGGTTCCCACCAATTGCGCAAAAACGCCTCCTCGATCAATATCCGCAACCAAAATCACGGGAGCATCCACCATTTCGGCAAACCCCATATTCACCAGATCATTTTTCCGCAAATTAATTTCTGCCGGCGAGCCTGCCCCCTCGATTACAATGGCGTCATACCGGCTTGCCAACCGATCAAACGAACGCTTCGCGACCTGTTTCAAACCCGGTTTCATCCATTCATATTCGAGAGCCGGATAATGTCCCTTTGCACGCCCCTCTACAATGACTTGCGCCCCCAAACTGCGATTGGGTTTCAAAAGAATAGGATTCATATCCACATGAGGTGCAATCCCCGCAGCTTCCGCTTGAACCGCCTGCGCCCGGCCCATCTCCAAACCCTCGTTTGTAACCCAGGCATTAAGTGCCATATTCTGAGATTTATAAGGAGCAACGTTCACCCCTTCGTTTTTCAACAGACGGCAGAAACCAGCGACCAATAAACTCTTGCCGACAGATGAACCCGTTCCTTGAATCATTAATTTCATCCATTCCACCTCCAATAAAAAGAACCGCATCCACAAGGAATACGGTTTGTCAATTTCAACAATCCTTCACCTTCCCTCCGAAGATTGATAGTTCGAATATGGCAGGTTTCCTGACTTCCGATCTTCCTCCCCCTCCCTTCCCGCTTTCGCAGTGGATTTGAGGGTTTGTCTCGGTTACAGTAGCGGGGGCTGTGTAGGCATTCCACCTACTTCCCTTTTAACGCTTGCGCGCACCATAGTCCTATGAACTTCCCTCTAATTATAACGATGATTTCTCTTGGGAGCAATTCATTTTTTTGTGCTGAATGGAGAAAAAAACGTTCTCTTTTCATTAGCTTCGTATTTTTCTGAAAAAACCGTTGACTTTCCTTCAGAAACTCAGTAGAATAAGTCTCAATTGAATTAGAAACTTATCAAGAGCGGTGGAGGGACTGGCCCTATGAAACCCGGCAACCAGTATCATAACGATACACGGTGCTAAATCCTGCGGAGAAAATCCGGAAGATGAGAAAATCTAGTATTTTTAAGATCTCTTTCGGCTGAAAGAGATCTTTTTTTATGAGGAGGAATCATGATACAGCTTAAGTCACTCACCAAAACCTTTCCCAATCCCGATGGAAAAATCATGGCTGTGGATCAAGTCGCGCTAACGATCAACACCGGAGAAATATTTGGAATCATTGGATTAAGCGGTGCAGGGAAGTCAACCCTGGTTCGCCTGATCAATCGATTGGAAGAAGCCGATTCGGGAGAAATCTGGATCGACGACACCGAACTCCGTCAATTAAGCATAAACCAATTGAATCTGGAGCGAAAAGAAATCGGCATGATTTTTCAACACTTCAATCTCCTGCAATCCAGAACCGTGGAAGAAAATGTCGCCCTCCCCTTGGAATTGGCGGGGATGAAGAAAAATCAGATCACAGCACGCGTCCAAGAGACCCTGGATCTGGTCGGTCTTGCTGATAAGGCAAAGGTACACCCAGCACAGCTTAGCGGCGGCCAAAAGCAACGGGTGGCCATTGCGAGGGCCATCGCGAACCGTCCCAAGATTTTATTGTGCGACGAAGCCACATCCGCCTTGGATCCACAAACAACCAAGTCCATTTTGACTTTAATCAAAGAGTTGAAAAAGACCTTGAATCTTACGGTGATACTGATTACCCACGAAATGGAAGTCATTCGAGAAATTTGCGAACGAGTCGCCGTGATGGAAAATGGCGCCGTCATCGAATGCGATGCCGTCGAAACGGTATTCAGCCATCCCAAAACCAAGTTGACTCGCTCCTTCGTCACTTCTTTGCGGCCTGATCGAAAGAGCGTGGCTACAAAAGATTCAACTTCCTATCGCTTGAAATTGACCTTTCTCGGAGATTCCATTCGAGAACCTTTGCTGAGCAGAACCATTCGGAAATATAACGTTGAAATCAATATTTTGGCTGCGGAAATCAATCAACTCGCCACCGTTCCTGTAGGGAATCTATTGATCGAAGTTTCCGGCAGCAAAAAAGAAATAGAATCCTGTATCCATAAGTTTCAACAACAGGAAATTCAAGTGGAGGTGGTTTCGGCATGATCGATTTTCAATTGTTTCTTACACCAACCCTGGAAACCATCTACATGGTATTCCTTTCAACCATTTTTGCCGTACTGATCGGTCTGCCGGCAGGCGTTCTTTTGGTCGTCAGCGAAGGGAACCACGTGGCTCCCAATCCAACGCTTCATCGGATTCTGGGATTGCTCGTCAATATCAGTCGATCCATTCCCTTTATCATCCTGATGATCCTGCTTTTCCCCCTTTCTCGTTTGATTGTGGGAACCACCATCGGAACGACCGCAACGGTCATTCCCTTGTCCATCGCAGCTGCGCCCTTTGTTGCGCGGGTGGTCGAATCGTCCCTGAAAGAGGTGAACGCCGGCGTCATTGAAGCCTGTCGATCTCAAGGGGCGTCCACCATGCAAATGATTACGAAGGTTCTGTTGCCCGAAGCACTGCCGGGACTTGTTTTGGGCATCACCATGACCATTATCAACCTGATTGGATACTCAGCCATGGCAGGCGCCATCGGCGGCGGCGGACTTGGGGATCTCGCCATTCGCTTTGGATTTTATCGCTACGAGCTTGGCATCCTGATCATCGCCGTACTAATCATTATTCTCTTGGTTCAATTGATGCAATACGCGGGCAATTCGCTTGCGAATGCAATATATAAAAAACGTTCATAAGGAGGTACAAAATGAAAAAAGCATTGCAACTCTTACTCTTGGTGGCCGGCACAATGATGCTTTTCGGTTGTCAAAGTACGTCCGATTCGTCACAAGTATTGCGCGTGGGCGCGACCCCGGTTCCCCATGTGGAACTGCTCAATCAAGTCAAAGAATCTCTGGCAGCCGAGGGGATCGAATTGGAAATTATCGAATTCACTGATTATGTAAAACCGAATCTCTCCCTCAACGACGGTGAGATTGATGTGAACTTTTTCCAGCATCTTCCCTATCTGGAGGACTTCAACGAAGAACGAGGCCTCAATCTAGTATCCGTTGCCGGAATTCACGTTGAGCCTATGGGACTCTATTCGGAAAGCTTGACATCTTTTGAGGAACTGCCCGATGGCGCAGTTATCTCCATTCCCAACGATGCGGTCAATGGCGGCCGTGCCCTGCTGATCCTTCAGAGCGCCGGACTGATCACCCTTGACCCCTCCGCAGGCTTGGAAGCAACAGAATCCGATATCGCGGAGAATCCTAAAAATGTAAAAATCCAAGCCATTGAGGCAGCGCAATTGCCGCGCACCCTAGTGGATGTAGATGCCGCAGTCATCAATGGAAACTACGCCATCGAAGCGGGCTTCAATCCCATTGAAGACGCCCTATTGCTGGAGGATGGAAATTCTCCTTACGTTAATATCTTGACGACGCGAGAAGACAATGCAAATGATCCGAAGGTTCAAGCCTTAATCAAAACTCTTCAAACGGACGAGATCAAATCCTTTATAGAGGAAACCTATGCGGGCGCCGTCGTTGCAAGCTTCACGAACTAAAAGAAACCGGTAAAGCGAAATCGCTTTACCGGTTTTTTAATCTTCATCCAAATTGGGAAACCAAATGGAAATCTCTCGAGCCGCCGTGCCTACGCTATCGGAGGCATGCACAATATTTCTTGTTGTGCTGCTGGCATAAGTCCCTCGAATGGTTCCTGGCAAGGCGCAACTCGGATCTTTATCTCCATGAATACGGCGAACCAAATCCACGACCTTCTCTCCCTCTACGACCAAGACAAAAATTTGCCCCTCCATAAAGTAATTGATCAAGTCTTCAAAAAAGGACTTTCCGCGATGCACATCATAATGATATTCCACAATTTCTCGTTCTGGCTTAATCAACTTTCCCGCAACAATATGAAAGCCTTTCCGCTCATACCGACTGATAATATCTCCAATCAAGCCGCGAGACACCCCATCAGGTTTGATAATGACCAATGATCTTTCCATGCCAAACTCCCTTCCAACTGGTTTTCTTGATTTTATCTAAATCCGAATAGAAATGCAAGAATCAATAGCAGAATCACGCCAATGCTCTCGTTTTTATACCACGGAGATCGTGGAAACAAGAGCAACTTCACGGTGTCTATCTGCTTTTTCTTTTCTTCAATCCGTCTTATCCCGTATTCTGGATCCTCTTTTGAAACCTGTGCCTTCACCCAGGACTGCAACCCGTTTTTAAAAGCCAAATAAAAAACAAAAAAGATCAGCAGCAAGAAAGGCATAGCGATTCCCAAATGATTCATCCAAAACAAGATCGCTGCAAAGCCCAGCAATCCTGCAAGCAGAATGCGATAATATAACTTCGTCCACTTCTCCATCCTATTCTCCTGCAACACTGAGCGTCTTCAACCAAATGGACGGCGCACCGAAATGCCCCCCCGAAGGGATACCAAACCAAAGGTCCGCGCCCACTTCCTGTATTTCCTGAAGCAATTGAAACCAATTTCCGGCAATCGTAATCTGATGAATCGCATGACCCTTCAATCCATCCTTGATCAAGAACCCGGAAGCCGCCAATGAGAAATCACCCGATACCGGATTCAATCCGGAATGCAGCCCCTGCACTTCCGTAATCAAGACACCTTGTTTCATTTCTTCCATCATGGTTGCCTTGCTTCTTTCTCCAGGCTCCAGATAGAAATTCGAAGTTGAGATTCCCATGGATCCCTTATAGGAAGATTTATGCGCATTGCCCGTGGACTCGATTCCCGCTTTATGAGCGGTTTTCAAGTTATGCAAGTAAGTCGTCAAAATCCCCCGATCCACCACCTTCTTCTTTTGGGTTTTTACCCCCTCCGAATCAAATGGCTGCTTTAAGAATCCAACAGCGCCCGTCGGATCATCCACCAAGGTAATCAATTTGGACGCGACCTGTTCATTCAATTTCCCCTTCATTCTGGACAATCCTTTTTGTACCGCATCCGCTGAAAAAATCGATCCAAAACTCTCCAGAAAATCAACTACGACGCGATTTTCCAGGATTGCCTCGTAGGATCCCGACGAAATCCGTTTCGGATGAAGAATCGAAATCGCTTCCGCAGCGGCTTCTTTTGCAATCGTTTCGGGATTCAATTCGTGAAAATCTCGCGAGAGTTGAAAAGCAAAGGCTGTTTGTCGATCATTTTCCTCTTCCGCTGTCAAATAGGAATAAGCCATAAAGTATCGATCCTGCTCAGAACAGGCCAGTCCATGGCTGTTCAGCAATTGATATTCACTCTCCTGCTCAGCAAAAAAGCTATTGGTCACCTTGTGAATGCGGGGATCGAACTGAAGAGCAGCCCTTTCCAAATCCATGGCAAATTGAATTTTTTCCGCCTCGGTGCCCTTATTTTCTTTCCGTAAATCGGACTCCATTCCCTGTCCCGTACCCGGATACAAGAATTCCGGATCAGTCGAATCTATGGCTTCGGCATTTTCGATCAACGCCTCAACCAATTCTTCAATCAACTCCGCGTCCAATAACTCCGTATAGACAGAACCCATCTTGCCCTTCACTTTTCCACGGAAGGCATAGCCGCCGTCTTCCGAGATCTGGTATTTTTCCAACTCCGACTCATAGACATTGATGCTGAAGTTCTTGGAACGCTGCATCATCATCTCGACTTCTTCAATGCCTTGTTTCTTTGCTTCGATTAGGAAGGCTTCCCAAAACCGCTTCATGCTTCCTCCCCCTTTCGGCCACCGACTGTAATGCTTGAAACACGAATCATCGGCTGTCCGACATTGGTGGGAATAGAGCCGCTGCTAGAGCCGCACATTCCCTGGCCGTGAGCCAAGTTGTCCGATACAAAATCGATCTGATTCAAGATATCCGATCCCTTTCCAATTAGGGTAGCGCCGCGTACCGGGCGATCAATTTTCCCGTCTTTGACCAAATACCCTTCCATTACGGAAAAGTTGAATTCTCCCGTAATGGGGTTCACAGAACCTCCGCCCATATATTTCGCGTAAAGTCCGTTTTCCGTCGCCGCAAATATGGAATCAACGGAATCAGTTCCAGCGGCAATATAGGTATTGCTCATGCGGGAGGTTGGGGCATACTTATAAGATTCCCGTCGAGCGGAACCCGTTGCTTCCATTCCCATGCGTTTCCCGTTTAAATGATCGATCATATAGCTCTTCAAAACCCCTCGCTCGATAAGCACGCGTTTGCGTTGCAATTCGCCTTCATCGTCGTATACGCTGCTGCCCCAGGCATTCTCAATGGTTCCGTCGTCAATCGCCGTTACCTTATCCGATGCGATTCTTTCCCCTAAGCGATTGGAAAAGATGGAATTGTTCTTTGCAACGGAAGTCGCCTCAAGGCCATGGCCACATGCTTCATGAAAAATCACTCCGCCGAATCCATTGTCGATGATCACAGGAAAGGTTCCTGCGGGACACGGTTCCGCTTTTGCCATGGTTACCGCGACTCGTGCCGATTCTTCAGCTACAGCCTTCACATCCAAATTCCGTACAAATTCATAGCCTTGAGCGGCACCGGGTGAAAATCCACCCGTCTGCATTTCTCCCTGATATTCCGCCACGCTGCTGATAGAGAAACGTGTTCGCGTTCGCTGATCTTCAATCCAGGTTCCTTGACTGTTTGCAATCAAGATATCTTGCACCGCATCCGCGTAGCGAACCGAAACCTGTGTAATAATGGAATCGTATCCGGACGCATATTGATGCGCTTCCTTCATTCGCTCAATCCGATTTTTCATATGAATCGATCCAGGGGAAATGATGATTCCATGGGGTGTCAAATCTTCGTTTTGCAGGTTCCATGGCTTCACAATCCGCTTGTTCGGCTCCTGCACGGCAGCAGCCAAGGTTTTAGCCAAGCGAATCAGGCTCTCTTCCCTTAGATCAGTGGTGTACCCGTATAGGCTTTGCGTCCCGAAAATAATTCGAAGACCCAATCCGGAATCCAATCCGCTCTGTACGGTCTCAACAGCACCGCCAATCATTAAAACGCCATTGACTCGCTTTTTCTCAACAAAAATTTCCGAAAAGTCAGCGCCGGTTTCAAGCGCGGTTTCCAATACCCTCTGTGCTGTTATTTGACTGATCAACATGATTGTCCCTCCATTCTTTTCGTAAATCACTAATGGATTTGGTAGAAACCAACTCCCTTGGAATCTCCAACAATTGCAAGGCGCGTTCCAAGTCTTCTTCCGACTGCACTTCTATTTCCAAATAAGGATATGGATAGGTTTTTTCATCCCATTGATCCATCTCAAAGTCAATTCCCTGCCATCGATAAGATTTTCGATGCTTCTCGCCTCGATAGCGAAGGGGATGCCCCAATAGATCAAGTATTTCAATAACAACTGCTGGATCGCTTACTTGAGAAGTCAGCTCCTCATAGACGCGCAATCCCTCTGCAGATTCTTTCATCTTTAGGGTCAATTCATAAGACGATTCGTCCGTGATTCGGCTACGGGTAGCGCGCAATCGCAGGTAGCCCAGCTCCCCCTCCGGTGTATCCAAGGCCGCAGCCTGAAACACCCAATTGATTTGATCCTCATCTTTGACCATGACCGCACCCGCTTGAATCAGACGCTCTTCCACGGCCTTTAAATCTATATCGAGCACCTTGACTTCTCTTTCCTTCATCCTTCGATCTCCTTTATCAACCGCGGAACAAATTGCAAGTAATCGGAGGCTACACAGTAAAAGCTTGTATTCCCCCACTTTCCCTCTCGAACGAATCGATGACCCTCGGCATGCAAATGACCATAAATGCAAATCTCAGTCCCGTTTTCCACAATCCTTCGTCCAAACTCATTCAGCTCTCCATGAAAGGAAAAGGGCGGATAATGAAGCATGGCGATCCTGGTTTTAGAAGCCTTCACTTGCTCCATAGAAAGGGAGAGGCGCTGCAATTCCCGTTTGACAATCTTTTCATCGTGTTCATCAAATTGTTGCGAGTCGGCTGAGGTCCAGCCTCTCGTTCCATAGATCCCCACCGAATCTGTTTTAAATGACGTGTTATGAATAAAGTGAATGCTCTTCAACTCCAATTGATTCATTTTTGTCAAAGATTCCCACCAATAATCATGATTCCCTTTCCCGATGCACTTGATCCCAGGCAATTCATCGAGAAGTTTGAGATGATCGACGGCTTCCCGCAGATGCATGGCCCAAGACAGATCCCCCGGAAGCAAGATCAGATCATCATCTCCGATCAGCTGTTTCCAATTTTCAATAATTCTTTCTTCATGATGATCCCAATTTTTCCCAAATACGGACATCGGTTTTTCCGATCGGATATCAAAATGAAGATCAGAAATTCCAAATATCTTCAAACGTACCTCCTATAATTGAATCAGATGCGGATTCATATCCAATTCATGCATCAGATCCAATTCATGTTCTTGACTTGTAAAGAAAATCACCTGCTTATGCTTGGCATATTCCGACAATAACCGCAATGCCTGCACATGTCTTTCTCGATCAAATTGCGAAAAAGGCTCATCGAGGAATAGCGGTGTTTTTGCATCGCCAGACAGGGAATGAATCGAAAGGCGCAGGGCGAAATAAACCAATTCAATGGTTGCGGCGCTTACCTCGTCGACAGGAACAACCCGCTCCAAATCCCCTTCTACCAAACGGATCTCGAAATCACGTCCAATTCTGACTTCCTGATATTTGCCATTGGTGAGAAAACCCAAGGTCTCTCCCATATTAGTGGTTAATTCCGGAGAAAACTGTTCCTGCACTTCCCCCGCAATTCTTTCCAGTCCGTCGATGGCAGCCAAGAGCCCTTTTCTTTTCAGGTGCAAGCGCTCCGCCTGTTCTCGGAGAACCTCCAATTCCTCTTCCACATGCGCCAAGGATCGATCTTCTTCCTTCGACGCAATCATGCCCTTCAGCCATTCAATCTCCAATTCATTTTCTTTTCTTTGCTGTCGATTCGTCTTGCATTCCTCCGCGATGATCAGGGATGAACGCAAATTCAAATCCATAGGGATTTCAGGCAATCGACGCAATTCTTCCTCCAAGAGATTCCCATTCTTCTCTTTCCATTGCACTTCAAAAACTTCATCCAAATGAGACAAGTCTCTCTCAATTTCCACAAGCCTCGCCTTGTCGGCTACTCTTGCTTTGTATTCTTGCAATTGCGCGCAATTGGCTTTTTGACAATGGGCATACAGCCTTGCCAGCATCCTTTCGTAGTCCCTTCGATCCGCAATGGACAGAAAGGAATCGACATTGTCCGATGCTTTTTTCACAGATTGCCGCTGACTTAAATTCGTCCAGACGAAGATCAGAATGGAAGCGATAAAAACACCCAAACTACCGTAAACACCTATGGAAAAAGACGAAAAATAAAAGAAAAGAACGGCAATTAAGGAGATGATTCCTGGCAGCAATGGCCATCGAACCCATTCCGCATCCGGTTCTTCTTCCTGTAATTGTCCTCCTCGCATTCGATCCTTCAGATAACGGATTTGGCTTTCCAATTCCATAATTTCTTCCGACTGGGAATCATCAAAATCACGATATTGTGCTACCTTTTCGTGCTCTATTTCCAGTTGCTGAATTCTTTCCTTGGTTTCTTCCAGCTCCGCCAAATCTTTTTCCAAGGCTGCCCGTTTGCAATATTCTTCCTCAATTTCCAATTGTCGAAAGACTTGATCCAAGTCTCGATTCATCTCTTCCAGCTTTCGGCGAATCACAAACCAGTCACGCATCTCTGCATGACTTCGAAGCAGCGCCAATCGTTCATCTTCCAGGTTGGATAATTCCGCTACCAACTTCCCCAAAACCGAGGTTTTTTGTCGATTGGGCGATCCCACTTTTTCCAATTGATCCTGCAAGTGAGCCATTGCATTTTTCACCGATACATCTTCCGAAAAATCTTGAGCAATGCTGACAAAGTTATCTCGTACTTCCGAGGCAAAATCATCCTCCGGTTTCACCAACCGTTGTTGAATATAAACGGTGTTTTGAAACATAAGCCCCGACATTTTAAACAAGGCCTCGCCTGGCACAATGGTTCGATAGGTTCCGTTGTAGGGAAATTGATCGGTGATCTCTTCTCCGTCGGAGAGGCGAACCACAGAGACGGATTCATCCCCTTTGATAAAATTGCGGTTGAGCCGATAGGCGTCTCCTTGAACTTCATACTGCACGGATCCTCGATATTCTTGATGATCCCACGGCCGAAACCGATCGTAGGAAGGCGTATATCGCTTTGTCTTGGTATAGGGATTATAAAACCCATAGAACATTCCCTGAAGAAACCCTTGCACGGTTGATTTTCCAGCTTCATTCGGTCCAAAAACACAATTGAATCCCGAAGAAAAATCCCAGTGATTCTGATGAAATTTTCCAAAACTCTGCATATCTAATCGTGTGATTTTCATCGATTCTTTCCTTTCAACAATGCTTCAAGTCCAATATACAACGCCTCTTTTTGAACGGCTTCATCGAGCTCCGATGATTGAATATGCCGGATATATCGTCCAACAGCGGAATCGCCATAGATTTGCTCTAATCTTTCAATATTCAAATCGGGTTTCGTTTTGTCCTGAATGGTCAAATCATAAAATTCAGGCTGAAGCAAAGCCTTCAGCTGATTCGAGGCGGATTCAAATTGACCCTCCCAATACCCCTCAATGGCGATCTTGAAAAAATCTTGATTGGGTTGCAGCTCAGCCGTTTGATTGCGAATTTTTGTCGCCAGGGAAAGAACCGTATCCGTTGCCGCGGCTTCAATCTGAATCGCGACAAATTTGCGGCTGCTTTCCGGAACAAATTCAACTTCAGTTTTCAAGTCCGTCATGCGAACATCCATATATCCATGCTCGCCATACTCGCCAAAATCCAAGGGCTCGGGACTCCCCGCATAGGCGCCGGTGAACTTTTGAAAGATCTCAGGACGATGAATATGACCCAAGGCGATATAATCAAAGCCGCGCTCCTGAATGTCCTTCGTGGATATATTGGCATACGAAGACCCCTCATGATCAAGATCCCCGTGATGCAAAAGAAGATTTCTGGTGTCGGCAACAGGCCTCGGCACCGCGCACGGTTCAAAATCTTCTTTGCGATCCCAGCTCTTGCCCCAAATGGTCAGGTCCTTATCCTCCAACTCAAGCTTCTCGAATTGCTGCGAAGAAAACACATGCACATTTTTCGGCCATTTCACCCAGTGATAGACACTCTTTTCTCCCAAAGGATCATGATTGCCCGCAATCAAATAAACCGAAAGCGGAGCCAGGCTCGCGAAGAGTTCGGAAATGCCCAACAAGTCTTGAAGACTGCAATAATGGCTGTCAAAAAGATCCCCTGCAATCAGAATGAAATCAACCTCTTCATCCTTTGCCCTTCCGCAGATGCGCGCAAATGTTCCCCATGTCTCGTTTCGCCTGGATTCCGCATGATCATGGCATAAGCAATGGGCAGAATAACACTTTCCGATATGGATGTCTGCCAAATGAAAAAATCGTATCTCCATGAGCTCCTCCTAGTAGATTACACGCTCCAAACACAATCCCTTTGCCGGGGCAATCGCTCTTGTATTGGCTCGTGATTTTTCCTCAAGAATTTCTTTTACCGCCTTCGGTTTCACGACGCCCTGAGCAACCTGAATCAAAAGTCCCATCATCAAGCGCACCTGCTGTCGCAAAAAACCATTTCCCAAAAAATCAATTTGAATTTCGTTTGATAAGGCTGTAATGGTAATCGATTCAATTGTTCGAACCGTTGATTTCGTCTTTGATTTCATGGCCGTAAATGACTGGAAATCATGCTCGCCAATTAAAAAACTGGCGGCGCGACGCATTGCCTCCAAATTCAAGGGATCTTCAATCCGTATCATTTCTTTTCTCTCAAACACATTCCCCGCCGGAGAAACCGAAATTCGATATCGGTAGATCTTTTGTTTAGCATTAAATCTGGCGTGGAACCGATCATCCGTTTTCTCCATGGACAATACCTGAATATCCTCCGGCAGATAATGATTAATCTCTCCCAAAGACTTGGGATCAATCCGATTTTTCGGCAGTTCCACAGAAGCGATTTGCGCCTTCGCGTGGACCCCGGCATCGGTTCTTCCTGAACCGTCAATCAAGATGGGACGCTCAAATAATTTCGATAGAACCGCTTCGATTTTTCCTTGAATGGTCAGATCCGTATTGCCCAATCTTTGCCATCCTTGATATCTTGTGCCATCATAGGCAATGGTCATTTTAAATGTTGTCATTTTTTTCTCCTTGTAATAAGTTTTTTAAATAGTTGTGGAAAGCTTCGCCGATTTCCGGATTTTTCAAAGCAAACTCAACGGTTGCTTCCAAATATCCAAGTTTGTCGCCGGCATCATATCGCCTTCCCTCGAAATCATAAGCCAAGACACGGTTTCGTTCACAGAGCTTTTTGATTCCATCAGTCAATTGAATTTCATTTCCTGCTCCCGGCTCTGTTTCTTCCAGGTAGGAAAAAATTTCCGGCGTTAAAACATATCGGCCTAGGATCGCAACATTGGATGGTGCGTTTTCCCTGGCTGGCTTTTCCACCATGTCCTTTACTTCATAGGTTCGAGTTCCAATTTCTTCTCCATCGACAATGCCGTATTTGGATACCTGATCCCAAGCGACACTTTGCACCCCGACCACGCTGCAATGATGCTGATCGTAGGTATCGATCAATTGTTTCAAACACGGGGTTTGATTCTCAACAATATCATCTCCCAAAAGCACTGCAAAGGGTTCATTGCCGACAAAGGTTTTCGCGTGAAGAATCGCATGACCCAAGCCTAAGGCTTCCTTTTGTCTGATAAAATGAATGTTTACCATCTCGCTAATCTCTCGAACCATGGCAAGGGCTTCTGCTTTTTGATTTTTTTCCAATGTCAGCTCCAACTCCACGGAGCGATCAAAATGATTGATGATGGACGTCTTGTCGCGCCCGACAATAATCAAAATATCTTCTATGCCTGAATTCAATGCCTCTTCTACAATATATTGAATCGTTGGTTTATCGACGATCGGCAACATCTCTTTTGGTAGTGCTTTCGTAGCAGGCAGGAACCGTGTGCCGAATCCAGCCGCAGGAATTACCGCTTTTCTGATTTTCATTCTTCTGCTCCTCTCCATTTGGTTCTATTCTTTATTATAAACGATATGGCATCGGGATAAAAGAAAAGAAGCGTGAATTTCACGCTTCATTCCCGTAATCCTAGGGTTCCTCCCGGATTCATAATATGATGGGGATCAAAATGTTCTTTTACCGTTTCCAGTAATTCCATAATTTCAGATCCCTGATGGCGTTCCATCCACGGGCCAAAGCTTTTCCCAATGCCGTGGTGATGACTCAAAGCGGCTCCAGATTCGACAATGCGATCGAGGATCCCGGCTTGCAATTTCAAGTATTCCTCCTCATCCATTTTCCCGATAAAAATCCAATACAGATTCGCACCCTGGGGATAGACATGAGACATATGCGTCATGCAGACCGTTTGCGGCCGTTCTTTGATGAAGTCTCGCACTTCTTTATGGACCCTTGACATGGATTCCCACGTCACCGCAGCCTCCATGGTGTCGATATAAATTCCATAATCCTGCAAAGCATCCCGCAAATACGGATCGCGAAACCGCCCTTTTTCCCAACTTTTGACCGGAATCCCCGTCAAATAAAGTCCCCCATGTTTCTTGCTGATTGCATGAACGCGACGCTTTATGTTTTTGCAAAACCGCCTTTCTCCATCTGTAAAACCGAGAAACAGACATCTTTCCATGGGTTTAAATCCACGCACCGACATCAATCGATCCAAAATGGTGTCCTCGATTTGATAGAGCTTCATCATCAGATCCGTCTCTTCCGGATCCGAGAGACGAAAGACGGAAGGAATGCCAAACTCCCCTTGCGTAATTTCACGAGCCGCCGCCTGTGCCTCTTCCCAAGTTGGAAAGATATAACTGAATCGCAAATGGTTTTCCGGCATCCAATGAAAAACCCTCAAGGTGACCTGGGTTAAGATGCCGAAAGCGCCTTCACTCCCAATCATGATCTGATCAATATCGGGTCCCGTCGCTTTCGCCGGATATTCTTTAGTCCGGATCAATCCCGTTGGGGTGACATATTCCTGAGCAATCACCAGGTCTTCAATCTTTCCGTAATAACTGGAGTTCTGGCCGGCACCACGGGTAACAACCCAGCCTCCAACACCGGAATATTCAAAGGACTGAGGAAAATGGCCGCAGGTATAAGCTCGCGAGGCGCCGAAACGCTCCGGTGCCCGCCGCAATGCCTCTTCCAATTCCGGTCCCTGAATTCCCGACTGTACGGTGATCGTTTGATTCTTTTCGTTAAAGCCAATCACCCGATTGAACCGTGGCGCCAAATCCAAGCTAATCCCGCCCTGCACCGCCTCTGTGCCTCGTGTTACCGAGGATCCGCCGGCGCGGCAATAGATGGGGATTTTCTCTTGATGGCAAAAGGCAACGATGACTTGAATTTCCTTTGCCTCGGAGGGCCACAGAACAAGATCCGGGATATTGTGCAAGACTCCTCTTCGAAGACGGATGCAATCCCACATGGTCTTTCCATAGGAGGTTTTCACCCGAGTGAATCCATCTTGATGAACCCGATCCTCACCCAAGAGATCAAGAAAGAATTGAACCTGATGCACCGTCAGCTCAATGGGTAATTCCGCGGGAATCACTTCCTCCGCATCTGAACTTTTCTTTTGGAAGTCTTCATCAGTCAACTGGAAAACTTCTTTCATCGTGCGATACAAACCCTCATTAGGCTCTTTAAAACCGTTAGGATCGCCCCATTTCAATGCAGCCCGAAAACTGTTCTTTTTCGGAGGCTGATTCTCCCAATCCGGATGAAATCCTTTATACGCTTTGCTCATCGTTAATCTCCTTCATGATTTGTCTCAATTCTTTATAAAGGGGTTTCAATCGTTTATAGATATTTTGATAAATCCTTTGATAAAGCAATCGATAAATCTTTGCCTCCTTGGGATCCGGTTCAAACCAATCCGTTTTTTGAACCATTTGAGCAATGGCTTCCTCGAAGGTTTTATAGACCCCAAGTCCTACAAAGCCTGATATGGCGGCACCCAAGCCAGATGTTTCATGGGTTTGCACGCGATAAACAGGAAGATTAAATAAATTTGCAGTGATCTGACAAATGGCATCACTCTGGGATCCGCCGCCGGAAATAGCGACAGAGGTAAAAGAATGCCCCAATTTCTTTTCAATTTGTTCCGCGCCTTCCAATAAGGCATAGCCGATCCCCTCAATAATTGCACGATAAATATGAATGCGCGTATGCTGATCATTGAACCCCAAAATCGAACCCCTCGCTTCCGGTTTCTTGACGCCCGCTCCCCACAGGGGTTGCAAGATTAAGCCGTCCGAGCCGGCCGGGACCGCAGCCAATCGTTTGTTCAAGAGAGATTCCGGCGTCACACCCAACTCTTTCGCCTCTTGGGTTTCCACTTCAGCAAATTCACGCTCAAACCAGGAGATCATCCAATACCCCTTGTAAACCTGAATCTCCGGATTAAACTGACCGGGAATCATCGCAGCAAAGGGAGGAATAAATCGCAGGGGCTCGAAATAGCGCTTTGTGGTGGTTTGAATGCTTGCTTGAGATCCCAGAGAGATACTGGCCGTCGTATCATCCATGCATCCGGAACCAATGGTCTCGCAGCCCTTGTCCGATGCGGATGCAATAACCGGCAAGCCAACGGGCATGGTTGTTTCCAGCGCTGCAGCCTCTGTTATTTCGCCAATCTTTTGTCCTGGCTCAATCAGCTCAGGAAGCATCTCCTTGGGAATTTGAAAGATCTGTCCCTTAATGGAGAATCGCGGCTCCCATTTTCTGGTTTTATGATTAAAGGGCACCTTCCCCGCCTGTGCCGCATCACTATCCCGATAGCGACCCGTCAATCTATACAACAGGTATCCAGACAGCAACAGGACTCGATGGGTTTGTTCCCAGATCTCCGGTTCCATTTTTTTCACCCAATGCGCTGGACAATTCCGATTGTATAAGATCGCCGTTTCCCGCATCCCCGTCAGCCGAAGCGCCAAAGCCTGGGTCTTATTGAAAGGCAAGGGTTCCTTCAATTTTCTTTGATCCATCCAAATTACAGCGGGACGCAGCGGTCGCCCCCGGTGATCCAGAAAGACAGCAGTGTCTCTCTGAGTCGTCAGGGTTACGGCTTCGATCTTTGCAAAGTTTTCCGGGGACTGTTTCTGAAGACCCCGCGTTACTTCGCATAGATTTTCCCAATATTGATCCGCGTCCTGTTCCGCCCAATCCAGTTGCGGCGAAGTGTACGGCTGAAAACTTTGTTTGACCTTGTCCAGCAATTCTCCTTTTTGATTGAAGAGCATGGCGCGAACACTTTGCGTTCCGCAATCAATTGACAATACCACCTTGGATTCCATATTTCCCTCCTATTGGTAAATTCATCCTTATTATATCACTTCTCCCTAAATTGGAGTCAAGGGCTTCCCCGCCTCCGCTGATCATCCGATAAAAGACAAAAAAACCGACTTTCGTCGGTTAAATGGAAAAATCATATTCACTCATGGGGATCACAAAAGAAACATAGGAAATGGGCCATTCCTTTTCTTTGACATAAATCCATCGCTCCAAACATAAGATCTGACTGTTTTCCGCGAGCTCCAATCGTTCACACTCCACATTTGATGCAGTCTTCGGGGTCATGATTTGTTCGATTCGATCAATCTTATTGCCCCATTGCTGCAATAAAAACCGTGATATGGATTCATGGGGATTCACATCCTCCAGACAGATTCCCTTCGCCGCAAAGATAGACTCTTCAATCGCAAGGGGACGTCCTTCGACAACACGCAGGCGTAGAATCCGCATGGAGTCCTCCAATTGAGGCATGCGAGTCCGCTTCGCTACTTCGAGCATTTGAGTTCCGACAGCTTGATCCAACACCAGATTGGTTTCTTCCAATCCCCGAACCCGCAGGGCATACCGCAAGCTGATCAGGGGTTCAAATCCAATGGAAAACTGAGTCTTCGCTACAAAGGTTCCCTTCCCTCTTCGCTTGATCAGATATCCCTCTTGCACCAAAATTCCAATCGCTTTTCGCACCGTATCTCGTCCCAGATGATAGGATTCCATCAGCTCCAATTCCGTCGGTATCTGATCCTTTTCTTGCCAGATCCCAGATTTGATTTGATCCAGCAGCTCGTTTTTCAACTGGATATAAAGGGGTCTCTCATCTAATGGATTCATGCTTTCCCCCTAGCCGCAGGAAACCCGGGAATCGAATCGGCTTGCTCGACCGCATCGATCACCGCGGAAGCCACAACCTGTTCCGTCAATTTGCATAGGGAATAGAAATCAACGGAAACCTGCGCAGTCGACAAAGCAAAGAGGGTGTCCCCGTCATAGGGGGTGTGACAAGGCCGAATGGCTCTCGCATACCCATTATGTCCCACGGACGCCAGCTTGTTCGCTTGTGCTTTGGTGATGACAGCATTGGTTAGAATCACGCCAATCGTTGTATTGCTTCCCAAAAACGGCTTTTGATCCGGTTGTGGATTCTCGTGGGATTGCACCCCCGCAATCCGGTTCCCGGAATTGGAATAAATCTCTCCGAAACTATTGACCGCAATACCGGCCGCGACATACAGTTCCTCTTTCTGAAAGATCGAAAAGCCGAACCCGGATTTCATCGCAAGGTTCATCCCCTTCTCCTTGCCAACGGTCGCGCCTGTTCCTGCACCGAAATTTCCTCGAAGTGGACTCGTTTCTTTCGCATTGACACAGGCTTGATAGCCCATCTTTGCCGTCGGCCGCACTGTTGCTAAGCCCACCGCCAGATCAAAAAGCACGGCAGCCGAAACGATCGGCACCTTCGCGACTCCCGTTTCAAAACCGATCCCCTGTTCTTCCAGATACTGCATCACACCCGATGCCGCATCCAAGCCAAAGGCGCTTCCTCCAGACAGCAAAACTCCGTGCAAGCGTTCCACCGTCATGCGCGGATCCAACAAGGCAGTTTCTCTTGTACCCGGTGCGCCGCCTCGAACATCAACTCCGGCAATGGCGCCTTCCGGACAGAGAAATACGGTACAACCCGTTTTCGCCGTCTGATCCTCGGCATGTCCAATCAAAAATCCTTTCATCCAAACTACCCCCATCTTTCCTCAAAGGCTGCAACCATGCTTAATCCGCTGAGCTGACGACAAGCATATACGACATTTCTCAAAAGCACGGCTGAAGTTACAACTCCAATCCCTCGGGGGACCGGTGTAACAGCGGCAACTCGATTTTCAATGCTTGAATAGTCCACATCGCCGCACATGGATCCATCCGCTCGCTTGTTGATTCCGATATCAATGACAACACTATGGCTATCGAAGGACGACGCGGTAAACAATTCAGGTCGTCCAACAGCCGTTACAACAATATCCGCGCGCCTCATCACATCGGCAAGTTTTTTTGTCTTGGAATGACAAACTGTGACCGTTGCACTGCGATCCAGCAAGAGCATGGCCAAGGGTTTCCCCACAACGAGGGAACGATTGACAATCACAATCCCCTGTCCTTCCAACGGTATCTTATAAAAATCCAGCATTTCCATCACGGCAGCCGGCGTGCCTGGCAAACGGCCGCGGCTCTTTCCAATAATAATTTTCCCGAGATTGTCGGGATTCATATAGTCAACGTCCTTACAATGATCCAAAAAGCAGCTGATTTTTTCATTGGAAATATGAGCAGGCAGGGGTCGAAAGATCATCACCCCATGAATTTCCTGATTCTCATTAAACAATTGAATCTGATGAATCAATTCCTCTTCTGTAATGGTTTCGGGTAGCGAGACATCATCCGCTTGAATTCCAATTCTTTCGCACTGACGCATCAAACTCTGCTTGTAATAGGTGTCATCGGAAGCCGTGCCGATCTGCACCATTGCAACCCTTGGAATATACCCATATTCCCGCAATAAAGAAATTCTCGCTTTCGCCTTTTTGTAAATCGCATCTGCTACTGGTTTTCCCAATAATACCTTCATCCCGACCCTCCTGTAACAAATCAAAAAGCGGAGTCTCCCCCGCTCACTTCAGCTTTACAGCTGTTCCATATGCCAAAATTTCAGCGGCTCCTTGCATCACTGCCGATGTCGTATATCGTACGTTCACAATCCCATCCGCTCCCAGAGCGTTGGCCTCTTCCACCATCTGCAGGGTGGCGAATTGACGCGCTTCCGTCAGCATTTCTGAGTACTCTTTCATCTCGCCGCCTACAATCTGTCGAAGCCCTGACATCAAATCCTTTCCGATGTGTTTGGCTCGAATTGTACTTCCGCGTACAAGACCCAACGATTCAACAATCTCTTTTCCTTGAATGGTTTCAGTATTTACGATGATCATCGTCATTCTCCTTTCTGTGATCCCGAATGCGTTCAAATATCAGGAGTCCCAACAATAAAACAACAACGACGCCCATCCCGCGCATAAAGCCTAGAACCAAAGCATCCGTTGGATCTCCCCAAAAAATAACAACCAAAACAAAAATAATATAGGCAATTGCCAATCCGATGGCAAGAAATTGTTTCATTTCACCACCTCCATTTTCATTTTATCATTTTTCTTATCAAATGCAAAGATTTAGCGGCCGATCATTTCCCGAATTTCATCTTTTCGAATCCCGCCAAAAAACACGATGCCGACGAAATAAATAACCGCTCCCGTTCCGATGGAAAGCAAAGTGTTTCCGGAAAATCGATTGACGAAATAGGTGCCGATCCCCATTACGATGGAAGCGCTCATTGGCGCATATAGAATTCGCTTGTCAAATTTAATCTGTGTAAAGTGCTTGACGGCACGATAATTCATGGTTGAAATATAGAGATATGCAGCCAAAGTCGCGATGCTCGCGCCCATGGCAGGCTCCCAAGCGATCAAAAAGTAACTGAAAAAGAGCTTGATCGCAGAACCGATCATTAAATTTTTTGTCGCAATTCTTGGGCGTCCGATCCCCTGAAGGGAATAACTCATCAATTGAGCAACAATCATAAAAATCAAACATATCGCATAGGCGCGCAAGACATATCCGCTGCCCGCAAAGGTAGGAAACAGCAAGACCATAATTTCTTCCGGAATCACAACAAATCCCGCAAAACACGGGAATCCGATCAAAAAGCCCAAGCGCAGGCTCAGATTGATTTTTCGGTTTGCTTCCTTCATATCATTCTTTGCCATCGCCTTTGAAACAGCCGGGATCAAACTGACGGCCAAGGCGAGCGTAAAGGTAAGAGGCAATCCGTTCACGGTAACCGCACTGCTCAACCAAGCATACATCCGATCCACCGCTTCCGGCGCATATCCCCCCGCGACCGCTCGCGGCTTGATCAAAAGGGAATCGAACAAGGGCATCAAGGGTACGATAACGGAATTGACAGTGATCGGCAAGGTAAAAGCAATCAATTCCTTAGCCAATTCCCACGCCGTCTTATCCTGCGGATGATGATCCGCTTCAATAGCAGTCATAATTCCGCCGCGGTTCCGCAAATAATACAGCACGATTACGCCAAAGCCGATTACGCCTCCAGCCGCCGCGCCAAAAGAAGCGCCCCCAGCCGCTTTCGCTACACTTGACCCTGCGAAAAAAACAGCTAGTCCAAGACCAAACGCAAGCCGCGCCGCTGATTCGAAAACCTGGGAAACCGAGGTAGCCTGCATCAATTGCATGCCCTGAAAATACCCTCGAAAAGAAGTCATTATCGATACAAAAATGGGTCCCACCGCGACAGCGATATAAGCGTAATAAACCGAGTCACCCCAAATTTTCATAGCGACCGGAGTAAATAAAAGCATCAAGAGGGTAATGACGGCACTCAATGCCAACATTACCACTAGGGAAACATGAAAAACCCGATGCGCTTCCCGCATTTTCCCAACCGAGCGTTTTTCTGCAACCAATTTTGAAATGGAGGAGGCAAAGCCCGTAGCGGAGACCGCAATCATCAACACATAGAATTGCTGCGGATAGCTGTAGATGCCTGATCCTTCCGGACCCAAGATCACACTGAGGCGCATCTTTAGAATTAACCCCATAATCTTTGAAAAAATCCCTGCAAGGGACAAAAATAAAGCGCCCTTTAAAAATGTTCTTTCGCTCATGCTGTCACGACTCCTTTAATTAATTCAACGATCAAACCAGCCAGAATGCCAAGGCTGATACCCGCAAAAATATCCGATACATAATGCTCACGCAAGACAATTCGAGAAATGGACACCAAAAGACTTGCCGCGATCCAAAGAATTGCCCATTTAGAATGGTTGATAAGTAAAA
The DNA here is from genome assembly GCA_030625815.1 of Eubacteriales bacterium. GTDB lineage: Bacteria > Bacillota > Clostridia > Tissierellales > GPF-1 > GPF-1. The sequence goes on from DAOUQF010000019.1 coordinate 63,920, forward strand.
CCGTGCACTCCGCCGCTAAAACAGCGACATGCCGTGACGGGAAGCTCCCAGCTTCCTGATCAATGCAAAAAGTCGTCCGTGTCGTTTCCTGCGGCCTCTTTCGGCCTACCAGCCCCTTCACCCATTTCGCCGAAACATAAGCGCCGGTTCCAGCGGCTAGGGTAACTAGCCAAACCCGCTCTCCCGCCATGGCCCATCCCATCAAGGGGATCAATAAAGAAAGAAAGAGACTGAATTCCTTGCTGATCAATTGAAAGAACGGTAAACTGAAAGAGAAGCGTTTCGCCTGCATGATTTGATCTGTTTGATGATCGATTTTTATCCAAAACTCACGTAAACTCTTCATTCTTTCATTTTACTTTTTTTCATGCAATTGCACAACCATTTCATCAAGGAGGATCAAAATGTCCAAATATTCTTTTTTCCAACACAAGGAATGTGAATACTTTCCTTGTCACGACAATGTTCCCGTCGAGGAATTCAATTGCCTGTTTTGCTATTGTCCCCTCTATGCTTTGGGCGATGATTGCGGAGGCAATCCAACCTGGCTGGAATCGGGAATCAAAAGTTGCGAAAACTGCACTTTCCCTCACCACAAAGATAATTATAGACCTGTTTTAACAAAATTGAAGATCCTGTCTGAAGGGGTAAAAAAAAGCAAGGAGATCTAATAAAATGGACCCTATAGACTAGACACTCTGAAAAGAGAGCCTATCACTATAGGGTCTTTTTTTATACAATGAAAGCGCAAGAATGAAACCGCAAGGAGGATAATGATGAGCAAAAAAATATTCTCGCAAGAAGAGCA
>DAOUQF010000014.1 GCA_030625815.1 Eubacteriales bacterium
TTTTATTACTTTTTAAGTTTATCCGGTGATGATGGCGGAAAGGCTACACCTGTTCCCATACCGAACACAGAAGTTAAGCTTTCTTGCGCCGATGGTACTTGGTGGGCAACTGCCTGGGAGAGTAGGAAGTCGCCGGTTTTATGTTCCAAGGTAGCTCAACGGTGGAGCACTCGGCTGTTAACCGATAGGCTGTGGGTTCGAATCCCACCCTTGGAGCCATTTAAAAATTTTTAGCCGGGGTGGCGGAACTGGCAGACGCACAGGACTTAAAATCCTGCGGTCCTTAACGACCGTACCGGTTCGATTCCGGTCCTCGGCACCAATTTTTTTAAATGAACATAATTATATATCGCGGGGTGGAGCAGTTGGCAGCTCGTCGGGCTCATAACCCGGAGGTCACAGGTTCAAGTCCTGTCCCCGCAACCATAATGACCTAACAGGCGGTTTTGCGCCGTTGTAGGTCGGATATCACAAAGTCTAAAACTTGTTTTGGCTAACGAAGTGATTAATTTGCATGGCGGCATAGCTCAGCTGGCTAGAGCGTCCGGTTCATACCCGGGAGGTCACAAGTTCGATCCTTGTTGCCGCTACCAATTACGGCCCTATGGTCAAGCGGTTAAGACACCGCCCTTTCACGGCGGTAACCCGGGTTCGAATCCCGGTAGGGTCACCACTTAAATTCATACACAAATATGGGCGCTTAGCTCAGTTGGGAGAGCACCTGCCTTACAAGCAGGGGGTCATTGGTTCGAGCCCAATAGTGCCCACCATATTTTGACCTAACAGGAATTTTAATTCCGTTGTAGGTCAGATATAGCGAAGTCCAAATCTTTGATTTGGCTAACGCAGTCATATTAAGGCCTAGTAGTTCAGTCGGTTAGAATGCCAGCCTGTCACGCTGGAGGTCGAGGGTTCGAGTCCCTTCTAGGTCGCCATTTTCACCATAAACCTAAGAGTTTGCTGGTGTGGTTTGAAACACAAAGAAATATGCTGGTGTAGCTCAATTGGTAGAGCAACTGACTTGTAATCAGTAGGTTGTGGGTTCAATTCCTATCACCAGCTCCAATAATGACCTAACAGGCGGCATTTGACGCTGTTGTAGGTCAGATGTAGTGAAATCCGAATCTATGATTTGGTTAATGAAACTACAAAATATGGAGGGGTTCCCGAGTTGGCCAAAGGGGACGGACTGTAAATCCGTTAGCTGCGCTTTCACTGGTTCGAATCCAGTCCCCTCCACCAAAGCACCATGCGAAAGTAGCTCAGTGGTAGAGCTTCGCCTTGCCAAGGCGAAGGTCGCGAGTTCGAATCTCGTCTTTCGCTCCATATGCGGGTGTAGCTCAGTGGTAGAGCCCTGGCCTTCCAAGCCAGTCGCGAGGGTTCAATTCCCTTCACCCGCTCCAGTACAATTTTATATTGTCACAAAAAAGATTTACAAAAACATGTGGTGGGTATAGCTCAGTTGGTTAGAGCGCCAGATTGTGGCTCTGGAGGTCGTGGGTTCGATCCCCATTACTCACCCCACATGACCCATTAGCTCAGTTGGTAGAGCATCTGACTTTTAATCAGGGTGTCCGGCGTTCGAATCGCCGATGGGTCACCATTTTAACATTTTACGCGGGTGTGGCGGAATTTGGCAGACGCACTAGATTTAGGATCTAGCGCCTAACAGCGTGGGGGTTCGAGTCCCTTCACCCGCACCACTTTTTTTTTTGGGGTATCGCCAAGCGGTAAGGCACAGGACTTTGACTCCTGCATTCACTGGTTCGAATCCAGTTACCCCAGCCATATGTGCCTGTAGCTCAGCTGGATAGAGTGCTTGACTACGAATCAAGAAGCCGGGGGTTCGAATCCCTTCAGGCACACCAAAGAAGATACTTCAATTGTGAAGTATCTTTTTTTTTGTTGCAATCATTTCAGGGTATCTATGGAACACAGGAAAATATCAATTGTTTTCAGTGAGGATATTGGGAAAGTGAGGGCGTTTAAATGAGAAAGGCGATAGCGGTATTTTGTTTTATAGCGGGTCTACTAATTATTGCGAGTCCCTTTGCCTGGGAGAGGTATCAAGACTGGCAGCTGGATAAGCAAGCGGCGGCATATTTGGAAGAAAGTTTGGCTTTGCAATCGGTACTGGCTCACTATGAACCTGAAGAAATAGAAGAAATTGGTGTACAAGGTTTGGTTGATGACATGGAGCTGCAGGACGGGAAAAGTCAACCCAAGGAAGCCTTTGAAGCAATTACGTATCAAGCAGATGAAATTATCGGGGTGATCCGGATCCCCGCAATCGATTTGGAATATCCAATTATCGAGGGAACAGGCGATGCGCAATTGGCCAAAGGAATCGGCCATATTCCCTATACGGATTCTCTCGGTCAATATGGCAATACAGGATTGGCCGGGCATCGCGCGCATCGATTTGGAAGGTTGTTCAATCGATTGGATGAATTGGAAAATAATGATGTCATTGAAATTATTTCGGGCGAGTATTCCTATGAGTATATCGTGTATGAAAAAATCATTGTAGAGCCAAGCGATACTAGCGTTTTAAACCGAAATGGCGATTTTCGGGTGCTTACACTGGTTACTTGCGATCCGATGATTAATCCTACACATCGGTTAATTGTTCATGCGTATATTCCGGATTAAGAGAATAGATTCAAATTGTTTAAAGAAAGGTGAAAGTCGGTATAATAACAGTGAAGTGTATTTTTGTACATTTCTTTCTTTGGATGTATGTATGGAAGGTAGTGACGTTCCTGTTACGTAATAGGAAATTACCATTTAACCTGCCCTTGATAAATGAGTAAACTCCCCATCGCTATCTTCCTGCTCATCTTTTTGGTAATGTGTAGGATCGGGTTTATGTAATGAAAAAGGCAAAACAGTATATTGTTGCGCAAAGCCAGGTGCAGAGAATGTCGACCGGCTGCCATTACGAAAGGATGGTGGTCGGTTTTTTGATTGAAAATAATTACAAAACTAGAAAGAATATTATGAAATGCGAGAAACCAGTAAAGTTTTAAAATTAAGTCAATTATGAGGAGGAAATTATGAAACGGCTATTTAGCATTCTCCTTTGTTTGATCCTAGCGTTAGGGATGTTTACGTCTGGTTTTGCCGATGAAGAGGATGAAAGATGTCCGCAACCATGTCAATATGACCTAACGATTGATCAGATTGGGGAAGGCGAAACAAGTCCTCCAACTGGCACCCATGAGTATGATCGATGTGAAGAGGTAGTAATTCGCGCGCGAGCTGCGACAGGATGGCATTTTGTCGAGTGGCGTGGCGATATTAATTCGACGGAGGCTGTGGTTGAATTTCAGATTTGCTGTGATATGGACGTAACGGCCGTATTTGAGCGAAATGAATACTTACTTACAGTAACGCACAGCGGAGAAGGAAGCACGGTTCCTTCCGGCGAAAGTACACACCTGTACGAAGATGTCGTTCGACTTACCGCCAGACCAGCTCCATGTTGGGAATTTGTCGGATGGCGCGGACCGGTAGCATCACCGGGCAGTGCAGTCACATCGGTTACGATTAATGGAGATACGGCTGTTCATGCTGTATTCCAAAAAATCGAGTATACGCTAGAAGTCAGTCATTTGGGGGAAGGTGTCACTAATCCTTCAGGCGCCAGCATCCGAGATTGTGGTGATGTTGTAGAGATATCTGCAGAAGCTGCTCCATGCTGGGAATTTGTCGGATGGCGAGGTCCCGTAGCATCATCGGGCAGTGCGGTTACAACAGTGACGATGACCGAGGATATTCACGTACAAGCAGTTTTTCAGAAGATTCAATATAACCTTGGCGTAACACACGAGGGCAATGGTTCTACAACCCCTGATGGTGTTACCACTTGGGATTGTGGAGAGGTTGTAAGAATCGTTGCGACGCCGGACGAATGTTGGCAATTTGACCATTGGGAAGGCGATGTCGCTTCTTCGGGCAGTGCAGTAACGACGGTAACGATGGATATGTCGAAACGTGTGTGTGCGATCTTCGTATGTGATTGTCCATCGGAAATGGTACGCTTAGGCTTGAGTGTAGAGGGCAACGGCACAACAATTCCAACGCCAGGCGTACATGAGTATCCAGTAGATGAAGTGGTTGAACTTACAGCGATTCCTGATGAGTGCTGGGAATTTGACCATTGGGTAGGCGAGGTTGCATCACCAAGCAGCGCCATGACCACGGTAACGATGGATATGTCAAAACGTGTGCGTGCGATATTCGTAGAGATTGAGTACAACCTAGGCGTAACACACGAGGGCAATGGTTCTACTACACCGGATGGCGTTACGACTTGGAATTGCGGAGATATCGTGAAGTTGTCCGCAGTAGCCGCTGAGTGTTGGCGATTCGATCATTGGGAAGGCGATGTCGCATCACCTAGCAGCGCAATGACGACGGTAACGATGGATCAGTCGAAGCGTGTGAGTGCGATCTTCGCATGTGATTGTCCACAAGAGCGATATGATCTGTACGTTTATCATATTGGAGAGGGAGAAACGGTTCCTTCAGGAGCGAGTGTTCATGTCGGTGGAACGGAAGTTGGATTAGAAGCGATTCCGGCTACTGGATGGCATTTCTCGACATGGAGAGGACCTGTGACTTCGTTCTTGACTACAGAATCTAGTGTGTTTGTTGATAAAAACACAACGGTTGCGGCAGTCTTTCTTCCGAATGAGTATACGTTAACAGTCACTCATGAGGGAGAGGGAACGACCATTCCTTCCGGAGCCAGTTCAAGGGCTATGGACGAAATCGTTGAATTGACCGCTACGCCGGCAGACGGCTGGCATTTTGTCACATGGCGTGGAGGACCAGTAACAGATTGGATTTCGACGGAGTCAAGTGTTCTCATTCAAGGGGACACACTGGTTCATGCGGTATTTGAAGAAGATGAACATCCAGAAGGATATGTTTTGAGTATCGATATTGAGGGCGGCGGATCCACAGATCCATATGAAGGTGAACATTACTATGCGGTCACCTCACCGTCAATTGCAGTAGATTTGGATACAGACCCGGATTCCGGATGGTATTTCTATCGATGGGAAGGACCTGACGCAAGTGATATCAGCGGCGGTGAAATCGTGATGGATAGCGACAAAGAAATTGTTGCAGTCTTTAGACGACGAACATCTTCTTCATCATCGTATGGGATCATCATTAAGCATACCCTGTCGATCAGTATTGAAGGCAATGGTACGGTAGATCCGTTTGTCGGCAGCCAGAAATATATGCCTAGTACGGTAGTCGATCTGGGTATTGATCCGGCAGCAGGCTGGACATTTGTTGGCTGGTTCGGTCCAGATGGAGACGAAGTTGTGAATGAACAAATCAAAATGGATGATGACAAGACACTCATTGCTCGTTTCGAAACGACTTCACCACCAATTGAGCCACCGGTTGAACCGTCAGAGATTGAGATTCCATTGGTTGAAACACCATTGGGCGGCGGAGACTTGCCGGATACAAGTCAAGCGATTCCGTGGATGAATCTTGTATTGGGATTCTGTCTAGTTGGAATTGGGTACAAGAATAAAAGTAAGCGATAAACACTGAGTTGAAAGAAGCCCAGAAATGGGCTTCTTTTCTATGTAAGTAACAAACTGTAATGTTTAGACGGTGAGTGCCAAGGTATATGTATAGTAAGAAGCTAGATGCAGAACATGTAAGAATTGGGCTATGTAGGAATTAGAAAACGAAAGGGCAAAACAGTCGAAAGACTGTGACGCAAAGCCATGAGTCTAAGGGAAACTATGACTGTCAGGTTGCCGAATGGAGGCAACCTGGCTTTTTTGTGTAATTGACACTTTATTGAAAAATTGGGAGAAGAAAGGAGGGCGTTATGAAAAGAGGTTTAAGTATTTTATTGATTTTTGTTTTACTGATGGGAACTATGACATCGGGATTTGCTGTACCAAGTTCTGACCCTTTTAGTGCTTACGAAAGGATTGAGCTTAAAGTAACGGGGCATGGCATTGGAGCGGAAATTTCATTTAATGGAGCCGGAACATATTATAATTCCGGAATTAATTACTACTTTTCGCCTGTTATACCATATGTAGACGAAAATCTAGTGATTGAATTGTTTGGGGAAACGCAAGTAAGCGTTGCGAACTTGGTCATTGACGACGGTATATTTGAAACTTATCGAGATCCGTCAAGCACACCTAAACATGCGATATATATCATACCAAAAAGCGAATTAAGCGCTGAGCAAGTTTTGGATTTTAATGTGAAATGGATTTTTGATCCTGATGATACATCTACTAGTCAGCAAGAAGTTGCTCATGTGGAAGTGACTATCGCTTTCGAACCTCCGCCAACACACACTTTGACGGTGTCAAAAGACGGCGAAGGAACAACAGATCCTGTAGTAGGAGATCATGAGTACGAAGAGGGAACAGTAGTTGATCTTTTAGCGGAACCGGCAGACGGTTGGTGTTTTGTCGAGTGGACTGGTGATCCAGTGGAGGATTCGAATAGCCCAACTACGACGATTGAGATGACAACAGATGCCAGTGTTACAGCGGTCTTCGAGCGATGTGAGTATAACTTGAATGTAACTCATATAGGCTCCGGTAGTACGGTTCCGGATGGCGACAGCCCTCGTATGTACGAGGATGTTGTGAATTTGATAGCAGAACCGGCAACAGGCTGGCATTTTGTGAATTGGACCGGAGATACGGTACAGGATTCGAATGATCCAACCACGACAGTGGAAATCTTGGACAATACCCATGTAACGGCAATTTTCGAAAGAAATGAATATGATTTGACAGTGGATCATACCGGAGAGGGAAGCACGACTCCGGACGGGACAAGTTCACACTTGTTTGAGGATGTTGTCGATCTTATAGCGGTACCGGCAACAGGTTGGCACTTCGTAGAGTGGGATGGACCAGTTGAGGATGAGTTCGATCCAACCACAACCGTGGAAATCCTTGGCACTACCTATGTAACCGCAGAATTTGCAAGAAATGAATATGAATTAGTTGTGGATTATGTAGGACTAGGGAACACAGTGCCTTTCGGATCAAGTTTACACTTGTTTGGGGATACGGTACCAGTGTTTGCGGACCCTGCTCCTGGTTGGTTCTTTAGCAGTTGGATTGGTCCAAACGGTAACGAAGTAACCGGCGAAGGAATTTATATGGACGGAAATAAAGCGATTACCGCAGAATTCTTGCCAATTCCTCCGCAAGTAGCAATTTTAACCATGGATGTAATTGGTGAAGGCATGACAATGCCGCCGCTAGGAGGTCATCCATTCCCAATAGAAGAGATAGTGCCATTGGATGCTCTTCCGGCAATGGGATGGGAATTTGTTGAATGGCTTGGACCTGTTGCTTCATCTGGCAGTGCCATGACAACCATTCAGATGTTTGACGATCAATTTGTGACGGCAGTTTTCGCACCGATCGACTATACTTTGACAGTTACGCATGTCGGTGAAGGCACAACAATTCCATCGGGAGCCAGCACGGTACACTATGGCGATGTGGTTCAACTTTCTGCCGATCCGGCATCGGGTTGGATGTTCAGCCATTGGAATGGATCAGTTGCATCTTCAGGTATGGCGACGACGAGTGTTTTGATTGAAGGGGACACGCAAGTTGAAGCGGTCTTTAGACTATTGCCGCCAAACAGAGTTGTGTTGAATGTAATTCACTTGGGCGAGGGAACAACGGTTCCTTCCGGTTCCAGCGTGTATCTACAGGATACCGAAGTCAACTTGTATGCATACCCGGCATCGGGATGGCATTTTGTCACATGGCGCGGTCCGGTCACCTCATATTTGACCACAACATCGAGTGTTGTGATGTACGAGAGCACGACAGTTGCGGCAGTCTTTGAACCAGATCAGCAGGAGCGATACACCCTGTATATCGATGTGGAGGGTAACGGAACGACCATTCCAACACCGGGTTCGCATAGTTACGAGCCTGGAACCATTGTGGATCTGGATGCAATTCCCGATTCCGGTTGGTATTTCGTTGATTGGGTAGGAACCCACGGGTCGGTTGTATCTAATGGAACAATCGAGATGAATGGCGATCGTTGGATTACAGCGCTATTTGATGAAGAAGAGGTGGAAATGGTCACTTTGACGGTGAATATTCAGGGTAATGGGATTACCACACCGGATGAAGGGGATCATGATTATCCAGTAAGTTCAGAGCCGACGGTTGTTGATCTGTATACGTCAGCCGATTCCGGTTGGTATTTCGACCGATGGATTGGGGATGTAGATGATGATCAGGTCGTGATGGATGACGACAAAGAGATCACAGCGGTATTTAAGAAACGTTCTTCACCGCCACCGATAATTATTCGGAACCGATTGAAGATCAGCATTGAGGGAAATGGTACGGTTGATCCGTTCGTAGGAAGTCAAACTTATCTTCCAGAAACAACGGTTGATGTAGCGGCAGACCCAGCATTTGGATGGGATTTTGACGGTTGGATTGGCCCGGACGGTGCTGAGGTTGTAAATGGACAAATCGAGATGGATGATGACAAGACGATTATCGCAAAATTTGTTCAAGCACCAACGCCACCGCCTATTGAACCACCAGAGATTATCATTCCTTTGATCGATTCGCCTTTGGGCGATGGGGACTTGCCAGATACAGGGCAGGCAACTCCATGGTTGACATTGATTTTGGGGTTCTGCATGATGACCTTCGGATATTTCTTTAAAAAAGAAATGGAATAAACTAATGAATGGGAGAAGATGGTAATCTTCTCCCATTTTTTGTATATTGTGTGAAATTTCTATAAATTTGAATAATCATGTTTACACAACGGTGACTTATGGGTATAATGAATTTACAAGTTAATAATTGGTGAGGTTCTTCATCGATAAGAGCAAACCAATCGAAAGATTGGGACGCAAAACTATAGGGCCTTCGCGTAAGCGATGGCAGCCAGTTACCGAAATGGAGTTTTTTATTGTCGAGATAAAGAAGAACGTCTACCGATAAAGGCAAACCTGTTGTAAAACAGGGACGCAAAACCAAGGGTCTTCTCAGGAAGATAGCCGGTTACCGAATGGAGGTTTTTTTTGATGCGTAAATTTTTAGTTGCAAGTTTATTGAGTATATCACTGATCTGTACAAGTGGATTAGGTTTCGCCGATGCGGCGATTGTTTATGATTTTGATGAAGCGGAAACAGGGGTTGTTCGAGTGAAGTTGGATGACCGCTACCAAGAAGATACAATTAAGATTATGGTCGCATACGAAGGGGAAAGCCCTGAATTTTATGATTATGATCGATTTGCCGAGTTTGAGGCATATGGGATCACGGCAGGGGAAGGAACCTATCAAATTGGTATTTACCAAAACACGACGGGGAACTCTTATCGATCACTTGCCATGAAAACAGTGGTGGTTGACGAGGTGGATCCATTTGCTCCGTATTTGACATCCGTTCAAAACATTCGCTGGGAAGCGGAAGACGCGACTACTGAGTTGGCGCTTTTGTTGACAGAGGGAATTGAGAACGATTGGGGCAAGGTGCAAGCGATTCATCAGTATATTATTGAGAACATTACATATGATTACGAGAAGGCAAAAATCGTACGTACGGGCTATTTGCCGGATAATGGCGCAACCCTTGAGAATGGAAATGGAATTTGTTATGATTATTCGTCATTAATGGCTTCGATGCTTCGAAGTCTTGCTATACCAACGAAGTTAGTGATGGGGTATTCGAACACGAAGAGTGTCTATCATGCTTGGAATGAAGTCTATGATGCAGCTCGAGAAGAATGGATTTTGATCGATTCAACCTATGATGCATCGCTTTATCAACACGGATTTCAAGTAGAGATGGAACGCGATTCGGCAGAATATCGTATTGAGAAAGTTTATTAAGGGCAGGAAAACCGCGGAAGAGATTCCGCGGTTTTCTATTTAGTAAATAATTTGAATGGCGATAAAGAAGAGAACAGAAACAACAATCGGCCAAGTGATATAGTGATCGCTGAACCGGCGCTGATAAAGGTCTGCATCGAAGTGATGGATTCTCATCAATCTTGAAAGAATCAGCCGGATGGTGAAGACGCTGAAAATTGCAATGGCCGTCAACTCCAAGATGATTGGGAATGTCAGATTGGTAACGGGTGGCGTTTCCTTGAAATAAGCTAGAATTTCCGGACTGGTGTCCGCTCGATTCAAGAAATAGACAACCAGCGGGGTGGATAGGTTAAACAGAAAATGGAACAGCATGCCGCTTAGAATCGAACCGGTGATGACGACCAAGTAGGTCAAGATGATTCCCAAGGCAAAGGCATAGACGAATTGATCAAGATTCAAGTGGAACAAGCCAAACATAAATCCATTCATAAGGGATAGTTTCAATAGGTTTTCTTCCCGATAGCCGGACAAGAAAATTCCTCGAAATAGGATTTCTTCCAGGATTGCCGGCAAAACGGCCAAGCCTACGATCATTGCCAATAAATTGTCTTCCGAGCCTTGCGTAACGGCATAAATAATATTGGAAGTGGTTTCTGGAATCACAAGGCGGCTCAAGGTTGTGATGACGCCAACGAAGACACCGGACAGTATAACCAATAGAACAATCAACAGGGTTGAGCGAATCGGCAAGGCTGAGATTTGCAAAACGTCAAGCGGATTCTTTCTTGCGACAATGAAGTACAGGACGATAAATGGGAATAAGGACAACAGTTGATGATAGAGCAGCGGGAACCCTTGAAATTGCGGTATCAATTGTAGAGCAAGGGGAACAAACTGACTAAAGAATAATGCCAGTAAAAAAGTTATATTTGTGCGGCGTATTTGATTTTCAGATTCAAACATTGATGACCTCCATCGCTATGATACTCCAATCATACCAGAATTTCACCGAGTACAAAAGCGTTAGGAATCGATTCTATGAAACGGTAATGTTATCGAGCCAAAAAGCATGGAATCCCCCGCTTTTTTTCTGTTTTTTCTTATGATATAGTAGAAAGACAGACAAGGGAGGGGTACTAGATGATACGGAGCGACAGAATTCAAAAGGATATTCAGACATTGCATCAATTCAATCAAACACCCGGAAACGGATGTACGAGGTATAGCTTCTCCACGGAAGACCGTCAGGCACGGGAATATATTTGCGCGGAGATGGAAAAGATCGGCGTGCCGGTTTTGACGGATGCCTACGGGAATCTGCTGATGTTTGGACAAGGGCAATCTGATCGTCAGGTGATGATTGGCTCTCATATCGACACAGTACCAAACGGGGGCGATTATGATGGCATTTTAGGTGTCGTAAGCGGCATTGAAATTCTACGCCATTTTCATGAGGAAAGCATTATTCTCGAGGTTGGGCTTGTTGTTGTTGTTTTTGCGGAAGAGGAAGGGAATCAATTTCGGATGCCGTGTGTGGGTTGCCATAGCATGGTCAACCTTAAACGAGAAGAGGCGTTGAATCGGGTTCGCGACGATGGGAAAACCTATCGGGAAGTGATGGAAGCCTTTATCCTTAAGGATGAACGAGGAAGCATTGATTTTTCGAAGGTACTGGCGATGTTGGAAATTCATGTGGAACAGGGACCTGTTCTTTGGAGAGAGGATTTTGAAGTCGGTATTGTAGAGGGGATTTTTGGTCTTCAACGATATATGATTTTGGTGGAAGGCGTATCCAACCACTCTGGAGCGACACCAATGGATGGACGTCAGGATCCCATGATCGCGGCTGCACGTATGATTCAAGCCGTGCGTGAACGCGGAAAAGCGGCGATGCCTCAGGTTGCTACTGTCGGTTGTATTCTCTGCGAGCCGAATACGATAAATATTATTCCTGATTCGGTGGAATTCAGCATTGAAGTGCGTGATTTTGATCAAATCAAGATTGAAGCGACCTATGATTTGCTTTGGGAGGATTTTGATCGGGTTGCAGAGGACGAGGGTGTGAAATGGTCGAAGAAGCCTGTCGGGACCAGTCCGGTTATTCGATTGGATCAGGACTTGATTGGACAGATGGACCGTATTTCTGAGGAGCTTGGGGTGAAAGCGCAAAGGATCGTGAGCGGCGCTGCTCATGATGCTGCAATTGTCGCAGCGTTTGCACCGACGGAAATGCTGTTTGTTCCTAGTGTGGACGGACGCAGCCATTGTCCGGATGAGTATACGCCGATTGAAAAAATCGTACCGGCTGTTCGCATGGCGGAACAATGGGTGAGAGAAATGAAGTCCAAATAAAACGGGTGGAGCGATTGCTCCACCCTGATTTTTATTCTAGATTGCGGTCAAGATTGACAACGAAGTCCTGTACATTGGTCACCATGGTGGTGACCTCGAGGGTTCCGCGGTCACGGAGTTTGTTTACAACAAATTCTGAAATGTCGACGGAATAAATATAAACGGGACGGATGGTTCCATCTACTTCCGTATATGCTGGCGTCATATTGCCTGTTGCGATGGTATGCAATTGCGTCGCCAAGCAGATGACCGTTGTCGCTTTTCTGGTATGGGCGCGCATGGCATCCTGCGCTTCGTATACATTGCCGAATACGGGAGGCAGCGGTCCGTCGTCGCGGATTGATCCCCCAAGTACATAAGGAACTTGCTTTTGTTCGCAGGCATGAATAATGCCATTGTCAATTTGATAATCTTTAATGAATTGTGGAATGCTGCCGGAACGGCGAACTTGATTGAGTAAATCGAGATGATTGTAATGGCCGTTTGGATAGGAAACTTGCGTGTAAATATCCTGACCCAGCGCTGTTTTTAATAGAGCGCCTTCCAGGTCGTGGGTCGCCAAGGCGTTGCCGGCCAGCAAGGCATCAACATAGCCTTTCTCCACTAAGGAGCTAACAGCGTGTCGCGCGTCATGATCAAAGGAAACGGCGGGACCGAGCACCCAAACAACATAGCCGTGTTCTTTTTCATATTCAAGCAATTGATAAAGATAATCGTAATCTTTTGAATATGCAGTTTCCCGGCTTCGGCCAGTGCGGAAGGCGAATACGTCATTTGCTTCATCGACAGCTTGGAATCCTGAAGAATGGAGAAAAATGCCTTCGGAGGCATCTTCTGTTCGTCCGAGCACCACTTGATCTCCAAGTTTCAGATTACGAAATTCGATGATTTCAATGCGTTCTCCAGTGAAGACAGGAACACAGTCCATTCTGCTTTGATGGGCTAAATACCATTTCTCTTGAATCTTGTAATATTCTGGATAGACAGAAAGGGCATGGTAGTTGTCCGGTGCAACACCGTCTTTTTTTACGGTTTCAAGTTTGCATTCAGGTGCATTCACAAATTGTTCTTCTTCGAAATTTGGCGCATGATAGGTTGGCAATTGAAATTTCAAATTGTCTCCTCCTTCTCGGGTTTATGCATCTTTAGTATAAACGAAAAACGTTTCCAAAAAAGAATTATTAAGAAAATAACATAGAGTGGTATAATATTTGCGAGGAGATGAGGGTATGGAACGAGCCATAGCATTAGAAGGCGGAGGCGCAAAAGGGGCTTATGAAATTGGGGCGTTGAGAGCCCTAAAAGAAAGAGAAATTTCGATTTCTGCGGTTGCAGGGACATCGATTGGCGCGATGAATGGCGCGATGATTGTGATGGACGCCATGGAAGAAGCCGAAGATCTTTGGCAGAACATTCGTTTTGAAGATATTTTGTCTTGCCCGCAGGAGCTGCAGGAGATTTTTTGGGATGAAAAATTAAACATGAAGCAGGCACAAGCGGCATTTCAGACGTTTCGGCAAATGATTCATGATCGCGGATTGGATTCCACACCCCTGCGGAATTTGGTCGATCGATATCTGGATGAAGATCGATTTCGCCAGTCCGATATCGACTATGGATTGGTAACCTATTCGGTTACGGATCGAAAAGGAGTTGTGAAGTTTCGTGATGAGATTCCTGTTGGAAAATTGGGCGATTACATTTTGGCTTCAGCGGCATATCCTTTGTTTCAACTCGTGGAAATCGAGGGAAAGAAATATATCGACGGAGGCTTTTACGACAATAGTCCGGTCCGCATGCTGGTGGAGCGAGGCTATAAACAGATTATCTGCATTCAAATTGGCGCCAATCGAGTGGTTCATGACTATCCGGGAGTCGATGTGATGCACATATATCCAAAAATTCCTTTGGGACATGCCTTGGACGTGCGGCGAGAGAAATTGGATGTGTATATGCAGCAGGGATATTTTGATGCAATCCGAACCTTTGATTCCCTGTTTGGAAATGGATACTATATAAAAGACTTGCCTAGCGAAGAAAAATTGCTTGAGATGATTATCGAATTTTATCTCGAGGATTCAGAGCTGATTCCGTGGATGATGGGAATGAAACCCGAATCGCTGCGCTCTGTATTTGAAGAGGGATTTGGGAAGGCCTGGAAGCGATATGGGTTGGATCGCCAGGCGAGTTATCAGGACTTATTTGTTATGATTCTTGAAGAATCAGCGGTAGAAGCAGGAGTGGATAGGTTTCAGATCTATGATTTTTGGGATCTTGTCAATCAAATTGAAAAGGCGCAACCCAAGGGTCCAATGATTATGGGCGCGAAAAATCAAAGTCGATTGATGTCGATTGTAAGCCGGCGTTTATCGACATGGAGGAAAGAATGAATCAATTTGTACGGTTGGAAATGTTGCTTGGCAAGGAAAATGTGCATCGTTTAGCCAATGCTCATGTGGTTATTTACGGAATTGGCGGAGTCGGCAGTTTTGTTGCTGAGTCTCTGGCGCGAAGCGGTGTCGGAAAACTGACATTGGTGGATTTTGATTCGATAGCAGAATCGAATTTGAATCGCCAGATTCATGCGACAACCGACACAATTAACGCATTGAAGGTAGAGGCAATGAAGGAACGAATTTTGTTGATTCACCCGGAATGCAAGGTTGTGACGCGATCAGAACAATATGCAATTGAGAATGCAGAGGATTTTTTCAATGAGAAAATTGATTATATCGCCGACGCGATTGATATGGTTACCTCAAAAATCGATTTGATTTGTCGAGCCAAGGAAAAACAAATTCCGATCATCAGTGCCATGGGCACAGGAAATAAATTATTTCCAGAACAATTGGAAATTGCAGATATCTATCAAACATCGAATTGTCCCCTGGCTCGAGTAATGAGAAAAGAATTAAGAAAAAGAGGCATTGAAAAGCATGTCGTGGTCTATTCAAAAGAGAAGCCGATTCGTCCCCTTCAATTGGAGAAAGGGAAATTGCATGAAACACCGGGAAGCACTTCTTTTGTCCCCTCGACAGCAGGGCTGTTGATGGCATCCTATATTGTAAGAGAAGTGATTGACATGAAGACGATCGAAAGGAAGGGGGAGCAAAATGAAAATTCGTGAAGCAAAAGTGGAAGATGCGAAAGCCATGATTGGCTATCTTGATCAAGTTGCAGTGGAATCCGACAATCTGACTTTTGAGCCCGGTGAGTTGGGGATTACGATAAAGATAGAAGAAAAAATATTGGCTCATGCGCAAGCCTCGGAAAAGGATGTTTTTTTCATGGCAATGGAGAATAATGAAATTGTTGGGAATCTCAATTTCCATGGGAGTACCCGGAAGCGTATTGCTCATGTGGGGGAATTTGGTATTAGTGTAAGGAAATCTCATTGGGGACAGGGGATCGGCGGTCAATTGATGGATGAGTTGCTTTTGTGGGCACCGAAGCATGGAATTCGAAAAATTAATCTACGCGTGCGTGCGGACAATGAAGCGGCAATTCGTTTATATGCACGAAAGGGTTTTAGTAAAGAGGGACTTTTGCGTTGCGAATATATGATCGACGGCATTTGTATCGATCATCTTGCAATGGGCCTCGTTTTGGAGGAGCGGGATGATCAATAGTATAAAATCAGGATTTTGGACAGGTGTACGAACCACCGGCATGCTGGCTCGCGTTATCGTGCCAGTATATTTTATCGTCGCTATTCTGTCACGATATGGAGGGTTGGAGCAGATCGCGCATTTTTTTGAACCTGTGATGCACATCTTCGGGCTGCCGGGAGAGGCGGCTTTGGTCTTGGTCTTGGGCAATGTGGTGAACCTGTACGCCGCTCTGGGAGCGATTGTCGCGATTTCCCTTACCAGTGGACAGTTAACGGTTCTTGCATTGATGCTGGGCTTCTCACACTCCTTATTTGTTGAATCTGCTGTTGTAAAGAAGACGGGCGTTCCAATCCGCGTAATTCTTCCTCTTCGTTTGGGGATGATGATTTTGGTTGGAATGATAGCGGGTCAATTGACGGGAGGAATGGCATGAGTTTTGTTGGATTTTTGGGTGAAACCCTCTTTGGCGCTGGAGTTTCAATCCTGAAGCTTTCCCTGATTATCATTCCATTGATGATTGTTATGCAAGTGCTGAAGGATTATCAATGGCTGGATCGTCTCACAAATGTCTTGCAGCCCCTTGGGAACAAAATGGGGATTCGAAAAGATGGATTGTTTCCTCTTTTGGTTGGGATCTTGTTTGGAATCTCTTATGGTTCCGGCGTGATTATTCAAAGTGTGGAAAGCGGCGAGATGAATGAAAAAGATCGGTTGCTGGTTGCTGTGTTTTTGGTGCTTTGTCATGCGGTGGTTGAAGACACGCTGGTCTTTGCCGCAGTTGGCGCAAATGGATTCATCTTGTTGGCAACACGTATCTTGGCAGCCTTTATAATTACGGTAATCTTTTCACGCCAATATGTGAGGACAAGGAGAAAATCCTATGAAGATCGAGCCGCTTAAAGAAGCGTTTCAAGAGATTTTCGATCCGGTTCGGGCGGAACAAATGAAAGGGTATATGAAAGGGCAATTTGTCTTTTATGGAATTGCGGCGGCAAAAAGAAGACAGGTTCAAAAGGAATGGTTCCGCAAATTAAACGCGAAAGCAGAGCCCCTTGATCTTGAATTTGTCCGCGGGTGCTGGGGGGAAGACGAGCGAGAGTTTCAATACCTTGCCATCGATTATCTGCGCCTGAAGCAAAATGAATTGACGGGAAGCCATATTCCCATGCTGATTGACTTGGTTTTGACGAAATCATGGTGGGATACGGTGGACATGCTGGCATCGGCGATACTCGGCGGTGTTTTGCATGGCGACCCTGAGTTGATAGACCGGTATCCGGACCGATGGATTGAGGCTGAGAATTTTTGGCTTCGGAGAACCGCGATTCTTTTTCAATTGAAATATCGGGAAGGAATGGATTTTGAACGATTGCAGCGATACTGCCTGAAAAACCAAAATGAGAAAGAGTTCTTTATTCGAAAAGCACTCGGTTGGATTCTGCGCGAAGCATCGAAACAAAATCCTGAGGAAGTCAAAACGATTCTTTCGGCAGGTGATTTTTCCGGACTAACAATTCGGGAAGCAAGTAAATATCTCGACAAGTAAGACCTTCTTTCGGGTACAAAGATAATAAGACTGAAAGGAGTTTTCTTATGGAAAAAAGGTATGATCTGATTGTGATCGGCGCAGGGGCCGCAGGGATGGCAGCTGCAACTGTTGGGATTGGACTTGGCAAGCGAGTCGCGATGGTGGAACGAGAATTGTTTGGTGGTGAATGTACCCATTACGGCTGTATTCCGAGCAAAACCATGATTCGAATTTCAAAGGCTTGGCAATTTACAAAGCACTTGGAGACTTACGGGATCCAAGGAGCAGAGAATCTCCAGTATGACTTTTCTCAGGCGATGAAGCTGGTGACGGATACGGTGGACCGAGTGTATGAGGAAGAAACGGCAGAGGTCTTTTCAAAATTGGGCATCGACGCCTATCAAGGCCATGCAAAGTTTGTGGAAGCCAATCGGATTGAGGTGGGCGAGACCGTTTTATTCGGGGATAAGTTTATCATCGCGACAGGTTCTCATCAAACCATTCCGAAGATTGAGGGATTGACGGATTATCATACCCATCGATCGATCTTTCAGATTACAGAGAAACCGGATTCCTTAGCCATTGTTGGAGCGGGAAGTGTGGGTGTTGAAATCGCACAGGCCTTCCAGCGATTTGGGACCCAGGTGGAATTGTTCAGCAGACATTCTTTGATTTTGCCTCATGAAGATCAAGAGCTTGCTGCAATCCTTTTGGAAGAACTCCAGGAGGAGGGGATTCGTTTTCATCCCAAAACGCATATTCGATCGATTGAAGGAGAATCCGGGGCGTGGACACTGAAGGATTCAAAAGGGAAAACCTATCAAGCGGCTTCGATTCTATTGGCGACCGGGAAAGCGCCGAACACCTCAGATTTGGGATTGGGCGCGATGGGATTGCTCAATCAAGCAGGGCGCTTGATTTTAAATACAAAGCTTCAGACGAAGATGCCGCATATCTATGCCGCGGGCGATGTTTTGGGAGAGTATGGATTCAGTCATATGGCGGAACACACGGGAATTTTAGCCGCGATGAATGCAATTTTGCCGGCTCAATCCAATTATGAGCGGGAGAATCTCTCGTGGGTGATTTTCTCTGACCCGGAATTTGCTCATCTTGGATTGACTGAGATGGAAGCGCGGGCGCGATATGGAGAAACCGTTCAGGTCTATCGCATGCCTTATTATCAGCTGGATCGAGCAAAATCAGAGGGCAAGGAAAAGGGCATGATGAAGGTGGTTGTGGATCGTCATAATCGGATTCTGGGGGCGCATATCTTTGGGGCGCGAGCCGGCGAGCTGATCCATGAGGTTGGGATCTATAAGCAGTTTGGATTAAGATTAAGCCAGGCACAGCAAATGATCTATGCGGATCCGACCTATTCCGAGCTATTCAAACAATTGGGAGGTCAGGCGCATTTGGATCAATTGCAGGAGCGGGCACCCGTTAAACTGTTTTCTCGTTTCCTACAAATCGATTATGAGAAATTGAAGAATCCATTTAAACATTAGTTATGCGACTCCCCTCCTATTATGGTATAGTAGTGATGAAATGGAGGCGGAGCAGCGTGAATAGTGGAATCTTTCAGCATGAATATCAAAGAGAGCGATTGGCAATTCCAGAAGAGGGGACGCAATTCATTTACGAAGTTATTCGGGTGAAGAGCGGCAGCCCCCTCTTTTTGCATGAGCATTTGAAGCGATTGTTTCAATCACATTTTCTTGTTTTTGGCACGGAGATGGCCCTGAGCAGGGAAGCCCTGAGTAGGGACTGCTTGAATCTGATTCAGCGGGAGTCGATTGAGAATCAAAATATACGAATTGAAGTCTTTTATTTGCCGGATTTGCAGCTTGCCATATTTGCGGTTCCCAGTTTTTATCCAAGTTCGGAAGTGGTGAAGAGCGGAGTTCGATTGATCACAGTGACGGCAACAAGAGAAGATCCTCACGCGAAGGTGGATCCTCGGAAATTTCGGAAAAAGATTGTTGCAAAGATGGAGAAGCAGGGCGCTTTTGAAGCGGCTTTGGTGGATTCCGAAGGGAAATTGACGGAGGGAACCCGGTCCAATTTATTTTTTGTAATGGGGGATCGCGTGTTTACGACACCGGGTGCAAAGGTTTTATTGGGCATCACGCGGCAGATGGTTGTCAAGGCCTGTGAAACCTTGGGAATTCTCGTTGTAGAAGAGAGCATTGAAGCAAAAGAGCTGGTTCGGGTGAAGGCGGCTTTTATGACTGGAACATCGGTGGATGTTTTGCCGATTTCCCATATCGACAAGTTTGCTTTACAATCTGCTGAAGATGCAATGGTGATGCAGATTCGACGTGCGTTTTTGAATCTGTGCGAGCAAGATCTTGAAAGGATGAGCAAATCATGTGCGGACGATTCCAACTTGATGTCTCGTTAGAAACCCTGGAAGAAATGTTTGAGAGTTTGCAGGTGCCGGAAAAAGCAATTCTGCAGACGGGCGAACTGTCGCCGGGGCGTTTGATTTCTCATATCCAATTGCATGAATCAGGGTTCTTCCTGGGAAACAGTTTTTGGGGTGTGAAAAGAGAGAAACAATTGCAAATCAACGCCCGCAGCGAGGGGTGGAATCACCGTTATGATCAGGCTCAACGCTGCATTATTCCTGCGTCCGCGTACTTTGAGTGGGATCAAAGGTCCAAGACAAAGGTTCATTTCCAAGCTGAGAAGAGCACGGTTTTTTTCTTGGCGGGTTTGATTGATTTGAATCAAGTTGGGGATCGGCAGACGTTGATTGTGACACGGGAAGCAGAGTCGGAGATTGCAAGGATTCATCCCCGAATGCCGGTTGTATTCGATTTGGACGCCGCAAAATGCTTTTTGCGGGAGCTGAATCAAGGACCGAAAGACTGGGAGACTGTCCATGGGTGGCAGACCAAGGTTTTATCATCAGAACAGATCAGCTTTTACTAAAAAACCGCCATATGAAGCGCACCTTAAATGTTAGACAATAAAATCTAACTTTTTGGGTTCAGTTCAATAGGCGGTTTTTGATTGTCTGAAACTTAGTCCAATTGTCGATTCACATGAAATCCGGGGATCAATGTATCAATCTCTTGATAGGCGTCATCCAATTGATGCGCGATGGATCGGATTTCATCTTGAGCGTGTTTTTCTGTTCGCAAGGTAATAAAGCGTGTCATGGCAAAGAGATTGCCGAAGAAATCAAGCTGCCGCATATTAGCGTTGATCACGACATAGGGAGCGACTCCAATCAGTCCGGCATCCATCAATTGATCGTAGACGACGCAGGAGCGTTTGTAAACCGCGATCAGGGTTTCCTCAATGGACTTCGCTACCGGGTGTTCCCGGTCTTTTGCCAGCTCCGGCGGCAGAAGCAGTCCAAAATCAACGTTTGGCAGATAGGTCAAATAGTCAAAGGTACGGTGGCGGATGAATTGATGATGGCAGGCTTCGCTCATCAGCAGGGAAACATCCTTTCCAATGGTTTTAAAGGTTGTGGGCGCATTGGAGAATCGAGTCATCAAGTTGAGGTCGCCAACTCCACGCATATTTTTCATGCGTTGAATATCGAACTCGCCCGTCACTTCCACAACGGGATGCTGATAGATCTTTCGCTTTTTCTCCGTTGGCACTTCAACCGGCTGATAGAACTCGTCGATATAGGATTGCAGATAAGGGGTAGGATCAGCATGGCGAACCATGCCTGGTGAGACAATTTCCCCTTCTTCTTTCATAAGCATCGCTGTCTCTGAAATTTCCGAGGAGAAATTCGAATGACAGAGCAACTCGGACAATCCATCGCAAAAGGCGCGAAGATTGACAGCAAGACCCATATTGGCCTTGGTGGAAAGTGGAAGCACGTTACGCGCGTTTTCAAAAGCCAATTTTTTTATTGCGGATTCGCTTTCTTCCGGGTATCGTTCCGCGAGCAAGGCTTGAAATTCATCCTGCAATTTTCCATATTGCAGAAACGCATACCTGCAGAAATCGAGATACGCCTCCCGGAGCGAAGGCGCCTGATCCAACTCGGATGGGATCACGAAATCCTTGGGTGGATTATAACGCAAAGAATACTCAATGTATGACCAATACTGATTGTTGTGAAGGGTTTCGATGATTTCCGTAAACCATCGGCTGCGATTTTCCAAGCACATTTGGATGTGGTCGAGCTCTTTAATGGAGGAGTGGCCGTAATTGACACCCCATTTTTCCATAAATCCATTGGCGACGACAAAGGAATTCTTAAACTGCGAAAGGATGTCTTCATCGGGCAAATTCACGAGATCCTCTTCCACCATATGGATCAAATCATCGCGGAAGCCTTCCTTTTGTCTACTGACCTTACTCATCAACATTGCGTTCAAGACCGAAGGTCCAAGCGGGATGAAGACGTCTTTGTCGGGATTGGTCATTAAATTGCGGTATTCTTTTTTCATTATTTTTCCCTCCTCATGGTAACTGTCTATGTGATATTATATAATAAAAACTTAGTGAACGAAATAAAGAATGAGGGATGAGAGCATGCAAATATTGGAAGGTAAGGTCTCGATTGAGGCGGTATTGGAATCTGAATCGCGAACCATTTCATCGATTTGGATCAATAAAAACAAAAGAAGAGATCGATTTCGCAAGGTGTTGAAACTGGCAAAACAGAAAAATATTCCGGTTGAATTTGTTTCCGGAGAAAAATTGGCGGAGCGGGCAACGGGAAATTCCCATGGGGGCATCGTTGCGACAGCAACGGCGCGAACCTTCACTCCGATCGAGAAGATGATTGAAGGGAAAGAGAATTGCTTTATCGCAATGATTGACGGAATTGAAGATCCCTATAACTTTGGATTTGCCGTACGGAGCTTATATGCCGCCGGGTGTGACGGGCTGATTGTGAAACCGAGAAATTGGATGGACTCCACGACGATTGTGGCGCGTTCATCTGCCGGAGCAACGGAACGGATTGTCATGAGCGTGATGGAAACGGCAGAAGAAGCGGCAAGCTTCTTTCAAGCCCATGGATTTGAGGTTTTTGCGACCTCGAATCAGGACGCGGAAGACCTCTACGAGGTTGATTTAACCGGGAATGTATTTCTATTTATCGGGGGAGAAAAACGCGGTGTTACGCGTTCCTTCTTAAGCCATTGCGATCGATTGTTGCAGATTCCATATGGCCGGGAGTTTTCTCAATCCATCTCAGCGGAAGCGGCAGCGGCCGTCATTGGATTTGAGATGAGCAGACAGCGGAGGGTAAAATCAAAATGAAGTGTCGTTACTATGAAAGTTTAACCATGGATCCATTCGAGAATCTGGGATTGGAAGAAGCCTTGCTGGAACAGGTGGGTGAGGACGAAATTTGTCTGTATTTGTGGCAGAATGAGAAAACTGTGGTGATTGGCCGCAACCAGAATCCTTGGAAAGAATGCCGGACCGAGATGTTGGAAAATGCCGGCGGGAAGTTGGCGCGGAGATTGTCGGGAGGCGGAGCGGTTTTTCATGACGCGGGCAACCTGAATTTCACATTTATTGTGGGAAAGAAACACTATGATCTCAATAAACAATTGCAAGTTATTGTGGAAGGTTTGAAGCTTTTGGACATTGAAGCGGAGTTTTCGGGACGAAACGATCTGCTGGTGAATGGGAAAAAATTCTCGGGCAATGCCTATTATTTTGGAAAGACCATGGCGTACCATCATGGAACCTTGATGTTTGATGTGGATCTGGACCATTTAATGACCTATTTGCAGGTATCTCCTTTGAAGATGCAGGCGAAGGGAATTGATTCGGTTCGGTCGCGGGTCACCAATCTGAAAGAGGAGAACCCTGAAGTTACACTGACGGTATTGAAGGATGCATTGAAAACCGCCTTTCTTCAGGTGTACGGTCAAGAAAACTTGGAGAACGCTGAAATTCCTGAGAGCCGAAAGGCGGAGATTGAAGCGAAGTATGCATCGTGGGAATGGCGATTTGGGGAGACTCCGAAATTTGATATCGTGTTGGAAAAGAAGTTTCCTTGGGGGCTTGTCGATTTTAATATTCAATTGAAATCGGGTGCTATCAAGAAGGCGGTTTTCTTCTCGGATGCGATGGATGTCGGATTTGTCCGTTCTTGCTCGACAGCCATGAATGGACTTAGTTTTGATAAGGAAACGATCTGCAACCAATTGGCTGGATTGGAAGCGGAAGACGCTTTGCAAGAAACGATGAAATCTGATTTGATTGATTGGATTTCCATTGCAGAATTCTAAACAAAAAAGCATCTCCAGGTTTTCCTGGAGATGCTTTCGTTTATTTTGCTGTGAGAGCTAGGAATTCATCGATATCAGCCTTAAGAATCTCGAGGGATCCGATCCAAAATTCCGGGTCATGAAGATCAATGCCGATGGAAGCTGGCACATCATAAACCGATGCCTGTCCGGTGAGTCGAAGCAATTGAACGTATTGATCAATGAATGCTGGTCCTGCGTCCAAGGATTTTCGATACAATCCTTTGGCAAATAAAAGACCGAATGCATAAGGGAAGTTGTAGTAATTCAAGCCTGCTTCATAGTAATGGGATTTGCAAACCCACATGGAGGGATGTTTTTCGTCAGAAAGTGCATCGCCATAGGTTCGATTTTGCGCGTCCAGCATAATTTCATTGAGTTCGGGAACCGACAATGGACCCGATGGTCGTTTCTTGAAAATCGTATCTTCAAAATAAAATCGGCTCAAGATGTCCAGAATAACTTGAGTGGCATCCTGGAGGCTGGACTCCAAGAGCATCAACTTTTCTTTCTTGTCCGCTTCTTTTAAGGCGGATTGCATCACGATGGTTTCTGAAAAAATTGAGGCCGTTTCAGCTAATGGCATTGGATAATCCGCGTTGAGAATGGATTCATCCATCAGGACATGGGAATGGAAGCCATGGCCAAGTTCGTGAGCCAGGGTGATCACGTCGCTAAAGGTTCCGGTGAAGTTGGATAGGATCCGGGATTCTCCAATGGGATGAATGCTGGCGCAGAATGCGCCGCCCGATTTTCCGGCTCTCGGTTCCGAGTCAATCCAGTTTTCTTGGAAAGCGCGATTGGCAAAGGCGGATAAATTTTCGCTGAATG
Source organism: Eubacteriales bacterium (assembly GCA_030625815.1). Lineage (GTDB taxonomy): Bacteria > Bacillota > Clostridia > Tissierellales > GPF-1 > GPF-1. Next base: position 24,451 of record DAOUQF010000014.1, read on the forward strand.
TCAGAAAGTTCTCCGTGATATAAGCTTGTGCCTCCTCGAGGGTAAAGCTTTTTGAGCTTTCTCCCATGGGGGCAAAAAGATCATAGAATGGCAAGCCATCAGAATGGCCAAGCAACTCCGCTTTACGGTTCAAATATTGGCGAAACACCGGCAGGTAGGATTCCATCACTTCAATCATTATTTGAAGGGTTTTCTGATCCATGCGAGACACAAACAGGGTTTCGTCCAGGGGTGCTTTAAAACCGCGCATGGATGAAACGGAGAGGACTTCTCCCTTGATGCTGTTTAGGGATGCCGCTGCACTCTGTTCGATTTTTTTATAGCTTTTCAACTCGGCCTCGTATCCAACTTTTCGAACCGTTGGATCTGGATCATAAGCGAGGTTTCTGGCAACGGACAGCGGGACTGATTCTTTTTCTGGATCCCCGAAGTCCACCATCAGGTTCGCGGTGAGGTTCCCGTGCAATTGTGTCCAGGCATTGGATCCGGTCAAGGTGAGCTTGGAAAGCAAGACCTCTTGCGCATCTTCAAGCATGTATTGGGCAGCTTCATAGACCTCTTGCAGGTGAAAGCGATGAGCAGTAAGTTTTTCAGCTGAGAACATGGGCAATTTTTCTGGCCATTGCGCCTTCATCCAGCGCTTGATTTGAACGCTGGGCAGGGTTAGCTCGGTCAAAAGGGTTTGCAATTGATCAACCTGTTTTTGTGCAAGGCTATGGTTGACATCGACGCTTAAAGTCAGGTAACAAAAATTCAGCAATTGACTTGCGAGACCTGCAATTTTTTCTTCATACTCCAAGTATTGCACCAGGGTTGGTTCCGGTGGTGAATCGGGTGTTAAAGCTGTGCCCCATTCCGTCCAATCTTTGATGGATTGGGATAATTGATCGTGATCTTTTTGGAAGGCAGGATCATCGAAGCCTGTATATAATGCATCTAAATTCCATCTCATAAGAGAACCTCCTTTTTACTAATCATAGCATAGGTTGCTAAATTTACCAGTTGAAAAGCATTCGAAAATGTGAATAAAGGCGCCTGCCGACAGTTAAGAAGCGACTGTCGGCCATGAGTGACGCTCACAAGTATTGGGATTAATCCACGTGTCTGCCAGTCATGTTTAAGCAGACTGACATAAATGTCTGTCTGCCATGCAGCAACCGTGAGCCATGCATTTGCCTGCGGCAATGCATATGCCCATCGGTGCTGCAATTGACTGTCAGTAATTAGAATACTTGTTCGCTTGTAGAATTATTGATATAATCAGTGCATAGAATAGGTAGAGGTGATGAAATGACAGCCAATAAGGTTTACAATAACGAAAGTATTTCCTCGCTGAAAGGCGCGGATCGAGTGCGAAAACGTCCATCTGTAATCTTTGGATCTGACGGATTAGAGGGATGTGCGCACTCGTTTTTTGAGATTCTCTCCAATTCGATTGACGAAGCGAGGGAAGGATTTGGAGAAGAGATTTTGGTGGTTCGCCATCAGGATCGATCCATTACAGTCAAGGATCAGGGGCGCGGTTGTCCTGTTGACTTTAACAGGAATGAAGACAAATACAACTGGGAATTGGTATTCTGCGAGTTGTATGCGGGTGGCAAGTATAGTCACTCTTCCGATGCGAACTATCAGTATAGTCTGGGATTAAACGGTCTTGGGCTTACTGCGACTCAATATAGCTCGGAATACATGGATGTGGAAGTGTTGCGAGATGGAACGCGTTACACCCTGCATTTCGAAAAGGGCGAGAATGTCGGCGGATTGAAAAAGGAAGCCTATTCAAGCCGCAAGACAGGTTCTTCATTTACATGGCGGCCGGACTTGGAAGTTTTTACGGATATCAAAATCCCCCTTGGATATTATCAAGAGGTGTTAAGGCGACAATCCGTTGTCAATCCGGGATTGAAATTTATCCTGGAGGATGAAGAGACGGGAGAGACCTTTGAGTATTACTATCAGCAAGGGATTGTTGACTATGTCAAAGAGGTCTCTGAATTTAAAGAATTCACCAGCGTCTTTTATTTTCAAAAAGAGGGAAAGGGCAAGGACCGGGAAGACCGGCCCGAGTATCGGGTAAAGGCTGAGATTGCCTTTTTATTCAACAATCATGTGAATATGGTGGAGTACTACCATAACTCCAGTCATTTGGAGCATGGGGGATCGCCGGATAAAGCGATTCGTTCCGCCTTTGTGACTGCGATTGATCGCGAAATTAAAAAACAGAGCAAGTATACCAAGAATGAAAAGAAGATTCTTTTTATCGATATTCAAGATAGCTTGGTGCTTGTGTGCAATTCCTTTTCGACCATAACCAGCTATGAAAATCAAACGAAAAAGTCGATAACCAATCGCTTTGTGCAAGAATTTATTACGCAGATCGTCAAAGAGCAATTGGAGATTTATTTTATTGAAACTCCTTTGGATGCCGAAAAGATCGTTGCGCAGGTATTGGTAAACAAGCGAAGCCGGGAGCGGGCGGAGACCACGCGGAAAAATATTCGAAAAAAATTGTCCGGTGCTGTCGACATGAATAATCGTGTGAAGAAATTCGTCAATTGCCGGACAAAAGATGTTGAAAAACGCGAACTCTTCATTGTGGAAGGGGACTCGGCGCTGGGAGCGACGAAGCAGGCGAGAAGCGCGGAATTTCAAGCCTTGATGCCGGTTAGGGGAAAGATCCTGAATTGCTTGAAAGCGGATTACAATAAAATCTTTAAGAGTGATATCATCATGGATTTGCTGAAGGTATTGGGGTGTGGGATCGAGATTCAGTCCAAACACAATAAAGAGTTGGCATCCTTTGACTTGGAGCAATTGAATTGGAATAAGATTATTCTTTGTACCGATGCCGATGTGGACGGGTATCAAATTCGAACCCTGATCTTGGCGATGTTTTATCGATTGGCGCCGACCCTGATTCAAGAGGGGAAAATCTTTATTGCGGAAACGCCGCTTTTTGAGATTGAGACGAAACACAAAACATATTTTGCATACAATGAAAAAGAAAAGCAGGAAGTCATCAAAGCGTTGTCGGATGAAAAGTACATCCTGCAGCGTTCAAAAGGTTTGGGTGAAAACGAACCGGAGATGATGTGGCAGACAACGATGAATCCTGACAGTCGTCGTTTGATTCAAGTGATGCCGGAAGACCTGGAAAAGACCGAGTCGTATTTTCAGATGCTATTGGGAGAGGATCTTGCCGGGCGCAAGAGTTATATCGAAACCCATGGTGACCGATATTTAGAATTAATCGATATCAGCTAGGAGGACAAGCATGAAGTCATATATAGAGCAACAAAAAATATCGGATACATTATTGAAAAACTATATGCCCTATGCGATGAGTGTCATCGTTTCGCGGGCAATCCCGGAAATCGATGGATTCAAGCCCTCCCATCGAAAACTGCTTTATACGATGTATCAGATGAGATTATTAAAGGGGCATCGCACAAAATCAGCCAATGTGGTAGGAACAACCATGAAATTGAATCCCCATGGAGATGCGGCGATTTATGAAACCATGGTGCGATTGACGAGGGGCTATGACGCGCTCTTGCACCCGTACGTGGATTCCAAGGGCAACTTCGGCAAGCATTCTTCCCGGGATATGGCATTTGCCGCAAGCCGGTACACGGAAGTAAAGTTGGCGGGGATCGCGGCGGAGCTTTTTAAGGATATTGATAAGGACTCGGTTGATTTTGTTGACAACTATGACGGACAGATGAAGGAACCGGTCTTATTGCCAACAACGTATCCCAATCTCTTGGTCAATGCGAACCGTGGGATTGCGGTTGGAATGGCGAGCAATATTCCAAGTTTCAACCTCAAGGAAGTCTGCGAAACGACCATGGCTTTGATGAAGGATCCCAAGCATGTGATCAGCGACACCCTGATCGCACCAGACTTTTCAACCGGTGGCGAGTTGCTCTATGACCGCAACGAGCTGGAAGAGATCTATCGCACTGGCCGGGGCGGGGTAAGGCTAAGAGGCAAGTGGGGAATTTCGAAAGATGGGAAACGCATTGAAATTACGGAAATTCCCTATACAACGACGGTCGAGGCGATTATAGACAAGACGATCGATTTGGTGAAAAGCAATAAGATCAAAGGCGTTTCAGATGTCCGCGATGAAATGGATCTAAAGGGACTTTGTATCGCCATCGATTTGAAGCGTGGCGCCAATGTGGAAGAGATCGTGCAGCAATTGTATCGTTACACTCCATTGGAAGACAGTTTTTCGTGCAATTTCAATCTATTGATCAATGGGAAACCACGCGTGATGGGCGTTAAGGAAATTTTAACCGAGTGGATTCAATTCCGAATTGGATGCATGAAACGTCAGCTTCAATTCGAGCGGGGGAAAAAAGCGGAAAAACTTCATCTCTTGCAGGGCTTGGAGCGGATTTTGCTGGATATTGATCAAGCGATTCGCATTATTCGAGAAACTGAAGTTGAGGCGGAGGTCATTCCACGTTTGATGCAGGCCTTTCGGATTGATGAATTGCAAGCGAATTACGTTGCAGATATCCGTTTGCGCCAATTGAACCAAGAGTATTTATTGAATCGAACCCAAGAGATTTTTCAACTGACGGAAGCTATTGACGAGATCGACAAGACTTTAAAGTCGGAAAGACGACTAAAGACAAGGATTACCAAAGAATTGGAGCGGGTTACCAAATCGTACGGGTCGGAGCGAAGAACAACCCTGGTCGAGAAGACGAAAATCTTGGAGGCGAAGATCGAGGAAACCATCTCCGATTATGATGTTAATGTCTTTGTTACGGAACAAGGATATGTCAAGAAGATCACGCCGCAATCCCTTCGCATGGCAAGCGATCAAAAATTGAAGGAAGATGATCAAATCGCTCAAGAATTCGTGACGAGAAATGTCAATGAACTTCTTATCTTCACCAATAAAACCAAGGTCTATAAATTGCGATTGCATGAGTTGGCGGATACCAAGGCAAGCGCCATGGGCGAATATCTGCCGAGTCTTCTGGAATTTGATAAGGGTGAATTTGCCCTTTATACAATCTTGCCGGGTAAATATCAAGGATTTATGCTATTTGCCTATGAATCGGGAAAGATTGCCAAGGTACCGATGGAAAGTTATCAGACCGTCAACAATCGCCGAAAATTAGTGAAAGCCTATAGTGATCGAACGTCGCTGATCTGGCTGCAGCGGGTGGACGAGGAGCTGGATCTGGTTGTCTATCGTGATCATGGACCAGAGGCTCGAGCGATGGTCTTTAATACGTCCTTGGTTAATCCAAAGATGACGCGAAACACGGTGGGTGTGCAAGTTCTTCGGATAAATAAGGGGAACAAGATGACCATGGTAGAAAAATTGGAAGACTCTTTACTGGTTGGAGCGGAGAAATTTAGAAAAGATCGGATCCCAATGGCGGGGGAATCCATCAAAGGCAAACGCCGAAGCGCGAAACAAATGATGATGTTTTAGGGAAAATCAGGAAAGTAGAGTGAACATTTTATAAATATTATATTTGGTAAACGTTTGCTTTGAAAAAGAGTATTTACGAAGAATAATTATGTATGATATATTGGTAGAGAATACTGAATGGGAGGAATTATTAATGAAAGAAGCAAGTGTAATTTTGATTAACGCAACAGGTCTTCACGCTCGTCCTGCTAGTATGTTTGTAAAAGAGGCGTCTAGCTACGCGTGTGATGTAACAGTAGAAAAAGACGGAACAGAGTATAATGCAAAAAGTATCATGGGTATCTTGAGCATGGGCGCTATGAAGGGTGATGAAATCATTGTTCGTGCGAACGGCGAAGGCGAAGAAGAAGCAGTAAAAGCGCTAGCGGCATTGATCGAAACTGGATTTGGCGAATAAGCGTAATTTGATTTGGTTTTACTCAGGGGGACAATGATGGTTAAAGGGATTGGAGCATCTCCTGGTATTGTCGTAGGGACGGTGCTTGTTAAAAAAGAGGAAGAAATTGAAATCGCAAAGAAAACGATTGACAGCTCGGAAACAGAAATTCTGAATTTGCAATCAGCGATTGAAAAGAGCCGTACTCAAATTCAAGCATTGTATGACATTGCCTTGGTGAAAATGGGTGAAGAAGAAGCAAAAATCTTTGAAGCGCACCAAATGGTTTTGGATGATCCGGAAGTGTTTGGTCAAGTTGAGAATAAAATCAACAACGAGAAAATCAATGCTGAATACGCGATTGAGCAGGTAGTGGCGCCATTTATTCAAATGTTTGAGATGATGGAAGATGAATACCTGAAAGAACGTGCAGCGGATCTAAAGGACGTAGCAGGCCGAGTGACCAAGAATCTGTTGGGAATCGACATGGTCGATTTTTCAAATCTTGATAGCAAAGTGGTTATTGTTGCGAACGATTTGACACCATCTGATACAGCGGCAATGGATAAGGAAATGGTATTGGGTTTTGTAACGGAGATTGGCGGACGTACATCACATTCTGCGATTATGGCTCGAACTTTGGAAATTCCAGCTGTTGTAGGAACAGGAAATGTATTATCTCAAGTTGCAACGGGTGATGTGATTGCCTTTAACGGAGACGAAGGTGTTATCTTTGTTAATCCGAATGAAGAGAAAATCGCGGAATTTAAAGCAGAGCGAGAAAAATACGATGCATTCCGAACTCGCCTTTCAACTTTGGTAGGTAAGGAAAGTGTTTCCAAAGATGGCATCCACGTCGAGCTGGCAGCCAATATCGGCACACCAGAGGATTTGGATTCAGTTTTGCGAAATGATGCGCAAGGCGTTGGTCTTTACCGAAGCGAATTTCTTTACATGGATCGAAACAGTCTTCCAACGGAAGAAGAACAATTCGATGCGTATAAAAAAGTTGTTGCGGGTTTAGAGGGCAAGCCGGTTGTTATTCGTACACTCGACATCGGCGGAGACAAAAAGCTGGACTATTTGCCGTTGCCTGAAGAGATGAATCCTTTCTTGGGTTATCGCGCGATTCGTTTATGCTTAGATCGCGATGATATTTTCAGAACGCAGCTTCGCGCATTATTGCGCGCCAGCGCATTTGGAAATCTAAAGGTTATGTTCCCGATGATTTCAAGTGTTGAAGAATTGCGAGATGCGAAAGCAATCGTTGAGGAAGAAAGAGTGAAACTCCGTGAAGAAGGAATTACATTTGATGAGAAGATGGAAATCGGGATCATGATTGAGATTCCAGCAACTGCAGTCATTGCAGATCTTCTTGCAAAGGAAGTTGATTTCTTCAGTATTGGAACCAATGATTTGATCCAATACACAACAGCGGTAGATCGCATGAATGAAAAGATCGCACATCTTTATAATCCTTGTCATCCTGCTTTGTTGCGTTTGGTGAACATGGTGATCCAAGCCGGACACAAAGAAGGAATTTGGGTTGGCATGTGCGGGGAGGTAGCGGGAGATCCGCGATTGATTCCAGTGCTTTTGGGCATGGGACTTGACGAGTTCTCCATGAGTCCAATCTCTGTCTTGAATGCGCGTTGGATTATTGCGCAATTGAGCCAGGAAGAGATGAAGACCGTTGCAGAAACGGTAATGAATTTGCCGACTGCTTCCGAGGTTGAAGCATACCTTGCAAATACGATTCAATTGGAAGATTAAGAAGATGCCCAATCGGGCATCTTTTTTTTTGGAAAAACCTTATTATTTTCTTTATGTTTTTTTCTTTTTACAAGATCCAGGAAAATCAGGTATAATAAAGAAGACTATTGATGAAAGGAGTACGAATATGTCATATCGAATTATTACAGATAGTGCAGCAGATTTACCGGAATTATTTATTAAAGAGCATGATGTAAAGGTACTGCCCTTGATGGTGAACTGGCGAGGGGATGAGCATGCGGATCGGACTGTTGATCTGGATGAGTTTTATCAAAGCCTGGCGGATGGAGAAGTTGCCAAAACTGCTCAAATCCCGATGAACAAATTTGTTGCATATTTTCGGGAATTGGCGGAGATTGGTGATCCTGTCTTATACATTGCTTTTTCTTCCGGTTTGTCTGGAACCTATCAAACTGGAGTCATGGTTGCCGAGCAAATCAAGGAGGAGTATCCGGATTTCGAAATAACGATTATTGATTCGAAATCTGCGACTCTGGGAGAAGGGTTGATCGTGATGAAAGCCATTCAATTGATGGAAAATGGCGCGACAAAGGCTAAGGTGGAAGAGGCTGTTTATTTTTATGTGGATCATATTCAACATATATTCAGTGTGGGCAATTTGGACTATCTGTATCGAGGCGGTCGCCTCAGCAAGGCGTCGGCGGTTATGGGCGCGATGCTGAATGTCATTCCGATTCTTCATATGACGAAGGAAGGAAAGTTGGAGAAGCTTGATCAGGTTCGGGGCCGAAAGAAATTGTTGAAAAAAATAGTTGAAACCTTTAGCGTCAACGGTGCAGGTCATGACAAAGCGGAATTCGCTTTTGTCTATTCGCCGGATGTGAAGGATGAATCTGAGAAGATGCAGAGTATGGTGGCGGAAAAGTTTAACGGCAAGATACTGGCAGCTCGAGAATTAGGGGTAGTGATTGGTGCCCATACAGGGAATCAATTGCATTCGGTGTTTTTCTTAGACACAGAGGATCCATATTTGAGCGAATAACGCAAACAGGGAAACTTCGAAAGAAGCTTCCCTGTTTTTTTACGTTTTTTTATTTCCGATTTTATTAAAATCGATTTTCCATCGAATGATGACTCCAATCAGTAAAAGCAAGGCCATTAAACCGATGGACAAATAGAAGTCTTGGCTTCCCACCGCGGTGATCTTATCGCCAAAATTGACATAGGAAAACATGGCGGGAATTGCACCCAATAGTGTTGCAGCGAAAAAATCTCGATACTGGACGCTGGAAAGACCGGCGGCGTAACTGATGATATCGAAGGGGATGGGTGTCAAGCGCAATAACAGAATAACGATAAATCCCTTTCTTTCGATTTGTTCGGACAGGGTGGAGATCCCTTCTTTTTTTTCCAAATACTTTTTCAGATACTTTCGGCCAAAGGTGCGGGTTAGAAAAAAAGCCAAACTGGAACCTAAAATAGCTCCGGCAAGGGCTAATAGAAATCCGTTTTTCACGCCAAAGGCAATTCCCCCAGCCATGGCTAGAATAGAATCTGGAAAAAAGGTGAGGGGAACGATGGTGAAAAGGATCAAATAAACGACCGGCGCCCAGGGCCCAAACTCAGCAAGCACGCGCTGAATATCCTCTGTGCGAAACCCTCGAAACAGAAAGATGTTTGAAAGTAAAATCAGTGCCAAAACGGCACCGATAATACCAAATACTAAAGTTGATTTTTTCTTTGGCAATCGCATAATTCTATTCCAAGTTCGCTTCTAGTTCAGACAAGATTTCTTGCCAGATCCGGCCGCTTGCATCACTTGGCATCCTCCAATCGCCCCTGGGAGATAAGCTGACAGTCCCTACTTTGGGTCCGTCAGGCATGCAGGAGCGTTTGTATTGTGCCATAAAGAATCTTCGATAGAAGGTTTTTAACCAGTGAAGAATTTCTTTTTTTGAGTATTGGTCTTGATAGGCTTTGCAAGCCATATACCAAAGCTTTTCCGGATGTGTACCGTATTTGATCACATAGAACAAGAAAAAATCATGGAGTTCATAAGGACCAATCAAGCTTTCCGTTTTTTGCGCAATTTTTCCGTCCTCATCAGGCGGAAGCAGCTCAGGACTGATCGGTGCGGCGGCAATATCCGCCAACACCTTTTTGGTTTTTGGATCGGTTGCTGTTTCCGATCGCCAAGACACCAAAAATCGAACGAGGGTTTTGGGGATGCTGCCATTTACATTGTACATGGACATATGGTCCCCATTATAGGTGCTCCACCCGAGAGCGATCTCCGATAAGTCTCCGGTACCCAAAACCAACGCACGCTGCTGATTGGAAAGATCCATGAGGATTTGCGTCCGTTCTCTTGCCTGCGCGTTTTCGTAGGTGACGTCACGGGCATCAATGGAGTGGCCGATATCTTTCAGGTGAAGCTCTGTGGCCGCACGGATGGAGATTTCACGAACGGAGACATCCAGTTCTTTCATGAGAGTGTGCGCGTTCTTTAGGGTATCGTCAGAAGTGCCAAAACCAGGCATGGTTACAGCGACGATATTTTCTCTTGGGATTTCCAGCAGATCAAAGACTTCCACGGCAACAAGCAAGGCTAGGGTGGAGTCCAGGCCGCCAGAAATGCCGATTACAATCTTTTCCAATCCAGTATGTTCCATTCGCTTTGCGAGCCCCGCCGCTTGAATTTGGAAGATCTCCTCGCAGCGTTTTTTCACCACCATCGGATTGTTTGGTATAAACGGATTTCGTTCAATGGTTCGATCCAACGATTTGGAGCGGTGGCGGAAGGGACATAATTCGACAAATTGATAATGCTCGTTGATTGTTGAAGCGTCGGAGAAGGTATTGTTCATTTTTCTCTCGGCACTGAGGCGCTGAATATCAATATCCCCGTAAATCACCTGGCTGGTTCGGCAGAAACGCGTGCCCTCCTGAAGGCAGGTGCCATTTTCATAGATCATCAAGTCGCCGTCAAAGACGAGATCGGTTGTGGATTCGTGGACGCCGGCAGAGGCGTACAGATATCCGCAGGCAAGCTTATCGCTTTGCTGGCTGACCAGTTGATGGCGATACTCAGTTTTTGATGTTAAGGCATTGCTCGCAGATAGGTTGGCAATGATATGAGCCCCGTTTAAGGCATGTTGAATGCTTGGCGCCATCGGCGACCAAAGATCCTCGCAAATTTCGATTCCAAGGGTGAAATGAAGATCGGCCGAGGTAAATAAGAGGGTTCCAAACGGGACCTCTTCCTCAAAGATTGTGATGGTATGGACCAGATCGACAATTTTCTTGCTCGTATGGAACCAACGTTTTTCATAAAACTCTCGATAATTCGGCAAATATGTTTTCGGAACAACACCCAAGATATGGCCATGCTGAATGAGGGCGCTGCAATTATACAGCTCATTTCGGATACGAAGCGGAATTCCTACCAAGAGAACAAGATCCAACGCTTCCGATGCGGAACAGATTTTTTGCAGGGCTGTCAAGGCAGCCTCTAATAAGGCGTCTTGTTGAAATAAATCAGCGCAGGTATAACCGGTTATTGACAGTTCTGGGAATACTAGAACTTGCGCGTGATTTTTGTCGGCTTCAGCTGCGCATCGAATGATTTCTTCTGCATTGTAGATGGGATCGGCAACATGAAGTTTTGGTGATGCGACTGCTGTTTTGATGTAACCGTATTGATTCATCATTTTCCCTTCTTTCTAAGTCTTCTTTCCTGATTATATCAAGGAATGAAGAAAAATACAGCTAGTTCAGACAGAAAATGAGAGAAATGAATCAGAAATGCAAGAAGAGTTTCATTTCGTGCAAATTTAGCTTGAAAATGCAAGAAATAATTCGGAAATGAATTTTAAGTATGAACATTTCGTAACAACATTGGAGCAGTGTGATTGTTTTCTTGATTTATTTCCTGGAATTAGGAAGAAAAACCTTGGGAAAACGATTGGCAAAGGGAGCGTTTATCTGCAAGATTTTTTTCGAATCTTGCAACGGGAAATTCTGAAAATCAACGGTTGAATTTGTAGATGAAGCCTGTATAATGAGATTGAAAAACATGAAAAAAGGAGAAATTATGATTGCTGCCAAGCAACTCACTCACAAAAAAATTACGGTTCCACCAGTGCTCATTCATGTCGGTATTCAAGTGAGTGCAAATCTGATTTGCGCCATCGCTTTTAATATGTTTTATATTCCCAATCATTTTCTCAGCGGCGGGTTGAGCGGTATTTCCATTCTTTTGGAGTATCTGTTTCAGATTCCGACTGCGGTCACAGTTTTTGTTTTGAACCTTCCGTTATTCTTGATTGGCGCAAGGAAGATTGATGGAGAATTTATACGTAATACAATTATTTCGGTTACGCTGTTCTCCTTGCTGCTAAGTTTGACTAACCCGCTTCGCGGGTCGGTGCAAATTGAAGATCCATTGCTGATGGCGATTATTGGCGGCGCGATCAATGGAATCGGGATGGGGCTGCTTTTCCGACATAAGATGAGCCAAGGCGGATTTGATATTATTGCTGCAATCATTAAGAAGAAGCGAAATATGGAAATCGGAACGGTTTTGATGGGATTGAATGGGATCTTGATTCTCGTTTCCTCTATCGTTTTCGATCTTCGTTCGGCCATGTACACTCTTGTCGCTTTATTCGTATCCTATCAAGTGATGGATCGCGTGCGAAAGGGAACAAATCGTGAGAAGACCGTGATGATCATTTCAGATGAAACAGATGCGATTGCTCAGTCGATTCATCTGGAGTTGAATCGTGGATCGACATTTCTGAAAGGAAATGGTGGATATTCACGGGAAGAAAAAACCGTGATTTACACGACCATAACCAATACGCAAATGGGCGCTTTACGTGAAATAGTCAGGCAAAAAGATGAAAATGCTTTTATGGCAGTTACTGAGGCAACCGAAGTGGAAGGCAACGGCTTTCAACGTCAATGGATTTAGGAATCATCCGGCATTCGCCGGGTGATTTTTTTTATGAGGTATGCTATAATTCAACTATTGTAGGAGGGGTGTATGAAAGAGCAGGAACGTAGACTTATCTATCTTAGTTTTTTCTTCATGTGTTTATTTGCAGTAACAGATAGTACACGCGGTGTGTTTTTGCCGTTTATTAAGACCGCTTATCAGGTGACTGATACGCAATTGGGCTTGATTAGTTCTGTGTCCAGCCTCTCATTTATGATTTCTATGCCGATTGCCGCGATGATTGCAGAACGGAGCGGATACCGAATTCTGATCCGTAGCGGATTTGTGGTTCAGATCATAGCGGTCATGGTTTTGCGATTTGCAACGAACTATCCGATGATACTATTTTTTTACATCTTGCTGAGTATCGGAGGCGCGGTTGTTTTATATGCAATCAACACCATTATTCCGCAGTTGCCTATTACCAATCATGCGTATTATATGAATTGGACGCACTGTATGTACGGCATTGTGGCTTCAAGCATTACAGTTACGCTTGGCTGGGTGTTGCGTACGGGGATCGACTGGAAAATCATGTATTATGTCACCGTAGTTGCCATGTTGATCGGCTTGGCGGTGAATCGAAAAAGCGAATATCCCTGGATTCCGAAGAGCGAATCAAAGGGCGGCAATCATGCGTTACTAAAGCAATCGATTTTATATACATATATCGTGATTTTTGGTTTCTTTGTATCGGCGGAAAGCGGCATGATTGTGTGGAGCATTCATTATTATGATCAGGCGTTTCAAATTGATACGGGATTTGCAGCGATTCTTGCTGCAGGTTTTTTAATTAACATCTCTATTGGGAGAGTAATCGGCAGCCGATATCTTGAGAAGTACGATCATTTTCATATGGTGCAATTCACGCAAGCCGTTGCGATTTTGATGGTGACGCTTGGATTGTCGTTGGGGCGAAACGGGGTATGGCTATTGCCGCTGTCGGGGTTGTTTTTCTCGATCAATTATCCAACGATGCTGATTTCCATCGGTTATGTGATCAAGAACCAGACCCAGCGTGCTGTTGGATATATTACCGGGTTTACCGGTTCAATCGTATTTGTCATGCATATTATTATCGGAAGAATCAGCGATCACTTTGGCATACGGATCGCCATGTATATCATTCCTTTTTCCTTAGTGGTCTGCTTGGGAATTTTCACCCTTGTGCAGAAAGGAATCATTCGTGAAAAAATCGACTAAACTGGCATTTTATGCCATTGCTTTTGCATTCTTTGTACACTCTTTTGTGAATGGCACAAGGGGTGTTTTTCTTCCGCAATTCAAATCAACCTTTGCCCTAAGCGACACTTTTATGGGCGGAGTAAATGGACTTTTAAGCGCTGTAATGTTGGTATCCAGTTTGATTGCCGGTGAACTTTGTGCGCGGATTGGAAATAAAGGACTTGCAATCGTAAGCCTCGGCTTTTACGGGGTTGCAATTTTGGGACTGCAATGGGTATCGAGTTCAATTGGGTTTGTCATATTTTACGCCTTTACTGGACTGGGGGCATCTTCCATTGCGGTTGCGGTCAATACGGCGGTGCCGGCTTTGGGATTGAAGCGGCCGGGCAGAGCCATGTCGATTATTCATTTTGTCTACGGGGTTGGAGCAAGTATTGCCTTGCTTTGGATGGGGAATTTGATTCCGAAAGCCGGATGGCAGAATGCATATCTGATGATTGGAATGATGTTCGCGGCGGCGATTCTTCTGCTGGTAGTGACGAAATTCCCTATTTCGGATCATGCGGCAAGGCAGGCAAGCGCCGGTCACGGATTCTGGAAAGAAACAACGTTTTGGATGTTGGCAGGGGTGTTTGGTTTTTATCTGACAGCGGAACTGGCATTGATCAATTGGTTTCCCAATTATATGGAATTTGCTTTGTCCATGCCCCAGGTGAATGCTTCAAAGACGGCGGCATTATTTTTTGTCTTTTTGACAATCGGTCGCCTCGCGGGGAGTTTCTTTATTGATCATTTTTCCTATAAAAAGATTTCAGCCTGGTTTATTGGGCTTATGATTGTCAGTATTGCGATTGGTTTGCTGATTCCCGGGATCGGCGCATTTATGATTGCTTTGTCCGGATTGTTTGCTTCGATCTGCATCCCGACCTTGATGTTGGTGATTACTGAGCAATTCCCCGACAACTCGATGCGCGTGATTGGGGCTGTGAATATGGTGGCGGCAATCGTACGAATGGCGGGCGAATTTTTAGTGGGAACGATCACCCAGCGCAGCGGTGCTGCCGTTGGATTTTGGCTGATTCCATTTTTTCTGGTTTTAGCGCTAGGAATATTAATAAAATTGATTATGACTCCAAGGAGGAACTAGTATGGCAAGATTATTTGGAACAGACGGCGTTCGTGGCGTGGCAAATTCTGAATTGACACCAGAATTGGCATTTCAATTGGGACGCGTGGCGACTTACGTCATTACCAAGGGTGTAAAACAAGGAAAAGTTATTGTTGGGATGGACACGCGTCGATCCTGTGATTTATTGGAAGCGGCACTTGTGGCGGGAATCTGTTCAGTCGGGTCTGATGCTTTGTGTGTTGGCGTAGTGCCAACGCCTGCAGTTTCGCATTTGACTCGCAAATATGAAGCGGATGCCGGCGTTGTGATCTCGGCCTCCCATAATCCTGTTGAATTCAACGGAATTAAATTTTTTAATCGCGATGGATTCAAGCTTACCGATGAAATGGAAGATGAGATCGAGGCAATTATTGCCAGCGATGAGGGTATTGCGTATCGTCCAACCGGGCGAGATGTAGGACAGCGTATTATGGTGAGAAATGGAGTAGGGGAATACCTTGATTTCTTAACGAATGCGACCGAGGTTTCACTAAAAGGGGTTAAGATCGTACTGGATTGCGCAAATGGAGCGAGCTATCAAGCGGCACCGGCAATCTTCGAGCGGTTAGGAGCAGAAATAACGGTCATCAATCATTCGCCCAATGGATTGAACATCAATGTGGAGTGCGGATCGACGCATCCGGAAGGTTTGCAAGAGCTGGTGTTGGAATCGGGCGCTGATTTTGGTCTTGCTTTTGATGGTGATGCGGATCGGCTGAAAGCGGTAGACGAGCATGGGAATATGATTGATGGTGATCATGTGCTGGCAATTTGTGCGCGGGCGATGAAACAGCAGGGAACTTTAAAGAATAATATGGTTGTCGGGACGATTATGGCGAATTTAGGTCTGAATCGTTTTTTGGCGGATGAAGGCATCGATTTTGTTCAAACCAAGGTAGGCGACCGATATGTCTTGGAAGAAATGCGGGCAGGCGATTATGCATTGGGCGGCGAGCAGTCCGGTCATATAATCTTCCTTGAGCATAACACCACGGGTGACGGTCTGCTGTCGGCGATCAAACTATCGGAAGCGATTGTGAAGTCAGGAAAAACAGCTTCGGAATTGGCGAATTCATTGACCAAGTATCCACAGGTGCTCTTAAATGCAACCGTAAGCAATCAGAACAAGCATGGATATATGGAAGATGAGGAAGTTGCGAAGCGCATTGCTGAGATTGAAGCGCACTTCCATGGGGAAGGACGCGTTGTGATCCGGCCATCCGGAACGGAACCTTTGGTTCGAGTGATGTTGGAAGGCAAGGATGAGATCGAAATGCGAAAAATGGCGTCGGATCTGGTAAAACTCATTGAAACACGACTGGGAAAATAGTACAATAGATGGAGATCTTCGGATCTCCATTTTTTTATAAAGGAGGGATTCATGAAGTAGGAGAGTTATACACTCAAACAAAGCGCCTGAACATCGTATTGATGTTGACGAGGACGAGGACATTCGAATTTCGGCGGGTACCTCGGGGTGTTTTCTGTTTTTTCATCTATAGAACTGCGACAAATCTCGGAAGTGATTTTGAGGACAATAGCAGGGAAAAAAGACAGCTGTCCGGCCCACAAAATTTTGGACTGGAGGAAAAATACAAAATGTGCGGAATCGTAGGGTATATTGGAAACAAGCAAGCAACAGAGGTTTTATTGGAAGGGTTGAGCCGATTGGAATATCGGGGATATGATTCAGCGGGGGTAGCGATCTTTGCGGATCAACAGATTCGGGTGGAGAAACGCGCCGGACGCTTGGCAAATCTTGCCGGTGTGATTGAGCATTCACCGATCCAAGGACAGATGGGAATCGGACACACAAGGTGGGCGACTCACGGAGCGCCATCGGATCAAAACTCACATCCCCATACCAATGGAACCGAGGAGATCGCCGTTGTGCACAACGGGATCATCGAGAATTATATGGACATCAAGCAATGGCTCCAAGAAACCCACAAGATCGAATTTCGATCAGAAACAGATTCTGAAGTAATTGCGCATTTGATTGCGCATTATTATGAAGGTGATCTGAAAGTTGCTGTACAAAAGGCGACGGCTCGTCTGCAAGGGGCTTATGCGATTGCCGTTATGAGCCAAGACGAACCGGACCGCTTGATTGCAGTGAGAAAAGACAGCCCTCTGATTGTCGGAAAGGGAGAAAATGAAAGCTTTATCGCCTCCGACATCCCGGCAATTTTGAAGTATACGCGCGATGTGTATTTCTTGGAAAATGGGGAGCTGGTAGACCTCAAACAAGATGAGATTTTAATCTTTGATGAGTTTGACCGTCCGGTCGAGCGGGAAGTTTTTCATGTGAATTGGGATTTGGCTTCTGCGGAAAAGGAAGGCTATCCGCATTTTATGCTCAAGGAAATTGAAGAACAGCCAGCAGGTGTGCGAGAGACCTTGAATCAACGTCTTTCTGAGGAAGGGAATCTGAATCTTGAAGGGTTAACCATGACCAAAGAGGATTTGGCGAAGGTGAATCAGGTTGTGATCGTCGCCTGTGGAACCGCTTATCATGCGGGACTGATCGGGAAGGCTCTAATCGAGCGCTATGCAAGGATTCCGGTGACGGTCGATGTAGCCAGCGAGTTTCGATATCGAGACCTCTTCGTGGATGAGCAGACGCTGTTCATTGCCGTCAGCCAGTCGGGAGAAACCCTGGATACCTTGGCTGCCCTGCGTGAAGCGAAACGCAGAGGGGCGCGGGTATTGGCGATCTGCAACGTGGTTGGAAGCTCGGTTGCGCGGGAATCTGACGATGTGATGTATACCTGGGCGGGTCCTGAAATTGCCGTGGCATCCACAAAAGCCTTTACGACGCAATTGATGGCGTTCCAGTTGATGGCTTTGCGATTCGCGGAATTGCGAGAGTCTATGAGTTCGGTTGAAATTGCCCATGTGATTGGTGAGTTGAAAGCCTTGCCGGATCAGATTCAGGAAGTATTGAATTCGAAAGATGAAATATCAAATTTAGCCAATCAGCATTTTCATAAGGACAAGGTACTTTTTTTAGGTCGCGGAATGGATTCGGATATTGCCTTGGAAGGCTCTTTGAAGTTGAAGGAGATTTCTTATATCAATTCATTTGCCATTGCAGCCGGCGAGATGAAACATGGCACCATTGCCTTGATTGAAGAGGGAACATTGGTGATCTGTTTGGCGACACAGGAGCATGTCTACGAGAAGACCCTTTCCAATATGAAAGAGGTCAAGGCGCGCGGTGCTTATGTAGTTGCCATTGTGCAGGAAGACGCGCAGCAGGTGGAGGATATTGCCGATGTGGTGATTCGTTTGCCAAAGACAAACTCCATGCTGACGCCAATTTTGAGTGTGCTTCCGATGCAGTTGTTGGCGTACTACACATCTATTGAAAGAGGGAACGACGTCGATAAGCCGAGAAACTTGGCGAAGAGTGTGACGGTAGAGTAAGGGAACTGAAGAGATACTCAGTTGTAAGAAGTCTAAATAGAAGCAAAATAAAATCCCAGGAATCTCAGTTGAAAGACTGGTTTATTTCTGGGGTTTTTTTATGCCCAGAACCATGCCTCTTGGCTCCTAGATCCAAATCCCATTCTATGAAGAGCGTTTTCTTGATATGCGGGATGAATAGCGGGTGATTAATTACCATGCTTCTTTCCGATTGTTTGATCCAGGCAGATGTAAGAATATTGTAAGTTGATGATTGCAAATAAAGGATATTTATATGGTAAAATAGCATTAGAATTAAATGGTTATCCTACAAAATTTGAAATCTAATCTGGAAGCAGAACATGTAAAGGCGATTATGACGTCTGGAATAAGTAAGTTGCCTTTGGTTATTGTATTGGGGCAGGAATATAACGAGGTGTTAAAATGAAAAGAATACAAATAAAAAGTCTAGTAATTATAAGTATGATCGTGATATTTTTTAGTTACCAATCATATCAAATATATGAAGATCATCAAATAGTAAATCTTATAAACAGTTTTAGCCGAAGCACACAATGCGAAATAACACTAGCAAGTGGAGTTGAAATCGTCATTGAAGGAACTGAATGGGGAAAAATCACGAAAGACGGTGTGGGTTTTTTCATTAACGGCAATGGAAGGAAAACTTACAAAGAACAAGAACTGGTTGATTTAATGGAGATAAAACTCTATAACGACAATATAATTCTTAGTGAACTACAAATAAAAGAAATCGTATCTTCCGATGAAATATTAAATATATTACATACCAATGCTACTTTGCCAGTACCGGAACCCGCTTTCAGTGGGGAAAAAAATCAAGCAAAATACTATGACGAAATTAATGGCAGGAAGATCATTGTGATTGGGGGAAAACAATACTGTACAAATTTGGAAGAATTTTTACAGCCATTATTTGATTATCTAAATGGAAATGAGTATTTATTAGACTAGTTATAAAACAAGTAAAGGAAAATACACGATACGCATTCAAAAGCCTTGAAAGCTCAACTAGATTGAGCTTTCAAGGCTTTTTGTTTTGTTGAGTAGAATCTGGTGAAAAGGAATGATCGTTTTCCATTAGAAGTGCACCAATCAGATGAAGCGGAGATGCTTCATTCGGGAAGATGCGGATGAAGTGTTCTCTGTGTCGGATTTCCTAGTTTGATTTTTGATGCTGTATTAAGTTTCATAAGTTTGACAACCAACTTTAGGTTGTTATCGTATAGGCGGATCGAACTTGATATTGATCGTGAATCAATTTGTGGTAAAGTATAGGGGACACGAAAGCGAGGCGCGGAATGAAAATTGGTTTACGGAATATAAAAACAGCTTTGGCGGTCAGTTTATGCATTTTCTTGTTTCAATTGCTGGATCGACCCTATCCGTTTTATGCCTGCATTGCGGCGGTGATCTGCATGCAGCGCTCGGTTGTGCATTCTTTTCGCGTGGGTCGCGACCGGATGATTGGCACTATCTTGGGGGGCTTAGTTGGTCTGGGTGTTTATCTGGTATTTGGTCCGGTTTGGTATGCCACAGGGTTGGGCATTGTTATGGTTATTGCGTTGTGCAATCACTTTGGGAAACAGAGCTCAGTGGCGATTGCCTGCATTGTGCTGATTGCGATCACAACGAATTTAAAAGAAGTGACGGCAGTTGTATATGCAGCGAATCGAGTGTTGGATACCTTGATCGGCATTGTCATTGCCTTGGGAATCAATCGTATGATTCCTGGTAGAAAAACGATTGTGGAGGGAAAGACATCATGAGATTTCATCGAATGACAACAACGGAAGATTGCTGCTGGGAAGCGTGTTGGGAGATATACCAATCGAACTTTCCTTCCGGGGAGCGGAGACTGCTCCCGGATCAGAGACGTGCGCTTGAAGACGACCGCTATTACTGTATGGCGATTTTACAGGAGGATCATGTGGCGGGCATTCTTTTCTATTGGATGCTGCCGCCATTTCTTTTTGCTGAGTATCTCGCAATTGGAGAAGCATTCAAGGGGCGGGGAATCGGAACGACTGTGCTGTCATGGTTAAAACAAGAACCGGGACGATTGATTCTCGAGATCGATCCGCCAATCGACACGATTGCGGTTCGCAGAATGAAATTTTATAAACGCGAAGGATTCGTTTTGAATTCCTACATACACATCAATCTGCCTTTGCGGGTTGGAGAGGAAGAGCTTCCTTTACGTGTGATGACGGTGGGAACGATTTTGAGCAAGGAAGAGTATGATGCATTTTTGTCCGTGCTTATGACGGACTTGATTCAGTACGGGGAAGGATATCGCGGGGAGTAAGACTTGTCAATTTGTCTTTTTTCCGGTATATATGAGAAAAGGGCGGTGGCGAAATGGTTGGATTGCTCAGTCAAGAATTGTTTGAAAAATTAGGATTGATTTTTTTATTTGCATTTATTCTTTCGAAAACGAAACTCTTTCGGAATTTTATCGTACAGGAGAAAACACGCTCCATTCAGAAGTTGATCTTTATGATCGCTTTTGGTTTAGCAGGAGTATTGATGACCTATTGGGGGACGCCGGTTTCTGGCGGCATTGCCAATTCGAGAACGATTCCGGTGGTAGCGGCGGGTATTTTTGGCGGTCCATGGGTAGGGCTTGGAGCTGGAGTCATTGCCGGATTTCATCGAATGTTTTTAGTGGTCGGCGGTGAATTGACAGCAGTTGCATGCGGGATTTCGACGGTATTGGGCGGCTTGATCGGCGGCCTGACCAAGCCATGGCTAGAGAAAAAATCACGGCCGTGGGTATACGGTTTTTTTGTCGGATTAGGTGTAGAAGTGATTCAGATGGGATTGATTTTGTTGATTGCTCGCCCGTTTTCTGAAGCGCTGCGTTTGGTGGAAGTTATTTTCTTGCCGATGACCGTTTTGAATGCTATTGGCATTGCCTTATTTATGATGACTTCGCAGCAGATCTATGACGATCATGAAAAAGCGGGGGCGTTGAAGGCACAGTTGGCATTGGATATCGCGACGGAAACCCTTCCGGTTTTGCGAAAGGGGTTCACACGAAAAAGCACGATGCAAGCCGCGGAGATTATTCGAGCCAAGACACAAGTGGGCGCGGTTGCCTTTACAAATAAAAAAGAGGTGTTGGCCCATGTAGGCATCGGCGCTGACCATCATATTTCCGGAAATTTGATTGCGACGGATATGACATGTAGGGTTCTGGAAACGGGAAAGATGCAGATCGGTCAGAATCGTGAAGACATCGCTTGCGTGGAAAAGGGCTGCGGTTTGAAATCTGCGATTGTCGTGCCTTTGTTCGCGAAAGATCAGCTGATCGGCACCCTGAAATTATATAAAAGAATTGAGAATGGCATTACTCCGTCAGACATTGGATTGGCAAAAGGCTTGGGAACCCTATTTTCTTCTCAAATCGAATTGAGTGAAATCGAATATCAAAAAAAGATGTTGAGGGAGTCGGAGCTGAAGCGGCTTCAGGCACAAATTCATCCTCATTTTTTATTCAATGCGTTGAATACCATTGTGTCATTGGTGCGAACAGATCCGGAAATCGCGCGAAAATTATTAGTTGAACTCAGCTATTTTTTACGGTCTAGTTTTCGGCACCAAGAAACATTTATCAGTTTACGAGAAGAGGTGCGCACCATGGAAGCCTATCTGGCCATTGAGGCGGCGCGGTTTCAGTCTCGGCTGAAGGTGCGAATCGATGTGGAGGAAGGGCTTGAGTGCAGAATTCCGCCGTTGATTCTTCAGCCTTTGGTGGAGAATGCGGTCAAACATGGTTTGCTGCCGAAAAAAGAGGGTGGAACGGTTGTTCTATCGGTCAATCGGGTCGATCAAAAGATAGTATTTACGGTGATGGATGATGGCGTGGGCATTCCTGAGGAAGAAATGCATCATTTGCTCAAGAAGAAGAAAAGCGGTGGGATTGGACTCCACAATGTGAATGAACGGTTGAAAAGCATCTATGGTGAAACCTTGATCGTGAGCAGTGAAGTGGGGAGAGGAACAGCCATATCGTTTCAAATTCCAGATAGGAGGATGACGAGTGATACGAGTCATGTTGGTTGATGATGAGCGACCATCTTTGAATGAGTTGCAATATATTTTAAATAAGATTGAGGGAGTCAAGGTGGAAGCGCAGTTTTGCGATGCCGTTGACGCCTTGCAAAATTTTTCCACCATCGATCCTGATGTGGTGTTTTTGGATATTGAGATGCCTGAGTTGGATGGATTAAGCTTAGCGGAAGAATTGATTCAGCAAAAGCCGGAGCTGGCGATTGTGTTTGCGACAGCCTTTGATCATTATGCCCTGCAAGCTTTTGAACATCATGCCATGGATTATGTTTTGAAACCCTTCGAGGAAGAACGGATACAAAAGGCGATGGATCGGATCCGTGAACGGGTAGGGAGCCGAGATGAAGTGGAGGAACGCTTTGCACAAATCGAAGCCTTTCGCCGCGAGGGGTTTCGGGTGAAGCGCATTTCCGTTTGGGTCAATGATCGAATTGTTTTGATGCCTCTAGAAAAAATCGCCTACTTTGTTGCGGAAGAGGGAACGGTATTCTTGGTTGAAGGGGATCACCGCCACGAATTGCATGCGACCATGGCCCAATTGGAAGCAAGATTTCATGGGGATGGATTTTTCCGATGCCACAGGAGTTACTTAGTGAATCTTTCGCGTGTGGAGGAGATGATTCCTTGGTTTAACAACACCTATGTCTTGAAGATTTCGGGGCAAACCGAAGAAATTCCAGTGAGCCGATCACGGGTGAAGGCCTTAAAGGAATACTATCAAATTTAATTGGCGGCAGCCAAATGCATTTCGGGAGGGTGAATTGACGATTCACCCTCTCTTTTTGTCGTTCCATCCATTGGCAGGAAACCGTTTCCTCGTTTCTTGATACACTGAGATCAATTAAAAAAGGAGGACGACAAATGGTATCATTTTTATTATCGGTAGTGGCATTGATAGTTGGGTATTTTGTTTACGGGAAATTTGTTGAGAAAGTTTACGGTGTAGATGAAAACAGAGAGACGCCGGCGATCGCGAAAGCGGATGGCGTTGACTTTGTGGAGATGGGATGGAAAAAGGCGTTTCTGATTCAATTTTTGAACATCGCCGGACTTGGACCGATCTTCGGTGCAATCGCAGGAGCCCTTTGGGGACCAATCGCATTTTTGTGGATCGTATTAGGTTCCATCTTTGCGGGAGCTGTTCATGACTATTTCGCGGGTATGCTTTCCATGCGACATGGCGGGGATACGATGGCAGAAATTGTTGGACGTTACTTAGGTACAAGCGCAAAGAACGTGATGCGTGTATTCTCGGTTTTACTTTTGATCTTGGTCGGTGTTGTGTTTATCAACGGACCAGCAGGACTCTTGGAAAACATGACGGGAATCAATAAGTTTGTCTTCTTGGGTATTATCATCGCGTATTATTTGTTGGCAACTGTTTTGCCAGTAGACAAGGTGATTGGAAAGATCTATCCGATTTTCGGCGCAGCTCTTTTAATCATGGGTGTTGGCATTATCGGTGGTATTATTTTAAAGGGATACACCATTCCTGAGATTTCTTTCGCCAATATGCACCCGGCAGGGAAATCGATCTTTCCATTCTTATTTGTCACGATCGCATGTGGTGCAATTAGTGGATTCCATGCCACACAATCGCCAATTATGGCACGCTGCTTAAAGAATGAAAAACAAGGTCGCCGTGTATTTTATGGTGCCATGATCGCAGAGGGTATGATTGCCTTGATTTGGGCAGCGGCTGCAATGAGTTTCTTCGGTTCTGTAGAAGCGTTGAGTGAAGCAGGTTCTGCAGCGGTTGTTGTCAATACGATCTCCAGCTCGCTATTGGGACCAGTCGGTGGAATCTTGGCAGTATTGGGTGTTGTAGCAGCGCCAATCACATCTGGCGACACGGCCTTCAGAAGTGCTCGTATGGCGATTGCTGATGCCATCGGTCTGAAGCAAGACGCATTTGCAAATCGGTTCAAGGTAGCCATTCCGTTGTTTGCGATTGGATTGGCATTATGTTTTATTGATTTCTCCATCATCTGGAGATACTTCGCATGGTCAAACCAAACTCTGGCAACCATCATGCTTTGGACATCAGCTGCGTTCCTAGTGAAAGAAAAGAAATTCCATTGGATCGCGACAATTCCTGCTACCTTTATGACGGCAGTGATTACCAGCTATATCTTGGTTGCGCCTGAAGGACTTCGATTGCCAGAATCTTTCGGAGTGCCGGCAGGGATTGCTATAGCGTTGGCAACTTTTGTTTTCTTCTTGGTGAAAGCAGGAAAAACATCGAAAACAGAGACAGATGAAACAAAAAATAATAAAGCAGCATAGTGAGAAGGGATGGAGTTTTTGCTCCATCCTTTTTTTGCGTGATATAATAAAAGGAAAAGGAGAACGCTCATGTTGTTGAAAGGCAAGAGGATTTGCGCGCTGGTGCATCATGATTTTGAGGACTTGGAATTATGGGTGCCGGTATATCGGTTACGAGAAGAAGGCGCTATTGTGGAATTGGTCGGGGAAGGTGCAAGTATTAAGTATAAAGGGAAATATGGGGTTCCCGCAATCTCGGAATTCTCTTTTGCCGAGGCGTTGGAAAGGGAATACGACGGCATTTTGGTGCCGGGCGGATGGGCGCCGGATAAGCTGAGAAGATTCCCGGATGTCTTGGAATTGGTTAAAAAAATGGATGCCCAAGAAAAAACAATTGGCCAGATTTGCCATGCGGGATGGGTACTGATTTCTGCGGATATCCTAAAGGGAAAAATTGTGACCAGCACACCGGGAATCCGGGATGATATGCGAAATGCAGGTGCAATTTGGAAAGATGTTCCCGCTATTTCCGATGGACATATTGTGTCGAGTCGCAGACCGCCGGATCTGCCGGAATATTGCAGGGAATTGATAGAAAATTTAAAAAACTCTTGACAATCAAGCTATCGCGTCTTACAATCGGGATATCATTTGATTGGGCAAAGGCGTCCAGGGTTAATCCCCTGGACGTCTTTTTTTGTATCCGGATACGACAAAACACCTGCAGATGAAAAAAACACAGGAGGCATGAGAGATGAATGAATTGATTACGTCAATTGATACTGTATGGGTTTTATTTGCAACAGCGCTGGTGTTTTTCATGCAAGCCGGGTTTGCAATGGTGGAAACTGGGTTTACGCGAGCGAAAAACGCTGGAAATATTATTATGAAGAACATTATGGACTTTTCCGTTGGCTCAGTGGTGTTTTGGGTCCTGGGGTTTGGACTCATGTTTGGCAGAACCGTCGATGGATTTATTGGCATTCCTGATTTATTTGTAAAAGGAAGTTATGATTTTGGCATACCTACCTTTGCATTCTTGATTTTCCAGACCGTTTTTTGTGCAACAGCGGCTACAATCGTATCAGGAGCGATGGCGGAACGAACCAAGTTTATTTCTTACTTAGTGTATAGCATCATGATTTCTGGATTGATTTATCCGGTGGTTGGCCATTGGATTTGGGGCGGAGGCTGGTTATCCGAATTCGGATTTCATGATTTTGCCGGCTCCACGGTTGTTCACTCTGTTGGCGGATGGGCTGCATTGATTGGCGCAAAGCGCTTGGGACCACGAATTGGGAAATACAACGAGGATGGTACGGTAAATACCATCCCGGGACACAGCTTAACTTTAGGGGCGTTGGGTGTTTTCATACTTTGGTTTGGATGGTTCGGATTTAATCCGGGCTCGCAATTGGCAGCGGCAGGAACGGACAATGTTTTGGCAATTAGCAAGATCTTTGTTACGACGAACCTGGCAGCGGCGGTTGCGGCGATTTGTGCCATGTTTTTCACTTGGGTTCGATCAGGAAAACCGGATGTCGGCATGACATTGAATGGCGCATTGGCGGGTTTGGTTGCAATTACTGCGGGATGTGATATTGTGACACCGGCTGGAGCAGCGATCATCGGCGCATTTGCAGGTGTCTTGGTTGTTCTTGGCAGTGAGTTTGTTGAACGTGTTTTAAAGATCGATGATCCGGTTGGTGCGGTTGCAGTTCATGGAGTCAATGGTGCGTTCGGCACCTTGATGGTCGGCCTTTTCGCTGAATCTGGCGGCTTGTTGTATGGCGGTGGTGGCGAATTGTTCGCCGTACAGGCAACGGGCGTTGCGGCAGTTCTTGGATGGACAGTCGTTACGGCGTTCCTGGTATTCAAGGGCGTTGACTTAACCATTGGTCTTCGGGTAACGGATTCTGAAGAGAATATCGGCTTGGATCTGGAAGAACACGGGGCAATCAGTTACGCGGATTTTGCCTTAAAAGAAGAAGCGTAGGGGATAAAAATTGAAAGTTTAGAGGTGCCGGATGAAAATCCGGCACCTTTTTTTGTAAACATTTTATAAAGACAAGGATATTTTCTAGATATGTTGTATATATATAATAGGTGGAAAGGAGGGGGAACGATGAATATTCGACAAATGATAGAAAAGAGAGAGCATGAATTTTTATCGCCTTTCGCAACAAAAAGCGATGAAAGCTTGGGGCGAAAGATTCAGGAAGATCCCTGTGATATTCGCACCATTTTTCAGCGGGACCGGGATCGAATTCTTCACACCAAAGCCTTTCGGCGACTGAAGCACAAAACCCAGGTTTTTATTTCTCCTGAAGGCGATCATTATCGAACTCGGTTGACTCACACCCTGGAGGTTGCGCAGATTTCTCGAACGATTGCGCGCGCCCTATCATTAAATGAGGATTTGACGGAAGCGATCGCTCTGGGTCACGATTTGGGACATACCCCCTTTGGACATACGGGAGAGAATGTCTTGAATCAGCTTCACCCAAATGGATTTCGACACAACGAGCATAGTCTTCGAATTGTGGATGAACTGGAGACCCACAAAGGGAAAGCGGGATTGAATTTGTCGGAGGAAGTCAGGGATGGAATTCTCCATCATACAGGATCTGCATTGCCGATAACCCTGGAAGGACAAATTGTGAAAATTGCAGATCGGATTGCCTATATCAATCATGATATCGATGATTCATTGCGGGCAGGCGTCCTGAGCGAGGAGGATTTGCCGCAAGAGTCGATTCTTGTTCTGGGAGAAACCCATGGACAACGGATTGACACCCTTGCGAAAGATATGATTGAAAACAGCTGGGAGAAAAATCGGATTGCTCAAAGCGAGGAAATTGCCGCGGCCATGCAAACCCTTCGGAAGTTTATGTTTGAGCGGGTTTATTTGCACTCTTCAGCCAAGCAGGAAGAGGGAAAGGCTATTAATCTATTGAAAGCGTTGTATCAATATTACTTGGCACACCCTAAAGAGGTGCCGCAGCCCTATCATCGATCGGAATATTCAATCGATGACAGTGTTTGTTATTTTATTGCGGGCATGTCGGATCGATATGCTTTGAATCGCTTTTCAAATATTTTTATTCCTCGGCCATGGAATGGTTGAGAAAGAGGAGGCAATTCGCGTATAATGGAGATTGGGTGATTAGATGAAAACGCGATTTACAGACGAATGGATAGAAGAAGTGCGAAGCGCAAGTGATTTGGTTGATGTGATTGGAGATACGGTTCCGCTTAAGAAAGCAGGTGCCAATTACAAAGGATGCTGTCCGTTTCATCATGAAAAAACCCCTTCCTTTATGGTGTCTCCGGAAAAAGGCATTTATAAATGCTTTGGATGCGGAGAGGGTGGCGACGTGATCGCCTTTGTGATGAAAACGCAGAATATGAATTTTGTTGAAGCTTTGGAATACCTGGCAAGCCGTGTCAATATCGCAATTCCGGAGCAATCAGATGAGGTCGATCCGGATCAAAAAGTAAAGAAACGATTATATGAGTTAAATCGGGAAGCAGCCATTTTTTATTATCGCAATCTTAAGAATGCGAGAGAGGCTTATGCGTATTTTCGGAAACGATCTCTTTCCATCGAGACCATCAAAACCTTCGGTCTTGGTTTTTCTTCCGATGAATGGCAGGAAGTAAAAGAAGCCATGTTGAAGAAGGGTTTTACGGAAGAGGAAATGATGCAAGCAGGCCTTCTTTCGAAGTCGGAAAAAACGGGACGTACTTACGATCGATTTCGAGGGCGCATGATGTTTCCGATTCAGGATATTCGCGGTAGAATGATTGGATTTGGCGGACGTGTTCTAGATAAAGGCGAACCCAAATACTTGAATTCTCCGGAAACGAAGATCTTTAATAAGCGATTCAATCTCTATGCCTTGCATCTTGCAAAAAAAGACGCGCGGCGAGAGGGCTTGATCCTGGTGGAAGGGTACATGGATGTGATTGCCTTGCATCAGGTGGGGATTACAACGGCAGTGGCCTCCTTGGGAACGGCCTTGACGAAGGAACAAGCGCATTTGATTAAACGATATACCGATCAAGTATATATCTGTTACGATTCGGATTCCGCCGGGCAAAAAGCGACGGAACGCGCCATTCAAGTTTTATTGGACGCACAAATGGAACCCCGAATCATCTTGTTGGGGACTGCCAAGGACCCGGATGAATGGATACAAAGGGATGGCGTAGAGTCTTTCCAACAGGCCATCAAGACGGCAACTTATTTTGTCGATTATCAATTGGCGCGCATCCAATCGAAATATACCGTCAAAGATGATGAACAAAGGGTATTATGTATACGAGAGCTGACGCAGTATGTACAGGGATTGAAGGATCGAACCACCCGAGAGATTTATGCGGAACATCTTGCTCGCGATTTTCAGGTGCCAAAGGGACTGTTTTTGGGTAGAGCCGCAGATGTGCCAAGGGCGAAGCAGAGAGAACCTGCGATTCATAAAGAAGCATTGGTCCTGAAAGGCAATTCGCGATCCTTGATTCAAGAATTTCTTATGATGATTCATGAAAAGCCGGAACTTTTTGGAGAATTGAAAATCCCGCCAATGGTTGTTGCCTTTATTGGGAGTGGATTTGATGGATATGCTTCGGAACTATTCCCGCTCTTGTCGGAAGGGATGGTTCAGGAGCCAGAGGAGATAGCCGATTATTTCGCAGAACGATTTGAAAAAGAACGCGAGATGCTATATACTAGTAAAACTGGGTTCAGTGGGGAAATCTCACTAAAAGTGCTCACGGATTATATCAAAAAGATTCATTTGCAATACTATCGTGGGCTGAAAAAGGATCGGGAAGGTTTATTGCAATCGATTCCGATGCGGGATGATGAGATGCGAAAAATGATTATTCTTGAGATTCAAGAAATCATGAGGAAGATGAATGATTTAGGGACTATGTAATGGGAGGCGTACGAGATTGAGTAAACTCGGTAAGAAGAGCCAAGAAGTTATTGATAATTTGATTGAATCAGCAGTTAAGGATAAGACAATTACCTATAAGAAAATTATGGACACGATTTCTGATATCGATTTGTCTACGGAGCAGATTGATACGATTTATCAAAAATTGGAGAAAAAGAAAGTCGATATTGTTGATGATACAAGCGATGATACGGTGATCTTGGAAATTGAAAAAGAGAAAAAGGTCAAGAAAAAGAAAAAAACCACAAGCTCCAAGACAGTGGATCTCGGCAAATCCATCAATGTGGATGATCCGGTGCGCATGTACTTGAAAGAGATCGGAAAGGTTTCTTTGCTTTCTGCGCAGGAAGAGATTGAACTTGCCAAGCGGATTGAAGACGGAGACGAGATTGCAAAGCAGAAATTGTGTGAAGCAAACTTGCGTTTGGTTGTCAGTATTGCGAAGCGTTATGTGGGTCGCGGCATGTTGTTCTTGGATTTGATTCAAGAAGGCAATATGGGCTTGATTAAAGCGGTGGAGAAGTTCGACTACCGAAAAGGATATAAATTCAGTACCTATGCAACTTGGTGGATTCGACAGGCCATTACACGGTCTATTGCCGATCAGGCGAGAACCATTCGGATTCCTGTTCATATGGTGGAAACCATCAATAAATTAATGCGCGTATCTCGTCAATTGCTGCAAGATCTTGGGCGAGAGCCGAGCGCAGATGAGATTGCAAAAGAGATGGGCATGGACGAAGAAAAGGTTCGCGAAATCATGAAAATCGCACAGGAGCCGGTTTCATTGGAAACGCCAATCGGCGAGGAAGAAGACAGCCATCTTGGTGACTTTATTCCGGATGAATATGCGCAAGCTCCAGCGGATGCAGCAACATCGACGATGCTCCGCGAGCAGCTTGTTGAAGTGTTGGAAACCTTGACGCCGCGGGAGCAGAAGGTTCTTCGATTGCGGTTTGGACTGGATGACGGCAGAAATCGAACGCTGGAAGAGGTGGGTCGTGAATTCGATGTCACCCGTGAACGAATTCGACAAATTGAAGCGAAAGCACTTCGAAAGTTGCGGCACCCAAGCCGAAGCAAGCGATTAAAAGATTTTTTAGATTAAAGATTCGCGTATGCGAATCTTTTTTATAGGAGGAATTATGCTAACCCCAAGATTAGAGGCAATTGCAAAAATGATCCCTCAAGGAGCAACGATAGCGGACGTGGGTACCGATCATGGGTATTTGCCCCTCGCTTTATTGAAAGAAGCGCGGATTCCATCCGCGATCGCCGCAGACATCAATGAAAAGCCCCTCGCTTCCGCCAGAAAGAATACGGGAGAAGAATTCTTAGATCAAATGCAGTTTCGATTGGGGAATGGAATCGAACCAATCGGTCTTTGTGAAGTGGAGATTGTTGTGATTGCGGGAATGGGCGGGGAATTGATCACTGAGATTCTGTCGGCCGACTGGGAAAAGACGCGATCGCTTTCCACCTATATTTTGCAGCCCATGGTGAAGGTGCCGTTTTTGCGAAAGTTTTTGCATCAGAATCATTTCTGCATCCTCGATGAAGAGATTGTGCGAGAGGGAAATAAGTTTTATCAGATTATCAAGGTGATCCACGGAGAAGAGGAAGCCTTTAACCCGATTTATGAGGAAGTGGGTCCCGTGCTATTGCGGAAAGCGGGAACCGTTCTGGATGAGTATCTGGATTTTCGGATTGAGAGAATTGAGATTATTCAGGCACAATTGCGTAGTTGTCAAGAATCAAAGAACGATGAAATTATGCGCTGGGAAAAGAAAAAGCAAGAATTTTTGGAGGTGAAGGAAGATGTTGGCAAGTGAGATCATTGATGGAATCAATCGACGCATCCCGGAACGTTTACAGGAATCCTGGGACAATTGCGGTCTTCAATTGGGAGACGAAAATCAATCGGTAAAACGAGTGATGGTGGCATTGGAATTGACTCATGGTGTCATTGATGAGGCGATCGAAAAAAAATGCGAAATGATTGTCACGCATCATCCATTTTTCTTCACTCCGATTCGTAGTCTGGATTTTACAAGTTTTCGCGGACGATTGGCTCATCGGCTCATTGAGAATCAAATTCTTGTTTACTCCGCCCATACGAATTTGGATCAAATGCCTTTTGGCATTAGCGATGCGCTGGCAAAGCAATTGGGCATTGAAAATTGCGGTTTCTTGCAAAGCACATCAACAGTCAAAGGATATAAGCTTTCCACCTATGTGCCGGAAACCCATTCAAAAGAGGTTTTGTTTGCCATGTTGGAAGCAGGAGCGGGCACCTTGCGGAATTATACCCATTGTTCCTTCTCGACCGAGGGGAGTGGAACTTTCCGGGCGCAGCACGGCGCGAGACCCTTTTTGGGTGAAGTGAATCATTTGGCGGAATTCAAGGAAATCAAGCTGGAAGTCTTGGTGACGGATCTGAATCGGGATCAAGTCATTCGCGAGATGCTGCATGCGCACCCCTATGAGGTGGCGGCCTATGATTTGTTCGTCATGGAAAACGGCCTTGATGAAACGGGGTATGGTATGGTGGGTGACCGAACGGAATCGATTTCGATCGCCGAGTATGCGGATGAAATTGCGAAGAAATTCGCATGTCCCGTTATGATTTGCGGCGACCGGGAAAGACAAGTGAAGACCATCAGCTGTTGCGGCGGAGAAGGAGCGGATTTGATTTCTTTGGCTGCCAAGCACAGTGATCTTTATGTGACAGGCGATATTCGAGCATCCAAGGCGCAAATGGCGATAGAAGCAGGATTGGCATTGTTGGTGCTTCCCCATCGAGAAACAGAAAAGCCTGGGGTGGATCAGCTTCAGGATTTGCTTAAAGAGTGGTTTGCGGATCTGATTGTCTTTGGAACGGATGCGGATGATGTAATTGAAACATCTTGGGCAGTTCCGTTTGCAGAGCGATAGAAATTGTGGTAGAATGCAGAAGGTCATGAGTAAGTCGGATAATCGCGTGTGCAAACATGAGGAAAGTCCGAACTCCATAGGGCAGGATGCCGGATAACGTCCGGTGGGGGCGACCCTAAGGCTAGTGCAACAGAGATATACCGCCTATGTAAATAGGTAAGGGTGGAAAGGTGAGGTAAGAGCTCACCAGCAATCAGGCGACTGGTTGGCTATGTAAACCCCATCTGGAGCAAGACCAAGTAGGGAGTGAAAAGGCAGTTGCCCGCTGCTTCCCGGTGGTAGGTCGCATGAACCGATTGGTAACAATCGGTCTAGATAGATGATTATTAGAACAGAATTCGGCTTACGGACTTACTCGTGATTCAAAAAGCGTCTCAATTGAGACGTTTTTTTCTTATAAAAAGAATTGAATTTGCCAGGCTGAAAGGGTATAATATTTAGAGCGACGTCTCAGCAAGGAGAATTTGATTAATGGGAGGTCTCCATGCAAAATGAGAAACTCTATATTCATATAATTTCAGATTCGATAGGAGAAACAGCTCGGCAGATTTCGCAAATCGCGATTGAGCATTTCAAGGGCAAGAAGTATCGTATCAAACGATATTCCTATGTCCGAACACAAGAGCGAGCCGAGAAGATCTTAAAGGAATCGAAACGTAACGGTGCAGTCATTGTTCTCGCGACCCTAAACGAGGAGCTGCATCGATTTGTTGTGGAAACCTGTCAGGAACAAGATCTTGTTCTGATCGATTTGCTAATGCCGTTTGTAGAAAAATTGGAAACGGTGGTCGGATCAAAGCCGATGGAGGAATCCCACGAAAGCAAATTAATTGAGCAGGAAAACATGAACCGCATTGAGGCGTTGGAATTTGCCATCAGCTATGACGATGGAAAGAACCCGCGCGGTATTTTAGAGGCAGACGTGGTGTTGATCGGGGTTTCTCGTTCATCGAAGACGCCTTTAAGCATGTATCTCGCATTTCAAAACTTGCGTGTGGCCAATGTGCCATTGGCAAAGGAATTGCGAATACCGGAGGAATTGTATCAAGTACCCCCAGAGAAGATTATTGGATTGAGCATCGATTCCGAAGAGTTGGCGATGATTCGAACCGAACGTCTGAAGGAACTGGGCTTGGGAAGCAATGTTAGTTATGCTGATTCGAATCGGATCTTGGAAGAACTGGAATATGCCGAAGAAGTGATGCGCTCATTGCAATGTCGGATTATTACAGTCTCCAATCGTGCGATAGAAGAAACAGCTAATGATATTATTCACAAAATATCAAAGAAATAAAGAAGGGGTGTTTTTTAATGACAAAGTTTGTATACTTTTTCGACGAAGGTCGAAAAGAAATGAAGGAATTGCTTGGCGGTAAAGGCGCGAACCTAGCTGAAATGACAGGCATGGGTCTTCCGATTCCACAAGGCTTCACTGTTTCTACAGAGGCGTGTAACGATTATTACGCGCAAGGTCAAAAGATTTCTGATGAAATCAAAACACAAATTGAAGAGCAATTAGTGAAATTGGAGCGAGTATCCGGCAAAAAATTTGGCGATACTGAAATGCCATTGTTGCTTTCTATCCGTTCTGGCGCACGAGTTTCAATGCCAGGCATGATGGATACGGTATTGAACCTTGGTTTGACTGATGTTGCGGTTGAAGGTTTTGCAAAAGCAACTTCCAACCCACGATTTGCATATGATTCTTACCGTCGATTTATTCAAATGTATTCTGACGTTGTTAAGGGTATTGCGAAATCCAAATTCGAGCGCGTTTTGGATGAAATCAAAGAAGCCAAAGGTATTGAAGACGATACGCAAATGTCTGCTGACGATTTGAAACAAGTTGTTCAAGAGTTTAAAGCTCTTTACAAGCAAGAAATGGGTGAGACTTTCCCTCAAGATCCCAAAGAGCAATTGTTTGAATCAATCATAGCGGTATTCAGTTCATGGGACAACCCTCGAGCAGTTATCTATCGTCGTATGAATGGCATCGCCAGCAACTGGGGAACTGCCGTAAACGTACAGATGATGGTATTTGGCAACATGGGCGAAACTTCAGGTACTGGTGTTGCATTTACTCGTAACCCGGCAACCGGCGAAGCGGGCATCTATGGCGAATACTTGATCAACGCGCAGGGCGAAGACGTTGTTGCGGGTATCCGTACGCCTCTACCAATCCGCAAGCTTGAAGAAGATATGCCAGTCATCTATAAAGAATTCATTGAAATTGCAGAAGGTCTTGAGCTACATTACAAAGATATGCAAGATATGGAATTCACAATTGAAGATAAGAAACTATATTTCCTTCAAACACGTAACGGCAAGCGTACAGCAGCCGCTGCATTGAAGATCGCTGTTGATCTAGTGGAAGAAGGAATGGTTACAACTGATGAAGCATTGATGAAAGTCGATCCTAATCAATTGGACCAATTGCTTCATCCAATGTTTGACGAAGCGGCTTTGAAAGCGGGTACAATAGTAGCCAATGGTCTTCCTGCATCTCCAGGTGCGGCGGCAGGTCAGGTTTACTTTACAGCTGAAGATGCGGCAGAAGCGGCAGAGCGTGGCGAGCGTGTTATCTTGGTTCGTTTGGAGACTTCTCCAGAGGATATTGAAGGCATGTACGCTGCGAAGGGTATTTTAACTGTTCGTGGCGGTATGACTTCTCATGCAGCCGTAGTTGCTCGTGGCATTGGTACTTGTTGTGTATCTGGTTGTGCCGATATTAAAATCGACGAGAAAGCAAAAGTATTCACTGTTGCTGGACAATCAATCAATGAAGGAGAATTCATTTCTCTTGATGGCTCAACAGGCAATGTATATATTGAAGACATCAAAACAGTTGATCCTGAAATTTCAGGCGACTTTGCAACATTTATGGCATGGGCAGACGCTGCTCGTACGATGAACGTTCGTACAAATGCTGACACTCCTCGCGACGCAGCGAAAGCGGTTGAGTTTGGAGCGGAAGGAATCGGTCTTTGCCGTACGGAGCATATGTTCTTCGAAGAAGAGCGAATTGCAAAAATGCGCATCATGATTCTTTCTAAAAAGGAAGAAGCTCGTCGTGAAGCGTTGAATGAATTGCTTCCATACCAAAAAGCTGACTTTATTGGTATCTACGAAGCAATGGAAGGCCGTCCAGTGACAGTTCGTTTGTTGGATCCGCCTCTTCACGAATTCTTGCCTCACGAAGATGCAGACATTAAAGTATTGGCAAAAGAAATGGGCGTATCTTTTGAAGAGTTGAAAGAAACAAAAGACAGTCTTCACGAATTCAACCCAATGATGGGTCACCGTGGTTGCCGTTTGGCCGTTTCTTACCCAGAAATTGCTGAAATGCAAGCACGTGCGATTGCAGAAGCTGCAGCATTCGTAAACAAAGAAAAAGGCTTAAATGTAGTTCCAGAGATCATGATTCCACTAGTTGGAGAAGTGAAGGAACTTAAATATGTCAAAGATATCGTTGTACGAACTGTTGAAGCAGTTAAAGCGGAAACAGGCGTTGATTTCAAATACATGGTTGGTACCATGATTGAGATTCCACGTGCAGCTTTGACTGCGGATCAAATCGCAACGGAAGCTGAGTTCTTCTCATTCGGAACGAATGACTTGACTCAAATGACATTTGGTTTCTCTCGAGATGACGCGGGTAAATTCTTAGCGGATTATTACTCAAAAGGCATCTACGAGCAAGACCCGTTTGCACGTCTTGACCAAACTGGTGTAGGCCAATTGGTTGAAATGGCAACGAAAAAAGGTCGCGCAACTCGTGCAGGATTGAAAGTCGGCATTTGCGGCGAGCATGGTGGAGAGCCAACTTCAGTTGAGTTCTGCCATAATGTTGGTTTGGATTATGTGTCTTGTTCACCATTCCGTGTGCCTATCGCACGTTTGGCGGCAGCGCAAGCAGCAATCAAAAACAAATAGAAATTTTGAAGGAGGCTCTGACGAGAGCCTCTTTTTTTTATGGAATTTTTTGCATTTTTTCCTTTGGAGAGTTGACATTTCCTTCGGTTAGCAGTATATTATAAATGTGCATATGCACAATTGCGAAGGAGGAGATGCATGAAGGGGCCATATAAAAAACGATATTGCCGGCGTTTGGATAAGGAAAAGATCTTTCATCCTCTTGGGATGGAAATGAATGAAGAAGCATCCGTTCGAATTAGTTTAGATGAATTTGAAGCTATGCGATTGTGTGATTTTGAAGGTAAAAACCAGACTGAGGCAAGTCGGGAAATGAAGGTGTCGCGTGCGACTATTCAGAGGTTGCTGCAGACTGGGCGCAAAAAAATGACCGATGCGTTATTGAACTACAAGACTATCGTTCTTGAAAATGAAACAGAGTATATTCAACTTAAAGGAGAGAATAATATGAACAAAGAAGCACAGAAGAGTTTAAAGCTTGCATTGCCAACAACGGACAAGCAAATGGTTGACGAGCATTTTGGACATTGCAAGTACTTTGCAATCTACCAAGTGGAAGGCAATCGAATTCTGGAAACCTCATATTTGGAAGCGCCAGTTCATGCGCCGGGCGTACTTCCCAAGTTTTTAGGGGAGAATAATGTGGATGTCATCATTACCGGCGGAATGGGTCAGATGGCCATCAACTTGTTCAAGCAGCAGAATATTGAAGTGATCCTTGGGGCACGGGGAAACATTGACGATAATTTGAAGGTGTATCTGGGCGGTGACCTTGTGTCGACTGGAGAAGCTTGTAAACATGACCACGAACATTAAGGAGAAGAAGATGAAGATAGCAGTTTGCGCGAAAACAGAGGGAATGGAATCCGTTGTTGATGATCGATTTGGCAGAGCGGAATATTATGTGATTTTTGATACGAACAAGCTTGTTGGCGAAACCGTCGAAAATTCAGCAAAAGGAGAACCGGCGGGTGCGGGTGGATCTGCAGTGCGTCTGTTGAGCAACCATAATGTTGAGGTTATTTTGGTTCCGGAATTGGGACCAAAAGCGGTTGATGCAGTTAATGGGTTTGAGATGAAGGCATATCGTTATGCGGATCGAAAGACGGTTCGAGAAACCATTGCAGCCTATCAGGCTGGCGGGTTGCAACAAATCGAGACGAGCACAACGAGAAGCAAAAGCGGCTTGAGAAGAGCATAGAGGACAGACTTATGAAAATTGCAATACTGAGCGGGAAGGGCGGAACAGGAAAAACGACCCTTGCAACGAATCTTTTCAAAACTAGAAATCAAGGCATTCTTATCGATGCCGATGTAGAGGAACCCAATAGCCATCTGTTTTTAAAGCCCCTTATTATGGAGAGGATCACGATCAAGAAAGGGTACCCGGTCGTGAATGCCGAGACCTGCACCCTTTGTGGCGCTTGCGGAGATTTCTGCCGGTACAATGCGATCCTGCCGACGAAGAAAAAGGTGTTGGTTTATCCGGAACTTTGTCATGATTGCGGCGGCTGCCAATTGGTTTGTCCGGCGGATGCAATTCAATATCAAAATCGGACCATCGGCAACGTGTTTTACGGGAAGATGGAGTCGGGATTGTCCGTCGCTTATGGTGATTTGCTGGTTGGCGAGGTTTCAGGCGTTCCAATTATTGAGAATTTGCGGGAGATGACGGACAAGGAGCCTTTGGTCTTTATCGATTCGCCGCCGGGCACAGCTTGTTCAACCGTAGCGGCTGTTGAGGGCGTCGACTATGCGATAATTGCGACAGAACCCACACCCTTTGGTGTCAGTGATATGAAATTGGTTGTTGAGATGCTTCGCAATTTCTCTATTGAAATGGGTGTTGTCATCAACAAGGCGGGTCTTGGCGATCAAGAGGTCTATGAATACTGCGAGGAAGAGAATTTGACGATCCTTGCGGAAATCCCATTCTCGAAAGCCTATGCGAAATGTTATGCGAGCGGCGGCATGCTCAGTGATGAATTCCCTGAGTTTCGAGAAAAAATGGAGCAAATTTTAGATCAGATCATCAAAGACTGAAAGAGGAGTACGGGATGGAAAGAAAAGAAATTGCAATACTTTCAGGGAAGGGCGGTACAGGGAAAACCTCGCTGATCGCTTCCATGATTCCCTATTTTCAAAATTTGGTTTTGGCCGATTGCGATGTGGATGCGCCGGATCTTCATATCCTGCTGGATGAGCTGAATCGACAGTCGAGAGACTTTGTCGGTCTTCAGCGTCCTGTCATTGATCTTGACCGCTGCATCCATTGTCAAGCCTGTGTGAACCATTGTAAATTCCACGCCATAACGGAATCTATTGAATTGATTCCAAGCAAGTGCGAGGGATGCGGGGTTTGCGAACTGGTTTGCCCGGTGGATGCGATAAAAATGGAAGATTATGTGGTTGGCAAAGTTTTTGCCAGTGATACGAAGTATGGGGAACTGATTCATGCGCGGTTGATTCCAGGAGAAGAAACCTCCGGCAAATTGGTGTCTGAGGTAAGGAAAGCAGCAAAAGAAGTCGCGGATCAAAAACAGCGAGACTGGATCTTGATCGATGGATCGCCCGGGATTGCCTGCAATGTAATCTCATCAATCACCGGCGTTTCCAAGGTGATCCTAGTGATTGAACCGACACTTTCGGGGTTGCATGATCTCAAAAAGGTTGTTACATTGGTGCAGGGATTTCGGATTCCTCTCCTAGTGGTCTTGAACAAGTCTGACCTTTCGGCTGAGGGGAAGAGCGAGATTCGACAATATTGTCAAGAAAATGGGATTGAGATTGTATTGGAAATCCCCTTCGAAGAGAATATGGTTGCTGCAATCGTTAATCGAGAACTACCGTCTCTTTATGATCGGGCATTCTTTGATAGGATTGGATTTGATCAGTTTATTGAACGGATTAAAGAATAATAGAAGAAACAAAACAGCTGCAGGCCAAAAGGCCTGCAGCTGTTTGTACGTTACTTGCTTTTTTTTCTCTTTAGAATCGATTTGATCTTGGGTAGTCCGTTGGTGAACAACCAATAGGAGGCGGGACGAAGCACCGCGTCAAACTCCCCGATATATTCGACAAACTCTCCTTCGAAGCCTCTCTTGAAGCGATATAGGCCGTAAAGGGGATGATCGGGAGACAGGTTTCCGGATACGCCGCGGAAATCATAGATTTCAGCACCCTGGGATTGAGCAAACTTCATCATTTCCCATTGGATCAGATAATTGGGCATTCTGTCTCGAAAGCGATTGTCGCTGGCGCCGTAGAGATAGCATGCCTTTTTCCCCGTCGTCATTAAAATGGCGCCGGAAAGGATCTGCTGATTCGCAGGCAGGGCCTGAAATTCATGGAGCGATTCGAGTTCCGCCTGCAATTTTCCGATTCGATTTTTGGAAAGGGTTTGTTTCTTGATCACCTGAGCCTGTTTTTCTTCTTTCTCCTCAGCGATCGCAGAAGCGAGCTGTAAAGCGTAGCGGCCTAAGGCGGCCTCTTCCTTCCGAAGAGCGCTTGCGGCGTCTTGGATGGCTTTATCGGCGTTCAGGCGCGCTAGAAAGAGTTCTGCCTTTCCTGAGGGGTTCATATCGCTCAGAAGCGATTCGAAGTAGGAGAGGGGACGTGTGCCAAATCCATCACGGCTTCCCGTGACTTGCATCATTTCTGCAAAGCGCGGAAGATCGTCTTTTGTGCCGCGAATGATTTCAATCCCTTTTCGCTCAGCGAGCCGGATGTTATATTTCCATTTTTTGTGAAACCCAGCAATCAGATCCTCTTCTGTCATGGCGATATCCTGCCAGAAAACATATCTTGGTTGCCAACCGTCAAAATCCAAAGAAAAGCCTTGATGCTTGAAATTCAGTTTTTCCATTTGGGGAATCAACCATTCATTGTTCACGCCTTCGATGGGCGTTCCCGCATGGTCGATGCTGGTTCGGCGAATGGCCGGATCCATGCGGAAAAAGGCGGCATTCTGCTTTTTGCAAAATGCGAGCACGGATTGGCTGAAGCGTGCCAGCAAATCGTGATTGTTGTAGTCAAGGACAAAACCGCGGGGCGCATAAGCGATGGTGGCGGGCAGTCCGGGAATTTTTCGAAATAAGATCATGGCGCTGGCGATCAGTTGATCCTGATCCTTGATGCCTACAAAGGTCGGCTTCCAGCCATATCGGCTTTTAAAAGCTCCCCATTCGGAGTTTTGCATAAAGGTGCCTGCGGAATGCTGGTTAACAAAATTATCGTGTTCTTGTGGGGAGAGGGATTCGATCCACTGCATGGGTATTCTCCTTTATTCGTAAATTCGTTTGATATTAGGGCCAACAAAGAAACTGGACATATCGATTTGCACATAGGTGCCTACCTCGATTTCCGGATGTTGGGTAAGGTCAATGGTGGCATATTGCATGTATTCGCGTCCCAAGAGGTTCAAGGGATTTTTTTCATAGGAGACCGGGGAGACGGGGCGAAAATATCGCAGGGTTACTCTTCCGATCTCTCGAATGAGAGCCTTAAATTGAAGAGGAGCGAGTTTCCTGCCAAGATTCATGCCGTCTTCGAAGCCAAAGGGAATCAGACCGATTCGGGTTGCCTGTTTTGTTTGATGGCTTCCGCCATAGCCGATGCGAACGCCGGATTCAACTTTCTGAATTTTAACAACCGGCACCTCGAGGCGATCCGGTTTTTTAAGGGAAAGCGGCGTCTTGGTATGGGATTTTCCGTACAAGGCATTCCCGATTCGAACAAGATCCAGTTGAGTTTCGGGATAGTCGATGGCGGCTTCTCCATTCGCGATATGGCGAATGGGAATTTCGATGCCGGCAGCTTCGATTCGATCGGTCATTTGCAAAAAGTCATGTAATTGTTTTTTGGTTTTTGAAGAATTTTTTACACTTTGGAAATGAGAAAACACACCTTCCAGCTTGGCCCAATTTGAGGATTTGATCCTTTCGATCATGGGATCGAGTTGAGCAGCAGGGAGGCCAAATCGATGAAGACCGGTTTCAAGCTTCAGATGAAAGGGGAGAACGCGCTGATTTGATTCTCCGATTTCCTCCAGCTTGGACAATTGATCCATGGAGTCAATACTGGGAATAAATCCAAATGAAATGACATTTTGTGGATCGAATACGGGACTCATCAATAAAATGGGTTTCGTGATTGCTTGATCTTTCGCCAAGGCGATGGCTTCCGATTCCAATCCGACGCAGAGGCCGTCAATCTCATCGTGAATGGCATGCGCAAGTTGAAGAAGATCAAGCCCGTAACCGTTTCCCTTGACTACGGGGTAGAGTTTCGCGTCTGGCATAGTGTTGCGCAAGAGCGTTAAGTTCCCTAAAAGTGTAGGAACAGAGATGATTAATCTTGGTTGCATAGGGCGGCCTCCTTAAAAGAAAACTAAGCCTGTGAAGGCTTAGTTAATTATTCGTGTCATAAATTTCTTCTGTGGGTGATTCCGATCCATCAGGCGATTCTGTTTCTGTGCCTTCTGGGCTTGTGGTGTCATAAATCACATTGCCAAACAGATCATAAGAATATCCGGTCATGGTTAATGGATTATGCAAGTGACATTTTTCACTTGGCTTTTGATAGATATAATCTTTTGGGATATAGCCGAAATGATCGGCCGGATTGTAATCGCGATTCAAAAAGACTCGAGCTTCCGTAATGGCGGATGGGCACAATGGTGTTGCTTCCTCATATGGAGTTCGATACTGAAGCACGCCGGGTATTGGATTCCCTGCTGCATCGAGGGCGGCCTCCACCAGGACATCAGAATACGCATAGGGATCAATCACTACCTCGATATGGATATCATCAAAGGTGGTCGGTTCTGTGCCGGTGATGAATTTTTCCAAGTAGACTTGACTTCCACGGGGATCTCGTGCGCTTAAAGACGTCGGCAGTTTTCCGGAAACGCCATCGACATAGACTTCCTTGATGCCGTCCGGAATTGGAAACTCTTTTGGCTCCAGGTTCTCATGGGCTGCAGTCATAATGGGTTTCCACAGGTATTTTGCCAAACTGCTGCTATAGTCCAGTTTTAAGCCGAGGTCATCATTGCCAATCCAAGAAGCGCTGACATAGTATGGCGTGAAGCCAACAAACCAGGTATCGGCATTATTCTGTGTGGT
Organism: Eubacteriales bacterium; assembly: GCA_030625815.1. Lineage (GTDB taxonomy): Bacteria > Bacillota > Clostridia > Tissierellales > GPF-1 > GPF-1. Next base: position 67,113 of record DAOUQF010000014.1, read on the forward strand.
TCCTGTTTTCCCGGCAACGGGAATACCCTTGTTGTTATCTGTGATTCTTGCCCTTGTGCCCGTACCGGTATTCACAACGTCATTCAAGATATCGGTCATGATATAGGAAACCTGCGGTGTAACCACGGTGTTTCGCTGCGGTTGTTTGGTGAGGATGACCTCGCCGTTGGCGTTCAAGACCTTTGTGTAGACGATGGGTTCGGTGTAGGTTCCCTCGTTTGCGATGGCGCCGTAGGCTGCCGTAAGGCGAAGATTGGTGATTCCATCGGTCAAACCCCCAAGGGCCAGTGGAGCCAAGCCTTCGTCGTTTTGAGACGGGTTTTCAAATTTCTGTATGAAGGTGTCCTCGCTTGGCGCTTTTGTTTCGATAACATGGAAGCGTTTCAGATATTCCATGGACGTGTCGATGCCAATACGCTCCAGGAAGGTAACGGCAGGAACATTCATGGACCATTTCACTGCTTCCCGCAGGGTGACATAGCCGTTGTAGTCATCTGTTTTGTTTGTGTTGCTGCTGCCATACCAGTTGCTTGGCCACATTATTTTTGTGTATTGATCGGAAGTCCCTGGCAGGGGACCGCGGCTGAGGTCATTGATATAGTGCGGAATATCTTCCACCATGGAGGATGCGGTAAATCCATTGTCCAGCGCCGGTGTATAAACCGAAAGCGGTTTGATGGAAGAACCAGGTTGGCGGCTGGCGTCAGTGGCGCGATTGAAAATCTTTGCGCCCTCCAGATCGCGGCCGCCCATTAAGGCGGTAACAAAACCTGTATGGTAATCCATGACTATGGAAGAAGCTTGCGGCTGAACCGCACCCGTTATATTGATATATAGATAGCTTGGTGAGATTAAAAGCTCGCCGGATTCACGGATTTGATAAAAGTCCGAATTGCTGGCAAGAAAGTTCTTTTGAATGGTGACGGATTGATCGTCGCTATTGGAGATGTAGTCGCCGTCCTCCAATTTCCGAACATATCCGCGGCTATGGGTCGTGAATTGCGGATAGGCGATTTTCTCAGATTCGCTACCCCTTCGGTAGTCCTGATAGGAAGCGTTGATTCGTTCCAGATCGAGGTCCGCGTAGGAGAGAATCCCTGTCAGCAATTGATGATTGATCTCTTCCATCATCGGATAGTTGAAGGTGTAGTAGTTGGTCAGATCAAGATTCCGATAGTTGATCCTTTTGCTGCTGATGATCAAATTGCCCGCTTCGTCAAAATGATATTCGTTTTCTGGAATAATCAATTCGCGATCTGCCGAAAGGAAATTTTCATTGCTGTATCGCTGCTCGATTTGTCTGGCATCCTCATTGTACACATACTCCGATTCAACAAAAAAGTAGAGAATACTGCTTGCTTTGGCGGAGCTGCCTGCACTCTCTCGCTGCGCGCGTTCGGAGCTGGTTTCAAATTGCGTATTCAGGAGATCGCCTTGATCATTGACTCGATTGGCAATGAAAGGGATATCGTTCCGGTCGGTTCGCTCGCGATAGTCGTAAAGGACCTGATCAAAGTTGGAATAGATGTCTTCCATTTCTCTTTGCAATTCCACATCCATGGTGGAATAAATGCGAAGTCCGCCGGTATTGATCAAGTTTTGCGCATATTGTCGTGAATATCCGTATTCTTCTATCAAATCATCAATGACTTCACTGATGAGGTAATCATTGAAATAGGAGGTGTTCACTTCATTGCTTTTTCGATTGCCGGGTTGCATGGATTGTGCAATATCTTCTTTCAGGGCAAGCTGATACTGAGTATCGTCAATAATGCCTTGATTTTTCATTTCACTCAATATGATCTTTTGGCGATCAAGGGCATTCTGATTCAGAATAGCAACATAGGAAGTGCCGAGAATTTCGACTTCGCCGACAGCGGTCATGGTCGCAGGATCGTAGTTCTTTGGCTTCACGGTTTTGTAACCGGAATACTTCACGGTGCCTTTGGTGATTCCGGCAATAAATGCGCTTTCGGCAACGGTCAGATCAGACGCTGACTTTGAAAAATAGGTTTGAGCAGCCTCTTCAATGCCGTAGGCTCCCTGACCCAGGTAGATGGTATTCAGATAGGCTTCTAGGATCTGATCCTTTGAGTAGTATTTTTCCAATTTTATGGCGAGATACGCCTCTTTGATTTTTCGATCGACGTCCTTAAAGAGGTTTGTCAGGGAGCCATAGTCCTTGACGACATACTCTTGCAGATATAAGTTTTTAACGGTTTGCTGGGTAATGGTGCTGGCCCCTTGAACCACGGAGCCGGCTTTTATGTCGGCAACCAATGCACCGACAATTCTTCTTAAATCGATTCCATTATGCTCTGCAAACCGTTTGTCTTCGATGGCTATAAAGGCATTCTGAGCAGGCTGTGAGATGTTTTCCAAAGTCACAATGGTTCGAAACTGTTCGGTTTGAATCTTTTCAATCAGATTGCCGTTTTGATCAACAATCTCGGAATGCTTGTCCAACAAGTGGGTTCCCGAAGAAAAGTCGACAACGGGCACAGTGTTGATGGATGCAAAAAATAAGCCTAGCGCCGCTGCGCCGCCAAGCAAGCCAATTACGATGATTGATAGAAAGGTCCATTTTAAGATTTTCAAAGGGATTTTCACATATAAGTGTGATGGGCGTTTCCCATCCTTTTTTTTCTTTGATTGATTGGTCATAATCTCCTCCAAGGTCGGTAATGATCATTTAAATCTTTAATGATTATATCATATAACCGTTTTAGAGGCATTAAAATTTATGTGAACAATCTTGGCGAATGCAAGGAACAATGCGGGTTTGACATCAAGTAAACCCTTGATTTCCATGCTTTGGGACTGAAGTTGATTAGGAGGCGCGAGTGGGGGGGGGTTATTTGATTTTTTCTTGAATTTCTGATTTTGGATTTGCATGGATTCGTAAAGATTCGTACAATAAGAATGAGGTGAATGCCATGAAAACAAATTATTTGACGGTTTATCAGGAAGCAGAAGCAGAATTTGTTGAGAAGAAGTCTCGGTTTATCGGATATGCTACGCCGATTCAATCGGAGGCGGAGGGGGCAGCCTTTATCGAGAAAATTCGATCCATGCACAAGCAAGCCACCCATGTTGTACCTGTATATGTCTATGGAGGCCAATATGAATGCCAGAGGTATTCGGACGATGGCGAACCCAGCGGCACTGCCGGGATCCCGATCTTAAGCATGGTCAAGCAGCGGAATATAAAAAACATCGCCATCGCGGTGGTTCGATACTTCGGGGGAACAAAACTCGGAACGGGTGGATTGGTTCGCGCTTATACACACTGCGCTCAGCGGGCAATCGAGGCAGCCATTTTAATTGAGCAGGTTCAAATGAGCGGTTATCGTTTGACCATTGATTATACCAAGTATGGAAAACTGCAAAACGAGTTGGAAACCAGACCCTATGAAATTGTCAGTCAGGAATTTTTGGACCGGGTAGGAATAGAAGTGGTTGCTCGATCGGAGAGCCAAGAGGCGCTCCATGCGTATTTGTTGAATTTCACTCAGGGGAAAGAAGTCTTAAACCAGATGCGTCCTCGATTTGTCCCCTGCAAAGACGGCCGGGTCGACGGGGAGGACTTTTTATTGAGTGAAGACTGGGTTGAGGGTTCGCAGAATTGAAAGAAAGCGAGAAATGTGTTATAATTTTTTCGTAGAAATTGAAGGAGGAACTTATGTCAGGACATTCAAAATGGGCAAATATCAAGCATCGGAAAGGGAAACAGGACGCGGTGCGAGGCAAGATGTTTACAAAGATCGCGCGTCAGTTGACCGTAGCGGCGAAAGACGGCGGCCTCGATCCAGAATATAACGCGGGTTTAAAAACAGCGATTGAAAAAGCAAAGGCAGTGAATATGCCGAATGACAATATCAAGCGCGCGATTCAAAAAGGCGCCGGAGGCGCTGACAGCGTCAACTATGAAGAGATTCGGTATGAAGGCTATGGCCCCCATGGCGTAGCGGTTATCGTGGATTGTTTGACGGATAATAAAAAGCGTACGGTTGCCGATATCAAATATTACTTTGATAAAAACGGCGGCAATATGGGAACAACCGGGTCAGTCGCATTTATGTTTGATCGCAAGGGAATCTTGCTGATTGATCGCGATGGGTTTTCAATCGATGAAGAGGAAATGATGATGCAGGCATTGGAAGCGGGGGCGGAAGACTTTGAAGCTTCGGATGAATTCTTTGAAATCATCACGGATCCCAATGATTTTTCAACGGTGCGGGATGCCTTGTTGGCGGAGAATATTCAGTTTGTTAAAGCAGAACTGACGTATATTCCGCAGATGCAGACGAGTATTCCAGAAGAATCCTATAAGAATATGAATCGCATGCTCGACGCGATGGAAGAAAACGACGACATTCAAAATGTCTACCACAACTGGGATATGCCAGAAGAATAGAACAGCGCCCGAATTTTCGGGCGCTGATTTTTATTCTTCTTCTTCTTCTTCTTCTTCTTCTGGTTCCTCTTCTTGATAGACAATGGGTTGCATCATTCCCATAATGGTATCGAGAGGATCCTTGAAATAGGCGAGGCGGCCAACTCTAGGAATCTCCTGCGGCGGCATAATGATGGTACCTCCATTATCCACGACCCGCTTCAGTTTTTCGTCAAGGTCTTCCACGTTGATGGTTAAAATGATTTTTTGATCAAAATCCTCAGCGGGCATAAACCCACCGTTGATGCCGGAAACATCTTTGCCTGTATCGATCTGATGGTAGTTCATTTGTTCATAGACTTCATAGGTCCAACCGAAGCATTCCTGATAAAAAGCCTTGGATGTTTCAAAGTTGCTGGATCCGATTTCAAAGTGTACGATTTTACTCATTAGATCCTCCTTCCTTGATTTCTTTCTTCATTATATATCTATCCGAAATTCAGAAAGATAAACGGTGCTGTATCGTGGATACAAACATATGTTTGTGCTATAATAAAAAAATAAGGAGGCGTTGTTATGTTGGATTATATCATTGGCCGTGTGGAAGAGATTCAAGAGAGTGCATTAATTGTCGATCGAGATGGGTTGGGGATCGTTGTGCATAGCGCCGGTTCAAGTTTGCACTTGTTGCAGACGGGAGAAGAGGCGAAATTATATACGGAATTGCAGATTCGAGACGATCAAATCCATTTGGTCGGTTTTTTAAGTCGAGAAGAGAGAACCATGTATCGATTGTTGCTTAGCGTCTCCAAGGTGGGGCCAAAGGCTGCCATGGGATTGATGACGGGATTGCCTTTGGATTTGTTGCAAGGAGCGATTTTATCCGAGGATGACAAGGCGTTGTCCGCTTGTCCGGGGATTGGAAAGAAAACTGCAGAACGCATTATTTTTGATCTTCGCGGAAAGATTGAAGGATGGGTTCCGGCGGGCAAGACACAGGGTGCCAGGGAGATTCCCGCGATCACCGAAGCCACGGAGGGTTTGATGGCATTGGGCTATTCGAGAACCGAAGCCATGCACGCGTTGAACAGCGTTCAAGGAATGACGGAGGAAAGCACGGCGAGCCAATTGATTCGCGCCGCGCTACGGAATCTGGTTCGATAGGAGGAAAAGATGGATGGATTGATCAATAGCCGGATCACAACACAAAATAAACGATCGGAAGATCGTCCCATCGAGAAAAGCCTTCGCCCCTTGCGGATGGAGGAATATATTGGGCAAGATAAGATCAAAACCCAATTGCGGATCTTTATTGATGCGGCAAAGGCAAGAAGCGAGTCCCTGGACCATGTGCTTTTTTATGGCCCTCCAGGACTTGGAAAAACAACCCTTGCAAGCATCATTGCCCATGAAATGGATGTGCAATTGAAGATTACATCAGGTCCTGCAATCGAAAGACCGGGAGATCTGGCGGCGATATTAACGACACTCGAGGAGGGCGATGTCTTATTTATCGATGAAATTCATCGCTTGAACCGCGTGGTTGAAGAGGTGTTGTATCCAGCCATGGAGGATCATGCGATTGATATTGTTGTGGGGAAGGGCCCGAGTTCCCGCTCGATCCGCTTGGATCTGAACAACTTCACTTTGGTAGGCGCAACGACGCGCGCCGGATTATTGAGTTCCCCCTTGCGGGATCGATTCGGCATGATTTGTAAATTGGACTTCTATTCCCCAGGGGAATTGGAGATTATTGTGACTCGATCCGCTGATATTTTGGACGTGGCGATCGATGTGAAGGGCGCCGCTCAAATTGCGCGCAGGTCCAGGGGAACACCGCGAATTGCCAATCGTTTATTGAAGCGGGTTCGTGACTACGCGCAGGTGGTTCATCAGGGAGCCATCACAGACGGCGTCGCGGGCAAGGCCTTGGAATTAATGGAAGTGGACGCCATGGGGCTGGATCATGTGGATATTCGATTGCTTCATACGATCCTGTATGATTTTGCTGGAGGACCTGTCGGTTTGGATACACTCGCCGCTTCCATCGGTGAAGATTCTTCTACGATTGAGGACGTTGTTGAGCCCTATCTTTTGCAAGTCGGTCTTTTGCAGCGGACGCCGAGAGGCAGAATTGTAACATTGAAGGGGAAAAAATACTTTGGAGAAGTGCTTGATTCTGACCTGATATCAATGTTAAAATAAATATTTGCAGAAGATGATAAAAGGATGAGGATATGAATAGAGGATTAAAGCGTTCAGATTATGATTTTGATCTACCCAAAGAGTTGATTGCACAAACCCCCTTGACCGAGAGAACCCATTCTCGATTAATGGTTGTGGATCCGGAAAAAACTGGTGTCGAGCATCGTCGATTCGATCAGATACTCGATTATCTTGAACCGGGAGATTGTTTGGTTTTAAATAATACACGGGTGTTGCCGGCACGGCTGTTTGGTCGAAAAGCAGGCAGCGGCGGGAAAGTCGAGTTGCTGTTGTTGAAACGGGAGGAAGGGGATCTATGGGAGACCCTTGTGAAACCGGGACGAAACGCTCGCGTTGGACAGCGGATTGAATTTGGAGACGGGCGCCTGCAGGCGGTCGTGGAAGGACTTGGTGAACAAGGCGCCCGCATGATTCGTTTCGAATATACGGGAATCTTCGAAGAGATCTTGGATACCTTGGGAGAGATGCCATTGCCGCCATATATCACGGAGCGTTTGGAAAATCAGGAACGCTATCAAACCGTTTATTCAAAGGAAAAAGGATCAGCGGCGGCACCGACAGCGGGTCTTCACTTTACGGAAAGTCTGATGGAACAGATCCGAAACAAGGGCGTGAAAATTGCCTTTCTTACCCTTCATGTGGGTCTGGGCACCTTTCGTCCAGTGAAGGAAGACAATATTTTGGATCATGAGATGCATGCCGAGTTCTATCGCCTCGATGAAGAAAATGCGCATTTGATCAATGAAACAAAGAATCAGGGACATCGTGTGATTGCCGTGGGGACGACCAGTACAAGAACCCTGGAATCTGTTGTCGATGATAAAGGACGCGTGCAGGCAGGAAGCGGATGGACGAGCATCTTTATCTATCCCGGCAAAGAGGTTCGCCTTGTTGATGGATTGATTACAAACTTCCACTTGCCGGAGAGCACGCTTTTGATGTTGGTCAGTGCGATGGTTGGAAGGGAACGGGTTTTAGCCGCATATCGAACCGCAGTAGAGGAACGATATCGCTTTTTCAGTTTTGGAGACGCGATGTTGATCACAGGAAAGGTGAGGAGCCAAGATGGACAGTAGTATTCGTTTTGAATTAATTAAAGAAGAAAAATACACCAAGGCTCGCTTGGGAAAGTTGCATACGCCCCACGGAGTCATTGAAACACCGATTTTTATGCCGGTGGGAACAAAGGCGACGGTAAAGACGATGACACCGGAAGAGTTGAAAGAGATCGGGTCTCAAATCATCTTGAGCAACACCTATCATTTGTATTTGCGACCGGGTCATGAATTGATTAAAGAGGCGGGCGGGCTTCATAAATTCATGAACTGGGATGGTCCGATTTTAACCGATAGCGGAGGTTTTCAAGTCTTTAGCTTGGGAGATCTCAGAAAGATCACAGAAGAAGGCGTGGATTTCCAATCCCATATCGACGGCAGCCGTCATTTTATCTCGCCGGAAAAATCAATCGAGATTCAAAATGCGTTAGGATCTGATATTGCCATGGTATTTGATGAATGCGCCCCGTATCCGGCGGAGCATGACTATGTGAAAAAATCCCTGGAGAGAACGACACGATGGGCGAAACGCTGTATTGACGCGCATCAGAATCCCAATCAAGCCTTGTTTGGTATTGTTCAAGGCGGGATGTATAAGGATTTGCGCGAGCAGAGCGCCAAGGAATTGGTTGCCCTGGATTTTCCGGGCTATGCCATTGGCGGCTTGAGCGTCGGCGAGCCGGCAGAGATGATGTATGACATGTTGGACTTTACGGTACCGTTTTTACCGCGGGAAAAGCCCCGCTACAATATGGGTGTTGGCACGCCGGATTACCTGATTGAATCGGTGATGCGAGGGATTGATATGGCAGACTGCGTTTTGCCGACACGCATCGCGCGCAATGGAACCTTTTTAACATCCGCAGGCCGGATCGCCATTAAGAACGCGAAACATGCGAGGGACTTTACCCCGGTTGATCCAGAGTGCGATTGTTATTGCTGCAAAAATTATTCCAAGGCATATCTGCGTCATTTGTTCCGGGAAAAAGAGATTCTGGGCGCTCGATTGGCAACCATCCACAATCTTCATTTCTTGTTGAAGTTGATGGAGAATATTCGGGAAGCGATCCGAAACGATGAATTGTTGGCATTTCGGGAAACATTTTACAAAAAGTATGGCTATGAGTTATAATAGCCTCAGTAGACTTAAGGAGGGGTAAATATGGACTTGATCTATCAATTGGGACCAATTCTTTTAATGTTGGTGTTGTTTTACTTTATGCTGATTCGGCCGCAACAGAAAAAGCAGAAAGAAACACAGAGGATGCGCGATAGCGTTAAAAATGGAGACGAGGTTGTAACAATCGGCGGCATTTATGGCACCGTTACTGCAATCAAAGACGAGCAGATCACTATCCAAGTCGGCGCTGACAAATCTCGATTTGTTGTAGCGAAGTGGGCAGTTGGCAGTGTTGTCAAGAAAAACGAAAAAGAGAATGCGTAAATCAGACTTTCCGCATATTTTGCGGGGAGTTTTTCTCTTTTCATGAAGCTGGGAGTGTGGTATAATCACACTCGTAGAGTGAAGGAGGTTATGAGATGAAACATATTCGATCTTTAAACAAAGCGAATCAGAAAGCAACGGCTGCAACCGGCGGATGTGGCGAATGTCAAACTTCTTGCCAATCAGCATGCAAAACATCATGCACGGTCGGAAATCAGACTTGTGAACAGCTATAGAAACGATGAAGTAGTGGCTTGCCGCTACTTTTTTCACGTTATGGAGAGGAATGAATTTTTTGGAAAAAATAGGAAATCAAAGAAATCAGAATCAGATTCATTGTTTTGAAAACCAAGGATTTCAACTGGTCCTGGATATTGCCTCAGGTAGTGTGCATGTATTTGATCAATTGGCATTTGAACTGGTACAGGAATATACGGAGAAGACAGAAGCGGAATTGATTGACGCTTATTTCGACCGATATTCGAAAGAGGAAATACAAGAAGCAATCGGTGAAATCGAAGCCTTGATCGCAGAAGATCGACTTTTCAGCGAAGAGGCGGTAGTCGATCGAAAGCGTTTGTCTCATCAAAATTCTCCCATCAAGGCGATGTGTCTGCATGTCACCCATGATTGCAATCTCAGGTGCAAGTATTGTTTTGCGGATGGAGGCGATTATGCGGGTCCCAAGGCGCTGATGAGTGCGGAAGTCGGAAAGAAAGCATTGAAGTTTTTGGTAGAGCATTCAAAAAACCGGCACAATCTCGAAGTGGATTTCTTCGGTGGCGAACCCTTGATGAACTTTGAGGTTGTCAAAGAGCTGGTGACCTACGGCCGGGGATTGGAAAAGGAATTTGATAAGAACTTTCGGTTTACGATTACGACCAATGGCGTATTGTTGACGGATGAGATTGATGAATATATGAAGAGTGAGATGAGCAATGTAGTCCTCAGTCTTGATGGAAGACCGGAAGTGAATGATCGCATGCGACGAACCTTAAATGATCAGGGGAGTTTTGAAATCATCGCACCGAAGTTTCAACATTCTGTCGCTGCGAGGGGATCGCGGGATTATTATGTGCGGGGAACCTTTACCGCTCATAACTTGGACTTTTCCAAAGATGTGGAATACTTCCACGAGATGGGTTTTGTTCATACCTCCATGGAACCGGTTGTTTCTGATCCGAAATTCGATTATGCATTGACAGAGGCTCATTTGCCGCAGATCCTGTCGGAGTATGACCGTCTGGCGGGAAAATATGTGCAGTGGAAAAAAGAAGGAAAGAAATTTTCTTTCTTCCATTTCAATGTGGATCTTGACCGCGGGCCTTGCATCATCAAGAAGATGATCGGTTGCGGAGCTGGTAGCGAATATGTTGCAGTAAGTCCGGAAGGCGACTTGTATCCTTGCCATCAATTTGTCGGTGAAGACGAATTCAAGATGGGCACCGTGGATACGGGAATCGCAAAACCGGAAATTCCAGCTCGCTTTGCAAACTTGAATATCTTTACCAAAGATACCTGTCGGAATTGCTGGGCGCGATATTTCTGCAGCGGCGGCTGCCATGCCCATGCTTATCACGCGAATCATGATCTGACGAAACCATTTAAAGTGGCGTGCGAGATGGAGCGCAAGCGAGTGGAGTGCGCCATCGGCATTCAGGCGGCGTTGGCAATGGAGGAACCGAAAGATGAATAGCGAAAAAGTGATGCAAAAGCCGAAGATCCATGAATCGGTTTATCTTGCACCGGGTTCGACTGTGACGGGAAGTGTCGTTATTGGCGCGAAGTGCACCATCTGGCCTGGAGCCGTCTTACGCGGCGATGAAGACGATATTGTGATCGGCGAGCGATCCAATGTTCAGGACAACGCGGTTTTGCATCAGTCGATTGGCGTTCCGGTGAGCGTTGGCAATGATGTAACGATCGGCCACTTGGCGATTGTTCACAGTGCGGTGATTGGCAACAATGTCTTGATTGGAATGGGAGCGATTGTATTGGATGGCGCAGTCATCGAAGACAATGTTCTGGTCGGCGCGGGAGCGCTGATCGCCCCGAACAAACGGATCCCTTCAGGGAGTCTGGTTGTTGGTTCTCCCGGTCGTGTCATTCGAGAATTGACGACGGAGGAGATTGCCGGCATTACCAAGAATGCAGCAGACTATGTAGCTCTTGGCGAGGCGTATCAAAATCTGGAATAATATGCTATAATCGAACAGTGAATGAATTGCAGAAGGAGGAGTAACGACATGAACGGAAAGAAAGTGGCGATTCTAGTTTTGGTAATCGCTATTATCCTTGGAATGACAGGGATTAGCGTGAAAGGCCTTTCTTTGGGCGAAAATTCCGTGCAGCCGATAGGCGATCAAATCAAACTGGGTTTGGATCTAAGCGGTGGTGTTTACGTGGTGCTTGAGGCGCAGACGGATTCAACGGGCGAGGAATTGGCTCAAAAGATGAATGAAGCAAAATTGATTATTGAACAGCGGGTAAATGGTTTGGGTGTTAGCCAGCCGACCGTTGTGATTGAGGGAGAAGATCGGATTCGTGTGGAATTGCCAGGACTGGACAATACACAAGAAGCGATCAGTTTGATTGGACAGACAGCGAAACTAGAGTTCCGTTACCTGCCAGCGTTCGTTGATTTGACGGAATTCGCCTCTCTATCCGTAGCGGAGCAACAGGTGTATTTCAACGAAAACAGCGTGATTGCCGTAACGGGTGATCAGGTCGTTAAATCGGAAGCGGGTATTCAAGAGAACGACCTAGGTCAATCGACGCCGGTTGTTACTTTGGGATTGAACGATGAGGGCGCTGTGGCTTTTGAAGAGGCGACACGGGAGTTGAGTCAGCGTACCGACAGAAACTTGCGCACCCTGTTTATTCTTTTAGACGGTGTCGTGATTTCGTCTCCCGAGGTACCGCCAGGATTGGTAATCGATGATGGCAAAGCCATTATTGAAGGCGGTTTTGCTTCCGTGGAAGATGCAGCAAACCTTGCGATGTTGATCAAAGCGGGTTCATTGCCAGTTGACTTGGTGGAAATTCAATCCTCTGTGATTGGACCGACTTTGGGATTGGAATCGATGGATCGAAGTGTGAAGGCTGCGCTGATCGGCATGGCGATCATCTTCTTATTTATGTTGCTTGTCTACCGTGTTCCTGGTTTCGTTGCCGACTTGAACCTATTGGTTTATATCTGCATCGTATTGTGGACCATGGCGAAGATCGGTGCGGTATTAACCCTTCCGGGAATTGCCGGTATGATTCTTTCGATCGGTATGGCGGTGGATGCCAATGTCGTAATCTTTGAACGGATTCGCGAAGAAATTCGCAATGGAAAGACGCCGCGGTCTGCTGTAGACAGCGGATTCAAGCGAGCCTTGCGGACGGTGTTGGATGCCAATATTACAACGCTTATTGCCGGGATCGTCTTATATGCCTTTGGCATGGGTCCAATTAAAGGATTTGCGGTAACCTTGATCATTGGTTTGATTGCGTCGTTGATTACAGCTGTATTCTTGACACGTTTTGTCTTGAATCTTGTGATCGATACGAAATTATTCAGATCCAAGGCAGTATTTGGCGTGAAGTAGACGGGGAGGAAGAATGATGAAGAAGATTCAGATTATTAAACGACGAAAAACATTTTACATCCTTTCTAGCCTGGTAATCATTGCTGGACTTGTGATGGGAATGATCAATGGCTTGAATTATGGGATTGATTTTACCGGCGGCACGCTGCTTCAAATTAGTTTGGGGCAAGAGGTGAGCGTTGAGGAAGTTCGAGTGATTACCGATGCTTTCGATGCGGAAGCCGAGGTGGTTCATGCGGGTGATGTCAACCAGGAAGTCATGATAAAAACACAGACGAATTTGACGCCGGAACAGCGAACGGCTGTCTTTAAAGAATTTCAAGCGAAATACAATTTGCCGGATGATGCCTTTATCAAATCCGAAAAGTTCGGACCTTCAGTTGGTGAGGAAATCCGGAGAAACGCGTATTTGTCAATTGTCATCGCAACGGCTTTGATGTTGCTTTATATCACAGTGCGATTTGAGTTTCGATTTGGGTTGGCAGCGGTAGCGGCATTGATCCACGATGTCTTGATCGGTCTGAGCGTTTACGCCATCTTCCGATTGCAGGTAAACAGCTCCTTTGTTGCCGCGATTTTAACGATCGTCGGATATTCGATCAATGATACGATCGTCTTGTTTGACCGTGTGCGGGAAAACCGCAAATCGATGAAACGTGGAGAATACGAAGAGTTGATTGACTCAAGCATCAGCCAGACGATGACACGAACCATCAATACATCGATTACGACTTTGGTCGCGATTCTATGTTTGTACATCTTCGGGGTAACCGCGATTCGAGAATTTGCGCTTCCTTTGCTGGTGGGTGTAGTCGTGGGAACATATTCATCGATTTTTATTGCAAGCCCAGCTTGGTATGAGATGATGATTCGAGACAAGCATCATAAGCGTTCGTACTCAGGGAAAAATGCGTAAGAGAAGGCACGTGCTTGCACGTGCCTTCTTTATTGGGAGGAATTAATCATGATTGCAAATCCAATTTTGAATCTTAAAGATCCAGCGGATGTCCCTGCGGGAAAAACGGATATTCTAACGCGGATTTTATGGCAACGCGGAATTCGAGATGATCATGAAGTACAACGATTTTTATCTCCAAAGCTGGACGACCTTCTCGATCCGTTTTTATTGAAGGGCATGAAAGAGGCGGTTGAACTTGTACGCCTTGCCCTGACTCGGGGAGACTCGATTTGTATCTATGGAGATTATGATGTGGACGGCATGGTTTCCACCTCGCTTTTGACACGGTTTTTTACAGATTTTGGTTACGAGGTGCAACACTATATTCCAAGTCGGCATGAAGAGGGCTATGGATTAAACGCGCAAGCGATTCAGCGATTGGCGGAATCGGGGGTTGATCTATTGTTGACGGTGGATTGCGGAATTACGTCGGTGGAGGAAGTGCGCCTAGCTCGATCTCTTGGCATGCAGGTGATTGTGACTGATCATCATCAATGCCCGCCAGTCCTTCCCGAGGCGAATGTCATTGTTAATCCTCATCAGCCTGGTTGTTCCTATCCCAATAAAAATCTCTGCGGAGCGGGAGTTGCTTTTAAATGGATTGAGGCTTTTTCAAAAGCGCAGAATCAAGGGATGAATTATCAGCGGTATTTGCCTTTTGCCGCGTTAGCGACAGTGGCCGACGTGGTGAAGTTGATCGGAGAAAATCGTGTGATTGTGAAACTGGGGATTCCCTTGATGGAAACGGGGGGAATATCGGGTTTTCAGGCTTTGCTGAAGGAATGCCAGATTGCTTCGGGAGAGCTCAACTCGGGTCATCTTGGGTTTCAGATCGCTCCCCGTTTGAATGCGGTGGGGCGACTTGAGAATGCCGAATTGGCGATTCGACTTTTAACGACCGATGACCTTGGCGAGGCGGAAGCGGCAGCGGGTGTCTTAAGCGGGCTCAATGAAGAGCGAAAGCGTTTGGAGAAAGAGATTCTGGAGGAGGCGATTGCCCAAGTTGAAAAACAGGCGCAATCAGGATTGCCAAAATTCCTCGTTGTTGATGGACAGGGATGGAATGAAGGGGTGATCGGGATTGTTGCTTCCCGATTGGTGGAACGGTATTATCGGCCCACGATTGTTTTTGCCCGTGGCGACGATGGGATTGCCAAAGGGTCTGCCAGAAGCATTTCAGGACTGAACGTTTTTCGCGCCTTGCAGGAACAGGAGGAATTGCTCTCGCGATTTGGCGGTCATGCGCAGGCAGCCGGGCTATCGTTGCCCGCGTCTTCCATAGAGGACTTGAGGGAACGCTTGAATGCATATGCGAAGAAGCAGTTGACCGAACTTGATTTTCGACCGGAAATTGTTTTGGATTTTCAGATTGAACCGAATGACGTGAACGATCATTTGGTGAACACCTTGGACAAGATGGCGCCCTTCGGATTTGGAAATCCACGGCCGGTCGCGTATCTGCCTAAGGTTGAACTTTTGAACCTTCGTGCGATTGGAAAAGCAAAGGAACACCTTTCTGGACAAATTATTTCCGGATCGTCAGAGGCTTTGGCATTTGTAGGTTTTCATCAAGCGGATTATGTCAAGAAGCTTCAAGCCGGCGAATCTGTCGATATGGCGGCAACAATTGGAGTCAATCGATTTCGCGGACGAGAAACCCTTCAGCTCCAGACCAAAACCTTGATTTCGGCTGAGCAAGAGATGATTCGTCATTTTGAGAAGGCGCAAGAAGCCATTGTGCAGTATATTTTGCAATTTCATAATTCGATGAAATATGATAAAATAATGGGGTTAATGACAATGATTTCAGAAGTTTCGGCAATCGAGGGGAATCGATGTCTTGTGGGCATGGATTCTTTTGAAAATTGGTTGCAGATGAAAGAAACGGTCTCTCTTCGCGGACGCGAGGGACGGTTGGGACATGCGTTTCGTTTTGGAAAACCGGATGACCGGGACAAGGGTTTGATTTTTACCTATTTGCCAAATGAACGCTGTTTCGAACAGGAGTGGGATCAATCGGTTTGGATGCCTAGAGATTCCAATGAAGATGCGTTTGTCCAATTAGATTGGATGCCCGGCATAGACACGCTTCGATTGATTTATCGATGGTTGTTGGATGCGATGGGACCGGCTGGAATTCTGAAACGAGATTTATATCGCATGATGAGGGTGGAATCGCCTTATGAATTGGAAGCTTGTTTATTTGCATTGTGGATTTTTATGGATGTCGGTTTTCTTGAGCAAAGCGAGTGTCGCATATCTCGATCTCGGAATCGGTTAAAGATCGATTTATTGAACCACCCGTTGATTCAAAAAACACGGCAGATCATGAAAGAAATTTAGGAGGAAATTATGAACTTAAAAGAATATGTGCGCGAAATTCCCAATTTTCCGAAACCAGGAATTGGCTTCAAAGATGTTTTTGGCATCTTCCATGATCCCAAAGCATTGAAAGCCTGCATTGATCAATTGGCGGAACTGGTATCGCCGGATGAATATGATGTTATTATCGGACCTGAAGCGCGCGGTTTTCTTGTGGGCATGCCAGTTGCGTATCTGAAAGACAAGTCTTTCGTTCCCGTTCGAAAGCCGGGGAAATTGCCGGGTGAGACCGTCTCTATTGAATATGAATTGGAGTATGGAACGGATCGCCTTGAAATGCAAAAAGACTCGATTCTTCCGGGACAACGGATATTGATCGTGGATGATCTATTGGCTACAGGCGGAACGACGAAGGCAATGACGCAGATGGTAGAGAATGCCGGAGCGAAGATTGTTGCATGTTGTTTCGTGATGGAACTTGATTTTCTTCAAGGCCGCGGGGAATTGGCGGGATATCCGGTGCATAGTTTGATTCATTATGACGCAGAGTAACGAGGGTGAGTAAAAATGGAATTAAGCCAATTGCTAGATCGAATGGAAAATGCATCTCCTGAAGAGAAACATCTGATTGAATCAGCGTATCTCTTGGCGAAAGAGGCGCATGAGGGACAAAAAAGAAATTCTGGGGAAGATTTTATCATTCACCCGCTGAAAGTTGCGTATAACCTTGCTGAGTTGAGCATGGATGTGCCAACAATTCTTGCGGGTATTTTGCATGACATCATTGAAGATACCGATGTGACCTATGAGCAATTGGCAGAGATTTTTGGCAAGGAGGTAGCGGACCTTGTTGAGGGCGTAACCAAACTGACAAAAATCCAATATAAGACGAAGGAAGAACGGAAAGCGGAAAATCTGCGGAAGATGGTTATTGCCATGTCCAAAGATATTCGCGTCATCATCATTAAATTGAATGACCGGCTTCATAATATGAGAACCCTTGAGTATATGTCAGAGGCAAAGAAGAAGGAAAAGGCTACGGAAACCTTGGAGATCTATGCCCCGATTGCCAATCGATTGGGTATGTTCCGAATCAAGTCGGAACTTGAGGATTTGGCGCTGAAGCATTTGGATCCGGAAGGATACTATGATTTGCGCGAGAAAATTTCCATGAACAAGGCGGCACGTGAGGCATATATCGAAAAGATTGTTTCTCAATTGCGAGAAAAGTTGGACGAAACCAAATTGGAATATGCCATTAAAGGCAGACCCAAGCATTTTTATAGTATCTATAAAAAAATGGTTTATCAGCATAAATCATTTGAAGAGATCTTTGACCTTTTGGCGATTCGGGTGATTGTAAAAACCGTGAAGGATTGTTATGGGGTATTGGGAGTCGTGCATACCCTTTGGAAACCATTGCCGGGGCGCTTTAAAGACTATATCGCGATGCCGAAGCCCAATTTTTATCAATCTCTTCATACAACGGTAATCGGACCGGCTGGAGAGATTTTTGAGATTCAAATCCGAACCGAAGAGATGCATTATACGGCGGAATATGGAATCGCAGCCCATTGGAAGTATAAAGAGGGCGTGCGGGGTCAAAATGAGTTGGGCGAAAAACTGACTTGGGTTCGCCAGATGCTTGAGCTGCAAGAGGATTCGGATGATTCCAAGGAATTTATGGATTCCTTGAAATTGGATTTGTTTCGGAACGAGGTATTTGTGTTTACACCGAATGGCGATGTCATCAATCTACCTGCCGGATCAACACCGATTGATTTTGCGTATCGTGTGCATACGGCAGTTGGCGATAAGTGCACGGGTGCGATTGTGGACGGCCGGATTGTTCCGCTGGATTATAAGCTGAAAAACGGCAATATCATTAAAATATTAACCTCTTCAAACAGCAATGGACCGAGCCGGGACTGGCTGAAAGTTGCGGCTAGCAGTCATGCGAAAAATAAAATTCGACAATACTTCAAACGGATTGATCGGGATCAAAATATTATTATCGGGAAAGACAAAATTGAACGGGAAGTGAAGCGCGAAGGCTATCGAATGACAACGCTTTTGAAAGATGAGTGGCTGAATCAAATCTTGAAAAAGCAAAAGTTTTCGAAGATTGACGAGTTGTATCTGGCGGTTGGCACGGGTTCGGGAGCAATAACCGCAACCCAGGTCGTGCGGCAATTGGTTCAATTCCATGACGAAATCAATCAGAAGAAGCAACCGGAACCACTGATTCAAGAAGCGTCATTTGAAGCGCCGGCATTGCGGCCGCGAAAGCAAAACACCCAGGGTATTCGGGTGAAGGGTGTCGACAATATCAAGGTCCGATTTTCAAAATGCTGCAATCCGGTTCCCGGCGATGGGATCGTCGGATATATCACGCGGGGACGCGGGGTTTCAGTGCATCGAACGGATTGTCCCAATCTTCAAGATTTAAGCAAGGACACTCGATTTATCGATGTCGAGTGGGATCACGAAGAAAAAGCATCCTATGCGGCACAAATTCAGGTTGTCGCCAGCGACAAAGCCGGATTACTCAGCCAGATCACGCAGGTGATCTCGGAGGTGGACCTTTTTGTTTCTTCTTTGAATGCAAAGACGAACAAAGAGGGGATCGCAACAATCAATATGACCATTGAGATCAAAGATGTGAAGCAATTGGATAAGATGATGAAGCGAATCAAGTCTCTTGCAGAAGTTATTGATGTATATCGAATGACGACATAGGAGGAAATATGCGAGCAGTTGTGCAGCGGGTGAAAAACGCTTCGGTTGAAGTGGATCAGAATTGCATAGGAAAAATCGGAAAGGGATTGTTGATCTATCTGGGGGTAACCCATGACGATGAAGATTCCGATTTGCAATATATGGCAGACAAGATACCCAATCTTCGTATTTTTGAAGACGACGATGAAAAAATGAATCGTTCGCTGTTGGATGAAAAGGGAGAGATCCTGCTGATTTCACAATTCACCCTGTATGGGGATGCGAGAAAAGGCAGACGCCCAAGCTTTATTCGAGCTGCACGTCCGCATCATGCAACGCCTCTTTACGAAAAATTGATTAGCGAATTGAAGGACCGAGGCATATCAGTTGCAACGGGGGAATTTGGAGCGGACATGAAAGTTTCCAGTGTCAATGATGGTCCGGTAACCCTGTTGTTGGACAGCAAAAAGGGGTTTTAGTATGAAGTTGAAACGATTTACAGCGCCACCTTATATGACCAATACCTATTGTCTGTACGACCCCGAAGGCGGAGAGGGCATATTTATTGACTTGACCGGTGATTTGAAGGGTATTCACTCTTGGGTGGAAGCGGAGAAACTCACGATTCTTGCCGCTTTGTTTACCCATGCCCACGGCGATCATTTCCCGCAATCTGCTCCGGCGTGGACCCGGGAATTTCCGTGGCTCGCCCAGAGGGAAGCGGTTGCGGCTTTCAAAGATTCTGCTGTAAATTTGTCTCAAGAGATTTACGGAGAAGAAGTCACATATGCTCAGGTGCAGGCGTTGTCGGAATCCAGAGAGCAACACATTGGTGATTTCACTTTTGAGGTGATGGAAACCCCAGGCCACACAGCTGGATCCGTCTGCTATCGATTTGGCAATGTGGTGTTCAGTGGAGATACCCTATTTAAAGAAAGTGTTGGACGGACGGATTTGCCAACAGGTTCCATGTCGATTCTAAAAGAAAGCTTGAAACGTCTGTTTTCTCAATGGACGGAGGATCTTCTTGTTTTTCCGGGGCATGGGGATCAAACAAGCATGGAATATGAACGGCGAGCGAATCCCTATCTTGAGGTGAAAAAATGAGATTTTATTTAGACGAAAGATTGGTCTCCCAGGGAGCGTATGAAATTTTACGGGCATTTTTTCGAGAAGAATTCGAGCGGGTGTCATTTGAAGTCCTGGAAAGTTGTCAGGGCTTTTTTGCTGCACTTTGGTTCGATGAAAATACGGAGGCTTTGAACATGGTTGTCTCTGACGGCGTTGATATTCAGCGGGAATCAATAGGTTTAAAGACAGAATTTTCTTCTGGGTTGAAACCCGAGTTTTCTTCGCGGGAATTTAAATTGAAGCAACGACGGCTTGTGTATCGAACGGCAAGCGAATTTTGCGGACGCAATCTTCCTTGGGGACTCTTGACGGGAATTCGTCCGACAAAATTGATTGCGCAAGAACGCGAGAAGGGTAGAAGCGAAGAGGGAATCCGAAATTATCTTCGGGATGTGCTTTATGTTTCAAAAGAGAAGATCGATGTGATATTCCGGGTTGATGCCATAGAGCGGCCGTTTTTAGAATCTGTTCAAGCCAACTCATATAGCCTGTACGTGGGGATTCCGTTTTGTCCCACAAGATGTAGCTATTGTTCCTTTCCATCCTATGCGAGAAATCAGCATGAATCTTGGGTGGCGCCATATCTGGATAAGCTGGATCAAGAACTGCGGGAAACGGCCAAGCTCTTTGAAACTTGGACACTATCGAGCGTCTATATCGGCGGCGGAACCCCGACGGCGCTTCATGCGGATGAATTGAGGCGAGTCATTCGTTTAATTCGATCTTATTTTTCCGTTTTGCCGGAACTGGAATTCACGGTGGAAGCCGGACGTCCCGATACTCTGGACGATGCCATGCTCAAGATGCTTCAGACGGAAAAAATCAACCGCATCAGCATCAATCCGCAAACCATGAACGATCAAACCTTGGTCCGCATCGGAAGAAGCCATGACGCGAAAGCTGTCGTTGATGTGTTTCACAAGGCGCGGGAGTTTGGCTTTGATGAAATTAATATGGATCTTATTGTGGGTCTCCCGGGGGAGACCAAAAAAGATTTTGAAAAGACCATTGAGGAAATCGGCAAGCTTCAGCCGGATCATGTCACGGTTCACAGTTTGGCGGTGAAACGAGCGTCCTCTTTGGGGGCGAATGCCTATCACCATGAACATGAAGAGCTTTGGGAGGGAACGGATCGGCTTCTGTATCGATTTGCCGAGGAGAACCACTATGTTCCGTATTATCTGTATCGACAAAAAAACATTGTTGGGAATTTGGAAAATGTAGGCTTTACGCGGCCGGACCGTGTGAATTTATATAATGTCTATATTATGAGCGATCGGCAAACTATTGCGGCATGCGGTGTGGGGGCTGTGAGCAAATTCGTCTACGAGGATCATATCGAGCGAGTCGCAAACGCCAAAAGCATACCGGATTATTTAAAAAATATGGAAGAGAAATTGGAAAAGAAAGCCAGCTTATTGACGAAGTTTGGGGAATATGATATAAATACAGGTAAGTTCATAGATAGCAATGATGAAGATGAGTAATTGAGATCCTTATTAAAAGAGAGTCGATGGCGCTGGGAATCGATAATAAGACTGAATGAAAGACGCTTTTGAGCTTTGTATCAATTCGAGTGGGAGAAATCCAACTAGGGTGGCACCACGGGTGAATAACTCGTCCCTACAGTGTAAACTGTAGGGATTTTTTATATTGAAGGAGGAAAATACATGGAAACGATGGGAAGTTTGCGACGCACGCATTATTGCGGCGCGTTGCGCGAATCGAATGTTGATGAAAATGTTGTATTAATGGGGTGGGTGCAAAAACGAAGAAGTTTAGGCGGACTTGTTTTTGTTGATCTTCGGGATACGGAAGGGATCTGTCAGATTGTTTTTGATCCGGATTCTCAAGCAGACCTGTTTGAAAAAGCATCGAGCTTGCGCAGTGAATTTGTTATTGCGGTGAAAGGTGTTGTAAAAACAAGAGAGTCAGTCAATCTGGAACTACCCTCTGGGAAAATCGAAGTGATTGCCGACGAATTGCGGATTCTCGATACGGCAGAAACACCGCCGATTTATATCAAGGACGATGATGGAGTGTCTGAAACCAAGCGGTTGCAATATCGATACTTGGATCTTCGAAAGCCTTCCATGCAGAATCGATTGAAACTGCGAGCGAAAGTTTCTAAGATTGTTCGTGATTTTTATGAAGAAAACCGATTTGTTGAGGTTGAAACGCCAATGTTGAACAAACCGACACCGGAAGGCGCCCGCGATTATTTGGTGCCAAGCCGTGTGAATCCCGGTAAGTTCTATGCGCTTCCGCAATCCCCGCAAATTATGAAACAATTATTGATGGTGTCTGGGATGGATCGATACTATCAAATCGTCAAGTGTTTCCGCGACGAGGATCTCCGTGCGAACCGACAACCGGAATTTACGCAAATTGACGTGGAAATGTCATTTGTGGATGTGGAAGACATTATCGAATTGCATGAAAAATTGATTGTACGCATTTTTCGGGAGATTCGAGGCATTGAGTTTGAGACGCCATTTATGCGATTGACCTATAAAGAAGCCATGGAGCGATTTGGCTCGGACAAACCGGATCTTCGTTTTGGATCGGAAATTGTCGATCTAGCGCCAGTTTTCGCAAACTCGGATTTCAAGGTCTTTACAACGGCATTGAAAGAAGGGCGAGCGATTCGCGGGATCAACGCGAAAGGGTGCGCGACTGCCTTTTCGAAAAAAGGAATTTCAAAACTGGAAAAACACGCGAAGCTGTATGGGGCAAAGGGTTTGATTTGGGTGAGAAAGACGGAAGAGGGTGTTGAATCATCCATTTTGAAATTCTTGAAAGACTCAGAAATTGAAGCCTTGTTTGAAACCATGGATGCCGAAGCGGGCGACATGATCTTCTTGGTGTCCGATGAGTATGACACTGCGGTTACTGCTTTGGGACAATTGCGTTTGGAAATTGCAAGAAAGATGGAATGGTTGAACCCTGATGAGTTCAAGCTGCTTTGGGTGACGGAGTTCCCAGTCTTTGAGTATTCAAAAGAAGAAGATCGCTATATGGCGAAACACCATCCATTTACGCATCCGATGGAAGAGGACATTGAAAAAATGGAGTCGGATCCAAAGGCGGCAAGAGCCAAGGCTTATGACATTGTCATTAACGGAGAAGAGATTGGCGGCGGCAGCATTCGAATCAATAACGGAGAGCTTCAAGCGAAGATGTTTAAGGCCCTCGGATTTACAGAAGAAGAGGCCATGCATCAATTTGGTTTCTTGATCAATGCTTTCCGATACGGCACCCCACCGCATGGCGGGATTGCTTTTGGACTGGATCGCCTTGTGATGACGCTAAGCGGCACCGAAAATATTCGTGACGTTGTGGCTTTTCCAAAGACGCAAAGCGCGACTTGTTTGATGACGGAAGCGCCGACAACAATCTCTGAGCAACAGCTGGACGAAGCGCATATTCGAGTAGAAATAGAAGAGAAAGAGTAAACGAGAGTCCGGGAAACCGGGCTCTTTTATTCGTTTGAATTGTCGCAATAGTTGAATTTCCAAGGAATGGGTTGACATTTCATTTGGGGCTTGGTATTATAGACAAGCGGTCAGGAAAACCGACCGAGAAAAAAGCGCTCTAAGCCGGATAACAAGCGGAATAGAGCGAAAAATAGTACTTGACAAAGCAAACGTCAAATGCTAGAATAAATAAGTCGCCAAAAGCGGAAACGTGAGGCGGAAATAAAAGAGAGTGTTGACAGTATCTTCCAGATCTGTTACACTAGTCAAGTCGCCAATGCGGCGGCAATGATCTTTGAAAACTGAACATGACAGCCTCGAATTTGACCTTTTGGTCAATGAAGAAGTATGAAA
>DAOUQF010000010.1 GCA_030625815.1 Eubacteriales bacterium
ACGGTTGTCAGAATGTCGGTGCCATGCTGTGGCGGCATTGTGATGGCGGCGCAGCAGGCGATGCTGAACGCGCAAAAGATTGTGCCTTATCGTGAAGTGGTGATCGGACCAGACGGATCGATACTTTCAGAATAAAAAACGAACCTCCCGTTATTGGGAGGTTCGTTTTGTTTCTATCTGCTGAATTGCATCGAAAGCCTCTTTCAAGCCGGCACCGGTGGCTTGTCGATAAGCTTTTATTGCTTTGTTGCGTTTTCCGTCTGCAAGAAATGCATGTATTTTTGAAAGAGATTCTTCGTCTAGTTTTTCTTCAATCCCTAATTGTTTGGCGATAGAGTCTAGTTTTTTCTCAATATAGCGAATTGAATTTTGTAATTGGCTTATTGCCGCTAGAAGTGCTACAGTCATGAGTGCAAGTGCACCGAGTATGAGTGGATCCATAATTACACCTCCGAAAAAGTTAGAAATCCTATGATTATATTCTGCGTTCCAGCTCATCAATGCGCTGTGAAACGTGAACAAAGTTCTTGTTTCGTGTTTTTCGTTTTTTTAATAATAGGATCAGGATTCCTGCGAGGAATAATCCGATCGCTATGAGTATTTCCATGATGTCCTCCAATTTCAGATGAATCTTTCTAGCCTTGCTTATTATGCCTTGTTTTCCGGGAAATGTCAAAGAGGTTGGCATGTCAATCGGCAGATGCGAATCTCTGTTGTCGATTGACCGTGTGCCGAAGGGTATTTTTTATGTGGAAAATTGTAGTTTATGATAGAATAACGGGGAAAACGAATTTGAAACGGGGAGCGTAATCGATGAAAAAAGTAGGGATTATTCGGTGTCAACAAACCGAAGATTATTGTCCGGGAACCACTGATTTTAAAATGGCGCAGCATGGGGCCGGCGGCTTTGAAGAGCTGGGACCGGTTGAGATTGTCGGATTTGTTTCCTGTGGCGGATGTCCTGGGAAAAGGGCTGTGGGACGTGCCAAGGTGATGGTGGAACGAGGCGCTGATGCAATCGCCTTTGCATCATGCATCAAAAAGGGAAATCCCATTGGGATTCCATGTCCGCATTATCAGCAGATGAAAGAGGCCATTGAGAAACGGTTTGGAGATCAGATTCAGATTATCGAGTGGACACACTAATACATGAGTGTCGATTCATTGATGCAGATTGATATTGTTTGAGGGATGAGTCTGTATGGTTCAGTATTGCAAATCGAGATCGATGTAAAGAAATCATGGGCAACTCTTGCGATTATGCAAGGGTTGTTTTAAGTTGCAGAAAAATTGGTACGTAAGTCATAGAGAATCAATTTTTGGGAGGCTGTGATGATTACGATCTTGTTTTTTGCAAGTGTTGCATTGATTGTCGGTGTGGTGATTGTTTCGCGAAACCGCGAGAAGCTGCGGGAAGAAGTTTTACCGCCTGCTAATCTGGCGGTGGAGAGTCCTGGCTTTGAACCGGATGGAGAAATTCCCAAGCGGCATTCGGGATACGGAGAGGATTTGTCACCCGCGTTGAGCTGGTCTGAGGTAGATGGAGCGGCTGTGTCCATTGCCATCATTATGGATGATTTGGACCATCCCATGGGGATCTTCAATCATTGGGTGATCTGGAATATCCCGGCTGCATGGAATGAGCTCCCCGAGGGGATCGGTCGAGGCGCTGTGTTAGAGGCGTTTCCCGACGTAATTCAGGGGAAGAGTGCTTATGGCGGGAAGCATTATTATCGGGGTCCGAAACCGCCCTTGGGAAGCCATCGTTATCGATTCCAGGTATTTGTACTGAATATGGAATTGGCGATACCCAATGATTCGACAAAGATCGATGTAATCAATGCCATCCAGGATCATATTCTGCAATACGGTGAGTTGATTGGTATTTTTGATTCAGCGAGCAGATCGAAAGAGTGAGAAAAGGTGATTGCGTAAAACAGCCAAAGACCTGGTGCGACAGGATTTTGGCTGTTTTTTATCGTTTTCGCTTAAATGGATGCAATATTTGGTTTGAAAAGATAAGGCGATCATTTTCTATTTGGTTTATAATGGAAACAATGAATGAATCGATGGAAAATTCAAAGGAAACATGATCGTATCAAGGGGGATGGAATATGAAAATTGAAAATCTGAAAAAAGTGAATCTGGGTCATTATCCGACGCCATTGGAAAAAATGGAGAACCTTTCAAAGGAACTTGGAAAAGGCGAGTTGTTTATTAAGCGTGACGATACAACGGGTCCAGCCTTTGGAGGGAATAAAACGCGAAAGCTTGAGTATCTTTTCCAAGAGGCCATAGAAACCGGCTGCACGGCAGTTCTGACTTTTGGCGGAACGCAGACGAATCATGGAAGGGCAACCGTTGGCGCTGCAATTAAACTTGGATTAAAACCGATTCTAATACTTACGGGAGCGGATCCGGGCTATCTTTCAGGCAATCTAACCCTCGATGCATTAATGGGAGCCGATATCTACTTTGTGCCGGAGGAGAAGGACGAAGAAGCGGTTGCAGATGAAGTGATTCGAAAATATGAGGCCGAGGGAGACAAGGTCTATTCTGTGCCTGTAGGCGGATCCAATTGTTTGGGCGCCGCCGGTTATATCATTTCTGTCAAAGAGATACTCGAGCAGATGAAGGAACGTGATCTGACAATCAATCATGTTGTATGTACTGTGGGATCAATGGGAACCTATGCCGGTTTGTTGATTGGAGCAAAATATTTCAATGCCCCCTTTGATGTAATCGCAGTGCCGGTGAAGCCTGGCGAAAAAAACGCAGAGGTGCTGGAATATGCCAATGAGGTATGTGTATATTTTGATCTCGGCATTACAATCGCCGAGGAAGACATTAAAATTGCATATGGACCTGCAAGCGCCCCTTATGCAGGGGAGGAATACAACAAGCCGGATCCGATTACGAGAGACGCCATTATGATGCTGGCAAAGAGTGAAGCGATCCTGTTGGATCCTACCTATACGGGGAAAACTTTTCGTGGATTTGTTGAACTGATACAAGCTGGCGATTGGATCAAATCCAATGAAAATGCGATGTTTATTCACACGGGCGGCGTCATGGCGCTTTGGACAAAAGAGCACTTGGATGATATGCAGGAACAACTGAGGATGAATTGTAAAACGACAAAAGTGTAGGCTTTTTAATGTAAAATGAAGGATTTGTAAATATTGTAAGTCTTATGGAAATCAGGGGTTCTTATGAGTTACAATAAAAGAAAAAGGAGGCAAACTTTATGAGAGCACATGAAGTGGATTATAAATTGTATGGGGATGATTTACAGTTTGTTGAAATTGAATTGGATCCAGGCGAAAGCGTAATTGCAGAAGCGGGAGCCATGATGTATATGGAAGACGGCATTCAAATGGAGACCATTTTTGGAGATGGAACCCAGCATGCCAACGGTGGTTTGATGGGGAAATTCTTGTCGGCCGGGAAACGGGTTGTGACAGGCGAGAGTTTGTTTATGACTCTTTTTGGCAATGGCGGAGGCGGGAAGAGCCATGTTGCCTTTGCGGCTCCATATCCGGGTAAAATTGTAGCGGTTGACTTGATGAATGTACAACAAGAATTGATTTGCCAGAAGGATGCGTTTCTTTGTGCGGCAAAGGGAGTCGCAGTGGATATTGCATTTCAAAAGAAACTGGGTACCGGTTTCTTTGGCGGCGAGGGATTTATTATGCAGCGCTTAAAGGGAGACGGCATGGCTTTCTTGCATGCTGGCGGTACCATTGTAAAGCGCGAAATGCGAGCGGGCGAAACCCTGCGTGTGGATACGGGTTGTTTGGTTGCCTTGACGGGGGATGTGAATTACGACATTGAATTTGTCGGCAATGTAAAGAGCGCCTTGTTCGGCGGCGAAGGATTGTTCTTTGCAACGCTTCGTGGTCCAGGTACGGTCTGGTTGCAGTCGTTGCCGTTCAGCCGCATGGCTGACCGTATTATCGCTCATGCACCGAAGTCGGGCGGATCGAGAAAGGGCGAAGGCAGCTTATTGGGTGCTTTGGGAGATATGATTGATGGCTAAGGGACCCATGACCCTAGCGCGTGCGGAGGCGCTTTGTTTGCGATTGCCTGGAACGAGCTGCGATTATCCCTTTGATGAGTTTACTTTGGTTTTTCGTGTTTCGGACAAGATGTTTGCATTGATCAGTGAATCGCGGGAACCGCTCAGCATCAACTTGAAGTGTGATCCGGACGAAGCATTAAAGCTTCGTTCCATGTATGAACAAGTCACCGCAGGGTATCATATGAATAAGAAGCATTGGAATACCGTTCAGTTGGAAGGCGTCTTATCGGACGAGCAGATTGAATCGATGATTCAGCATTCTTATGACTTGGTTTTTCGGAAATTGAAAAAGGCGGAACGCGAACGGATTTCTAAGCTTTCTGAATAGAAAGGAGAATGACACATGGCACAACTCTGCACCCATTTGCATGTAGCGAAACGAGTATTGGAACGAGAGGGAGATCTATTGGCGAGGGAATATTTCCTGTTGGGCGCTGCAGCTCCAGAATTGTATGATCGCTCTGATGAAGAGAGTTATCGGGAGGTGCATTTTTACACGGGAGATCGTATTGATTTGGAGAAATTCCGAGTGAATACGAACTATATGAAGCGGGAAAAGAAGTGGTTTTCTTTCTTCTTCGGGTATTATATGCATCTATGGTTGGACGCGTATATCAGCGAACACGGAAGCGTGATTGTCCCGCCCGGTAAAAAAGGGCTGAGCGATGAGGAGTTCAAGGAAGCCTTTACGGAAAATGTTGAAATCTATGATATGAGGCAGATTTGCGACTACCTGCGATCTGTCGATTTTGGGGGCGTTCATGATGAAAGCGTACCGACGTTGGAGTTTATCAGTTTGAAAAATTCCTTTGAATTGATCAAGGCATGTCGGTATAGCGAAGATGAATTCCCGCATATTACGGTGATTGAAGAGGACGTATACCTTTCATTTATTGAAAAGACAGTTGAAAAGTTTTTTAAATAAAGGATTCCAATTGGAATCCTTTTTCTCAAAGGAGGGGTCGCGTGAAGATTGATGCAAAGTATATGGGTTTAACCTTGCAAAGTCCGGTGGTTGTCGGCGCGTGTGATTTGTCTTTGAATCCGCAGACATTGAAGCGGATGGAGGAATATGGAGCGGGAGCAATCGTCTTTAAATCCATATTTGAAGAGAGCATTCAGCTGGAAAGCATGCAATTGAAGGAGCTTTTGGAAACGGAGCAGGAACGGGCGAAAAAAATGGCGAAATGGTATTCCAAGATTATGACATCGGGAAATGATCGGATCCTAAAGGATCTGCGCCGCGCACGAGAAGCCATTTCCATTCCGTTGATTGCAAATTTGAATGCTTATTCCGAAGAGAGTTGGATCTACTATGTGAAGGTCTTGGAGGAGTACGGGATTGATGGATTTGAGATTAATTTCTATCATACGCCGGAAGATATGGAGATCTCGGGACAGGAAATGGAAGACCGGGAAATTGGGATTATCAAGAGAATCGTTGCGTTGACGGAATTGCCTGTGAGCGTGAAAATGACACGTTGCTACACCAATCCCCTCTATACGGTGAAGCGGTTTATGGAAGCTGGAGCAAAAGGGGTAATCCTCTTCAATCAATTTATCGATTCGGATATCGATATTGAAACTGAGGCGAACCTGGCAACCTTTGAATTGACTCAAGAGGGAGCGTATCGGGAATCTCTTCGATTTACGGCTTTGCTTCACGGGCGGGTCGAGGGTTCGATTATTGCCAATACAGGCATCTATGAGGCGGAGGAGGCAATCAAATTACTTTTGGCGGGAGCCGATGCGGTTCAAGTCGTCAGCACCCTTTACTTGAATCAAACCTCTCAGATTCAACGGATTATCAAGGGGATTACGGACTGGATGGAACGGAAAGGATATGAAACGCTGGATGATTTTCGAGGGAAATGCTCGAAGAGCAATGCCGTGGATCCCTATGCCTTTGAAAGAGCGCAGTATGTGAAAATCATGCTGGAAGAAAAAAATATTTAAGAGTTGAAGTCGCTAATTAACAGGATTAGCGACTTTTTTATGAAAATGTTTTCAAAAAAGAGGTTGACAGATAATTTGGCTGTGCGTATACTCGATGTATAGCAAGTTTTCTTTTTTTTAAGGGCATGTGGAAACGTTACCACATATCGGAGGGTTTATGGGAAAAGCGACGATTAAAGATATAGCAAAGCATGCGAGCGTGTCGCCATCCACTGTTTCGAGATTTATCAATGATAGCGGATATGTAAGCGATGAGGCAAGAGAAAAAATTGAAAAAGCGATCAAGGAATTGAATTATACACCGAATGTATTCGCACAAAATCTTCCGACAGGTGGATCGAATGTCGTTGGTGTTGTTATTCCCGATATTAACAATCCATTTTTTGGCGAGATTATTAAAGGGATTGCGAGCATATTAGATGCCGAGAATTTGCATATGATTTTATGCGATACGGATGAGAATACTGATAAGGAACTTAAATCATTGGCAATGCTGAAGGGGCAGATGATCAAGGGGTTGTTGATTACGCCGACTTCAGATAAGAATGAATTTAATTCCGAGTATTTAGGTCTTCTTGAAAGCATGGGAATCCCCATTGTCTTGATTGACCGAGATGTGAAATATTCGAACTTCGACGGTGTGTTCCTGGATAGTGTGCAGGGTGCGTTCGAAGCTACCAACGCATTGATTCAAGCGGGACACAGGAGAATTGCAATTATCGCGGGTCCTTTAACATCAAAACCCGGTCGGGATCGATTGAGGGGCTATAAGAAAGCCTTTGAAATGAATCGGCTGCCATTGGATGAAACCATGATTCTGCATGGAGATTTTCGAGAGAAGAGCGGTTATCAGTTGATGAAACACGTGATCCAAATGGAAGATCGTCCAACGGCTGCATTTACCTGCAATAACCTGATGAACCTGGGTGCGATTAAAGCCATGGTTGAAGAAGGGGTTGAGATCGGTACGGATATTTCGTTGATTGGATTCGATGAAATTGAGATCTTGAATACGCTCGCAATGAATATTAGTGTTGTTTCACGCCCGACGAAGAAGATGGGGGCTGTTGCGGCTCAGATTCTACTGGAAAGATTGAGTGGACAAAGCAAGGAGTCCGCGGGAATAAAACGAATTATTCTTTCACCGAAGCTGTTGTTGAAAGGATCGGAAAAGCTAGTAAAATAAAGAAGCCATAGGAATATGGTGTTTCTTTTTCAAGGATATGGAAACGTTACCACATAGGGGGAAATGAAATGAAAAAAATCGTAGTAATGGGAAGTTTTGTTGTGGATTTGATGGGTCGAGCGGATCATCTTCCTGCACCGGGTGAAACGGTAAAGGGTGGTTTTTTCAAAGTTGGACCCGGCGGAAAGGGCTCGAATCAGGGCGTTGCAGCCAAAAGAATGGGTGCCGATATTACCATGGCAACCAAAATTGGAAGAGATGAATTTGGTGATATTGCCATGAAAAGTTTTCAAAATGAAGAGATGGATACTGAACTTGTTTTTGTGGATGAAGAAGCTTCGACAGGAGCTGCATTGATCATGGTGGACGAAAACAGCAGTCAAAATAAAATTTTGGTTACACTAGGCGCCTGCGAAACATTGAATCAGTCGGATATTGAGAAGATTGAATCGGCAATTGACAACGCGGATATTTACTTAACGCAATTGGAAACAAATGTAGATGCGGTAGAGAAAACGATCGAGTATGCTGCTTCCAAGGAAAAGACAATCGTCTTGAACCCGGCGCCGGTACAAGCCATTTCGGATGAGATTTATCGTTGCATTGATATTTTCACGCCTAATGAGGTGGAAGCTGGAATCTTAGCTGGAATGGAAGTCAATGATTTTGATGACGCAAGAAAAGCAGCGAAAGTGTTTCAAGCGAAAGGTGTAAAAAACGTTGTCATCACCATGGGTAAATTGGGAGCGTACTTAAAGACAGCCGATGAGGAAGCGGTCATTGAAAGCTATACAGTAGATGCCGTTGATACAACAGGAGCAGGGGATGCCTTTAACGGCGGATTGGTCGCAGGGCTGGGCGAAGGAATGGGTTTATTGGAAGCAACGAAATATGCAAATGCGGTTGCGGCACTATCCGTTACGAAGGTTGGAACAGCGCCGGCGATGCCATATAAAGAGGATGTTTTGAAATTCATCAATCAGTAAGCGACATAAAGAGGAGGAGTTAAGATGTTAAAGGGTGGAATTTTGAATCCGCAGATTGCGAAAGTTTTAGCGGATACGGGTCATATGGATACAATTGTTGTCAGCGATGCTGGATTGCCCATGCCATTACAGGTAGAACGCATAGATTTAGCATGGAAACCCAATGAACCACGTTATTTGCCAGTTTTGGATGAGATCATGAGCGGGATCGTTGTGGAAAAGGTGATATTGGCCGAAGAGCTGAAAACGGTGAGTCCTGAAATGCATAAAGAAATCTTGAAACGATTGGAAGGCATTGAAGTAGAGTATGTGGAACACGTTGAATTGAAAGAAATGACAAAATCAGCCAGAGCGATTATTCGGACAGGTGAATTCACACCATATCCAAGCATTATTTTGGTTGCTGGATGTGCGTATTAGGATTTCCTGAAAGGGGAAAAAGATGGAGAGCAATCAGATATTAAGACTGGAGGAAATCACAAAAGAATTTCCAGGGGTAAAAGCCTTGGATCAAGTTCATTTGGACATTCTACGCGGTGAAGTGCATGCCTTGTGTGGAGAAAACGGAGCAGGTAAATCAACGCTGATGAAGATTATTTCAGGTGCGCAATCTTTTACCTCGGGAAGAATGTTTTTTGAAGGAGAATCCGTTCAGTTTAAAACGACAAGAGAAGCGCAAGATATTGGAATCTCGATGATTTATCAAGAATTCAATCTGATTCCAGAATTAAGCGTGGCAGAAAATTTATTTATTGGCCGCGTGCCGGTGAATCAATACGGGAAGGTAAATTGGAAAAAGCTAGATTCCGATGCACAAGTATTATTGAAGCGAGTCGGCCTTGAAATTTCAACCAAACAATTGATTTCGGAATTGACAATTGGTGAAGCGCAAATGGTCGAGATCGCAAAATGTCTTTCCTCAGATGCGAAATTGATCATCATGGATGAGCCAACTGCATCCTTGACGGACAAAGAAATCGAGTTTCTATTTCAAATTGTTGATAATTTAAAAAACCAAGGGATTTCAATTATTTATATCTCTCATCGCTTGGATGAAATTTTCGAGATTACGGATCGAATTACCGTATTTCGGGATGGGAAGTATATCGCGACAAAGATGACATCGGAAACGACTCATGATGAGCTGGTAAGTATGATGGTGGGAAAAGACATTCATGATCTTTATCCGGAACGGAAAGTGGCAGTGGAAAAAGAAGCGACTGCTGTCCTTCGGGTCGAACAGGCAAATGACCATCAGAAAATTCATGATGTGTCATTTGAAGTGAAGTCGGGAGAGATTGTAGGCATTGCGGGTCTTTTGGGATCGGGAAATATCCGAATTGGGAAATTGATTTCAGGATACTATGGCGGTTTTGACGGCCAAGTTGAGATCAATGGAAAAGCGGTTCAGATACATACACCGAGTGATGCCCTCGAGGCAGGGATTTCTTGCGTATCAGATGATCGAAAGATCGAAGGATTGGTGCTTATTCGCTCGGTAAAAGAAAATATTAGTTTGGCATCTTTGCATCGATTATTGAAGAAGCGTATCTTCTCATCGATCGATAAGGCCAAGGAAAATCAGGTGGTTGATCATCAAATTGAAAGATTGAATATCAAAGTGTCCAGTTCGGATCAAATTGCCGGAAATCTAAGTGGCGGTAATCAGCAAAAGGTTGTCTTTGGGAAGATGTTGGAAACAGCGCCTCAATTATTGATCTTGAATGAGCCGACACGAGGCATTGATATTGGTGCAAAAGCAGAAATCTATCAGATTATGCGAGAGTTGTCCGAGCAGGGAATCGGCATTATCCTTGCTTCATCGGAGTTGCCTGAATTAATCGGTATGAGTGATCGTGCACTGGTTATGAGGGAAGGAAAAATCGTGAAGGAACTTATGCACGAAGACCTGACACAAGAGAAGGTCTTGCTCTATGCAGCAGGGGGGATGAAAGATGAATAGTAAGGTAAGTCAATTATTAGCGAAATATCGAACAGCATTGGTACTCGTAATGATTTTAGTCATTGCATCCTTTTTGTCTGATTCGTTTCTATCGATGGGGAACTTTATAAATGTGATTCGGCAGGTATCGATTAACGCAGTTATTGCTGCCGGAATGACCTTTGTTATTCTGACAGGCGGAATTGACTTGTCAGTCGGTTCGGTAGTTGCTGTGGCAGGCGCTTTTTCTGCCGCAACTTTGACAGCTACTCAATCAACATTTTTAGCCGTCAATGTTGGGATGGTAACTGGAGCAATCTTTGGATTGGTGAATGGGTATGTCATTGTCAAAGAAAAAGTACCGCCCTTTATTGTTACATTGGCAACAATGGCGCTTGGCCGAGGCATCGTTCTGGTTTACACCAATGGATCGCCGATCGCGGTCAAGGTTGCAGCCTTTAAATTTATAGGCAAGGGGTATGTGTTTGGAATTCCATTCCCTGTCATCATTCTTTTAGCCGTATATTTGATCGCTTTTTATGTTTTGCAAAATACGAAATTTGGCCGAAACATCTACTGCCTGGGCGGAAATCGCGAGGCGACAAGACTTTCCGGCGTGAATGTTGGACGAGTTGAATTAATGGTCTATGTGATCAGTGGATTGCTGGCCGGTATTACAGGAGTCGTATTGGCTGCACGGTTGGGTTCGGCACAGCCGACGGCAGGAACGGGTTATGAATTGGATGCGATTGCTGCTGTTATTCTCGGCGGTACAAGCATGACCGGTGGACAAGGTTTTATTTTCTCAACGGTAATTGGTGCATTGATTCTGGGCGTACTCAGCAATCTGCTTGTATTGATGGATGTCAATCCATTTGCAACCAATATCGTAAAAGGCATTGTGATCTTATTGGCGGTTGTCGTGGATAATCGCTTTAAGAAATTATCAAAAACGAAATAGGGGGAGAAAAATGAAAAAAGCAGTAGCGTTATTACTCGTAATTTTTATGATGGTTGGTTTTGCAGGATGCTCCAACGGAGGAGCTTCAGAAGCACCGGCTCAAGAAGCAGATGATGTGATTCGTATTGGCTTGTCAATGAATACCCTAAACAATCCTTTCTTTGTAGATGTTGTGGAAGGAGCCAAAAAAGCAGCTGAGGAAAGAGGCATTGAGCTTATTGTAACGGATGCACAGAATCAACCCAGCAAGCAGCTGGAAGATGTTGAAAATATGCTGCAAAAGAAATTGGATTTGGTAATTCTGGATCCTTCCGACAGCGATGCGATTATTGCGGTTGTTGAATCGGCGAATGAGATGAATGTACCCGTATTGACGATTGACAGAAAATCCAATGGCGGTGAAGTGATTGCGCATATCGGATTCGATGCGATCCTTTCTGGTAATATCGCAGGTCAATATCTGGTGGATCAATTGGATGGAAAAGGCAAGATTGTTGAAATCATGGGAATCATGGGAACAAATGTTGCCCAAGATCGAAGCAAGGGTTTCAATGAAATTATGGCGGCAACGCCTGGTTTCGAGATTGTAGCGCAACAAGCGGCTGATTTTGATCGCGCAAAAGCAATGGAAGTTATGGAAAACATCCTTCAGGCGAATCCGGAAATAGACGGCGTATACGCGGCAAATGATGAAATGGCATTGGGCGCTTTGGAAGCAATCGAAGCGGCGGGCCGTCTTGATGAAATCACGTTGATTGGTTGTGATGCGATTGACCCTGCGTTGGAAAAAATCCGTGAAGGAAAACAAGAAGCGACAATTGCAGAACCGCCATTCTTCTTAGGTAAGAATGCCGTATTCACAGCCTTGGATGTTTTGGCTGGCAATGAGGTTGAAGCGGACGTTATTCTTGATTCTAATCTAGTGACATCAGAAAATGTTGACACAATCGTAACGAAGGAGTAGTGAGTAAAAATGAATAAGTATATTGACCATACGGTCTTAAAAGCAACAGCGTCACAGGCAGCGGTGAAACAGCTTTGTGAGGAAGCGAGAGAACATCATTTTGCATCAGTCTGTGTGAATCCGGTTCATGTGCCGATGGCTACTGAATTATTGGCTGGAAGCGATGTGGATGTGTGTACGGTAATCGGGTTTCCGTTAGGTGCGAACCGACCGGCAATGAAGGTTGCTGAAGCGGAGCTTGCCATTCAAGAGGGCGCGACAGAGATCGATATGGTTATCAATATCGGCGCTGCATTGGAGCATCGATACGAAGATGTGCAGGCGGAAATCGCAGCTGTTGTTGAGACGGCGAAAGATAAAGCGCTTGTGAAGGTGATTCTGGAAACCTGTTATTTGGGGAAAGAAGAGATCGCTGCCGTATCGGCGTGCTGCGTGAATGCAGGTGCGGATTTTGTGAAGACATCGACTGGCTTTGGCACAGGCGGAGCGACAGCAGAAGATGTGCGTTTGATGAAAGAGACAGTGGGTGATGCTGCGCAAGTTAAAGCCTCAGGCGGGATACGAACAAAGGAAGACGCTGAGAAGATGATTGAAGCGGGAGCGACAAGAATCGGAGCAAGCTGCGGAGTAAAACTGGTAACAGAATAAAGAAAAGAGTCGATATCTCATAACGAGATATCGACTCTTTATTTTACTTGTTAGCGCCGCAGCACTTTTTGTATTTCTTTCCTGATCCGCATGGACATGGTTCGTTTCTGCCGATTTTCTTTGTATTGATGACTTGCTTGGATTTGTTGAAATCTTTCCGGATTTGCTTGCGTTTTTCTTCTTCAAGAATTCCAGCCCATTCCTCCAATCCGTATAGCCAGTCCGCTTTTGCTTCATGCATATTCCAAAATAATTTTTCCCAGTTGATGGTTGCTTTGATTTCTGTCGCGGCTTCCAAGGAATCCAAATCAATCGCTTCTTCCAGGCTGTCGTTGAGGCCGTCTAGGAATCCGACAAAAGTCAGGGTTTCCAGATCAAAGGAAGCGGCAAGGGCTTCAATGGTGCCTTCCATTACCTGTTGCTTTTCTCCGATCAGTTTTTGATAGACAGCAGTTTCTTGAGGCAGATAGTCTCCCCAGAATTTGTCGTAGTCTGCTTGGGTATCCAAGACTTCCAGTTGTTTGCTCCACACTTCATATAATTTCATCGATTCATCCTTTCGGTTTTTTCCATCCTTATTATATGGTCAGATTTCATATTTGTCTAGTAGAATCCCTTGTGAGAAGTCAGAAAAAAAACTATAATGGTAGTGTTACGATGAAAGGCGGGGATAGAATGGGAAATCGAGAAGAAGCATTAGCGCTTCATAAGCAGTGGCGAGGAAAGATTGAGGTTTGCTCAAAGGTGGAAGTGAAGGACCGTAAAGCGTTGAGTTTGGCGTATACCCCTGGGGTGGCGGCACCTTGCGAAGAGATCCATCAGAATCCTGAACTGGTATACGAATACACCATAAAGGGAAACTTTGTGGCGGTTGTAAGTGACGGCTCTGCCGTATTGGGGCTTGGCAACATCGGTCCAGAGGCAGCCCTTCCCGTGATGGAAGGAAAGGCGTTGTTGTTTAAGGAGTTTGCGAATGTGGATGCGATTCCACTTTGCGTGGCTACCCAGGACGTCGATGAGATCGTTCAGTTGGTGACGTGGCTGGAGCCAACCTTGGGCGGCGTTAACTTGGAAGATATATCAGCGCCCCGTTGTGTCGAGATTGAGACGAAACTAAAGGAACGGTTGTCGATTCCTGTATTCCACGATGATCAGCATGGGACGGCGATTGTTGTCACCGCGGCATTGATGAATGCGCTTCATGTGGTCGAGAAAAAGATCGACGAGGTTGCGGTTGTTATCAATGGCGATGGATCGGCAGGATCCGCCATCGCGAAGATGTTGGTGCAAGCCGGCGTGGCAAAGCTAAAGATCTGCGACAGTCGAGGCATCTTGGTTCCGGGACATGAACGCAACCATTGGTTGAAAGAAGAACTGGCAATGCTCTCCAATCCGGAAGGGGTAGAGGGAAAGTTAGTTGACGCGATGAAGGATGCGGATGTATTTATCGGTGTATCGAAGGGGAATTTGGTTTCGGCGGAAATGGTGGAGTCCATGAATGCGGGGGCGATTGTATTCGCAATGGCGAATCCAACACCTGAGATTCATCCTGACGAGGCAAAGGCCGGCGGCGCTCGGGTAATTGGTACTGGACGCAGTGATTTTCCGAATCAGATCAATAATGTGCTCGCATTCCCGGGAATCTTTCGTGGAGCCTTGGACGTTCAAGCTTCCGAGATCAATGAACCTATGAAACTGGCGGCGGCCATGGCAATTGCTGGACTGGTTGAAGAAGAGGAATTGACCGAGGAATGGATTTTACCGGAAGCCTTTGATAAGAGACTGGCAGGCGCGGTCAGCCAGGCTGTGGCGAAAGCGGCCATTGAGACTGGCGTAGCGAAGAGAGGGAATGTAGAATGACGGGTTATGATTATTTTATTTTAGAGATGTTATCGTGGGCGTTATTGTTGATGACGGCAGTTTTTGTATTCCGCATCACACGCTTTCAAAAGAAAATGGCGCCGCAATGGCATACCTTGCGGACGACGGCGGTGAAGAATCCATTGGGAAACCAGGGAGGCCGCAGCAAGGCGTATATGATCTTTACGATTATTCTGTTGATTGTTTATATGGTGCTTCGCACAATGGGGATCTATCAATATGCCGTATTGGCTTTGATTTTGGCGTACTTCACCTATTCAAGCGTCTTTATGATGATGCGGCAAGGCGCGGTGATTCGTATGAATCGCGAAGGGATTTACCTGGTGGATCGCATGGTGGAATGGGAAAAAATCGAGTATTACGAGTGGAAAAAAGACAAGAAACGTCCCAGCGGCGTGTTGCGGTTGAAACTAAAAGGCAAATTCAACAAGGTTGGATTTTTAATGGATACGCAGAGCCGGAAGAATGTGGCGAAGGCATTTGAAAAACAAGCGATTACCGCAAAGGGCGAGAGCCTGTAGCGGAGGAAGCCGGACGTTCTTGTCCGGTTTTTTTGCACCCGGATTTTTGGGTAAGGGGAAAAACTTCGGGTAAAAGAAGAAAAAGATAAGGAGGGATCTTATGAGTCGAATTGGCGCTTTTTTTGATATCGATGGAACCATCTATCGAAATTCTCTGATGACGGAGCACTTTAAGAAATTAATTAAATATGAGGTGATTGATCCCATCCATTGGCATGAGCGCGTGAAGGGCTTGTATCAGGAATGGACCACTAGGTACGGCGATTACGAGGAGTATTTGGAATTGCTGGCGGAAGAATACCGCCAAGCCATTAAGGGATTGAATCGAGATCGATTGGCTTTCGTTGCGGATCAGGCCATTGTCTTGAATGCGGAAAGGGTTTATAAATTCACACGGGATCGAATCAAGGAGCACCATGAACGGGGAGAGGCAATCTTCTTTATTTCGGGGAGTCCGGATTTTCTGGTAGAACGCATGGCGGCGCATTATCAGGTGACGGAATGGCGCGGCAGCAAGTATCATCTGGATGAAAAAGGCTGTTTTACAGGCGAGATTACGCGCATGTGGGATGCAACCAACAAAGCCAAGACCTTGCATGAGCTGGTCGATAAGTATGAAATCGATTTATCGAGAAGCTTTGCCTACGGCGACACCAATGGAGATCTTTCCATGCTGACCATGGTGGGTAATCCCTATGCTGTCAATCCGAACGGGAAACTGCTGGAGTCGATTCGGAGGGATCCGGAATTGCTGAAGCGAACCCGGGTTGTTGTGGAGAGAAAGGATATGATCTATTTGATGGATGCCAATGTATCCACCATGACAAAATTTTAGCCATCCGACTGGATGGCTATTTTTCTGCTATAGGGTTTCAAATACGCAGCGGGTGAATTCCATGGTTTGATCTTCCTTCCAAGGAAGGCCGGTGTCGTAGGCTACATCGCCGAAGACGGAGAGGAGATCCACTCTTGTTTTGCTGCCGTCGAGGTACCCGAGGGCAACCTCTAAAAAGGCTTCCGCCTTGTCAACGCATTGTTCATAGCGATCCATGAAGGAATCATTAAAGATCAGCTCGTTCTTGGCTGGATGAAACCATGGCTGATGATCGAGATTGAAAAAGCCGGGATCCTCTGGCAGCTTGTGCAGATAGAGGGCTTGGGTAAAGGCTCGTTTTCGTCTCAACAGCACTTCCAATACTGCCAAACCATAGTGCTTGATCCGATAGGGATCGTAGAGAACATCCAGGATTTTCGGCATGGATTCCAAGGCTTCTTGATAGTCTTCGTAATCCCATTTGATTCCATGGACGGAATCGACGCAGGCATCGAGCATTTTGGGTATGGCGCGGGGAAAATCTTCCCGCAGATCAATCCATTGGCTTGCACGAAACCGTCCAGCGTTCATTTTTTTCTTTTCTTGCAAGAGGTAGGTGTCGCAAGCGATCTCGTACATCTTGTGGTAGAAATGATAGATCTGCGTCTCAGGCTGATCGTCTTTTGCAACCCCTGAATGCGCATAGATAAAGGGATGCATGGTTTGGTCAAAGGCATAGTGCGTGACAAAACCCAGACTATAACTCAAAAGGATGGGAAAGTCTTTCGACTTTCGCTTGATCTTCGCATAATCCAATAGGGCAAGCAGAAAGGCAAAGGGATGCTTGCGATGAAGAACGCCCCCGTATTGGTGAGCATCTTCGGAATCTTGGCCCGGAAACACCCGGTAATAGAAAAAGAAATCAGGCCCCTGTGCGCCCAAACGATATGCATTTGAATTTTTTTTAATCGATTTAACCAGCGGATGATCGATTCGATCGATCGCTTCCATTGCTCCCAGTGCGTGGGTGATAACATCAGGCATACTGCATGCTCCTTTCTCTGTTTGACCTTATTATACGAGAGTTCCAGAAGTTTTACAAAAAATTCCTAACTGCTCTTTCATTCCAGCTTTTCTGCTATAATGGAGAAAACAGGAAAAGGGAGGGAAATATGTCAGATTTGAAGATCACCAGAACCGAACGGAGTTGGATTCTCTATGATTGGGCCAATTCTGCTTACTCCATTGCAATCACCACAGCACTTTTACCTTTATTTTTTAAATCGATGACGGATTCGGCTGGGATGGCAGCCAGTGATTCAACCGCAATTTGGGGGTATACCAACTCCATTGCGACTCTATTGCTTTCCATATCAGCACCGATTCTTGGAAGCATTGCCGATTACAAGGGGTTTAAGAAGCGATTCTGGACCTTCTTTGCAATGTTGGGGGTTGGCTTTACCGCCATGCTTGCAACGGTTCCCATGGGGAGCTGGGTCGTGCTATTGAGCTTCTATATTCTCACCGTGATCGGATTTGCCGGGGCGAATATTTTTTACGATTCATTTCTTGTGGACACCACAACCCATGAAAAGATGGACAAGGTCTCGACCTATGGATTCGCCTTCGGGTATATTGGAAGCACGATTCCATTTATCATCAGTATTCTCATTGTTGCCTTGGGGCAGGGATGGGGATTGTCAGAGCCGACAACCTATCGGATGGGTTTTTTAATCACCGCCCTTTGGTGGGGATTGTTCAGCATTCCAATGTTTAAAAATGTGCAGCAGAAGCACTATATCGAGCCGGAAAAAGAACCGCTTAAGAAGAGTCTGATCCGTTTGAGCCATACCCTTAAAAATATCCGCGGCAATCGAAAAGTCTTTCTGTTTTTATTGGCGTATTTCTTTTATATCGACGGAGTTGACACCATCATTCGTATGGCGGCCGTCTTTGGATCCGATGTCGGAATTGGTTCAACGGATCTTTTATTGATTCTTTTGGCGACTCAGTTTGTAGCCTTCCCTTGTGCACTCATCTATGGGAAACTCTCAGAGAAGTATTCCGGAAAGCGCATGATTCAAGTAGCCATTGTGATTTATTTCTTTATATGCCTCTATGCCTTTCAACTGGACAGCATCACGGAATTTTGGATCCTGGGCATGCTGGTGGCTTCAAGTCAGGGCGGGATTCAAGCCTTGTCGCGCTCCTATTTTGGTAAGATTGTTCCGAAAAAACGATCCAATGAATTTTTTGGCTTATACAATATTTTCGGCAAATTCGCTGCAATAATAGGACCGTTTCTCTTTGGGATCACCACACAAATTACCGGGGATTCTCACTATGGAGTTTTGAGTATTGCACTTCTATTCCTAATCGGCGGAGTACTATTCAGCAAGGCTATTAAGGCAGGCGAATAAATGGAAATTCAAGCAAAAGAATGTTGTGTGGAAGGATACCCGCAAGCACTGCTGGCAAGCGCCTTAGGGGCTGATCGCGTGGAGCTCTGCGAGAACCTTGCCGAGGGGGGGACGACCCCTTCCTACGGGGCGGTG
Organism: Eubacteriales bacterium; assembly: GCA_030625815.1. Lineage (GTDB taxonomy): Bacteria > Bacillota > Clostridia > Tissierellales > GPF-1 > GPF-1. Next base: position 18,496 of record DAOUQF010000010.1, read on the forward strand.
AAATTGTCGGTGGAATTGCTTTCGGCAAAGGTTTCAGTGATGCTGCGGCCGCGGGGTGGAAATTTTGTTTATACACAGGATGAGTATCGATGCATGCGGGAAGATTTGACGGCTCTCAAGGCGCTTCAACCGGATGGGTTTGTCTTCGGATTCTTGCGGGAAGATGATCAATTGGAGCGGGAGCGGATTCGTGAATTTGTTGCTTTGGCCGATCCCATTCCCGTTACCTTTCATATGGCCTTCAATCGGGTGCCGGATCAAAGAGAGGCCATCGATTTTCTTGCGGAGGTCGGGGTCAAACGAATATTGACGAGCGGCTTGGATGGAAAGGCACCGGATCATCTTGCGCTTTTGCGGGAATTGATCTACTATGCGGGAGATCGGATCATCGTAATGCCCGGAGCGGGCATTCGAGCCGATAATCTGCTTGAGATTCATAAAAGCCTGCAGGCAAAGGAATATCACGGCACAAAAATTGTATAAATTCACAAACGACCCTCTGAGCATTTGCCCGGAGGGTCGTTTTTTGCATTGATCATTTCTGCCGTTCATAAGAGCAGCGGAATTACATTCCGGTGATAGCCCGCTGGACGAAAGCCAAAATCGCCATCACAAAAAATAGAATCACCAAAGCGATAGTCCATTCTTTTCCGGCAAGAGATCCGATCCCAAGCATTCCTCCGGCAGCGGAGAAAAATAACATCACATAAATGATCACGAGCCACCTTGTGCTTCGGAAATCCAGCTGATAAACATAATCGAGCAATAGTTCGACAACAAGCCAGATGATAAACAAGAGCAATTGTACATAATAGAGTGTGGTTCGATGATGTGACGGTGCCGTGAACAATAGATAGAGGACGGGTATAATCAATAAAAACTCAAAGAGCCCCATATAAAGGCCAAAGGTGGGGGCGTTTGCCAATCGGCCAATAAATACGCCGATTACCGAGGTGAAAAACAACAATGTGACAATTGCGCCCAGCAGGTTTAGTTGTTTCATGCTTTCCATAACATCACTCTCCTAAAACAAAATGAATCTGAATCGTAAAAGCGGAACTGCTTGAAGTGACAAAACTCTATTTTTTTTATTGATACCCGGAAATGCACGTTGATTGAAAATAGACGGTTGCATCACTTGGGATTTTTGGTGAAAAACGGAGCGCTGCTTCTTAGAGTCCTGTTCATTTGCCCGGAGGGTCGTTTTTTTGGAATTGAAAAATGGCGAAAAAGAGAGGAATCGGGAGAAAAACAGGGGGAATAAATGTTTTCCTTTTTTTAGAAAGGCGGAAACGGGGATTTTCAAAGTTTGTGTTAAGAAATTAACGATGTTACCATAGGTTTATCGTTAAGGATTTAACAAACGTTTTGTGAGGAGAGATCATATGGCTAATGTAGAGGTAAAGATCGAACGTCCAGATGTAACCAAGATGGTCAACAAGTATGTGAAGCAGGCGGATGAAGCCCAAAAGAAAATGTTGGACTTGAATCAAGAACAGGTCGACTTAATTGTGCAAAAGATGGCTTTGGCCGGCTTGGAAGCACAGATGACCCTGGCGAAAATGGCCGTGGAAGAAACAGAGCTTGGTGTTTACGAAGACAAGATTACCAAGAATATCTTTGCTACAGAGTATATCTATCACAGCATTAAATATAATAAAACCGTTGGAGTAATTGAAGAGAACACGGAGGAAGGCTACAAGCTGATAGCGGAACCGATTGGTGTTTTGGCGGGTGTAACGCCGGTGACCAATCCAACATCCACCACAATGTTTAAATCAATTATCGCTATGAAAACAAGAAATCCGATTATCTTCAGCTTTCACCCCAAGGCATTGAAGTGTTCTTCAGAAGCGGCACGGATTGTACGGGAGGCGGCAATCGCTGCAGGCGCTCCGGAAAACTGCATCCAATGGATTGAAAAGCCGTCGATCGAGGCATCCAATTATTTGATGAAACATGATGGAATCGCTTTGATTTTGGCAACAGGAGGACCGGGCATGGTTCGCGCGGCATACTCTTCCGGCAAACCGGCTCTTGGGGTTGGCGCGGGAAATGTGCCTTGCTATATTCATGAATCGGCAAACCTGGATCAAGCAGTAACGGATTTGATTCTTTCAAAAACATTTGATAATGGAACAGTCTGCGCGTCCGAGCAAGCGGTGATTATCGATGAATCAAAATACAAATATGTAATAGACCGCATGAAAGACAATAACTGCTACTTCTTGAAAAAAGATGAGATTAAAAAGCTGGAAGGTGTAGCCATCGACTCCAAGCGGATGTCCATGAGTCCGGCGGTTGTGGGTCAGCCCGCGGCGAAAATCGCGAAGTTGGCTGGAATCACCGTACCGGAAGATACAAAGATGCTGGTGGCAGAACTGGCGGGTGTGGGTCCGAAATATCCATTGTCACGAGAAAAGCTGAGTCCAATTCTTGCTTGCTACAAGGTGAAAAATTCCACAGAAGGCATTCAACGAGCAAAGGAAATGACAGAGTTTGGCGGACTTGGCCACTCTGCAGTCATTCATTGCAATGACGATGATGTGATTCAAGTATTCTCTGAAACGTTAAGAACCGGACGATTGCTGGTGAACTCACCATCAAGCCAAGGCGCCATCGGCGATTTATACAATACGAATATGCCGTCTTTGACCCTGGGTTGCGGTTCAATGGGAAACAATTCAACAACAGACAACGTATCGGCAGCCAACTTGATCAATGTGAAACGGGTTGCCATGAGACGAACGAATATGCAGTGGTTTAAAGTACCGGAACGGATTTATCATGAATTCGGCTCTGTACAATATCTCCAAAAAATGCCGGACGTGCGTCGTGTGGTGATTGTAACAGACAGGATGATGGAAGAATTGGGATATGTGGAGAAGCTTCGATATCATCTGACGCGACGCAATGCTCCGGTCATGATCGAGGTATTCAATGGCGTAGAGCCGGATCCTTCCGTAGAAACAGTGATGATGGGCGCGGAATTGATGAAGCGTTTCAATCCGGATACGATTATTGCCTTGGGCGGTGGATCGGCAATGGATGCAGCGAAGGGAATGTGGTTGTTCTACGAGCAACCAAACCTCGACTTTAACGGACTTCGATTGAAATTCTTTGATATCCGAAAGCGAACCTACAAGCTGCAAGAATTGGGCAAAAAAGCAAAACTGGTTTGTATTCCGACAACCTCTGGAACCGGATCTGAGGTTACTGCATTTGCCGTGATCACAGACAAGAAAAAGAATGTGAAATATCCATTGGCGGATTACGCGCTGACACCGGATGTGGCGATTCTTGATCCTGACTTTGTTATGACGGTGCCAAAAACGGTAACGGCGGATACGGGACTGGATGTATTGACCCATGCGATTGAAGCTTATGTATCTGTAATGGCAACGGATTACACCGATGCATTGGCGCTTCAAGCTATTAAATTGGTATTCAAGCATTTGCCGAAAGCCTATGTGAATGGACAGGATCGTCTGGCACGGGAAAAGATGCACAACGCGTCTTGTATGGCGGGGATGGCCTTCACCAACGCATTCTTGGGCATTAATCACTCCTTGGCGCATAAATTGGGTGGAGAGTTCCATATCTCCCACGGTCGCGCCAATGCCTTTCTTTTGCCGGCAGTCATTCGGTACAATGCGTTGAAACCGACGAAATTTGCAAGCTTTCCAAAATACGGCACATTTATAGCCGATGAAAAATACGCGGAAATCGCGAGAAGCCTTGGGCTGAAAGCCAATACAACGGCACAAGGGGTGCAAAGCTTGATTGAAGCCATCCAAGTGTTGTCAAAAGAAGTGGGACTCGAGCCGTCGATTCAAGCCTACGGCATCGATGAAAAAATCTTTATGGATACCGTTGATGTGTTGGCGGACAAGGCTTTTGAAGATCAGTGTACAACAGCTAATCCGAAACTTCCTTTGGTGAAGGAATTGGCTGCTGTTTATAAAGAGGCGTACTACGGAATGAAGTAACCTCAAAAGCTCCATCTTTTCTCCAAATAAAAACCGTGCGAATTTCGCACGGTTTTTGATTTGGGTGTATTTATTACTCTTATTCCGGGCTTGAGGAACCCAGTTCAAAGACATCATGAAGGTGTTTCATTCCTTTTAGACCATCCTCTTTGGAAACGATACAGGAGATTTTGATTTCGGAAGTCGAGATCATTTGAATATTAATTTCGAGTTCGGAAAGACTGCCGAAGAGCTTGGCAGCAACGTCGGTATTTCCAGCAATGCCAGTGCCGACAACGGACAGCTTGGCGACATTGGGATCATGCAGCACCCGGTCAGCGCCGATTTCGGCCGCGTAAGCCGTGGTAATGGAAAGGGCTTCTTCCTTGTCCTCGTCATTGACGGTGAAGGAAATGTCATTGACCGTATTGCGGTGTGCGCTCTGAATAATCGTGTCGACTCGGACATGTTCCTGCGCCAGTCTTGAAAAGAGCGCGAAGGCGACACCGGGTCGATCCGGCACTTCCACGATTGTGATTTTTGCGATATTGTCGTCGAGGGAAATTCCTCGAACTGATACTTTTTCCAATTGATTCACCTCGATGATTTCTGTTCCGGGATTGTCGGAGAAACTGGATCGGACAACCAACGGAACTTGATATTTTCTCGCGAGCTCGATGGATCGCGGATGAAGCACTTGTGCGCCGAGACTCGCCATTTCGAGAACCTCGTCATAAGAGATGGCGTTGAGTTTTCGAGCCGTTTCCACTTTTCTTGGATCGGCCGTATAAATTCCGTCGACGTCTGTATAAATCTCGCATCGATCGGCATTTAAGGCGGCTGCCAAAGCGACGGCGGTGGTATCGGAACCGCCCCGTCCCAGGGTGGTAATGTCATTGTCCGCGTTGATGCCTTGGAAACCGGCAACGATGACGATCTTGCTTTCCCCAAGCTCTAGATTTAATCGTCCGGTTTGAATGGATTCGATCCGCGCTTTTTTATGAACCTGCGTGGTTTGAATGCCGCATTGAGCCCCGGTAAGGGAAATGACATCATGTCCTTGCGCTTGAATGGCCATGGCAAGCAGGGAAATGGAAACCTGTTCGCCCGTTGCCAATAGCATATCAAATTCGCGATGAGGCGGATCTGGATGAATGGCGCGGGCCAAACTGACCAATTTGTCAGTGGTATCGCCCATGGCTGAAACGGCAACGACAACTTGATGGCCCTCTTCGGCCGTTTTTGCGATTCGTTCCGCAACGCGTTTAATGCGTTTGATATTTCCGACGCTGCTACCGCCGTATTTTTGTACGATCAGGCTCATTACCCTCTCAACCTCCTTGCGTAGAAGATGGATCCGCATTCTTTTTCTACATCGGAGACAAGAGTCCGCATCATGCTTGCTTCAATGCTTTCGATCATGCCCTGGTAGATTTCGTGATTGTTCGCTAGTCCGAGACTCGTTAGTTTTTCCGCCAATCGCGCCTGCTCGGATTTTGTGCAGGATAAAAGGTCGACTCGCAAATAATAATCTTGTGAAGCGTGAGTTGGACCGACATTTTCCGCAACTGCCAATGGGATGCGGTCTGCCTGGTAATGATTGTCCAGAATATCCATCAAGTCACTGATGACCGCATTGGCGGTTGGATCCATGCCGGCACCGGCGCCGACGAAATCGAGGCGGCCGGAAAGATGTCCGATAAAGGAAACCACATTGTCGCTGTTCTTGATGGCGTAAAAGCGATGCGAAGGATCAACGAGACAAGGTTCCACCCAGATTGAAATGGCGCCTTCTTGCTCCGCTGACGAAGCGACAAGCTTAACATCAAGGTTCTTTGATTTAAAGTAATCCGTATCTATGCCGCGGATCGATCGAATCCCGCGGGTATAAACTTGATCGGTTGGAATTTCTTGTCCGTAGGCGAGGGAAGAAAGGATCGCGATTTTTCTTTGCACATCGAATCCGTCGATATCCGCAGACGGATCTGCTTCGGCGTAACCTCGCGCCTGCGCATCGGCTAGAACGGTATCGAATTCCAGATCATTCTCCATCATTTGCGTCAGGATGAAATTGGTTGTTCCGTTTAGAATGCCTTCAATGGCCTCGATCTGATTCAATCGACGCTGCTGTTTGAGGGGTTTGATAATGGGAATTCCGCCTCCGACAGCGCCTTCGAATAGAAAGGCGACATTGGATTTTTTTGCTTCATTTAAAAACAGGGAAAGATTTGCCGCAACGACGGCTTTATTGGAAGTGATAACATGCTTGCCGTTTTGAAGCGCTTTCAAAATATACGATCGCGCTGGTTCCATGCCCCCCATAACGGAGAGGATGACGTCGATGCTTGGATCGTCTAGAATATCCGCTGCATCCGTTGTCAGCTTGCCCTCAGGGACCTCAACAGGTCTTTTTTTATTTAAGTTTCGAACCAAGATCCGCTCAATGGTAAGCTCCTCTTGATAGAATTCCTGCAATCTTCCTTTTTCATTTTCAATAATTTCATAGGCACCTGCTCCAACAGTCCCAAGTCCCAATAATCCAATTTTCATCTGGTATGCTCCTTTCGGTCAAATGGTACAAGAAAAAAAGAATTGTATTTCACTAAAAAACACTTGTATTTCGTTAAAAAACATTATAACATAGAGAAAGAAAAAAACAACCCCAAAATTAAAAAAAGAAAGGTGTCGAGGACATGCGATATGAAAGCACAAGAAATAATATGATTCAGATGACGGCGGCAGAAGCGATTTTGCAAGGCATTGCACCGGATCGAGGACTTTATGTGCCGGTAGAATTTCCAAAGTTGGATGTGGATTTTTGGACCGGACTTTCTTATGAAGAAACGGCATATCAAGTGTTGTCTCCATTCTTAACGGAGTTTTCTGAAGCAAGTTTGCGAAAGATGATTCACAAGGCGTACGGACATGGATTCGAGGTGGAGGAAATCACGCCTCTTTGCGGAATCGGGAGCATGAAGCACCTGGAATTGTTCCATGGCAGAACAGCCGCCTTTAAGGATATGGCTTTATCGATCCTTCCGCATCTTATGAAGGGTTCGGAAGATGTTTTGATGGCGAAAGAAAAAATTATGATCTTAACGGCTACATCGGGAGATACCGGGAAAGCGGCGCTGGAAGGCTTCGCTTACGCGGAGGGCACATCCATCGTGGTCTTCTATCCAAAGGATGGAGTCAGCGAGGTGCAGAAGCGTCAGATGACCAGTCAGAAGGGGTATAATACCTTTGTCTATGGCGTTGACGGGAATTTCGACGATGTGCAGACTCGAGTCAAAGAGATCTTTGTGGATGACGATGTACGAAAGACCTTAAAGGACAGGGGCATTCGCCTCTCTTCGGCAAACTCCATTAATATCGGTCGATTGTTGCCGCAGATTGTCTACTATTACCAGGCTTATCGAATGATGGTGGATCAGGGAGAGATTCAATATGGCGACGAAGTGAATTTTGCCGTGCCGACAGGAAACTTCGGCAATATCTTGGCGGGATTCTACGCCAAGCAGATGGGCTTGCCCATTGGCCGATTGATCTGCGCTTCCAATGAGAACAAAATCTTGTACGATTTTTTCAAGACGGGCGTCTACGATGGAAATCGTGAATTTTTCCGCACCAGTTCTCCGTCCATGGACATTTTGATTTCCAGCAACCTGGAACGTCTTTTATATGAAGCTTGTGGACGCGATCCGAAAATCGTTGCGGACATGATGGAAGCCTTCCAGGAAAAACGAATATTTGAAGCGTCAGAGGATATGAAAGCGACCTTTGCTGACTTTTACGGCGGATATTGTACGGAAGAGGAGACTGCTCAAACCATTGAACGAGTGTATCGGGAATCCAATGAGTTGATTGATCCCCACACGGCGGTTGCACGGAAAGTAGCCGAGGATTATCAGCGAAAAGTCAATGATTTCCGTCCCATGGTTGTGGTTTCTACGGCGAGTCCGTATAAGTTTTCTCGTGCTGTTTATTCGGCAATATTTGGAGAATCAGAGGATCATGATTTTGAACTGTTGAAGCGGTTGTCGGACAAGACAAATTGTTCGGTGCCGTATTCGTTAAAGGATATCGCGTCGCGCGTGGAGATTCACAACAAATCCTGCGCGATCGATGAAATGCTGGCCTATATTTTTGCATCATGTTAGGGGGAGTCATTAATGTTTGAGGTTTATGTTCCCTATACCACTGCCAATCTGGGTCCCGGTTTTGACTGCATAGGACTAGCCCTATCAGTGGAAGCGCGGATTTCGGTCGAGTGGCAAGAGGCAGGGGTTTCATGGAGTAGATGCGATCCGCAATATCAAAATGAAAATCATCTCTTATTGAGAGCCTATCGACTGGGCATGGAGACAATCGGTTTGCCCCTCAGGGGGCTTGCTCTGGATTTTCTTTCCATGCCGCCTATTGCACGCGGCTTAGGCAGCAGTGCGGTCTGTATTGTTGCGGGATTGATGATTGCGCGGGAAGCGGCGAAAGAGGCCGGCAAAGAGATGGATATGGAACTGATGATACGATTGGCGACTCAGCTGGAGGGGCATCCCGACAATGTGGCGCCCGCCTTGATGGGCGGTTGTATCTTGAGCCTGATGGCGGAAACGGGAATTGTGATTCAGGAGATTTCGGTTCACGAAAAAATTGGGTTGTTGGCATTGATTCCTCCCTTTGAATTAGCAACGGAAATTTCCAGAGGAGCCATCCCCGAACAAGTGCCGCACAAGCAGGCTGTTTATAATGTGGGGCGAGGCATGCTTTTGACGCAAGCCTTGGCATCGGGGGAGATGGGCAAACTAGCGATGGCCCTTGAGGATCGATTGCATGAGCCCTATCGCATTCCTTTAATTGAGGGTGCGGAAGCAATCAGAGAGAAAATGGATGAGCTGGGCGCTGTCAGAACCGTCATTAGCGGGGCTGGACCAACCCTCTTGGTCGTTTATGAAAAGGGAATGGGTTTCGAAGAGAAAGCGAAGGCGTGGATGGCGCAACAGCACCGGAGTTGGGATGTATTTCCATGGACGGTACAGGCGCGCGGCGCGTGGGTAAAAAATTAGGGATTGACACCTTTAGGGGATGCATCTAAAGTAGAGAAGATGGATTTATTAAAGGAGGAAAAAAATGAAACGAGATAGTTTTTCCAGTCGATTGGGCGTACTCGCTGCAGCAGCGGGATCTGCCATTGGACTTGGCAATATTTGGCGCTTTACATATCTGATGGGGGATAACGGTGGCGCGGCATTCTTTTTAATTTATTTAGCAAGTGTGATTCTAATTGGCCTTCCGATTATGGTGGCTGAGTTTACCATCGGTCGCAATACGAAGAAAAATCCAATCGGCGCATTCAAAAGCCTGGTGCCGAAATCCGCATGGCCTTTAACCGGATGGTTGGGTATCATCGCGGCTTTCAGCATTCTATCGTTCTACGGGGTAGTGGGCGGTTGGACGCTATATTATCTGTTACGGTCCGTCAGCCAGAGCTTTTTGCAGTTTACGCCGGATCAATATGCAACGATTTTTACCAATTACATTGGAAATCCACTGCTACCGATTTTGACGCAGTTGATCTTTATGGGCTTAACCTTCGCCATCGTGGTGAGGGGGATTCAATCGGGGATTGAGAAATACTCGAAGCTGCTGATGCCATTGTTGTTTTTGATTGTCATTGTAATAGATATTGTCGCGTTGACCATGCCGGGCGCAAGAGAAGGATTGGCCTTTATTTTCCGGCCTGACTGGTCGAAGGTGGATATGAAAGTGATTGTGATGGCAGTTGGACAAGCCTTTTTCTCCCTGAGCTTGGGGATGGGCACGATGCTGACCTACGCTTCCTATATCGGAAAACAGCAGGATCTGAAGAAAACGGCCTTGCAGGTAACCGTAGCGGATACCTTGGTCGCGGTTCTTGCAGGGGTTGCGATCTTTCCGGCAGTATTCAGCTTTAACATTGATCCAACCAGCGGTCCGGGATTGGTGTTTATCACCCTGCCGGCGGTCTTTGGAAAGATGCCTTTTGGACAGATCGTGGGACCGGCGTTTTTCTTATTGCTTGCCATTGCGGCACTCACCAGTGCCATCTCGATTCTAGAGGTCTTGGTTGCTTATTTCGGTGAGGAATTGAAGTGGGGAAGAAAGAAAGCGACGATCATTTCAACGGTTCTGTTGACAACGATTGGAATGATTGCGTCTTTATCCAACGGGATTTGGAACAATGACGCATTTTTTGGAATGAATTTTATGGACTTTTTGGGAGCATTCTCATCCAATTATTGTTTGCCGATCGGCGGGTTCTTTATCGCCATCTTTGTCGGCTGGAGGATGAAACCGGAATGGTCCAACAAAGAGCTCTTGATTGGCGCGAAAAACGCGAGGGGAAACAAATTGGTTCTTTGGCTACTACGCACCATTGTGCCGGCTGCCATTATTGTGGTATTCCTGTCGGGAATCGGAGTTATTGGATAATAGAAGAGAGAGACAAGTCAAAGCACAAAACTGAGAGTATCGGTTTTGTGTTTTTTTATGCAGAGTTTCAAGTGAGAGGACCATTGAAGAGTGGAGTTTGGGGGACGGTATTCGCCAGTGAACGGATGAAGTTCTTTTAAGTAGGAAAAATATAAGTAAAGTATAATTAATATTACCTTACTTATTTGAAATTCAACGAATGAAATTATTCATTTTATGATAAAATATTATTAAATGGCTTGTAGAGTAATTCTTTGAATAAAAGTGAAAGAGTGTAAGTGAGAATACCCGTGACCATGGAGGGCGATGATGGAACTACAGATTTTGTCGATTGTTTGGGTGATAGTTATAACCAGTATATTTGTAAGAAGAGTGTATCTTCTTGCGAAGGAGGACGATTTCAAGAGCTTCAGTTATCCGAAACGACCAGAATCAAATCGAGATATTGTATGAACAGTGGTCTGGAGCTTTTCTTTATATGTAGGCTCTGCGCAATATCTGCTGAAATCACGAATTTCGGCTTTGAGTTTGATTGTGTTTTGCGGAGTTATGTGGATGGTTGCATGGAAACGATTCAAGTTGCATAAGCAAATCGGATCGGTGATCGTATGGACCATTTTGATCGGCATTATGATTTGTTTAGCTGCTTTAATTTGGGACTGGAATCCTTTTGGGATTTAGAGTAGTTTGACGAGATAAGAATTGACATAGGGGAGAGGACAGTGAAAATAATCAATCGAGTTATACTTGTAACAGCTGCGTTACTATGTTTCGTTATCATAACCTATTCAGGAGAGTCGCTTGAAGAGATGTTGCCCAGAATTGAAGATAAGCCTATTGTTGTGATACACAAAGAAGAATTTGATAATGGAATGATCCTTTTTTATCAACATCTTGGATTCGAGAATGAAGACCTTTCATATGCATATTTACGAAAGCAATTACTAGGTGATTATAAGCTGCTGACATTCGGAACCCAAGAAGTGAGTAGCGCGTTAAGCCACTATGGAATTTCGTTTGTTGATATGCCGGAAATTGCCGAAGAATTTTCACCGATTTGTTTTGGATTGATTGGCGAGGAAGAAATTATTGATGTGAAAGTCTTTGAGAAAAGCCGAAGCATCGAACAAGAGGTTAAAATAATAAAATCAGGCGATAAACGGTTCTGGATCTGTAAGTTAGTTGATTTTCAGGGTAATGAGTGGATTCTTGTTGGATTGGGCAATGATGGAAAAGAGATATTGAGGGTTGAGACCAATATTTAAGACATGTCCGTTTCGGATGAAGTACGGTGAACCGTACTACAAGTAAATAAAAAATTGAAATTAGTTAAAATATTAGTGTCGAGTCAGAATAGACTAAGATTTGATTGTTTCCTTTATGCTTGTTATTTTCTAGACAATAATTATGAGATATGATAGCATTTATTATATTCTAAGGAATATACTTCGAATGAATACTGTGATGTTGTATAAATACGATATCGGACTGTTTATTTCAAAGGAGATTAATTCTGTCTGAAAAAGAAAACTAACGATAAAAAAAATATTAGTGAGAGGAATACTTATGGCAGAAACGGTTAAATCTGTAGAACGTGCAGCGGATATATTATTGCTTTTACATAATAATGATAAAAAGCTTGGTGTATCTGAGATTGCTAATCAGCTAGATCTTCATAAAAGCACGGTTCATCGAATCTTGGCTTCGTTTGAAGTGAAAGGACTTGTGAAGAAGACTGATGATGAGAAATATGGTATCGGTCTGCGTATATTTGCTATGGGACTTAAGGTTTCAAAGGAATTTTCTATTCTTGAAATCATCAAGCCGTATACGCGACGTTTGATGAAGGAAGTTGGAGAAGTTGTTAATATATCAATGCTTGAAGAGAATTTCAACGGAAAATACCGGACGATTATGGTTGCGAAAGAGTATTCAGCGGAAAGTGTTCTATTAGCTAATCTTCATGAGGGAGCCTTTTCGGATGCACATATTTCAGCGGTAGGGAAATGTTTGCTTGCCTTTTCAAAAAAGGTTGAATTAACAAAAATTAGTGAAGATACTTTAACTAAATATACTGAAAATTCAATTACTACAATGAGTGGTTTACTTAAAGAGATTGACGAAGTCAGAAAAATAGGTTACGCTGTTGATAATGAAGAGAGAGAAATGGGATTGTTTTGTGTTGCTGTGCCGGTCTTTGAGGCGGATGGTGACGTTTCAGTTGCAATCAGCATATCCGGACCAACGGTTCGTATGAAAAATAAAGATCTTCAAAGTAAAATAGATGCGTTGATCCGAATACAATTTGAAATCAATCAAGTACTTAAAACATTAAAATAATGCGTTTATAGAGGTAATCGAGTAAACGCATTTATTATCGTAAGTTTATCGGAACGACGTTCCGAAAAAGGGAGTAAAGTATGTCAGAAACTGTTAAATCCATAGAACGCATAGGAGATATATTATTGCTTTTACATAATAGTGAAGAGAAACTTGGCGTATCGGAGATCACTAGTCGCTTAGATCTCAATAAAAGTACAGTTCATCGATTATTGGCTACTTTAGAAATGAAAGGACTTGTGGAAAAGACGGATAGTGATAAATATGGCATTGGTTTGAGGATATTTGCAATGGGATTGAAGGTCTCAAAGGAATATTCAATTTTAGAAATTATTAAACCGCATGCTCGTCGGTTGATGGAGGAAGTTGGAGAAGTCATTAACATATCAATATTGGACGATAACCTCAACGGGAAATATCGGACGATCATGGTTGCTGAAGAGTATTCATCAGATAGCGTTTTGCTTGCCAATCTTCATGTAGGGTCTTTTTCGGATGCACATATTTCTGCAGTTGGAAAATGCTTGCTTGCTTTTTCTAAGAAAATTGATTGGACAAAAGTTCGAGAAGACGCTTTATTAAAATACACTGAAAATTCTATCGTTTCAAAAAAAGAACTGTTGGAAGAAATTGACAATGTAAAAAGAATCGGTTATTCTTTTGATAATGAAGAAAGAGAAGTGGGATTGTTTTGCGTAGCTGTTCCAATATTTGATGCTAAGGGTGATGCTTGCGCAGCAGTTAGTATATCTGGACCAACAGTTCGGATGAAAAATAATAATTTGCAAGGAAAAATAGATGCATTGTTGCAAACTCAGTTTGAAATCAATCGAGTGTTAAAAACTTTAGACTAACAACCTAAGGAGGCGATGAGGAAAACGTTTATATTTTTTTGCAATAAAACCGGAACGATGTTCCGAAACTGGAAAGGAGACGGAAAAGGTGGATAAAAATCCAAGCTTCAAAGTATCAATGGTTACAGTGACGGTCATTATGTTGATCTTAATACTTGGGATTTTTGTAATTCAAACAGATATTCATATTCTCTTACTAATCGCACTGGGAAGTACTTTTGTTGTTGCAAAGTATCTAAAATATAGCTTTGACGAGGTATTGAACGGGATGGCGAAGAGCATTGCTCAAGCGATGCCTGCAATGATGATATTTGTGATGATCGGTGTCATAATCAGTTCATGGATCATATCCGGTACAGTTCCTGGAATTATTTATTATGGACTACAAATTATAAAGCCAGGTTTTTTTTTGCCAGTGGGATTGTTGTTGTGTAGCGTGACTTCTTTGGCGATCGGGACATCATGGGGAACCGCTGGTACGGTTGGTGTTGCTCTTATGGGTATGGGGCAGAGCTTGGGAATCCCCGCACCGATTACAGCAGGAATGGTATTGTCGGGTGCATATTTTGGGGATAAAATGTCTCCAGTCTCTGATACGACCAATTTGTCAGCAACAGCAGCAAAAGCCAATTTATATGATCACATCAAGTCTATGAGCTATGCTACAGTGCCATCATATATTTTATCATTCATTATCTTTGCTTTTATTGGATTGCGGTATGCGAACAATATTGACAATTCAGGAAATATTGAATTGATAATTGAAACATTGGGTGGACATATGAATATGAATATAATCGTTTTTCTTCCTATGATTGTTTTATTTGCCTTGAATATAAAAAAGGTACCAGCAATTCCAGCAATGATGTTCGGAAGTATAATCGCGATAGTTATTGCCATTTCTGTACAAAAGATACCATTTAGAGATGCTCTAATTGTTCTGAATTACGGTTATGTAGCGAATACCGGGGTTGAAATTGTTGATAATTTATTGTCTCGAGGCGGTATTCAAAGCATGATGTGGACGTTTTCTTTGGCTTTCATTGCGATCTCTCTTGGTGGGGTTTTACAAAAAATAAAAGTTTTGTCGACTTTGGTTGAAGGATTTATCTCAAAAATCAATAACCCGGGGTTGATTGCAACTGTTGTAATAATGACGACAACAATGTTTTGTGCACTGTTGGGAGAGGTGTATTTGGCAATTATTTTATCGGGAAACTTGTATTCAGAAGAGTTTGAAAAAAAGGGGATCAAAGCATCAATGCTAAGCCGTTTTTTGGAAGAAGGAGGGACGTTGACTCAGATCTTTGTACCGTGGACAACTGGAGCGGCTTTTATGGCTTCAACGCTAGGTGTAAGCACGTTGGAATATGCGCCGTATGCCTTTCTGAATTATATTAACCCAATTATTTCTATCGCATTATCTTTTGCGGGGCTGTTCTTTTTTACTGAAGGAACGAAAGTATTAAACGTACAGGAGGAAAATCATGAGGATATTGGCAGTTAATCCAGGTGGAACATCAACGAAGATTTCTGTATTTGATGATAACCGGGAAGTCGTTAAGAAAAACATTACGCACAGCCAGAAAGATTTGGAAGCGTTCAAACATGTTGTGGATCAAATAGTTTTTCGAAAAGATAAAATCTTGAAGACGCTGGCGGAGCATGACATTGAAGTAAACAGCATCGATGCAGTGTCCGGCCGAGGTGGTTTGATGAAGCCGATTTCTGGCGGAACCTACCCTGTGAATGATGCAATGGTTCAAGATCTTAAGAATGCAATTAACGGTGAGCACGCTTCGAACTTGGGAGCGATACTGGCAAAAGATATTGGCGATGAAAACGATATCCCTTCCTTTGTGGTTGATCCGGTATCGGTGGATGAGTTTCAAGAAATATCGCGGCTGTCTGGTATCACAGATTTACCAAGGGCTAGCTGGTTGCATTCGCTCAATCATAAAGCAGTATGTAGAAAGGTTGCCGAGCAAATTCATGCAAAATATGAAGACTGTAATTTTATTGTGGCACATCTAGGATCAGGAAACTCGGTGGTTTCACATCGAAAGGGAAAAATGATAGACGGCTCCGGCGGAAGAACAGACGGTCCGTTTTCTCCAGAGCGTGGAGGCGGTTTGCCGACATACCCTTTGGTAAAATTGTGTTATTCAGGGAAATATAGCGAACAGGAAATGGTGAACAAGATCAGTAATATAGGCGGTATGTATGACTATCTTGGCACCAAAGATATGCTGGATATTGAAGCTCGTGTTAAAGCAGGTGACGAGAAGGCAAAACTAGTTTTTGATTCTTTTGTTTATCAGGTGGCAAAAGAGATTGCCATGTATGGAGCATCACTATGTGGGGAAGTGGATAGGATCATTGTCACAGGAGGCATTGGGAGATCGCAAATGGTGATCGAAGCACTTAAGAAACGGGTGTCCTATTTAGCGCCGGTGGAAGTCGTGCCTGGAGAGATGGAGATGGAGGCATTGGCCTTGGGGGTCTTACGAGTTATGAATAACCAAGAAGAAACTAAGAAATATGAATAGGGAGGAGTTCGAAGGAATGGAAGAAAATCGGGAAGAAGGAGGCATCGGACATACGGATGAAAGACATCATTAAAGGAGATTGTCATGTTTAAAAATTTTAATGATCTGGTAAAAGAAGCCAGTCGCAAAAAAACTACAATTTGTGTTGCTGCGGCAGAGGATCAGGCGGTTTTAGAAGCCGTTAAAATGGCTACAGATTTTGGAATGGTTGAATCACTTCTTGTGGGAGATTCTACGAAAATCAAAAAAATCGCTGAAGATATAGGACTTGTTGATTACGATATTATTCATTGTGACTCACCAGAGGATTCAGTAGCCGCAGCAGTAAAGGCAGTTAGAGACAATAAGGCTCATGTTCTTATGAAGGGCTTGGTGAATACAAGTATATATCTACGAGGCATACTTAATCGTGAGCAAGGTTTGAGAACAGGAAGATTGTTATCTTTGGTGGCAGTGTACGAGCTTCCGGGGTATCACAAATTAATTTATGCAACGGATTCAGGGGTTAATGTGGCACCAAATTTGGAACAGAAAAAAGAGATTTTGATTAATACGTTGACTGCAATGAATGCGATGGGATTCGAAAATCCAAAGGTTGCAGCCTTAACGGCGAATGAAAATGTTGACCCGAAAGTGTCTGCAACTGTTGATGCTGCTGGGCTTGTCACAATGGTTGAAAAGGGTGAGATCCCTCCATGTGTCATAGAAGGTCCAATCGCTTTTGATGTTGCTTTTAGCAAAGAAGCGGCAGGGCATAAAGGGATTGACAGTAAGATCGCCGGTGACTTGGATGTTTTGCTTTTCCCCAATATTGAAACTGGCAATGCATTAGGGAAATCATGGTTGCATTTTAACAATGCGAAATGGGCTGGTATCGTACTTGGCGCTACACATCCTATTATTCTGGGATCACGATCCGATACCCCTGAAATCAAACTCAATTCAATTGCTCTTGGCTGTTTATCTGCCAATAAAGCATAAGTAATACTTTTTCATTATTAAGGACGAAATATAATTTAAGGAGATGACTATGAATAATCGATTGAAAGTCTTCACTACAGTTTTTGTTATGGGCTCGGCTTACGGCCTTGTCTATGCGTTGCCCTTTGTCCAGTATATTTTTTACGATCCGTTTGTAGAAGCGATCGGAGCAACGAATGCCCAGCTGGGTACATTGATTGCATTATTTGGTATTGGCAATCTATTGGCGCCATTCGGAGGGATGCTCGCAGATAAATTTAATTATAAAAAAGTTTACATGATCTCTCTTGTCGCGAATGCAGTATTGTGTTTGTTGTTTGCGTTTAATCTGACATATTCCTTTGCTCTCTTCACCTGGGGTGGACTGGCCATTACGGCATTATTCGGTTTATTCCCGGCCCATACGAAGATTGTCAGATTTTTAGGCAATGAGAACGAACAGGGAAAGATTTTCGGATTAATGGAGTCTTCACTGAGTATTGGTGGCGTGATCACAAATATTATTGTTATGGCACTTTTCGCGAAAGCGGCGAATCCGATCATCGGCTTTAAATATGTTGTGATCGGGTACGGTGTGATTGGACTTCTTCATGCTGGAATCCTCTTCTTCTTGCTTGACGATCCAAAAGAAGAAATGGACCGTATCAAGGCCGCGAATGAAGCGAATGGTGAAACGAAAAAGCTGAGTGTATTGACCGTATTAAAGACTCCTGGAATTTGGTTTGCGGGATTTGCGGTATTCAGCGGATATAGTACATACGTATCACTTTCTTATTTCACACCATATTTCACTGATGTTTTAGGCGTTAGTGTTGTATTTGCAGGCTCTTTGGCGATCGCAAGAACCTATTTGGTTCGAATTATCGGGGCACCTATGGGCGGTGCAGTTGGTGACAGAATTGGCTCGGTTTCAAAGTCGTTGATTATTGGGCTGGCAGTGTATCTGGTATTCTTGCTAGCTATAATGAATGTTCCGGCTGGAACGTCAACGGGTATTCTTATCGCATTCGTTTTGATTGTTGCTTTCGCAAACTTTTTTGCGAGAGGAAGTATGTGGGGGGTTCAAGAAGAAGTCAAGATCCCAAGAGCGTATGCCGGTTTGGGCGCGGGTGTCATTTGTGCCATTGGATTTTCACCGGATCTATTCCAGTTCACACTCTTCGGCAATTGGTTGGATCAATATGGCAATGGGGGATATCAGTATATTTTCACCTATACACTTGTTGTTCTTGCCTTAGGAATTGTAAACGCATTATTAGCATTGCGTTATAAGAAAAAGATCCATGCAGAAGAGAAAACAGAACAACTTAAAAGTGCTAGTTAATATCAGTTCGATTGGGTTTTAATAGGGATTGTTAAACATGATCGGAGATAACGGAAAAGCAAAAATGGCTGCTTGTGTAGGAACTGTTTTTGGGATATTTAAAGATGATTCAGAACCAACAGGCAGCCATACTTGTTTTCCATTGAAGTAAGTATAAAAACTAAGGAAATACAAAAAACATAATGAAAGGGAGGCTCATAATGCTAAAAGTATTAACAAGTCCTGAACGTTGCAAACAGTGCAGTTTATGTATTGATGCTTGTCCGAAACAAGCGATTTCATTTGGCACTGAAATTAATGAGGGAGGATATAACTACACGGTTATTGATGACGATAAATGTATTGCGTGTGGAATGTGTTATACGATTTGTCCTGACGGTGTGTATGAAGTGTTGGGGGATAAGTAGAAAGGGGTTATAAAATGGCAGATATGATGAAAGGAAATGTGGCGATAGCGGAAGCTGCAATTAGAGCGGGAGCAAGGCTTTATGCAGGTTATCCGATTACGCCGTCTACCGAAATTATGGAATATATGTCCTGGCGAATGGCAGAGGTTGATGGTGTTTTTGTGCAAGCTGAATCTGAAATAGCAGGGATTAATATGATCATTGGTGGAGCAGCCTGTGGTGTACGAGCAATTACGGCATCCTCTGGACCCGGGATCAGTTTAAAACAAGAAGGAATGACGACATTATCTGATGAAGAATTGCCGGCTGTTGTTGTGAATATGGTGCGATATGGAAATGGCATTGGAACGCTTTATTCGGCTCAATGTGATTATCACAGAGAGACAAGAGGCGGAGGCAATGGGGACTATCGTTGTATCGTATTATGTCCCAGCAGCATTCAAGAAGCTACAGAACTGATGGTACTTGCTTTTGATTTGGCTGAAAAATATCGTATGGTTTCTGTCTTTATGTCAGAAGGTGCGTTGGGTCAAATGATGGAGCCTTGCGAATTGCCGCCGATGCGGGATCTTCCAAGATATCCATGGGGATTTGATGGGAAATATACCAATAAAAAAATTGGAATCTTTGATAGAAATTCAAGAGATGAAGCCGTATTGTTAAATGAAAAATACAATAGGGTCAAAGAGAATGAGCAACGTTGGGAAGCTAACTCTATTGAAGATGCGGATTATGTGCTGGTAGCGTATGGGCTTCCTGGCAGAGCGTCAATCGGTGCGGCCAAGGAATTAAGAGCGGAAGGATATAAAGTTGGGGTCATTCGAGTCATCACTGCGTGGCCTTTCCCAGAGAAAGCCTTTGAAGAGGTGAATCCGAATGTCAAAGGATTTATAACGATTGAAGCGAATGCAACGGGCCAGTTGATTGATGATGTTGCGTTAACAGCTCTTAGAACCATTGAAAACAAAGTGCAGTGTTACTGCAGACCTCATGTTTATGGGATTCCGTCAGTGAAAGCGATTAAGCAAGACTTCATTGATGTAATCAACGGAAATATGAAGGAGGTTTACTAATGAGTAAAGCGAAAAAAGTTCCATATCTGGTAGACAGGCCAATGAGTTTTTGTCCGGGGTGTGGACACGGTATCGTGATCAGATTAGTTGCAGAGTGTCTAGAAGAACTGGAACAATCAGATAATATTGTTTTCCCTATTGGCGTTGGTTGTTCCAGCCTGTTGGGTGGTGGTGTTGAAGCGGATCGTCTGCATTGTTCGCATGGTCGTGCAGGTGCTGTTGCAACCGCGATCAAACGATGCAATCCCAATAATGTTGTTATTTCGTATCAAGGTGACGGTGACGCGTATAGCATCGGCATCGGCGAAACGACAAGTGCAGCTTATCGTAATGAGAAGTTTACAACCATTATCATCAACAATACGAATTATGGCATGACGGGTGGACAGATGAGTAATACAACCTTACCGAATCAAAAGACCAATACGTCTGTTTATGGGAGAGATTGTAGTGTTACAGGTAATCCGCTTCGATTTCCCGAGCTAGCTGCAGATCAATTCAATGTTGGTTACGCGGCCAGAGGGAGTGTGCATGATGTTGCGAATATCCGAAAAACAAAGTCTTACATTAAAAAGGCTCTCGAAATGCAATTGAGCGGAGCAGGATATTCTGTAGTTGAAGTGTTGTCCCCATGTCCGACAAATTGGAAGATGGAGCCCTTGGAAGCAATGAAACATATTTCAGAACATGTAACAACGTATTTTCCTTTAGGTGAATTTGTCGAAAAGGAGGAAAAATAATATGAAAGAATGTATTTTTGCAGGTTTCGGAGGCCAAGGAGTTTTGACAGTAGGTCTTCTAATCTCTCAAATGGCAACTTTTAAAGATTATCATGCTACATGGATTCCACAATATGGTTCGGCCATGCGAGGTGGGACGGCGAACTGCACTGTGAAATTCGGCGAGGAGTATATTTATAATCCTTCTCAAGAGGAACCGGATATCTTGTTGGCGATGAATAATCCGTCTTTGGTGAAATTTTTACCTCTGGTAAAGTCTGGCGGAACAATTGTGGTGAATTCAGATTTGGTTGATTCTAAACTCAATACTCGAAAGGATATTAATCTTGTTGAGGTTCCTTGTATGACTCTTGCTAAAGAGATCGATCATCCTCGTGGTGCCAATGTTATCATGGCGGGTGCAATTGTAAAACTCTCGGGTGACTTCACTGAAAAAGAGGCGATCGATGGGATGAATGACATGTTTAGAAAAAAAGGCAAAGAAAAATTTCAAGAGCTGAATACAAAAGCATTGTCAACAGGATACAATTATATTTAAGTCAAAACGATAACAGGGTGGACCATTTATTTGGAAACTATTCCTTTACCGTATTAAGGATGATTATATATAATCATATCCTTGCTTATGTTAAACTAACCGTATTATTCATATTAGAGCAAAATGCCATAACATAGAACACCCCCCTTCAATTTATGTGATTTTAATGGAAGTGTATGAATAATTCGGTGTTAACATAGTTTGGAATGTAATGCATGAAGTAAGTGGTGTAGATAAACGTGAAGGCCTTAAATGTCATAGGTTGGGAAATCGTTATCATTGATTTCGTGATGTTGCTGTAAAGAATTAGAAGGCTCAAGGAATGGTAGATGAATGCAAAGAGTACGATTAGGTACTATCGTGCTAATAAAACGGGTTTTAACGATATCAGTATAGAAAAGGAGCAAGTATGAATATTATAGTGTTGGTTAAACAAGTTCCAGATATGGATACAGTGAAATTTGATCAAGAATCAGGGACCGTTGACAGATCTTCCGCGGGGAAGGAGATGAATCCGTTCGATTTGAATGCTTTGGAAATGGCAGTTGAAATAAAAGAAAACACTGGTGCTAAAGTTACCGCTGTTACAATGGGACCGCCTAGCGCAGAAGAAGTATTGCGGGAGGCGATTTCTAGGGGAGCCGATGAAGGGATTTTACTGAGTGATCGGTTTTTTGGTGGGTCGGATGTTAAGGCAACAGCAAGAACGCTTGCGGCGGGAATCAATTATATCGGGGACGTTGCTTTAATTATTGGGGGACTGCAAACAGTAGATGGAGATACGGGACAAGTAATTCCAGAGATTGCTGGCTATTTGAATTTGCCGCATGCTTCTAGCATTACAAAGCTGGTGGGTGTTAGTGAAAAGGATATTACCATTGAAACGGATTTATGGGATTCTACCTATGTGAAAAAGGCGAAATTCCCAGTCGTTTTGGCGGTGACGAAGGAAGTAAATAGTCCGAGAATGGCTTCGTTTTCGACGAAGATGAAAGCCAAAAAGGCTGAAATAACAACCCTTAAGTTAGAAGATCTTAAGGAGTTGACCGCAGAGGATGTTGGATTTAAAGGTAGCTCTACATTTGTGAAGAAGATAGTTGTACCAAAGGCTACAAGCAGACAAGGTATTAAACTGAAGGAAGAACCACAAATTGCAGCCAACAAAATCATGGGTATTTTAAAAGACAAAAAGTTGTTGGAGGTCCAAAATGGATAATTATAAAGGGTGCGTAATGATCTACGCGGAACAAAACAACGGGAAAATTCATCCAGTCAGTTATGAATTGCTAAATAAAGGCGGAGAAGTTGCTAGAAAAAAAGGGGTAAAGCTAATAGCTGCTTTAATTGGTCCTATGGAGATCGATGAAAATGAGTTGATTCGAAGAGGTGCCGATGCAGTTTTCACGGTTAAAGAGGATGACACCTATAGTTTTCCTGATGAAAATACATATGCCAATACTTTGGTGCATATGGTGAAAGAAGTTAGCCCCGATATATTATTGGTTGGTGCGACGAACTTTGGCCGTTCAATGGGACCAAAGGTAGCTTCATTGTTAGGTTGTGGATTGACAGCTGATTGTACGGCGCTCGATGTAGATGAAGAAGATGGCGCATTGATCCAGATCCGGCCTGCTTTCAGCGAGAATATTTTGGCTCATATCAAGTCAAAAAATTTCCCGCAAATGGCAACCATTCGATTCAAAGAATTTGATGAAGCACCAATTAATGAAGATCATGTGGGCGAAATTATTGAGGTCTCAAAACCAATTTCAATGCCACAGCTCATCGAAGTGATTAAAGAAATTAAAACAAATCAGGTTGATCTGGTTAACGCTTCCGTTGTTGTCACTGGTGGGAAAGGGTTGAAATCAAAGGATGATTTCAAAATGTTGAAGGAATTGGCTACATTGTTGGATGGTGTTGTAGGGGCTTCTAGACCATTGGTTGAAGACGGTTTTTTAGGTAAAGCGCATCAAGTTGGATATAGCGGACATCGCGTGAAACCGAATCTTTATATCGCATGCGGTGTGTCGGGAGCGGCACAACATATCGCGGGAATGAAAGAATCTCAATACACGATAGCAATCAACAGCGACCCATCTGCCCCAATATTCAATGTAGCGGATTTGGGTATCGTAGGAGATTTGTACGAAGTGATTCCAGAATTGATTAAACAGCTAAAAGGAGAATAAGATGAATCCAGTAATTGAAGAAAAATTGATTGGTATTGTTGGCGAAGACTATGTACTAAGCAAATATGATCAGATTCAAGCATATCTTTTGGATGAAACGGAAGAACTGGTTCGTCCGGAGCCTGACAAAGATTGTATTGTTGTAAAACCTGGAAATGATAAGGAAGTATCTGAAATTTTAAAGGCAGCGAATGAGATGCTTTTCCCAGTGATCCCGAGAGGCGGAGGTACTGGTGCAACTGGAGCTGCCATACCTGATAGACCCAGCGTGATCATGTCGATGGAGAGATTTAATAAGATTATTGAAGTTGATGAAGGAAATATGATGATTACAGTGGAAACGGGAGTCACTTTAGCACAAATGAACGACTATCTGCTTAAGAATCATAACAAACTACATTTTCCAATCCATCCGGGAGATGAATCAGCACATCTAGGCGGAATGGTTATTGAAAATGCTGGAGGAGCAAAGGCAATTCGACATGGTATTATGAGAAATCATATAAAGGGTTTGAAAGTTGTATATCCAACGGGAGAAATTGGCGTTTTGGGGGGGAAAATTCTCAAAAACAATATGGGTTACGATATAAGCCATATGCTAATTGGAAGCGAAGGGACACTAGCGGTTTTAACAGAAGTAACGTTGAAACTGTATTCAAATCAAGGGAAGAGTGCAACTATGGTTGTATCGTTTAATAGTGGAGAGGATGCGATCAAGGCAGCAGCAGAATTTCAAAGCGCAGGTATTATTCCTCTAGCTATCGAGTATATGGAAAGAGAACTATCACTTGAAACGGCATGTCATATGAGTATGGTTTGGCCCGCAAAGAATGAAGGTAAAATCGATTTGATGATCGTTATTGAGGATATCAATGAAGATGTGTTATTTATGCAGGCAGAAGAAATTGTTGGGATCTGTGAAAAAAATGGTGCAGTTGATACAATTCTTGCAGATAATCCGAAGGATGAAAAAACTATTTTAGATATTCGTAGTAATATTTATACGGCATATAAAGAAATCTTCGTAGATTCCTTAGATACGTGCGTTCCACCGCAATCAGCTGGCGAAGTCGTAAAAGAATTCCATGAGGCAGCGGCAGAGTTTAATACGATTTGCCCGGTTTTTGGGCATGTGGGGGATGGGAATTTTCATAATTTCATTCTGCGAGTTGATGGTGAAGTCCCAGAATATGTGGATGACTTGAGAAAACGGTATTACGAGATTGCATTGAAATATGGCGGAACTATATCTGCAGAACATGGTACCGGAAAGACTCGAAAAAAATACATGAAATTGCAGTTCAATGAGTTTGAAATTCAGTTAATGAGAAACATTAAAAAGGCATTTGATCCAAATTGGATTCTGAATCCTGGGACGATTTTGGACTAATAGTCTAGAGTTACGTATTAAGCTTATACCATAGATGTGAATGTACGCAGATTATAAGTATAATGTGAATTCGACTTTCTCATGGCTGTGAAGGTCGAATTTATTTTTAGGGTTAGGTAAAGTACGGTGAACCGTAACATAAGTAAGACGGTTTCGGTTTAGCATTTGCAGCTCAAAGAAGTCGATATAACTGAATTATGCATTCTAGGGGTTGCCAAATGAATTGCTTGGCAACTTTTTTGCGCGTTGCTATTGACAACTTATGTCGATGGCGATACATTGAATATAGACAGAAGTTGTCAATTTAGTGAGGAGAGTGAATGTACTATGGATTTTAGCCATATTGATATAGAGAACGACAAAGTGAAAAAGATCATGAAAAGCGCCTATGAGGTCTTTGCCCTCAACGATCTGAAGAAAGCATCGACAAATGAAATTGTAAAACGTGCCGGTGTGTCGAGGGGCATTCTTTATCATTATTTTAAAGATAAAGAGGAACTGTTTAACTTCTTGATTTATTACTCAGTCGAAAAAGGAATCCTTGAGTTGGATCAAAGGATTCAATGGGACGACGATGATCTGATTCGAAGAATATGTGATATTAGCAAATACCGATTGGAGTTCATTAAAGAATACCCCTATGGCTTGGAATTTAGTGAAAAGTACGGCGCTCAGATGTCGGGGTTTGTCGACAAAAAGGTTCTGGCAGAATGGCGAGAAAAATTCTACCATCAAGGAATTGACTACTCAAAATTCAAGGATGAGTCAATGATTGATCATGCCATTCATATGATGAGGTGGACCTACAAAGGTCTCAGTTTTGAGTTTCTAAGGACAGAAGAAAAAGACATGGACAGTTCATCCATTGATCAATTGATTCAAGAATGTGAGGATTACTATCAGGTGTTTGTTTCCCTTTTTTATTAAGAGGAGAAGGTGATGTTATCAAGAAATTGGAAATCAATAAAAATCTAACCCTGCTGTTGGCGGGAATTCCCCTTTAGACCCTGATTCAAAAGGAAACCCCGGAGGATTATATGTCCAGGGTGTTCTCCATTGTAAGTTTGATCACCAAAGGCGGGGCGCCCCTTGGCGCGCTGATCTATGGGTTGATGATAGATAAAGTCGAAATCCATATCTCGGCGATGGTGATTGCCATTGTGATTGGCTTGATATCCCTGAGGTATGTAAAAAAACTAAGACAACAATCGGTTTAAAGAAATCGAAGAAACAAGGAGGCTCGTATGATTTATCATTTTACTGAAAAGATGACGCCAGGTCTGTCTCAGGTGGGCGGCAAGGCCAAAGCGCTGATCGAAACAACTCAGGCGGGATTTCCGGTGCCGGAGGGCATCGCGCTTTCTGTCGCATTTTTTCAGCCGTGGCTGGACGATGTGAAAAGCTCCGATACATTTAAGGCAGCGATTGACGAACCGACCAAAGAAAATTGCGATGAGGTGAAAGCCTTGGCGGAGGCCATGCGGTTTGACGAAGTGCAAAGCGCTGTGTTTAGCAAAGCTTTTGATGCATTGCAGGGCGAGCTCTTTGCCGTGCGGTCCTCTTCACCGGAAGAAGACCTGAAAGGCACCAGCTTTGCCGGCATGTATGAAACAATTCTTGGCACGAAGAGGGAAGTGGTTGAAGAAACCATCGCCTGCGCATTCTCGTCTTGTTTTGATGTTCGAGTCATGGCGTACAAAAAGCAGAATGGTCTGGATCTTTCTGGTACAAGCAGCGCTGTCATTGTGCAGAAGCAGATCGCTTCAGATGTCAGCGGCGTGGGCTTTTCTCTGAATCCTTTGAACAATTGCTACGATGAAGTGGTGATCAACGCCTCTTTTGGCCTGGGTGAAGCTATTGTATCCGGGATTGTGACACCGGATCATTATGTTTATGATGCTGCTGCGAAAAAGATCATTGAAAAGAAAGTGAATAAAAAAGAGATCGCCCTTTGGCTGAAGGAAGACGGCGGCATTGAAGAAAAAGAGAACGAAGAGAAAGAGAAACAAGCGCTGAGCGACGAACAGATCGTGGAGCTGTCGAATCTAATTAAAAAGTGCGAAGCGCACTATGGGACCCCCATGGATACGGAATGGGCCTATGAAAACGGGAAGCTGTACCTGCTTCAATCACGCCCCATTACGACGCATCTGCCATTCTTTGAGGAACTCTTAACGGAACCAGGCGAGCCGAAACGGTTTTATATCGATCTGATGGTGTTGACCCAGGGCTTTGACGAGCCGATGAGTGTCTTGGGGATGGAGCTCTGGGCGAAGATGCTGTTCAAAATAAAGTTTGATATGATGAGTCCGCAAGCAAATGGGACTTGTCCGGCCATTAACGGAAGGGAATATTTGAACGTGACCGCCATTCAGAAGCTGGTGGGAAAGAAAAATACGCGAAAGTTATTCGGTAGCTATGACGGAAATATTAGAAAGATTTTTGATGCCATTGATCTGGAGGCCCACCCTTTTGAGGGGAAACCGGAGGGGACAGAGAAATTAAAGAGCAACATGTTCAAGGCTGTGATTGCCATGCTTCCGGGAACCGTTAAGTCGATCTTTTCCGACCATGCCTCTGTTGTCAAGGACTACAATAAGACGGCAGAAGCAGTGTTGGAAGCCGCGCGAAGCCTGAAAAAGGATGCGGACTTTGAAGAGAACGCGCAGTCGATTCTTAAATTACTACTGACGATCATGGGAACCGTGGGGATCTTGTACGCGGGTATGCTGGCACAAAACAGTATCAAAAAAAGTTTCAAGGGGGAGGATGTCGAGAAAGAATTTGCTGCCATGAGTATGGACCTGGATGGCAATCCGACCAGCGAGATGGGGCATCTGCTCTTTGATCTGGCGGCTATGGAGGAGTTCAAGGGCGTTTTTTCCAGGGAAGATTTTATTGAGAAGGCGGAGAATACAGCATTCAGTGAAATCTTTATGAAGAAGTTTGATGAATTTATGCGGAAGTATGCGGTCCGCGGATTTAAGGAGATTGATGTGGCTTCGATTAGGATCTACGAAGATCTTGGGCTGCTTTATGACAAGTTGATCGCGATCAACACGGAAGAGAACCAGATTCTCACGGTAAAAGGAAAAAGACAGGACGCTTATGATAGGCTTCACAAGACTGCGAAAGAAAAGGGATTTGAAAAGAAATTTGTAAGAACAGCCGAGAAGCTTCAAGCGACCTTAGGGTACCGGGAGCATCCCAAATATGTAATCGTGTATGTCTTTGCCATGCTCCACGATATCTGCCTGGAAATGGCGGAGGAATGGGTGGAACAGTGTCGGATTGATAAGCCTTATGATATTTTCGATTTGACCTCAAATGAAATTTCTCAGGCGCAAAAGGATGCGGGTTTTGATATGCGCGCGGCCCGTGAGAAGAATCTGGAAGGCTATAAAAAAGTAGCCCATGTAAAGGAATGGCCATTGGTCATTGATTCCCGAGGCAAGATATATAAACCCGAGCTGGAAATCAAGGATGGGGACATTATTGGAGATGCGATTGCACCTGGAAAAGTCATCGGAAGAGCCAAGGTTTTGCATGCGCCGTATGAGAAATCGTTGGAACCTGGAGAAATTCTGGTTGCCAGAGCCACCGAGCCATCGTGGACGCCGATCTTTACCAATGCTGCCGGTGTTGTGATGGAGGTTGGCGGACCGCTTCAACATGGTGGCATTATCGCCAGGGAGTACGGCATTCCTTGTGTGAGCGGCCTGATCGGCATTATGGAGTTGATCAAGGACGGCGATCTGCTGGAGGTTGATGGGTATCATGGTGTTGTGAAAATATTGGAGGCTTAAAGAGTGCGTGATTTGGTAGGCATCCGGAATTATTGGAAGACTACCTACCAAGGGATGATGAAATTCAGCGAAACTGTAAAAAATTCAAGATCAGGATTTTGCAACTCTCGGCAGTGTGAAAAAATAGGAATTTGGACGAGCGCGATGAAATAATTCTTTTCGCTGAAAATCATTTAGAAAGTAAAGCAAAAAGTTGCCACCTTCATTAAATTCTTTGTCAGAATTCAAATGAGGATGGCAACTTTTTATTTAGTACCGTTTTGATTTACCCTACCGGCTTGCGCGATGTACGACTTTTGTCATTTCATCTACCTGTTCGATCCATTCGGGACGAAATGCTTGACGCCATAACATGAGTCTATAGGTGAAATATTATTAATAGCTTATGAAGAGATGGCAGATGGATTGAATCCTTTGAAGATCAGCCAATTCGCTAAAACAAATTCATTTAAAACGATTGGAAGATATAAAAACATCGATGGGGAAGCGAGGTCAGTTATTTCTACGAGGTTCACGATGATCAGTATGATCGCTGCGAGGAAACCCCAAATTGATAACCAACGAGGAACAAGTTTTGATTTATATAATAGATAATAAAAAAAGAATGCAGCGACTGCAAAAATGTATCCATGATACAAATGAATAAATTTGTAAATTTCAAGAGATGAGGTGCTAGAAATTAAAAACAAAATTCCAGTGACAATCAAAAGTGCACCTTCAAATCCCCGTAAGAGGAGGTACCATCGAGATGTTTTTTTACCATATGGCTTAAAGAATGGGAACATGATGATGGCAATCACGATAACGCCAATACCACTAAGTGCTTCAGCCAGCATGATGACCATCTTTGAATCTAGGACTGCGCTTGCTAAAACTGCATATGCAAATAAAATTAATGCTCCAACAATTATTGCTTTTTTTCTGTGTAATTTCATTCTTCCCTCCTGAACGGTTACCACCAAATTTTTTAGCAAATGAATTGCACCTTGACTGTGAGTTTATTGCGAAAAGCATGTGCATTCTTCTATATCGTACCCATTTTGAAACCGAACCCTTATAAAATTAATGATTGATAGGGCTTGTATGGTACTGTTTTTGTAATGATTAATTGAAGTGTTATGGTCCAAGAATTGGACTGTGATGGTATTCTTGTTTTGTTCCCTCCAAGTTTGAGTACATATATTAAGACAGTGCTAGTGGACTTATTCCTTCAGTCTGATGGTGCGGTTGTTGGTTTTTTTGAAAATAAAAACAAAGCTTGGAGGTAGAGGCAATGGGTGAGGAAAAAACCGGTTCCATGTGGATGAGAAGTCTCGTTATTGTTTACTCATATCATCATAACAATACTGCTAAAATTGCGCATGAATTTTCAGAGGTACTGCATGCTGAGGTAAAGACTCCAGAACAGGTTATTGTGGAAGAACTTCAAGGGTATGATCTTATCGGTTTCGGAGCAGGCATCGATAGCGGAAGGCACTATAAGCCCTTGCTTGATTTAGTTGACAGATTGCCGAGTGTTCATAAGAAGGCTGGGTTTATCTTCTCGACAAGTGGAATGCAGGGGGACGACAAGGTTGAAAAAGATCATTCACTGCTACGAGAAAAGCTGGAATCGAAGGGATATACAATAGTAGGCGAGTTTAGCTGCAAAGGCTATAATACAAATAGCTTCCTTAAGTATTTTGGAGGAATGAACAAGGGCAGGCCAAATCGTGAGGACCTAGAGCATGCAAAAGTATTTGCGCGAGGCCTGAAGGGATCCTGATAAAGCTGCGAAAGATAAAGAGCGTTTATAACTTTTCTAGCTCATACATAGTGGTTTCCTATTGAAAATAGGATTTTGGAGTGAACAATGAAAAGCATATGAGTCATGAAGCATCTGTTGATCGAAGAAATTCGAAAGTCAGATGCTTTTTTGGATATTTGAGTGAAATTTTGGATCGATTGAGTTATACTCGAGTATACGAACGGTTAGCAGAAAAGCTTCAAGTTTGAGAGGGGGGATTCATCGTGAAGAAAATGATTGTTTCAGATCTTGACGGAACACTTTTAAAAAGTGATAAAACAGTTTCAGTGCATTCGATTGAAGTTCTACGATCAATGGAGGAGAAGGGGATTCAAGTGGTTTTTGCAACGGCGAGACCTCCCAGAGACGCATTTGAATTGATACCTGATTCATTACAGAATGAATTTGTCATCTGTTACAATGGGGCAATTATTTATCGAGACGCGGATGTTTTATACAGTAAAGAGGTATCTCGACAAACCGTTCTGGAAATTGTCGGGGTGGCGAAAAGCTTCGAGCTCAATAATATTTGTGTGGAAGTGAATGACCGGTTGTACTCAAATTTTGATGTTGCAACTGTTTTTGGCAAGAGTCCATTCGAGTCTGTGGATTTTACAAAATTTGATTTTCACAAAGCGTATAAAGTGATGATTTATGCGGATGAAAGAATAACCGCCGATTTCCTTTCACATTTGCCCAAAGAATGCAGAGGTGTGATTACAGATGACGGGACATTATGTCAGATTATGCATGCTGATGTAACCAAGTGGAATAGCATTGCAACCTTATTGGATCATTTTGATCTGAATCATTCCGATGTCATTGCCTTTGGCGATGACTTTAATGATATGGAAATGATAGAAAATTGCGGAGTTGGTGTTGCGATGGGAAATGCGGTTGATGAGTTGAAATCCGTTGCTGATTTTGTAACAAAAAGCAATGATGAAGATGGCGTTGCGGCTTTCTTGCAGGATCAAGGATGTTTGTGGATCAAGTAGTCGGTGTATATGCATAAATTGTTGAATCGGTGGTAGTAAATAAATGATATGCATCTGCTTTGCGGTCGAAAAAAGAATGGTTATGAAGTCCGCTTGACAAACCAAAATTCGTAAGGTACGATAAGGAACAGAAAAGCAATGAGCAGGACGGTTAAAGGCAACCGATGGTGTAGAGAGATAATTCACCGGCTGAAAGGTTATCCGAATCGATCTTTAGCAAATCACCTGTGAGCTTGAATTCCTGAACAGAGTAAGGGATTCCGGTCCAAGCCGTTATCTTGTTGAAGCGACAAGACGTATTTGTCTTGTAAGTAGGGTGGTACCGCGGAGTTTTCGTCCCTAGATCTTTTGATCTAGGGGCTTTTTTTATTTGAAAAAAGAGAGGAAGATAAAAATGGCTAGATTTGAAGCATTGTCCAAATTGCCGGTAAAGGAAAAAGAAGCCCAAATCCGAGCGAACTGGGAAGCAATGGATTTATTAAAGCAGAGCATTGAAACCCGAGAGGGAAACGAGCGATTTGTATTCTACGAGGGTCCGCCGACAGCAAACGGACATCCAGGCATTCATCATGTAATCGCCAGAACCTTGAAGGATGGGGTTTGTCGATTCAAAACGATGCAGGGATACCAAGTGAAGCGAAAAGCCGGTTGGGATACCCATGGTCTTCCCGTTGAGATCGAAGTGGAGAAGACTTTAGGCTTGAATGATAAGACGGAGATTGAAGCTTACGGCATTCATAACTTCAACGAGCAGTGTAAAACCTCTGTCTTTAAGTATGAAGGCGAATGGCGTGAAATGACCAAGCAGATGGCATACTTGATCGATCTTGACAATCCGTATGTTACCTTGGAAAACGACTATATCGAAACCGAATGGTGGATCCTGAACAAGTTTTTCAAAGAGGGATATATCTACGAAGGACATAAAATCTTACCGTATTGCCCGCGTTGCGGAACTGGTCTTGCATCCCACGAGGTTGCTCAAGGGTATGAAGAAATCACGTCTCAAACGGTCGTGGTTAAAATGAAGCGCACCGGCACGGAAGCGGAAAACGAGTATTTTCTTGTATGGACAACAACACCTTGGACATTGGCTGCCAATGTGGCGATTGCCGTGAATCCAAAAGAGACATATCTGAAGGTGCTTTCCAAAGAATCCAATGAAGTGTACTATGTCGGAAAATCCTTGGTGGATCAGGTGATTGAAGGCGAGTACGAAGTTCTTGAAACCCTTTCTGGCACAGACTTGGAGTATATGGAATACGAGCAATTGATGCCGTTTACGGAAATCGACAAAAAGGCGTTCTTTGTGACACTTGCGGATTATGTTACCATGTCAGACGGTACCGGATTGGTTCATATCGCTCCGGCCTTTGGCGAGGATGATTATCAAGTGGGCAAGGTATACAATCTGCCAGTGGTTCAACCGGTTGACGAACAAGGCAAGTATACAACCACCCCTTGGGCAGGGCGATTCGTAACCGATGATGATTTGGCTATTGAGATCGTCAAATACTTGGCGGGCAAGAATCAATTATTCAAACGCAAGAAGATGAAGCATAACTACCCGCATTGCTGGAGATGTAAAACACCGCTCTTGTATTACGCGAAACCAAGCTGGTACATCGAGATGACAAAATTGAAAGATCAGTTGATCGAAAACAACAATAACGTGGAGTGGTATCCGGGTTATGTGGGCGAGAAGCGATTCGGCAACTGGTTGGAAAACCTCAACGATTGGGCGATTTCAAGAAGCCGATACTGGGGAACGCCGTTGAATGTTTGGCGTTGTGATTCTTGCGATCATACCGACAGTGTGGGTTCACGCAAGGAATTGGTGGAACGTGCCATCGAGGACATCGATGAATCCATCGAGTTGCACCGTCCATACGTGGACGATGTTCATATTACCTGCGAGAAGTGCGGCAGCCGCATGACAAGAGTCAAGGAAGTTATCGATTGCTGGTTTGACTCCGGTGCTATGCCGTTTGCGCAGCTTCACTATCCGTTTGAAAACAAGGATACTTTCGAGGAAAACTTCCCGGCAGACTTTATCTGCGAGGGGATCGATCAAACCCGCGGATGGTTCTACTCCTTGTTGGCAATCTCAACATTTGTAACAGGAAAATCACCGTACAAGCGCGTTTTGGTCAATGATTTGATCCTTGATAAAGACGGCAAGAAAATGAGCAAGTCAAAAGGAAATGCTGTTGATCCGTTTAAAATGTTTGAACAATATGGGGCGGATGCCTTGCGCTGGTACTTGCTGTATGTATCGCCGGCATGGACGCCAACCAAGTTCGATGAAAGTGGTTTGAAGGAAGTCTTAAGCAAGTTCTTCAA
This sequence comes from Eubacteriales bacterium, assembly GCA_030625815.1. Classification (GTDB taxonomy): domain Bacteria; phylum Bacillota; class Clostridia; order Tissierellales; family GPF-1; genus GPF-1. The sequence goes on from DAOUQF010000010.1 coordinate 52,253, forward strand.
TACCACGCAAAATGTCTATAACTTCTTTACACTGTATGCCAATACGGATGATGTCGATCCAAAGGAATTCTTTGTTCCTGTGGAAGAGCGTCCAGAATTGGATCGTTGGATTCTGTCGAAATTCCAAAGCGTATTAAAAGAAGTATTGGAAGCGATGGATGGCTACGACATGAACAAGGTTGTTCGCCGCATTCAAGACTTTGTAAATGAAGATCTTTCCAACTGGTATATCCGTCGTTCTCGCCGCCGTTTCTGGGGTGGAGAGTTGAATCTTGACAAGAAGGCCGTATACAATACAACCTATGAAGTATTGGAGGGATTGGCACGGATGATCGCGCCGTTTGCGCCGTATTTGGCGGAAGAGATGTATCAAAAATTAACCGGGGAAGAATCGGTTCATCTTGCGATGTATCCAAAGCTGCAGCCGGAATTGATGGATGATCGTGTCGAAGAGCGAATGGACTTGGTTCGAACCTTGGTTACCCTGGGCCGCGGATCTCGTGAAGAAGCGAAGATCAAGGTGCGCCAGCCGATCAGCAAGGTCATGGTGGACGGCAATCACGAAACATTGATTGGTGATTTGGTTCCGTTGATCCAGGAAGAGTTGAATGTGAAAGAAGTTGTATTCGAGCGTGATCTTCAAAGCTTTATGAACTTCACGATCAAGCCGAATTTCCGTGCAGTCGGTCCGAAATTGGGCAAGAAAATGGGTTTGTTCGGGAAGGCTTTGGCAGCTCTTGACGGAAGTGTTTATGCACCGAAGTTTGAAGCGGGGGAATCTGTTGCGTTAGATCTTGCGGGAGAAGAGTTTGTTGCGACTTCTGATGATGTTCAGGTGACCATTCAAGCCAAAGAAGGCTTCAATGTATCCATGGTGGACAATCAATTCTTGATCCTGGATACCGTGCTTTCCGAGGCGCTGATCCAAGAGGGATATGCACGGGAATTGGTTTCCAAGGTGCAAAATCTGAGAAAGACCAGCGGATTTGAAGTCACGGATCATATTCATATCTTCTTTGAAGGGGATGAAGAGATTCAAGCGGCAGTCGAAGCATTCGGGGCGTATATCCAAAAAGAAACCCTGGCAATTTCCATTGTAGCGAAATCAGGATTGGATGAGAAGCAGAATTTGAATGGCCATGAGACAGGTCTTGCTGTTGAAAAGGTTGAAAAATAGGTTAAAAAGAATAATGTAAGGCAAAATGAAAGTCCGCACTCTATTTATCTATAGGATGCGGACTTTACTCATTTTTAATTATATTCACATTTCCTCCTTGATGTTCTTCCTGTTGATCGACTGGCGTTCAGTATTCTCACTCAATGATCGTAATTTTTCTCGACCCGTTTATCCAGCTCAGCCGTTCTTCAGGAGAATTATAGGTGTTCGGTTAATAGTTTTTGGTGGAACCATCTCCTCTCTATGGATGTCTAGCATCCTTGTTACTTGTAATATACCACTTTATACTCATTCTAATCAGAATACTAGATATTGTGTGTTTTTCATTTGAATACACAAAGGACGCTATCCGATTACCATTGATTGGACAACGCCCATCATGCTTTGATTTCATTTGAAGTTTTTGGTGGACTCCCCTCCTTTTATTCTTTTCTCAGGCTGATCTACCTCATTTGCGAATTTGGATTGTTTCATCTTTCAACTTGCATGTTTCGTGGTTCACTTGCATGTTTCATGGATCGCTTGCATGTTTCGTGGTTCACTTGCATGTTTCATGGTTCATTTGCATGTTTCGTGTTACACTAGCATGTTTCATCTTTCAACTTGCATGTTTCGTCTTGCACTTGCATGTTTCATGGATCACTTACATGTTTCGTGGATCACTTGCATGTTTCGCAGTTCACTTGCATGGTTCATTTGCTACTAACATGGTTCATTTTCCAACTACATGGTTCTTTTCCAAATCCATGGGGTCATCGATCAGTCGCGGGCTATCGAAAGTGTTCGAATTTTCCTTTTCGTTCGATTGACATCTCAACCGATTCGAAGTAAAAATTCATGTTGCTATTCGATAGTCGGTGTTCCGGATTAATGGAACCACCACCAGCTTCTGAGATCAAATTATATCAACTCAGCTTTCGCCAAGAGATATACCTTTTGGTAGTACATTAATACCACCTAGCCAACATATCAAACAAGAAAAGTGAGAAGTTTATAAATCATTCATAAGCATTGGGTATATAATAAAACAGAATGGCAAAAGGAGGAAAACATGCGAATAATTTCATGGAATGTTAATGGCATTCGTGCCGTTTGGAAGAAGGGTTTCTTGGATTGGATGCAGGAAGAATCACCGGATATTTTGTGTCTGCAGGAGACGAAGATTCAATTGGATCAATTGACCGATGAGATGAAGGAGATTGACGGATACCATAGTTTTTTCCATCAAGCGGAGAAAAAGGGATATAGCGGTACAGCAATCTATACAAAAGAAGAACCGATTCAGGTGTGGAGAGGGCTGCCGGATCCGGAATTCAATCATGAAGGCCGAACTCTGATTGCGGAGTATTCTAATTTTATTTTAATGAATATCTATTTCCCTAACGGTCAGATGAATGATGGCCGATTAGATTTTAAAATGCGGTTTTATGACGCCTTATTGGCCTATGCCGATGAATTGGTGGAATCTGGGAAAAAATTGTTGATCTGCGGTGATTACAACACCGCTCATCATGAGATCGACTTGAAGAATCCAAAGGCCAACGAGAAACGATCTGGTTTTTTGCCCATTGAACGGGCCTGGCTCGATATTTTTATGGAGCATGGCTATGTGGATGTTTGGCGAAGGCTTAATCCGGAAGAGGTGAAGTACTCGTGGTGGAGCTATCGATTCTCGGCCAGAAAAAACAATGCAGGTTGGCGGATTGACTATCATTTTGTTTCCGAGAATCTCTTTGCGAATGTGACGGGAGCGGAGCTTCACAATGATGTGCTTGGCTCTGACCATTGCCCGATTTCCATTGATTTATTCTTTGGGCAATAATCTTTTCAATGGAAAAAGATAGTAAGATTAAGTATTGGGACTATGCAAACAAACCATTTTAGGTTTTTCTATTGGAGATCAAATTAAAGTAGTTATTGAAAATAAGGGCGAAGCCCTTATTTTTTTGTGTTTTAGAGCTTTTGGATCTTAAAATCGGAGTATTTAATTTGGTCGATTTTTTTGAATTCATCTTTCACTTATTTTGTAATTTCCATATTTTCGAGTAAGACGATATGATGTGATAACTTTTCCATGATGTGCGTGTGAACGTCCTAAGTAGTTCGCATTTGTTTCTGTTATAGCCTTTTCTTACCTTTCAGAAGTTTTCGATTCTCGAAAAACTATAAGGGTTGTATTTTTACCATTTTTTGCATTGGGATGTTTTTGTTCATGTAGTCATAGGTGTTGTAACCAAGCTTATAGTCCAGTTCAACTTCAAGCATCTCTTCGATAAAATTTTCGAATTATTTTTTGATAAGATTCTGAATGATAGAAACATCCTTCCGTTTTCCTTTTCTCATGAGTTCGCGTATTTCTTATTTGTCGAGCAATGCTTTCAGTGACATATGGGTGAGTCCTTCTTATTGAAATTTGTTTTATATCACTTCTGGAGTTTACACCAAGCAATTTACACATATACCCGTGTTGGGCGCTGCATTGACAAGGAACCGTTGGAAGACTTCTGGGCAATCTTGAAACAGAGATATATCATTGGCGTAAAATTCAAGACTATGCTGATATGGTACGAACTATTGATGAATAAATCGTTTTCTGCAATTGTAAGCATTATCAGAAACGTTTTAATCTGATGTCACCACTTCAATATCGATAATATTTGGTCAGATTGGCATTACTATAGATTTTAGTATTTCAACTGTCAATTTCATAGGGAGCAGTTCATTGGCAGGCGCTTTTTAATTAATCACTTATCGTTCTTTTTGTAAGAAGTTAGGCGGAGATTTTATTTTAAAAGTGGGATTTGACAAGAATGAACATATTTTCAAAATTTAAAGTGAAATTATTGGAACTATAAGGTGATGAAGTTCGATGCTATACTTTAATTATAGAAAATTTGCAATATTCAACAATCAAAACGAGAAGTAATAAATTCAAAGGAGGATGAATTGTGGAAAGAATAAGTGCAATGTTTGATTGGTATGGGATGTTACCGGCAGCAGTAATGATTATGGTTGGTATTTTTCTTATGGGGTTGCTTTTGGCAAGACTAAAGATTATGGAGGCGTTGAAGTCTTCAATTTATGTTGCATCTGGTATTGTTGGGCTCAATACGTTGATTGGGATGTTTGCTGGTGCTGCAATTCCACCACTGATTTCAGTTATTCAATCAACAAATATGAAATTGGATATAGTTGACTTTGGTGTTGCTTCAGCACAGGCATCAGTTGTTTTTCCATTAAAGTTTTTTGGACTTCTATTTCCAATTGGGCTTGTAGTAAACTTTCTTTTAATTCTAATAAAGCAGACAAATACATTCGATGTTGATATTTTCAATTATTGGGTATTTGGAATGTCCTCGGCATTTACGTATGCTGCAACTGAAAGTCTAGGGCTCTCGATTTTAGCATTTGTGATTACGGAAATTATTGTATTGAAGCTTGCTGATTTTACAGCACCAGTGATTGCAAAAGAATACGGACTCGAAGGCATCTCGATTCCTCACGGCAATGCTGTTGTATTCGCACCGGTAGGGATACTGGTTAACTGGATTATTGATAGAATTCCTTTCTTGAAGGACATTGATTGGAGTCCTGAAACAATTGAAGAAAGATTCGGTGGACTAGTAGAACCTTCAACCCTTGGTTTTTTTATGGGAATTGTTTTAGGAATCTTTGCGAAGCTTAATTTTGGTGATTGCCTATTATTAGGGGTCACGATCGCGGCATTTATGATAATTTTCCCAAAAGTACTTAATATATTGATTGAGGGAATCCAACCCGTGGCTGAAGGCATGAGAGAAGTAACAGAGAAAAAATTGAATAGAAAGCTTTACATTGGTCTTGATGCTGCAGTGCTTGTAGGAATGCCTGATGTCATGGCAACTGGCATTTTGTTAGTACCTGCGATCTTGGTTTTGTCATTTATTCTCCCAGGAAATCGTGTTCTTCCGCTTGCGGATCTTGCTATTGCCGCTCCATTTTTGGTATCTTGTTGCATGCCTTATTGTAAAAGAAATATTTTTAGGGGTTTTGTGAGTGGCATAATTGTTTTCATTATCACGCTATATATTTGTACAGATACCGCGGCTCTTTATACAGAAATCGCAAAAATCAATGGATTGCCATTTGATATGACGGCCACGTCTCTCGGTGCTGCTTCAAGTCCAATTAGCTGGATTATAGCAAAAGTCATGCTACTATTTTCATAGAATAAAACGGTTAACAGTTCGTGTTATAGAAAAAAACATATGCGAATTTTGAGAAAGGAGAAAAATTATGAGTCAGAAGATAATTCTTGTAGCATGCGGAACTGGCGGAGTTACATCGAAAAACATTGCAATGAAAATTGAAAAACATCTTAAGAAAAAAGGAGTTGATTGTAAAGTTATTACATGTAAAGTCATAGAAGTCAGGTCAAAAGTGAAGATTTTGAAACCTGATTTGGTTGCATCGTCAACGCCTGTGCCAGATGTTGGAGTTCCTAGGGTTAGAGCGACTGCATTATTGACAGGAATAGATGTGGAAAAAGTTTACAATGAAATTTATGAAATTTTATCAAAGTAAACGATATTTGAGTTGTGAAAGAGAGGGCAACATGATCAAAAATAATGATACATTGTGGTACGGTCAGTATGGAGGATGCTTTATTGCAGATGCATTCTCCCTCGATTGCGACAAATACTATGATGAATACAAGAAAATTGTGCGGCAAGATGGTTTTGAAAAAGAGTTTGAACAGCTGAAAGCTGAATATTCTCCTGTTGAATTCAAGTTGTTAGAAACGGAAGATGAAAACCTTATGGTAGGTATTGCGTCGGAAAACTTGTACTCGATCATTGGAACTATTTTGCTTGCAAAGCATATGAAAAAGGAAAAAGTTGTATGCGGAACCAGATATACTGATGAAGCTATGCTTTGTGCGAAATTATGCAAAAAATATGGACTAAAATTAAAAATGTTTATGTCTAAAGATATTTCTTCAATTTCTTCACTTATGGTACAGATGAAAACATACGGTGTTGAAACCGAAACGTGCATGTGTGAGGAACTCTTTAATTTGCCGGAGATGTATGCGTTCCAGACGTGGGTTGCCGCACCTCAAGAATATGTTCTTATCAACTGCCGTAACAATGTCGGTGCTTTCCCTCATCCTAATATTGTTTCTGATTTTGCAAGTGTATATGGAGAAGACTTGAAATTAGCAATGGAGAGTATGGGTATGCCAAGTCCTGAAAGAATTGTTGTTCCAAGTGTTAGTGGGACATTTGCATTAGGAGTATTTGGAGCTTTTGACAGCAAAACAATAGAATTTGTGACTGTAGAATGCGATGAAGAGGATGATTTGCAGGAAGAACTTGATAGTTATTGTGGTACTTTCACAAAAGTAATGCGGAATAGATACAATGATCGAGTGCTTGCGCCAGAGTTGTCAAATATGTTTGATAACGGAGAGGTTTTGAGAAAACTAGGGAACATAAGTCAAATAGATACAAATCATTCTGATTTATTATGCAGCCAGACTGATTTCTCTGTTCAAAGTTTAGCTGGATTGAATTATTGTGAAAAGAATACGGATAAAAAATTGACGCTATGTTTGGTTAGAAATACCAGGTGGGGAGCGGTATTATGAGTAACAGAATAGAAGAAACAATAAAAAGGGCTCAGGATCAAGGGAAAGTTGCTTTTATAGGACTTGTTCCAATAGATCCTGAATCCATGGATAATTCCATGGAAATTGTTGATATGATGATTTCTTCTGGAGTGGATATTTTGATGGTGCATATACCGAATTGGTTTCCATGGATGGAAGGAACCGTGCTTCAAAAAGCAGCACAGATGCCGCGAAATGCCGGAGTAACAAGAGATAATGTATTTGAATTCATAAAAACAATTCGGATTAAATATCCTGAAATACCAATTATTAATATGACATTGTATGAGACGGTTATGACTATGGGACAAGAGCGGTTTTTGAAACTTTCTAAAGAAGCGGATGTTGACGGATTTGATATTCCCAATTACCCTTTGTTTTATACAGCCGATAAGATGGAATTTTATAAGGAATGTTTAGAAAGAAATCAACACCTTATATTGGCAATTTCATATGAACTTGTAGTATCAGAGGAAGGTTCTGATGAATATATATTGCTTAGAAAAATGATAGACGCGGCAAAAGGTTTTGTTTTTGTAATGAATGCTCCTGGAGGACAATCGGGTTCTGATGTAAAACTTACAGATCAACAATTGACTATGGCAGTTGGTCGAGTGAAAGATCTAATGAAGGAACAGGGGAATGACTGCTACATTTCTATTGTTTGCGGTATTTCTAGTAGTGAAGATATCAAAAAAGTAAAAGTATCAGGAGCACATTGTTTTATGATAGGTAGCGCCTATATAAAATCACTTCAAGATGGTCAGACGTTAGATGAAATATCTGATTATTTAGAGGGTGTCAGTGAAATGTGCAATTACTAATTGATTGAGAGGTTAAAGTATGAATATAGTTGAAAAAAGATTCTTTGACTATGAAAAGCATAACAACGGTGGGATTATTGTTGAAATACCACTTCTTCCACCTATTCCAACTACTCAAATAGATGTGGCTTGTACGCTTGTAGAGTCTGGAATAGATATTATCCAAGTATCTGTACCTGTACGATTCCCATGGATGTATGGTGAACGGCACCTTAACTTAGCAAGAAATGCAGCGATCAATGATGTCGATTACAAGCAATCTTTTGAGGTGTTAGAAAAACTGACCAAGCAGCATGAGGGCGCGGAATTCATGCCAGTTGGGTTTTATGGTGGAATTCAGCGTATGGGGCAGGATAAATACATCAGTGAATGCAAAAGATTGGGAATCCGTTTAGTAGATGTTCCTGATTATCCGCTTGTACATGACCAGGATCCCAAAGGATTGGTGGGTGAACTTAGAAGTAAAGGTATTAGCTATGTAACTATTTTCAATACAGAGTTGGCATTAGCACCAGAAGGGACTAGAGCGTATCAAAATTTGTGCAAACTAGTTGCACAATCATCAGGATTCTGTTTCTTGTTGGCTGCGGCAGGTGGAAAAACGGGGGAAAAGAAAAGTTTTGAATATGATGGACTTTTGCGAGCAAAAGAGCGACTACTTAGTATTCAGAAAAGAATGGATCGTAGATGTCCAATAGTCGTCGTTTGTGGTATATCGACCCCTGAACAGGTTCGTATTCTTGTAAAAGAAGTTGGAGTCCATGTTATGTTTGGTAGTGCATTATTCAAAAGAATGATGAATGGTGACAGTCAAAGAGATATTGCTGAGTTTTTGACAAAAATGAAAAGAGCGGCAACTTAAGTGAGGCGGAGTATGGAGAATCAAATTGTTTTAAATAGCAAGTCAATTGACTTGGAATGTGAATTAGAAACAAATCATGAGGTATTAAAATACTTAGTTTCACTTTTGGAAAAACAAGGATTTGTTGATTCAAGATATACGACGGTTGTTATAGAGCGTGAAGATAATTATCCGACTGGTCTTGAATTTCCTAAAATTTGTATTGCATTACCACATGGGGATCCTAAATTTGTTAAAGAAGCATCTATTGCTATTGCACGATGTAAGAATAGAGTGGATTTTAAGAGTATGGAAAACCCAGAAGATTCAATAAGTGTTGACATAGTTGTTTTGCTTGCTGTTAAGGAGCCGGAGAGGCATCTGCAAGTTCTTAGCAATTTAGTGAATCTGTTTATGATTGAAGAAAATTGTGAACAACTATTGACAACGAATAGTGTTAATACGGTATGCAACTTATTTGAAGCAAATTTATATAAGGGAAACTAAGAATAAAAATTGGCGGAAACAATGAGGTGCGCAAGCAGACTGATTACTTATTAAAGGAGTCAGTCTATTGAGTGAGATCAAAAAAGATCATAAAAATTAAAAAATGATTGATAGGGAAGAATAGATGGTTGAGAATTTCAAATGCGTTGGTAGAGCCTGTTTGCTTTATTACAGGAGTCGGCAAAGCATTTGACGATGTGATTGTAAGTAGGAGAATCGATTTTTGTTAGAGCAAAGTTGTGATCGAATTTAATATGATAACTAATTGATTATTGTGTCGTAGTGAGAGTGTTGAAAAAATATGATGAGAAGGAGATTAATGGTATGAATAGAATGGAGAGGATTTTTAACCAGATGATGGAAAATGACGAAAAGATTTTAGTTTCTTATTTCCCGTTATGTGATACTGCTTTAGCTGATCAAGTAGGATGGGCTGGAAAGTACTTTGACAATGGAACAACAGTGCTTGAAATGGGATTGCCATATGAGGATCCGTGCCTTGATGGGAAAACAGTAAGAGATTCTATGGAAAGAGCATTGGTTGACAATACGGTAGAAGATGCGTTTGAAGTTATTAAGAACTTGCGGAAGGCATATCCAGACAATATTCTTCAGGTTATGTCGTATTTCGAGATTCTTGAAAAAATCGGTTTAGATGAGTTTGCAGCTAAATGTAATGAAGCCGGTGTGGATGCGGTTCTTACGCCAAATATTGCTCCAGATCGAGTGCCAGAACTGGATGCTGCACTAGGAAAGTTTAATATTATTCATTTGCGTTTTGCACCTTTTACTCTTACGGATGAAGTGATTGAGGATCTTAAAAAGAATGCAAAAGGCTATATTTTCCAACAGGCAGTTGATGGTGCAACTGGTCCGCAAGATACAACATCACCACAAGTTGGCGTTAATGTAAAATTATTGAAGGAGCTTGGTGTTAAAACTCCGGTTGTGGCAGGTTTTGGTATTTCCAATCAGCAACAGGTAGGTGAAATGAAAGATATGGGAGTCGATGGTGTAATTGTAGGAAGTAGCATTCTTACCTCAATTGTTGCGGGTAATGGAGCCGATTTTATTAAAAGTTTAAGGGGAGCATTAGAATAATCATAGGCAATAAGGGACCTTTTACAAAGTCTGTTAAGTTTTACATCTACTATTTTGCATAAACATTTGTTTCAATATATAATAATGTTTAAGAGATTGGTTCCTTGATAATGAATCAATCTCTTTAGCACTCTCATAAAGATGATTTGAAGATTATGTGAAGCATTAAAGGAATTGCGAGCGAGAAAAGACGGGAAAGAATAGTTAGAATGTAGCGTATAAGAGGATTTGGGATGATTGAAGGTGAATTATGATTGTTATAACTCAAAGGTGCTATAGATTGCTTGAACTACTCTGTACTAGCTATGGATTTATAAGCGTGCGAACAATTGCTGATGAATTAAAAGTGAGTGAAAGAACGGCACGTTATGATATTTCACTTTTAGCTGACTGGCTTTTTGAAAAGGGAATCAGTCTGCAAAATGTACCTAAAAAAGGGATTTGCATTGAAGAAGCAGGTGCTAAGCAAGCGCGTGCTTTCTTAATAGATTATCAGACGAATACAATCAACAAAGAGATTTTTCTGAATACTGAAGCTCGAGCAAATATTATTATTGGATATATTCTTGAAGGCAAAGTGCGTAAAACAATCAATAACATGGCTACCAGTTTTGGTGTCAGCAGAACAACATTAATTCGAGATTTGGTTAAAGTCGATGATTGGTTTATAACTCGTGGATACGAAGTGTTGAGGGATCGGAAAATAGGTTTTTATATCGATGTAGATGAAATTCAGAGAAGAAGGCTCATGGTTGAATTTATTATAGAGCATGTAGGAAACAATTCGTTTTTCCAGCAGTTGGGATATCAGGAAATGGGTTTAAGAAAGAGTTACGGATTGCAGGGGAGTCAGTTATTTGCAAAATATATTGTAGAAAGCGAGAAATTCAAGGAAGTAATTGAGGATTCGAATTTGATGTTTTCTGAGATCAATATACATGTTTCGGATAATTCCTTTATTTGGTTTGTTTACTACATTGCGGTTTCATATGCAAGACTTGAGGCTGGAAATAGCATTGTAGTATTCCCTCAGAAGTACAATGATTTTCAGGATTCGAGGATAAGTTGTAAAGTGGAAAACCAGTTTAGAGCGAGGAATTTCGAAAATATTTCAGAGGAGAATCTGATTAATGAAGCCGCCTATCTTACGGCTAGAATTATAGCTGCTACAAAGAGTGATACGGAAAATGTAAAAACATACAACAATGAATTGTCGAAAAACGTTTTTGAATATTTTGTTGATACTTTTGAAAAAGAAACAGGATACAATTTGTGTAATGATGTAAGTTTAGCGGAATCATTAAAAATGCATTTGTACGCTTCCATTGCCAGAGTACAGCTAAAAATTCAAACACAAAATGGAATGATTGAGGAAATAAGAAACAGTTTTTCTGATATTTATGAAATATGCCATAAGATTTTTCTTGATATTAAAGATAACTTTGGAATGGATTTTGATGAAAATGAGATTGGTTTTATTACTCTCTATGTAGCAACATCTATGAATAAGGGAGCAAATAATAGTTCTTCAAAGAAAGTCAGAGTTGTGTTGATCTGTGGTTACGGTGTGGGAACAGTATCATTTTTAAAAAAATCGCTTGAGAGAGAGTTTCCTAGCATTGAAATTATAAAAAAGCTTCCTGCTTATGAAATCGGCCATTATGATTTTAATGAAGTGGATTTGGTGTTGACTACGATTGATATTCCCTTTTTACTTCAGAAGTCACTCATAAGAGTGAAACCAATTATAACGAAAATTGATATCAGAAGAATCGCTTCATTTCTACGCATTGGAAAGATTGTTATAGAAAAGGAGACGCAAGACTTCAAAATAGAAGAACTTCTTTCGATTATTGAGGAAAATTGTGAAGTCAATGATACGCAAAATTTAGTCGAAAGCTTAAAAAAAACGATGGGTTCTTATTCGAAGCTTGCTTCATCACCTGTTGATCTTCCGTCACTTAGGGATATTATTCCAAAAAGAAATATTTTGGCAAAGGTTGATGTTGGTGATTGGGAAGATGCAGTAAGAAAATCATCACAAGTATTAATAGACAATAATTGTATAACACCAGAGTATGTTGAAAGTATTATAGATATGAAGGACAAGTATGATCATTATTCTGTCATTTCAAAAGGGGTGTGTATGTTGCATGCAACTCCAAGAGCGCTTTCAAAACTAGCTGTTTCTTTAACTACAGTGAAAAAGCCAGTAACTATTAGAGTTGATGGAGAAGTTTGTTTGATAAAAGTATTTCTAGTACTCTCTGTTGTTGATCAAATGTCACACGCGAAGGCACTTGATGAAGTGTTTTGTTTGTTTGATGAGTTTCCTAGTCTAGTTGAAGAATTATATAATGCAAAGAAAAATGCTGAACTTTTTAGAATATTTAAAGATTACTATCATAGTATATTTTAGCATACTTGAATTAATTTTTCTGTCTAGGTCAGTGAAACCGATCCACGTTGATGCTTTATACGCCAGAGTTTGTGAAAACAAGCGTGTACGCTCGAAAGGACTGTAAAGTGCCATTGGTGTTCGAGAAGATGTGTCCAATTCATGTGTATATTTAAACCTTGTAATCACTGAGAAAAAATTTAACCATTTCTTCATCTTTCTTTTTTCTGATTTTCATCCTGCATGGATAAGATTAAGACAGAAAGAATAAGGAGGAAACAGAATGATTAATTTAGAAAACATTGACATCTTAAAGGATCGTGCGAACGTATCGTATCAAGAAGCCAAAGAGGCCTTGGAAATTTGTGACGGAAATCTTGTCGATGCACTGATCTACTTGGAGAAATCGGAAAAGATTCGACCGGAGAGAAAGGCGACGAAGGAAAAATTCGCGGAATCCAGCCAGAATTTTGGGGATGAGGCAAAAAAAGTCTTTTCAAAAATGAGCGCTCATCGATTTATGATTCAAAAGAATGGGGAAACATTCTTGAATATCCCGTCGATCTTGGCTTTGATCTTGATTATTTGCACCTTCCCGGTATCCATCATCCTTTTGGTTTTGGGTGTAGTCTTCGGATTTAAATTTAAAATCCGGAACAAAAAAGGCAAGGCAGTGGAGATGATCGAGAAGATCAAAGAAACATTTTCTGATACGGACTCGGAAGCGTAAGGAGAGAGAGATGGAAAACGAATTAAAGAAAATTGATATTTTAAAAGAACGCGCCAATGTCACCTATGAAGAGGCTCGGATAGCTTTGGCAGAAGCGGATGGCAATCTGGTAGAAGCTTTGATTAAGCTGGAGAAGGAAGATCGGATTCGGCCGAAGCAAAAGCAGCAACAAGCGCGCAGTGAGAGAAAAGAGGGAAAAGAGAGAAAAGAGCGACCTCATTACGAAGAGAGACAAGCCCATAAAGAGCACCGCAAAGAGGAAATGCGGGAAGCAGGAGAAAAATTAAAGAAACATCGATTTGTTCTGCATAAGGACGATCAAGTTTTCTTGGACGTGCCAACCTGGGTAGCGTTGCTTGTGATTCTAGTCACCATGCCATTCTCTTTATTTGCGCTTCTTTTGGCGATTATCGTTGGATTCCAAATGCAGATTCGAAGCTATACAGGCAAGGAATACAGTGTTGACCAACCGATTCGCGAGGTGGCACAACAGGTGAAAGATGGATTGGAAAAAGAGAAAGAAGATGATGAAGCGGATCAATAGATCCGCTTTTTTTCTTTCGTAGCGATCAAAATGTCGTATAATGGAAAGAGATGGGAGGCGATTGCATGAATGAGAAGATTTTAGTCGTTGAAGATGAATTGAAGATTGCGCGATTTTTGGAATTGGAATTGAAATATGAAGGATATACGGTGACATCGGTTCATGATGGGCGGTCTGGATTGGAAGCGATTCTCAATGAGTCGCCGGATTTGGTCATTCTGGATTTGATGCTTCCCGGCATGAATGGAATGGAAGTCTGCAGGCGTGTTCGTCAAACTTCGCAGGTTCCGATTATCATGCTGACGGCAAAGGACGAGACCATGGACAAGGTCATGGGCTTGGATGTCGGCGCTGACGATTATATGACGAAGCCCTTTGCCATTGAAGAATTGCTGGCGCGGATTCGCCGGGTATTTCGAGCCCAGGATCAAGCGCCTGCACTGACAAGCTCAAAGAAGCTTTGCGGGGGAGACTTGTGTCTGGACCCGGATCGGCACGAGGTTCATTTTCAAGAAGAGCTGATTACCTTGACGAAAAAGGAATTTGAACTCTGTCAATTATTGATGGAAAATCAAGACCACGTTTTGACGCGCGAGCAGATTATCGAGCGGATCTGGGGTTACGACTATTACGGGGATATCAAGATTGTGGATGTTTATATTCGATCCCTCCGCACCAAAATTGACGAGGTCTTTAACAGAAAGGTTTTTCATACCGTACGTGGAGTTGGTTATATATTTAAGGTGGAGTAGATGAAGAAAAATCGAAAGGAATCCAGAAAAGAAAAAAAATCAAGGCGCCATAAACAGCCGGAAAAGTCGGTTCGAAATCATCAGGTGTCCAAAGGGATCGGGTTGGTTTTTAAATTTGTGCTGCGCCTGATTCAGAGTGTAATTCGCGCTATTCTTGAGGCGATTGACACCCTTCGCGGTAACGGGAAGGATTCTTTGGTATCGGGATTTGATCGCTTTCTGTCTTTGTTTCGATTGAATATCACTTTTAAGTTGACTTGGAGCTATGGATGGATCACTTTTAGAACCCTGATTCTGATCAATATTCTGATCTTCTTTGGAGGGAAATTCGGACTTCAGAGCTATCAGATCTGGCAATTGGACAATCGTGCGGCGGTCTTTGTCGAGGATTGGAAAGCGACGCCGGATTCAGCGCTTCTGGATCGACTGATCCCGATTGAGGGACTTCGATATGGGGTTTTTGACGGGTCGGGGAATCGCATCAATGGCAGTGATGCGATGGCGTATACGGAAATTCGAACCGGTAACGAATATTCTCCGTGGGGATTTTCTTATCAGGACTGGTTTATATCCGAAACCGTATTGGAGGGGGATGTGGAGAATCCTGACAAGGTCTTGGTTTTGATGGAATCGACGGATCAGATCGAGGAAATCTATATTGGAATTGTGCTTGCTGGTTGGGTGCTTGCCGTACTTTTCTGGTTGATTGCCATGATTCGGGCATCGAAGATCGCAAAAAAACATTTGAAGCCGATTCATACCATGACGGAGAATGTACAATCCCTGTCCGCCAGCGATTTGTCTGAGCGCTTGATGGTCAACGGTGCTCGTGACGAACTCAAGGATTTGGCCCTGACCTTTAACCACATGATGGATGAGATCGAGGAATCCTATGGCAAGCAGCGTCAGTTTGTGTCGGATGCTTCCCATGAGCTGCGCACGCCAATCGCGGTTATCAAAGGGTATGCGGATCTTTTGAATCGATGGGGGAAGGATGATCCCGAGGTGTTGGCGGAGGGAATAGAGGCGATACGAAGCGAAACGGATTTTATGCAATCCCTTGTGGAAAGCCTGTTGTTCTTAGCCCGACGAGATCGCGGCACCTTGAAGATGGAGATGAGTCGATTTTCTTTGACGGAATTGATGGAAGAGGTTGAAAAGGAAACGAAGATGATCGACAACCGGCATGAAATCAGCGGAGAATTCGATCGCTGTCCTGTGGTGTACGCCAGTTACGATAAGCTGAAGCAGGCGGTTCGAGTCTTTGTGGACAATTGCATTAAATATACCCCGGATCAAGGGCAGATTCGCCTGTCTTTGCGGGAGACGAAACAGACCTATGCCATTCAGATTGTGGATAATGGAATCGGGATCGCCAAGGAGGATCAGCCGCATATCTTTGATCGTTTCTATCGGGCCGATAAATCCAGGACTCGTTTGGGGGAATCAAAGACCACCCAGGGAACCGGTTTGGGATTGGCGATTGCCAAGGTGATTGTGGAGCAGCATGGGGGCGAGATTTATTTGGAGAGCGAGCTGAATCGAGGAACCAGCATCACGCTGTTTTTCCCGAAGGCAGCATTAAAAGAGCAGACAGGAGACGGTGGTGCCCGGTAGGGACTGCCGTCCTTCTTTTTGTTCAATCGTTTGCCTTGCAAAAAACCGAAATGATATACTGGGAATATAAAAATCAAGGAGGAACGGAAATGAAAAAAATCATTTCGTGGATTCGTTGGGGCCGGGAAGCCTATTTGTTCGACTCGACAACCTATGTAGTAAAAAGTTTTATTGCCATTCTTGTTGCGTATGTCATTGCGCGTTCCAACTCTTTGCTGCAAAAAGATATCATCTCTGTGCTATTCGGAGTGATGCTGACATTGGAGCCCGTATCGATAACGGGGATCCGAGTGGGGCGGGATCAAGTTATTGCAACAGTTATTGCCGCTGCGGCGACAGCGCTTATTATATTCTTTGGAGGAAATACTGCACTCACCGTTGCTCTTGGAATTGCGTTCACGCTTTATGTCAGCATAAAAATCAGCTGGCGTTTTGTTTCACCTGTCGCGTATTTTACGGCCATTTACATGACACAATATGTACAGCAAACAGCAGCGGGGGAACCCAGCATGTTGTTGACTTTTCAACTCAGGATGGCGGCGTTGCTTTGCGGGGTGTTGATTGCGATTCTTTTCAACATGGTCTTCTCGCAATGGGGATATCGCCATATGTTGAAAAAACGCGTATTGTTTATTTTGGAAGAACAAAAACGGATCTTAGAAAATAGCGCGGACTCTCTTGAGGCGGGAATGGCACAATTACCCGGTCATTTTGCAGACATCGAGTGGGTTTATGCGCAGATTTTTGATCGGGAAAAGGAATATGCGAAATTGCCGAGATGGCTGCAGCATGGCAAGGACCAATTGCGGGAAGCAAAGGCGGCGATGAAAGAGATAAAAGAAATTGCCCATTTGATTTATGACATTGGTTTGGCGCAAGAAATGGAAGCGTTGACCCTCAAAGAGCACGATCAGGTAAAAGCGCAGATGAAACGCTGGGGACAGGGGTTGAAAATCGAAAAGCTTTCCTATGCCGTTCAATTGTCAGTTGCAACAGCTGCAAGCATTTCGAATGAACGGATTCAAAAGGATCTTCATTGGATTGAGGCGCGATATCAAAAATTGACATAACAGAAGTGTGAACCGATGAGATTGGCTTTTTGGCTGGGTTTTCGGTTCTTTTTTTTGTATACGTCCTATGGCGAATTTGCGGGAAAACGAAGAATATGACAGAATAATCTCATTTTTGATTGAAAAAATGACTTTACGGATAGAAAAGTTGATGGTATCCTGACAGAGATAATTGAATATATGCAAAAGGCGCGAAAGCTTAATTGGGAAGCTAGTGAAAATCTAGCGCAACCCCCGTTACTGTAAGTTGGACGAAACCATAAAACCACTGATCTTAGGATTGGGAAGGATGGGAGTAGGAGGAAGACGAGTCAGGAGACCTACCTTTATGCATGGCATGACAACCGTTTCGGAGGGAAATGGCACCATGAATAAGGTTGGCTGCGGCCATATTTGATATTTATGATGAGACTCCGAAAGGGGACTCATTTTTTTATGCCTTGGAGTGGAATATGGAAAATCAATTGTGGATCAAGATGCAAGAAAAACGAAAAAAAGAGGGATTGATTATCGTATTCTCCCTATGTGTGCTGGTGGGATTTGGACTATTGGCGGTTAATCTGGGGCGGGCGGAAATCTCGATTGTCGATACGGTGAGAATTATTGCTGGAAAGCTGAATCCGAATTTGTTGGAAGGAATTCCTGATTCATGGAGCAGCATTGTCTGGAATATTCGTTTGCCCAGAATTTTGACTGGGATTTTGGTGGGATGCGGTCTTGCCGTCTCTGGCGCGGTTTTCCAAGCCTTGCTGCTGAATCCCCTAGCGGATTCCTATACCATGGGTGTGTCATCGGGTGCGGCATTCGGAGCATCCGTAGCGATTTTCATCAATCTTATTGCAGTGAATTACCATTTGCCGGTGACACTGTTTGCCTTTATTGGCGCCCTGGGAACCTTGGCCTTGGTGTTGAGGATTGCGCGGGTGGACGGCACCCTCAGTCCCAGCAATATGATTATCGCGGGGATTATTGTCAGTTCGATTTTCTCGGCGGGCATCAGTTTCTTAAAAAGCATGTCCGGGGAGGGGGTCTCCGCCATTATCTATTGGCTGATGGGGAGTCTTTCGGCAAGAAGCTGGATGCATGTGGGGCTTTTGGTTACGGTGATTGGAAGCTGTATGGCAATCTGTTTCTACTATGCCGATGATTTGAATCTGATGTGCTTGGGGGATCAGGAAGCCAGAAATCTGGGGGTGGACACGCAGCGGGTAAGGTGGATTTTGTTGATCAGCGGTTCCCTGATGACGGCGGTCTGCGTCTCCGTCAGCGGAATTATTGGATTTATCGGGTTGATTGTTCCCCATTTGCTTCGATTTCTTGTGGGTTCAGATAATCGTGTCTTGCTGCCCTTGTCGGGCTTGCTGGGTGGATTGCTGTTGCTGCTGGCGGACACGGTAACGCGGGTTTTGCTGAATATCGAGATCCCCGTCGGCGTATTTACAACCCTGTTTGGGGGACCATTCTTTATTGTCATCTTCGTCAAGAAGAATAAGACCTTGTTTTAGGAGCGAATTATGATTCAAGTAGAAAACCTATCATTCTCCTATGGAGAGAAAAAAATATTAGAGAAGCTTACTTTTGATATTCGTCCGGGCAAATTTACTTCGATTATCGGACCGAATGGTGCCGGAAAAACCACTTTGTTTCGGCTTTTGACAAAAAGTCTTCCTCCAAATCAAGGAAAGGTAATGCTGGGGAATCGGGATCTTGCTGCTGTTTCCATCAAGGATTTCAGCAAAAAAGCCGCCGTAGTTTCACAAGAGCTGCAAATTCGATTCCCCTTTACCTGTCTTGAGATTGTAATGATGGGCAGGGCGCCGTTTAGGAGGCGCAGCGGGCAGATCCGCAAAGAGGACTTACAGGTTGTTCAAGAATGCATGGAATGGACGGATACCCAAGGACTGAAAGATGCGTTGATTACAGAAATCAGCGGCGGTGAAAAGCAGCGGGTGATGTTGGCAAAGGCTTTGGCGCAGTCGCCGGAGGTGTTGTTTCTCGATGAGGCGTTTTCCAATATGGATATCGAATATCGCATTCGGTTTTTAAAAAGGCTGAAACGGCTGGCCGCGGAACAAAAGATTACCGTTGTCGCCATCATGCATGATCTGCATCTGGTCAATCTTTTTAGCGACGAGGTGATTGTTTTAAAACAGGGACAGTTGATTGAGACTGATCAGCCGGAACAGATTTTTACCCCGCAGAAAATGAAACATGTTTTTGGGATTGATGCGAAGCGAATATCATCTGGTGAATTGGTGATTTCAGCATCGTGAAATAAATAGAGGGAGGAAAAAGAATGAAACGTAAAATTTTAGCAATGATGATGATTCTGTTTGTAGCTGTTGGGATGCTTGCAGGGTGTTCGCAGGGGGCGATGGAGGCTGGCGAACCAGTGGAAACACCGGAACCGGCAGCGGCAGAGCCGGAGGTACAGCAGGAACCGGAAGAGCAACCTGAAACAGCAAAAAAAGCGATTTTGGTTGTCAGCTTTGGTACCAGTTACGCGGATACGAGAAAGGCGAGCATTGAGGCTTGCGAAAATGAAATTGCGAAGGCTTATCCAGAGTATGAGGTGAGACGTGCCTTTACATCTCAAATTATTATCAACAAATTGGCTAAACGGGACAATATTGAGATCGATAACCCAACTCAAGCATTGGATCGTTTGACCGAGGAGGGCTTTAGCGAGGTAGTCGTTCAGCCGCTACATATTATTGCCGGCGAAGAATACAATGAAATGGTTGAAGTTGTTGCAGAGTATAATGACGGACGTTTTGATTCATTGGTGATGGGGCGACCAATTTTAACGGGAATTGAGGATTATGAAATCGCGGTAGAGGCATTGAACGAACAATTGCCTGAAATCGGCGAAGGCCAAGCGGTTGTCTTGATGGGCCACGGGACACACCATCCTGCCAATGCATCTTATGCGTGCTTGCAAAGCGTATTGGAAAAAGAGGGTGTTGAAAACGTCTATGTAGGAACGGTAGAAGGATATCCAACATTGGATAATGTAATGGAAAGCCTGCAGGAAGATGGAATCGAAGAGGTGACTTTGATGCCGTTTATGGTTGTTGCTGGGGATCATGCCAGCAATGATATGGCGGGAGACGAAGAAGATTCATGGAAAACAATCATGAAAAAAGAAGGGTACAGTGTTGAAATTTATCTTCATGGTCTAGGTGAAAACCCAGCATTCCAAGGAATATACAAGCAGCATGTGCAGGATGCCATGGATGGAAACGGACAAGAAATTCCAGAGCCGTCTAATCCAGTTATAGCGGATGCTTCCAAATGGGTAGAAGGCAAAAAAACCATTATGGTGGTTAGCTTTGGAACCAGCTACGCGGATACAAGAAAGAAGAGCATTGAAGCGACTGAAAATGCAATTGCAGAAGCCTACCCGGATTACGAAGTGGTACGTGCTTTTACATCGCAAATTATTATCGATAAACTGGTAAAACACGACAACATTGTGATTCCGAATCCTGAAGATGCTTTCGAGCAAATGATGGCTGACGGTGTTGAAGAGCTTGTTATTCAGCCTCTTCATATCATGGCTGGCGAAGAATACAATGAATTGATGGAAGTAGCGAAACACTACGAAGCCGGATTTAAAACGGTAACATTCAGCAAACCGCTTTTGAACGGAATCGAAGATTACGAAACAGCTGCGGTTGCTCTTCAAAGCCAATTGCCTGAAATCGGTGAAGGCGAAGCCGTTGTCCTGATGGGTCACGGCACACACCATCCGGCTAATGCGACTTACGCATGTTTCCAGAGTGTCTTGAATGAAGAAGGCATGGACAATGTGTATGTAGGAACTGTAGAAGGTTATCCAGCATACGAAGATGTATTGGCGAAATTGAAAGCTGATGGTGTTTCTAAAGTAACTTTGATGCCGTTTATGGTGGTTGCAGGAGATCATGCCAATAATGACATGGCGGGCGACGAAGAGGATTCATGGAAAACCATGCTGAAGCAGGAAGGCTTTACCGTTAATATCTATCTTCATGGAATTGGTGAAAATCCTGAATTTCAACAGATCTATGTCAATCATGTTGCGGCTGCGATGAGCGTAGAATAATAAGGCTATCGTATACGAGGGGATTAAAGTATGAAAAAAGGCTTGATCATCTGGATGATGGTTGCCATGCTGTTTTTGACGGCATGCGCATCATCCGGAAGCGTTGAACAAGAGGAAGAGAGCACGTATGCAATCGAGTTTGTAGATGATTTGGGGAATCTGATTCAGATGGATGAGCCGGTGACACGGATTATCTCGCTATATTCAGCGCATACGGAAAACATCTATGCCTTGGAGGCGGGCGATCGGATTATCGGGGTGGGAACCAGTGATGCCTATCCCTATGAAGCGGTTTTAAAACCGCGATTCAGTTACCGTTCCGATCCGGAAAAGGTCATTGCGGCCGAACCGGATTTGGTGCTGATTCGTCCGTTTATTCAGAAGAGCTATCCCGATTTTGTGCAGGCACTCGTTCAGGCCGATGTGACGGTGGTCTGTCTCTATCCGGAGAAGTTTGAGGAATTCGATGAGTATATAATGAAATTGGCACTGTTGACGGGACAAGGGTATTATGCCAAGGAACGTTTGGTGGAATTTCATCAGACCATTGATGAATTTGCTCAAGAGACCGCTTCCATCGAGCCGAAGACCAAGGTGTATTTTGAGTCGACGGAAACGGAATATCGAACGATTGCGCCTGATTCAACTCCCGCCAAGGCGATTCAAATTGCCGGTGGCGTTAATATTGCCGCTGATGCTATCGCGCTTAATGAGAGAACCAGCATCGCGGCGTATGGGGATGAAAGGATCTTGGAGAAAGCGGAGGAGATTGAAGTGTTTGTCTCCCAGCGCGGCGCCATGAATGCGGGCGGGAATTACCATTCCATTTCCATTCGGCCAGGATTTGACACCATTCGCGCGGTACGGGATCATCGGGTGTTTGAAATCAACGAGAAGTTGGTTTCCAGTCCGACCTTTCGATTTGAAAAGGGAATTCGTGAATTGGCGCGCATGTTTTATCCTGAAATCTTTGACGACTTGACTGGGTTTGATCGCGAGATTCCGCTGACCCGGGAACGATTTGCAGAAATTACGGTTAGAAGTCAGCATCGGCCGATTTTTGCGCCGACCTCCCGCTACTATAAATCCGTGCACAAGAACCATGCCTATGGCGCTTTTACGGATGTGCCGGTTGATCATCCGCGCTTTGACATGATTGAGACGGCGGTTTTAGCCGGGTATGTGGGAGTGGAAGGCGAGGTTTTTGATCCGGAGCGCGAGGTGACTCGAGAAGAATTTGCAACGACGGTTTATCTGGTGTCGGATCTTTCCATGCCGGAACAAAAGCCGGAAATTCTGGATCTCGATCAGGTGGAGAAACCAAGGATTATTCAAATTCTTGTGGGAAATCATGTTATGAATTTGGAAGACGGTTGTTTTCGCGGAGACGATTTTGTCTCGGAGCGGCAAGCTTTGGAAATTTTGATGCGTTTGGGAGAGTAAGATGACAAAGATTGCATTGGTTCAGATGAATTTTTCTCAGGATCAGCAAAAAAATACGGCCGCAGTTTTAAGCTTGATGGAGAAGGCGGTGCAAATGGGTGCAGAGTTGATCTGTTTTCCTGAAGGCGCATTGACCGGATATCTGCCGAAAATGGGACAACCGAATTCGGTCTCCATCAATGACGGGACAATTAAAGCCATTCAGGAATTGGCTGTTCGCATGAATCTGGAGGTCTATATCGGCGCGTCCTTAACCTGTCAGGGGAAGGTATACAACAGCTATTTGCAGATTGCAGATCAGATTGACTGGGTGAGTAAAACCCATCTTGGCAGTCGGGAAGAACCGGTGTATGCGGCTGGACAGGAGATTCGATGTTTCCAGAGTCGAATGGGAATCATCGGCATTGCGATTTGCTTGGAAAGTCATTTTCCAGAGATCTTTATTCGTTGTCGCGAGCTTGGCGCCGTTGCTATGATACTTCCCTTTGCGAGCCCCGCTGTCTGCGGTTCCAGAGAGAAGATTTGGAAGAAAATTTTGCCGGCCCGAGCCTATGACAACGGCATGGCTGTGCTTGCCGTGAATTTGACGGGAAGAGATGGTGGATTCGAATATTCGGGCGGGATGATGGCGATTGATCCGAAGGGAGAGATTATGGCAAGCAACTTTGATTCGGATGAAGGGCTGCTCGTTGTCGAAGTTGATGGACAGAAGATTCAACAGATGCAGGAATCGAAAAATAAATCAAATTTCTTTCTCAGAAGAAAACAGGAATTGTATCGATAAGAAAATCCCTCCCGATCCAAATGGATCAGGGGGGATTTCGATTAACTGAATTTATCGTAGTAGATATATTCTTCGGGGATCCCCTTTTCGATCAGGACCTCCACAATGGAATCGATCATTCGCGGGCTTCCGCAGAGATAGGCTTCCCGTTCGCATGGGTCCATCAAGTCCCGTTGCAGGCACGTGGTGACGCGCCCCAGCTGTCCAGTCCAGTCGGCCTCATTATGGGGCTTGGAAAGGGAGGGGATAAACTCGAAGCTGACCAGGTTCGATTCAAACTCTTTCATCTTTTCCAGAAAGAAGAGATCTTCTTCGTGTCGAGCGCCGAAATAGAAGGCTGCCTTTCTCGGACTGTCCATGGCTTTCATTTGGTGCAAAATCGAGAGGATCGGCGCCATTCCGGTGCCGGCGGCAACCATCAAGATTTCCCGATTGCTGTCCTGATAATAGAAGTCTCCGTAGGGGCCGGTGATCGTGACGGAATCACCGATGGAAAGGTGCTTGTGAACATAGGTCGAGCAGATGCCGTCAGGCACCAGCCCGATGATCAATTCCAGCTTTTGATGTTCGGCGGGGCTTGAAGCGATGGAATACGCGCGGAAAACCTCTTCTGAGTTTCCGGGGTATTTCGGTGCGCGCAATTGCACATATTGTCCAGCCTTAAAGGTGATCTCTTCCCCTTCGGGAAAGCTGAAGAGCAGATGCTTGATATTGGGGGTGAGGTCCGTAATGGCGGTCACGGTCGGATGAAACTCCTTCACAAGAAACAGTTCTTCCGGGATGGAGATCGCGATGGGTTCTTTGACCTTTACCTGACAGGAGAGACGTATGCCACGTTCCCGTTCTTCCGGCGTGATGTAGCCGAGTTCCGTTGGCAGAATCTCGCCGCCCCCGGATTGAACGGTGACCTTGCAATACCCGCAGCTTCCCTTGCCGCCGCAGGCGGAAGGGATGAAGATCTTCTCTTCCGTCAAGCCGGACAGCAGGGTGTCGCCGCCCTCCATCTCAATTTCCTTTTCCTCGTTGATCGTGACTTTCATGGTTCCATAATTACCGATGGTTTTTTTGGCCAGCGTGAGTAGAAAGGCAAGGAAGCCCGTGAAGAGTGAAAATATCAATAAGGTTGTGAATATTTTTCCCATGGGTTCCTCCTTATGAAATCTGTACAATACCGGAAAAACCGATAAAGGCGAGGGCCATAATGCCCGTGATAATCAATGTGATGCCTGACCCCTGCAAGCCTTCCGGCACAGCGCTCATCTTCATGCGCTTCTTAATGCCTGCCAGGGCGACGATGGCGAGCATCCAGCCAAGACCGGAGCCAAGACCGTACAGGGTTGAGGTGATCAGGTTGTAGTTTCGAATCGTCATAAACAACGAAACGCCCAAGATTGCGCAGTTCACTGTAATCAGGGGAAGAAAGATCCCCAAGGACTGATGGAGGGATGGAAATGATCGCTCTACGATCATCTCGACCAATTGCACAAAGGCGGCGATGCTGACGATAAAGACGATATATCTCAGATATTCCAGCCCGAAGGGGACGAGAACATAGTGATACAGCAAATAGTTGATTGGAGCAGTGATGGCAAGTACAAAGGTCACGGCCTGTCCCAATCCGATAGAGGTTTTGATATCGCTGGATACGGCGATAAAGGAGCACATGCCCAAGAAATTGGAGAAGATCATATTGTTGGTGAAAATGGCTGCAAAGAATACAACCAATGGATTGAAGGTCATTTCGCCACCTCCTGATCTTTTTTCTTAACGGTATGCAGGATCCAGATCAGAATGCCCAGCATAAAGAATGCGCCAGGCGGCATAATCATAATGGACCAAGACACCCAGGAGTCGCCAAGGATTCGGATGCCAAAGAGGGTGCCGAATCCCAAGAGTTCCCGAACAAAGGCGATTGTCAATAAAACGAGGGTGTATCCCGTTCCCATGGCGATTCCGTCAATAAATGCGATATGGGGCGGATTGGCTTGAGCGAAGGCTTCGCAGCGGCCCATGATGATGCAATTGGTGATAATCAATCCCACATAGGGACCCAAGGCGGTCGAGATATCGGGGAAATAAGCCTTTAAGAAAATATCAACGAGAATGACATAGGCCGAGATAATTAAGACCTGAACCATCATGCGGATATGCTTGGGTGTCCATTGTCGGATTAAGGAAACCGTCAATTCTGAAAAAGCGGTGACAAAAATAAGGCCAAGTCCCATGACCAATGAGTTTTTCATCAGGTTGGTGACGGCCAGGGCGGAACAGATGCCCAAGATCTGCCGTGCGATGGGATTGTTTCCCCATAAGCCCTCTAAAAAGATTGTTTTGGTTTGTTTCATTCAAAATCCCCCCTCGCGTAGGCGTCGTAGTAGCGGATCAAGTCTGCATTGAGGAAGTTGCGAACCGCATTGCTCGTTCCTGTTGCGCCCGAGATTGCATCGATATTTCCACCTGGTTTTGGCCGATAGATCAAATAATCGGGTTTCGCAGGCAAAAGGAGCTTGTCAAATTGATCGAGAAATTCCGGTTCTTCAATTCGCCCGCCAAGACCTGGGGTTTCACTATGCGAGACAAAGGAAAGCCCGAGGATGGTGTTCGTTGCAAAGTCGATGCCGATATAACCTTCCACAGCGCCCCATAGGCCGCTCCCGGAAACGGGGACGACAAAGATGGAAGCATCGAGTTGATAGAGGATCGTTTCATTCCAATTCATGGTTTCAAAGGAATTGGAAAAAAGGGATTGGATCTTTTGATACGTCCCGTTTTCCGGCAGCAGATTGGCTGCTTCCAATACCTTTTCTTGATTTTTCACCTCGCCATTTTGCCGGATGCGCGCTTCGGTAGCTTCATTAATTAGGGCGAGAGCGCCAACCATAATAATGGTGATCAACACCATAAATCCAATGGAATAGGAGTAGCGGCTATGACGCTTGTTTTTTGCCATTGGCTGGACTCCTTTCCTTCTGTTTGTTCTTGATGGCTTTTACAGTCTCGTCCAGTAGGGGAGCGAAGGTATTGCCGATTAGGATAGCGAACATAATGCCTCCGGCAAAGAGTGCAAATCCTCGGATAACAACCGTGACCGCTCCAATTAATAATCCGTACAGCCATTTTGCCTCTTTTGTTTTTGGACTGGAGATGGGATCGGTTACCATAAAGAAGGTGCCGAAAAGAAATCCGCCGGATAGAAGGCCATAGCCAACCGGAAGCACTTCTGAAAAGCCCATGGAACGAAGAAACAAACTCATGGCAGCAAAACCCAATAAGGTTCCGGCAACGGATTGCCAGGCGGCGGTTTTAGTGAGCAGCAGATAGGCGCCGCCCAAAATAATGAGCAGGGCGCTCGCTTCTCCCAAGGAACCGTTGATTGTTCCCAAGACAACAGAAATCAGTTCGGGAAGGGTGCCGGTTGATCGATAGGCGAGCATGGGCGTTGCGCTTGACAGCGAATCGATGGAAAGGACGGGGGCCGCGTATGCGGCAAATCCGCCAAGACCTGTTGAAAAGTGGCTGGACCACTCAGCTGTCATGGGTCCGGCAAAGGAAACATAGACAAAGGCTCGACCCACAAGCGCGGGATTAAAGACATTCTTTCCAAAGCCTCCGAAGACCATCTTTCCAAAGATAATGCCAAATAAGATACCGACAACCGCAATCCAAAAAGGAGTTGCAGGCGGCAGGGTAAGGGTAAAGAGTATGGCGGAAACCAGTACAGCTTCGGAGATTTTCGCTTTTGTTTTTCGAATAAATAGCCATTCGCCAAAAATGGCGGCAACAAGAACAATGACTTGCAAAAGCAATGCACGCCATCCATAAAAATAAATGGATGCGAAAATTAGCGGGAGCAAAGCAAGCTCCACTTTTCGCATCATCGGCTGATTCTGAATTCCTTTGATTTTTTTCATAAGAACTCCTTCCGTTTAAGCTGTCAGGATATTTCTACCCAAGTATTGGGAAATTTTCCAAGAATCTTGGGGTTTTAAAAGATTTAGGGTAAACTATACTCTAGGAGGAGATTGAATTGAAGTCGATCCAAGAAGCGTTGTCAGAATACGAACCAAAACCGATGGATGTTGCGCGCGAATATGCAGTTTTGATTCCCTTGTGGAAGGGGAAGACCGAGTGGGAGATCTTGTATGAGACAAGATCAGATTTGATTTCGCAACCTGGCGAAATTTCTTTTCCCGGAGGACGTGTTGAACTGGGAGAAACACCGCAGGAAGCTGCCATACGAGAAACCTGTGAAGAATTGGGCATTGAACAAAGCGATATTACGATCCTGGGTTCCATTGATTATTTGGTCACTCGCGGATTCGTTTTATACCCATTTGTTGCAATTATTGAAGCGACTGCTGAATTTCAATCGAACCCAGATGAAGTGGCGGAACTTTTCGGGGTTTCCATTCGATCCTTGAAGGCGCAAGACCCGGAAGTATATTGGATCGAAGAGGCACGCCAGTTGCCGCAAGATTTTCCGCATCATTATATTCCGGGAGGTAAATCCTACCCTTGGCGAAAGGGAAAAGGCAAAATTCTTTTCTATCCCCGGGAAGAAGGAATGATTTGGGGAATGACAGCTCAAATTACCCATCATTTTGTTGAGAATTTTTGTAAAGAATATGAATGAATTGTAAAGAATCAAAATGTTGGATATAATAAGAATGAAAGTATACGTGGGAGGATGAAAATGAAGAATTATTTAAAAGGCATGATCAGCGGTATTTTGATTGTTGTTCTTATAATGGGTATGGTGCCTGCTTTTGCGACAACAATGACAAGAACGATTCAAGCAGTTTTCAATGACTATCAAGTGTACATAAATGGCGCAAAAGTGAAAACGACATCAGAGCCGTTTATGGTTGGTGGCATTGCTTATATCTCCGCCAATGATGCCGCGAAGATGATGGGCAAATCTTTGCATGTATCGGGACAACAGATACTGATCGGCGAAGCATCGGGCGTGTCTACGCGAGAATTTCTAACGCAATCCTATGAGAAGGTTGGAAATATCTATGCAGGAATTACTTGGGTGAGCGGTGATGTTGAGATTGCCGGTACGATTTATCCATCGACTTCAACCATTCTGAGTTTTGCATCTGGCATGCAAAAGGTAAATCGTGTGAAGTATTTGACCAAAGGCGGATATGATTCATTCTCGGCTATTTTGGGCATGGATGACCGTTCTGGATCAATCTTGGAAGACGCCCGCAACTATGCCACCGTTTATTTCTACGTAGACGGCAGCCTGGCTGAGAAGGAAGAGATTTACCGAGGACAGGATCCGATCAAGGTGTCTCTAGACCTTTCAGGAGCAAGCTCTTTTAGAATCGAAGTGGAGCACAATACCAGTGATACCTATGTGGATTTAACCAATATTGAAATGCAATAATAATAGGAAATCCCGCAACCCTGATAAAAACAGGGTTTGCGGGATTCTTTTTTTATCAATCGAACTAGTTGCGTACTAAGAAAAATGAAGCCATGGTTTTCGTTTGTCTTAGAGTTGAATGGAGACATAAGATGCGATATTATAATATAATAATGAAAAATAATGCGAGTAGGAGGCACTATGGTTTTAGAGACGACCATGAAAACTTCTCGTCCCTATCCTGAAATGGAACGGGAGATCGAAGCGTTGCTGGAGAAAGAAACGGATTGCACGGCGAATCTGGCGAATATTGCGGCTGTTCTCTATTGGGGATTAACCGATGTGAATTGGTTGGGATTCTATTTGTGGAATGGCGAAGAACTGGTGCTTGGTCCCTTTCATGGGAAGAGTGCGACGACTAGGATTCGTTCCGGAAATGGGGTGTGCGGTGTTGCCTTTGCCGCGCGAGAGGTACAGCGGGTGGAGGATGTTCTGAATTTTCCAGGACATATTCCTTGAGACTTTTCCAGTCAATCGGAGATTGTCATACCCTTAATGAAAGATGGAAAATGTTTCGGCGTTTTAGATGTAGACAGTCCAATTCTCGCACGATTTTCCTTGGAAGATCAGGCGGGTTTGGAACGAATTGCAGCAGAGATCATGGCTCATGCCATGTGGAAAGAAAGAATCGCTGATTAGCGATTCTTTTTTTGTGTATATTTTGTAAATGGTTTATCAAATCAAATAAATATAGATTAATTGATTGTAAATGTGGGATAATACGAGTAAGAGTAAGGTGGAAGATATTTGAAATTCTAATTCATTAGAAGAAGAAAACAGGGGGCCAAGATCAATGAAAAAGAAAAGCTGGATCGTTTTACTGATGATTTTTTCTCTGATTGCTGCGATGCTGACGGGGTGCGAGAAATCACCAGAAGAAGCAGAAACGACCATAGATCCTGAAATGACCGGATTTGAAGACTTTATGATGCGCACCTTTGAGGGCGATCAATATCTGATTGTCTATGGCAGCCAGGGAAGTGAGGTGGATACGATTTGGTTGATCAACTATGCGGAATATCTAGACTCAATCTTGAATTTTCAAGAAGAGGGTCAGCTGATGATTCAATCGGATGTGGATGTAACGGAAGAGGATCTTGAGGAGAAGCATATTATTTTGCTGGGTAATCCCGAGACGAACAGCTTGTTTGCGCAGGTCAATGAGCGACTGCCCATTCAGGTAATTGATAGCAGAGTGGAAATTCCTGATGCCGGATGGACGATCGGAGAGGAAACGGCAACCTTTACGTATTTGATACCGAATCCATTGAATCCGAATAATTATTTATGGGTTATTGGTGCAACGAATTCCGACCATTTTTCAAGCCTCCGCTTTATGACGATGAATCTGAAAAGGGACGAGTATTTAATCAAGGTGGACGAGCGGACGAGATATAGCGGTACGTTTTCAAAATCGTCAATGGGATGGACGATTTCGCATCTGGAGGCAAGAGCGACGATTGGAGAATTCGAGTTTGCTGGTAACGAGCATTTTGTAATTCATTATAGTCCTGTGGATCAGCAAACAAAAGAAAAAATGGCTGATATTCTTCAAACACGAGAGGCGGTTTATCAGAAAATTACGGACCGTCTTGGTTTTGAACCGGATAACCGGATTGATATCGACATCTATATGACAGAAGCGATTATGGAGCATTATGTCGGACGGGATGATGACTTTTTGGCCGGAATCAGTTATGAGATTCATAAGCAGGGGCAGGAAGATCCCGGGTATCGAGAAAAAATCGCGAAGGTCTTTTTGGGAAGTTTAGGCGTGCCCTTGGATCGGATGATCTTGGATGGATTGACCCTTGCCTTGGCGGTAGAGGAAGAGGCAACGATTAGCGAGATTGTTGATACGGATGAATACTTGCCCTTGAGTTATTTGACGGGGCCGCTGATTGACAGATCCTTCGATCCTGAGATCGTGAAAGGGGAGCTTCAGTCATTTTTCCAGTATGTCATAGAAACCTATGGAATCGACAAGGCAATCGCCTTGTATCAAGCCAACGGAACTATGGGGGTGGAAGAAGCCCTGCAACAGGTTTATGAGAAGGATCTCTTCATCTTGGAGGGAGAATGGATGAAGGGAATCACAAATGAGTGATTCCTTTTTAATTTGGGGAGAAAAGCAAAAGTTTAATGAAAAATATTTGCATATCATGAAAAAACAGGGTAACATATAAATGTCAACGTTGACAATTCAGAAAATTCAGCATTCTTTCGACAGTTGTCAAAGAAAACAGGAAGTTCAAAAAGAGATTCTGGAAGGAATTTTTCTTTTTGAAAGAAATTGCCATCGATGGCATAAAAGGAGGTTAATCGTGAAAAGGAAAAGAATTGCATTGTTTTTGGTCTTTATGCTTGCAGGCATTGGCTTACTGGCAGGTTGTACGCCAGCAGAGCCAGCAGCAGAAGAACCAGCTCCAGAACCAGAGGTGATTATTGAGGAGAAGATCGTTGAAGTGCCAATCAATAATACGTTGGTATTCTCTTCTCGATTGTGGAGCGTACCAACAGAACAAGAATTTGTCATTAACGAGATCTTGAAGCCATTTGAAGAAGAGCATGGTGTAAAAATCAACTTCCAAGTCATGGACGATACGACCATGTTGCAGCGTGCGCAGGTACAGCAAGAGACAGATCATGTAACAACAGACGTGATCATTGCCTATGTTGCGAATATGCCGGACTGGATCAACAAAGGTTATGTAACAGACATGACTACCTTGATCGGTTCTTGGAAGGATCGTCACTTTTCAACAACATTTGAAGCCAATACCAATATGGGTGGTAAGCAATACTTTATCCCAGTTGGCGCGGACGTTTATTTGACATTGGCGAATAAAAAGGCACTTCCTTACTTACCGGCAGGCGCGGATATGGATACCTTGACCTGGGAGCAATATGCGGATTGGGCTGTCGCGATCGCGGAAGGCGAAGGTGAAGGGAAAGTCGTTGTAACTGGTATTCCAATGAAATCGTGGGTTTATCAATTTGGTGCAGCCGCACTTTCTTACGGCGCGGGATTCCCGGAAATCAATACGCCGGAAGCGGTTGAAGCATGGAAGATTTATTCGAAGATCGGCGCGGCAGACGGATATATTCCGACTGTATTGAATGTAGACAATTGCATTGATCCGATGAAACGAGAAGAAGCGTGGTTGACTGTATTCCATAATGCCCGAGCGGGTGAAGTCTATAGTTCCAATGAAACCAAATTTGTTTTGGCGCCAGCGCCATCAGGACCAGCGGGAATCGGTTCGATTGCCGGAGTATCAGGCTTTGCGATTATGAAAGATGCGCCAAATCCTGAGTTGGCCGAAACATTCCTTGAGTACATTACACGACCTGATATTCAGTTGAAGCTTTCTAAAGGTACCGGCGGATTTATTCCACCGGTTGAAGAAGCACTTGATTTCTTGGGAAATGAACCGACTGACGAAGTTATTTCAAAAGCAATCTTGGTATTGGAAAAAGGTCGAGTGTCTGGCGTGCCAGGCGGCGATTTCCAAGACTGGGGTGCTGTGAAGCAAGTATTTGACAATCTGTTTGAAAACATGGTTTTGAAAGGCAATGTTGATCAAGCAATGCTTGATGCTGCCAATGCAGAAATGGACGCGTTGAGGAAATAAGAAGATGGGGCCACCAGGTGATCCTGGTGGCCTTGCTTTGTCGAGGGAGTGAGATCATGTCAAAGGAACAGAGCATCAAGCGGCGAAATTGGAATCAAATCGGGCCCTATTTGCTAGTTGCACCAGCATTGATTTATTACACATTGTTTTGGATTCGACCGGTTTTCAAGGCCTTTATGATCAGCATAACCGACGCCTCTGGGCATCTTAGTTTAGAAAACTTTCGGCTGGTATTTCAGGATCCGACCTTTATTCCAGCTGCTCAAAATACAGCGATTATTGTTATTTTTTCCGTCACTCTGGAATTTGTTGCCGCCATGGCTTTGGCGCTTTTAATCAATCGCAAGTTCAAGGGTTCGGGCATTCTTTTATTTATCGCCATGATCCCCATGGCATTGGCGCCGGTGGCGCTGGGCGCCATGTGGAAAACAGGATTTACCACCCACGGTTGGGTGAACAGTTTTCTGACCTATATCGGAGTCTTGGATATAGGTGAAAAAATCATTTTTCTTTCGGGCGAAAGCAATACTAAAAATCTTATTTTAATTATCCTAATCGATGCGTGGCAGGTGATTCCATCCATGATGATTATCCTATTGGCGGGGCTTCAAGGCTTGCCGAAAGAAATGATGGAAGCCAGTTATGTGTTCGGTGCAAATCGATGGACAACCCTGAGAAAGATTACCATGCCGATGTTGCGAGCAACCATTCAAACTGCAGTGATTCTTCGTTTGATCTCTGCTCTTCAAATCTGGCTGACCATTGTTATGCTCTTCGGATTCGGCCGGGTACCGGTGCTTTTGTCACGGGTTATCTACTACAACGAAGAGGTGCCGAACCTGGCGAATAGTTTCCGAATGTCATCAACCTATTCGGTTGTTATTGCCGTGATCATTACCATCGTTGCAATTCTTTACCTGAGGGTATCGGGTGCCTTCGGCAGGAAGAACGGAGGTGAAAGCGCATGAATCTGAAGTCCATGAAGAAAAAAGCAAATCTTGCAACGATCTATATCATTAGTGTTGCGATCATTTTTACC
The DNA here is from genome assembly GCA_030625815.1 of Eubacteriales bacterium. Taxonomy (GTDB): domain Bacteria; phylum Bacillota; class Clostridia; order Tissierellales; family GPF-1; genus GPF-1. The sequence goes on from DAOUQF010000010.1 coordinate 85,886, forward strand.
ATTTTGATTCCTGTGTACTTCATCTTCTCCATTTCCTTTTTGTCAACACGAGAAGCCTATCAATATCCCCTGCCGCTTTTCCCGGAACTGCGATCGAAAATAAAATTGGAGAACGGGGAGCGGGGCGTGCTGTTGAGTATTTACGACAAGCGAAATGATGAGTATGAGACGTTGCTGGACACTACCGATTTCAAAAAGATGTCGACGTATATGCGAGTCAATCTCAGTCTGAATTATACACCGGAAGAACTGGAAGAAAAGTCGAAGCTCTTGCTGACGCAAACGCAAGTGGTCTTTAAGGCAGGGAAGGATGTTATGCATAATTACAAAACATTCTTTCAGGTGACCCGAGATGCGGTCCCCGCCTTGATTCGGAGTATTCAGATTGCGATTATCACCATTTTGATTTCATTGAGTATAGGGGGCACAGCCGGGTATACCCTGGCACGATACCAATTTAAAGGCAAGCATACGTTGAAATTCAGCATTCTATTTGTTCGTATGTTTCCTGGTGTCGCCATTGCGATGCCAATGGTGATCATTCTCGCCAATATGGGCTTGTATGATCAACCCCTTGGTTTGTCTCTGGTTTATTCGATTGGATCCATTGCATTGACAACCTGGATTACAACCAGTATCTTTTTGGGGATTCCAGTGGAACTGGAGGAGGCGGCCCAGGTATTTGGCGCCACGAAGCTTCGAACATTTATAAATATTACTCTGCCCTTGGCGTTGCCGGGACTTGCGGCAAGTTCGATGTATGCCTTTTTGGGTGCCTGGAACGAAACCATTTCAGCACTCATTTTGACGCAGTTTAAGCCAACCTTTGCGGTTGTTGTCTATCAAGCCCTGTATGGTTCGACAGGTCAAGTGAATCTCACGGCTGCAGGCGGTATTTGCATGGCGATACCAACCCTGATCTTTACCTTTATCATACGGAAATATATCAATCAAATGTGGGGAGATGTCAGCGTTTAGGCTGAGAGGAGGACAGGATGGCTACAGTAGAATTAAAGCGATTGAAGAAAGTATATGACCGCAAAGTGGAAGCGGTGAAAGGCATTGACTTAATGGTGCGTGACGGTGAATTTTTGGTCTTGTTGGGTCCTTCGGGTTGCGGGAAAACCACCACCATGAGGATGATTGCGGGTCTGGAAGAAATCACCGAGGGCGAAGTCTTGATCGATGGGATAAGTGTTGGCGAATTGCCGCCTCGAAAGCGAAATGTCAGTATGATTTTTCAGAACTATGCCGTATGGCCGCACATGACGGTTTTTGAGAATATCGCCTATGCCCTGAAGATTAAGAAAATGGATAAGCGTGAGGTGGAAGAGCGGGTGAAAGAGGTCGCAAATCTCTCTGGGATCGAGAGCCTCCTCGATCGCTATCCGGATCAATTGTCCGGCGGCCAGCAGCAGCGCGTTGCCGTGGCGAGAGCCATTGCCGTTCGTCCCAAGGTTTTCTTGATGGATGAACCCTTGAGCAATCTGGATGCGAAGCTTCGGGTGCAGATGCGGACGGATTTAAAGGAAATCCACAGAAGTACCGGCGCGACAACGGTTTTTGTCACCCATGATCAGTCCGAGGCCATGAGCTTGGCGGATCGGATCGTCATTATGAAGGATGGCGCCATTATTCAAACCGGTACGCCGGATGAGGTGTATCACAATAGCGTCAACCGCTTTGTGGCGGACTTTATCGGTACGCCTCCGACAAATTTTTTGAGCGTATCCGTGGGAGAGAAGGAAGAAGAGGGTTATCGGTTGAAAGGCGATCATTTGGATTTTGTAGCCAATCACTCAAGCCTTGCTGGGTTTGAAGGAAAAGAAGTTCTATTGGGGGTTCGGCCTGAGGATATCGATATTTTAGAGGAAGCGCCCATTGAGGCGGTCTGCCGCTTGATTGAGCCGCAGGGATCCCATAACATCGTATCGGCTCAAATTGGGGAACAGCGGATGAAGTTGTCTGTGAATCCTGATATAGATTTGAAGATCGATCAGCCATTCCGATTGGTGTTTAAGCCTGGGCAGTACCATTTCTTTGATCCGGAAACAGGAGAGCGTTTGGATAAATAGGAGGACGCCATGAGAATTGCATTATGCCACTATCGAATCGGGGAAACCGATGGGGTTTCTCTGGAGATGGATAAGTGGAAAGAGATTCTAGAGGAGATGGGGCACGAGGTGTTTATGATTGCCGGCAGCGCGGGTACCGCGGAAGGCTATGTGATTCCGGAGCTTGGATATCGGTATGAAGAAGATTTGCGCATTGAGCGCAATGCCTATGTGGCTTTCCGTGAATATAAAGATGAAACGGAACTGATGGCGGCGATTGAAAAAGCGGCTGCATGGCTTGAAAGTCGTTTTATGCGAATTTTTCAAGCGCTGCAGATCGAACTGGTGATTCCCAATAACATCTTTTCCCTTGGAAGGAGCCTGCCGACAGCCCTCGCTTTATACCGAGCGATTGAGAAGCTGGACTTGCCAGTGATCTGTCACCATCATGATTTTCATTGGGAGCGGGCGAACTTTTCCAAGCCGACCTGCACCGGGGTTGCGGAATTGCTTAAAAAGCTTTATCCGCCAGCGGGTGAGCGGTATCGTCATGTGGTGATTAATCATATTGCCCAGGAATCCTTGAAGAAAAGAAAGGGCTACGATTCAACAGTGGTGCCCAATGTATTTGATTTTGAAGGCGAGCCATGGACGATCGATGAATATAATATGGATTTTAAGGAGAAATTGGGACTTCGTCCCCAGGATCTGATCTTTTTGCAGGCGACGCGGGTAACGAATCGCAAGGCGATCGAATTGGCAATTGATCAGATTGCAGTCTTGAATGAGGAACGATTCCGAAAGGATTGGGTGGGGAAAACCCTCTATGACGGACGGGTTTTTCAAGCCGACTCCGAGATCGTACTGTTGTTGACGGGGATGATCGAGTCGGAAGACGGATATGAGAAGCGATTGGCTCTTCGGGGACAAGAGAAAGGGGTCACCCTTCGTTGGGCGGGAGAATGGGTGGAATATTCTCGCACCAATACAGAAACCCATAAGGTGTATTCCCTGTGGGATGCCTATGTATTTGCTGATTTCATCACCTATCCGAGCATTTGGGAAGGCTGGGGCAATCAGTTTTTAGAAGGGGTATTTGCTGAGAAACCTATTTTGATCTTCGAGTATGATGTGTATAAAACGGATATCAAAGCCGCGGGGTTTGAGACGATCTCTCTTGGGGATGTCTATCAGACGGATGATACGGGCATGGCATGGATCGATCCTGTCATTTACGAGACAAAAGCAAAAGAGATTTTGGCGTGCTTGACGGATGCGGAGCTGTATCGGGAAATGGGGAAACGAAACTTTGAGATTGGATTACAAAGGTTTTCTCATACCAATTTACGGAAAATCTTGATACAATTGATGGAAGAGTGAAAGGAGTGACGGGATGGCGCCAATTACAATTAAAGATGTCGCAAAAATCGCAGGGGTGTCTGCCCGAACAGTATCGCGAGTCATCAATCAAGATAAAAATGTGAGTGAACGAACGCGTAAGCGTGTGCTGGAAGTTATAGAAGAGACGGGGTTCCGCGTCAACTTGTTGGCGCAATCCTTGCGGAACAAGAAAACGGGAATTCTTTTTGCCTTTGTCAGTGAGAAGGACAATGCGTTTTTGGGGGAATTTCATAATGTGACGATTCAATACCTCAATGAGGCAGCGCGTCAATTGGGTTATAAGATGATTGTTTCTCAGTCCAACGCGGATCGGATCAAAGAGGATCAGCATGATGGATTCTATTTGTTGACCAACGGATATGCCGATGGCGCTGTGATATTCGACACCAAAGATATTGATGAACGGCTTACTTATTTAATTGAAAAGCAGATTCCGTTTGTCGTTGTCGGAAAAGACAAGCATCATCCGGAATCGTCTTATGTGAATCTGGATAATTACCGCGCCGGATATATCGGAGCGGAGCATTTGATTGAACAGGGATACAAACGGATTCGATTCTTCTTGGGATCAAAAAGCTATACGGTGAATGAGGATCGAAGCCAGGGGTATTTGGATGCGCTAAAAGCCCGCGGGATTACGCCAAGTCCGATCGATTATGGGGTTATCAATCCGGAATCAGCGTATGACAAAATGAAGGAAATTTTAGAGTCGGATCAATGGCCGGATGCGGTATTTGTATCGGGGGACATGCGGGCGATGGGGGTTTATCATGCGATCTATGAAAAGGGACTTAAGATTCCGCAGGACATTGCGGTATTGGGAATCGATGATATTCCAATGGCCCGATTTTCCCATCCCACCCTCAGTTCGATCAATCAATTTCCTGAAAAAATGGCGGTGGAAGCCATCCGCCTGTTAAATGAACAAATCGAGACCGGGGAGGTAGGCCGAGGCGAGCATGTGATCTTTGATCCGGAATTGAAGGTTCGCCAGTCGACAACGTGATCATGGATATAAAAGAAACCTTAAAAAACACTTTGAACGAATTATATGGGAGTGAAGGGGCGAAGGCAATTCTCGCTCGTCTATCCTTTGAGTCCATTGGAAAAGCGCCGAGGAAAGTCCTGTGGGATGAATCCAGCATGGCGTTGATTACCTATGGAGATAGCATTGGTACAACGGGGCAAGTGCCCCTTGTAAGTTTAACATCCTTTTTGCAAAGGGAATTGGAGGGAACCCTTCCATGGGTTCACCTCCTCCCTTTCTTTCCCTTTACCTCGGATGATGGATTTTCTGTCTCCGATTATCGGAAGGTACGGCCAGATTTGGGAAGTTGGCGCGAGATTGAATCCATGAAAGATTCTTTTTCGCTTTTTTTTGATGCCGTAATTAATCATACATCGATCTCTCATTCATGGTTTGTCGGATGGAAGAAGGGAGATCCCGCCTATGAGCACTTTTATCTTTCCTATCCAAAGGAGATCGATGTTTCAGCCGTTACTCGTCCTCGAACCCATCCATTGCTGACTCCCTTCGAAACTTCGAAAGGAGAGAAATGGGTGTGGACGACCTTTAGCGAGGATCAGGCGGATCTGGATTTTTCTTCTTCGGAGGTCTTCGTTGCTTTGGCGGAACTCTTGCGATTCTATGCAGAGAAGGGGGCGACGGGGATTCGACTCGATGCCATCGGGCATGGGTGGAAGGATCCAGAGAGAAGCTCCTTGAATTTGCCGGAGGCGCATCGGTGGATCGTCGCCATGCGAAGCTATCTGGAGCTGGTGGGAGCCGATGTAATTCTCTTGTCGGAAACCAATGTTCCACAGGCTGAAAATTTGTTGTATTTCGGCGATCGGGAACCCGAGGCGCATTTGATTTATAATTTTGCCCTTTCAGGATTGGTGGCGCACGGCTTTCTAACGGAGTCGGCGAAAGCCCTTGGCGACTATCTGCAAACCCTGTCGGTACCTCGGGAAGATACGGGGTATTTTCATGTCTTGGCAACCCATGACGGCATTGGGGTGCGCCCTTTGATTGGGATCTTGTCGAAAGAGGAGATCGAACAATTGGCGGAAGCTACCATCGCACGAGGCGGTGCGGTGAACTTCAAGATCAATGCCGATGACAGCCGTTCGCCCTATGAACTGAATATCACCTACTATAGTATTCTAAAAGCGCCGCAGGAATCGGAAGAATGGACGGCACGAAAATTTCGATCCGCCCATATGATCTTGTTGAGCTTGGCCGGGATCCCGGGCATCTATTATCACAGCCTATTTGCCAGCGAGAACCAATTGGATGAAAAGGAAAGAACGGGCATGAATCGCTCCATTAATCGAAAGGCAATTGCATTGCCTCTGACCAAGAGGGAAGAAAGATGGATGGGAGAAATGAAGGAATTGTTCTATGCCAGATCTCAAAATGCCGCCTTTCATCCCAATGGAAAGCAAGAGATTTTCTGTTCGGATTCCCTGTTTCAAATCAAGCGGACGGCATTGGATGGAAGCGGCAGCGTAAGCTGTTTAATCAATATGACCCATGTTGAAATTGAGCTGGAAGCGCGGGCTGTCGGATTGGATTTGATCACCGGCGATCGGGTTGATCGTTTGCAGCCCTTTGAGGGAAGATGGATTAGCAGGAGGGAAAAATGATTCAGCCGAAACGGAGAGAATTATTGATAACGCCGAAGGATTTGATTCCTTCTCAGGTGGATCTTCAGGTGGATTGCGTTTTCAATGCGGGAGTCTGTACCCTGGGTGAGGAAATTATTCTCTTGCTTCGCGTAGCGGAAAGCCCGAAAAAACAAGCGGGCAAGCGCGGTGTGGTGATGATGGCGGAGGGGCGTTCGATCGTAAAATGGTTGGATGAAGCCGACCCTCTATATGATCTGTCGGATCCTAGAGGCGTGAAGGACGCGGGCACCGGCAAGACCCTGTATCTGACGAGCCTTTCCCATTTGCGGATTGCACGAAGCCGTGATGGCATTCATTTTCAAATCGATACGCACCCAGAGTTGTTCCCGACCGGGGAGATGGAGAGTTGGGGGATCGAAGATCCTCGAATTGCAAAGGTGGAGGACACCTATTGGGTTTCCTATACGGCGGTTTCACCAGCTGGATCAGTACCGGCTGTTATGACCACGAAGGATTTTAAAATCTTTGAACGGAAAGGATTGATCCTGCCGCCGGAGAACAAGGATGTTTGCTTTTTCCCAAATAAGATTAAAAATCAGTGTGTCTGCCTGCATCGCCCGGTTCCCAAGGGAATCGGAACACCGGATATCTGGTGCGCCTTTTCACCGGATGGGGTGTATTGGGGCGAACATCATCGCCTTTTTGGGGTGCGGGAAGGCTGGCAAAATATGAAACGATTTGGTGCCGGGGCGCCGCCCTTTGAAGCCGAGGCGGGGTGGATTGAAATCTTCCATGCGGCAGATGACTCCAATCGCTATGTTCTGGGGATTGCCGTACTGGACCGGAAGGATCCCAGAAAGATCCTGAAGATTGTGGAAGAACCGATCTTGCAGCCGGAAGCGGAATTTGAAAAGCAAGGATTTTACGGCAACGTCGTTTTCACCTGCGGTTTGGTGGAACGGGCAGATGAAATCTGGATTTACTATGGCTGCGCGGATACTTCCACCGCAGTGGCGGTGTTTGATCGAGAGGAACTGAAAAAATTGTGGAGTTAAGAAGAGCCTGATGTCGAAAGACATCAAGCTCTATTTTTATGGCGTTAAAACATACGGAGTTTTTTGGTAAACGAGGTTGAGCCAATTGGCGTAAAAGAGATGAGCGGTGCTTCGCCAGTTTACAATCACCTCTTGAGTGGGATCGTCGTTTATAAAATAATGAGCGGGCACATCAATCTCCATGCCCTTATTGATATCTCGCTCATATTCCTTGCGCAGGGTATCCGCGTCATATTCCATATGGCCAAAGACATAGATTTGTCGAAGATCCGTTGTGCTGACAATGTTGGCGCCCGCTTCATCGGAGACAGACAAAACCCGGAGGTTCTCGTTCGCTTCAATCGCTTCAAGGGGCACTTCCGTATGCCTGGAATGGGGACAGGCGTAGCGATCATCGAACCCGCGGAACAAAAGGCAAGTTGGATCCGCAACGCGATGGCTGAATACGCCAAAACGCTTCTCTGGAAGCGGCTGTTTGTTGATTCCATGGTGGAAGTACAATCCAGCCTGCGCGCCCCAACAGATATGCAAAGTCGAGGTGACGTGTTCTTTCGCGTAACGCATTATTTGTTCCAGTTCCTTCCAATAATCAACCTCTTCGAAGGGGAGGGTCTCTACGGGCGCACCGGTAATGATCATCCCGTCGAGTCCGATCTTCATGGCATCCGTAAAGGAGCAATAGAAGTTCGAAAGATGATTGTGATCCGTATTCTTGGGATTATAGCTTTCCATTTGAATCAGGATCAATTCCACCTGCAGGGGTGTATTGGATAGGATTCGTGCAATCTGTGTTTCTGTCGCGATTTTTGTTGGCATCAGATTCAAAAGCCCGATGCGAAGCGGACGAATATCCTGCTTGATCGCTCGTGCCTCCCGCATAACAAAGACTTTCTCCCGCAAGAGGGTTTGATAGGCTGGCAGGTCTCGATGGACGATGATGGGCATGTTAGACCTCCTGAAGCGCTTGCGTCAAGTCTTCCAGAATATCATCGATATTCTCGAGCCCTACGCTGAATCGAACCATCTCAGGCGCTACACCGGCCGACTCAAGCGCTTCTGCCGACATTTGCCGATGCGTCATGCTGGCTGGATGAAGGACGGAAGTCCGTAGATCCCCCACATGAACAACAAGGGAGCAAAGTTTCAGATTGTCGATAAATGCAGCAGCCGAATCACGACCGCCCTTGACCCCGAAGGATAGAACACCGCCAGCCTTTGGAATATATTTTTGTGCCAATTCATATTCTGAACTGGATTTTAATCCCGGATATTTCACCCAGTCGATTTTTTGGTGTGCCTCCAGAAATTCCGCGACACGCTGTGCGTTTTCGCAGTGGCGATCCATGCGGACATGGAGGGTTTCCATGGCATGATGAACCATATAGGCATTAAAGGGACTCATGGTCATCCCCAGATCGCGAAGCAAATGGGTCCGCGCCTTTATGATATAAGCCGCCTCTTTAAATCGTTCCGTATAGGAGACCCCGTGATAAGAGGGATCGGGTTCCACCAATTTCGGGTATTTCTTCTGGGTCCACTTAAATGTGCCGCCATCGATGATGCAGCCGCCAACGCTGGTCGCGTGACCATCCAAGAATTTGGTTGTCGAATGAACCACGATATGAGCGCCGAAATCCAAGGGACGACAGAGATACGGAGTAGCCAAGGTATTGTCAACGATCAACGGCACTTCCAGTTCTTTCGAAAGTGCTGAAAATTTCTCGAAATCCAACACACTGGTGGATGGATTGCTGAGACTCTCGGCGAAGATCGCTTTCGTTGTCGGTTTCGCTGCTGCCAAAATGGTTTCGGCAGAGTCGCTGGGATCCACAAAATCGACAGTGATGCCGAATTTCTGGAAGGTAACGGCCAGAAGGTTGTAGGTCCCCCCATAGATGTTGCACGCAGCGATGACATGATCGCCAGGCTCGCAGATATTAATCAGAGCCGTGGTGGTGGCAGCCTGTCCGCTGGATACGCAAAGGGCGCCAACGCCGCCTTCTAATGCATTGATTTTCTTTTCCGTTGCTTCGACTGTTGGATTTGAAATTCTGGAGTACATATGCCCTTCGGCCTCCAAATCGAATAATTTGCCAACAAAATCACTGTTGTAGTAACGATAGGTTGTGCTTTGAGTTAGGGGCATGACTTGTGGCTCCCCTTCACTTGGTTGATAGCCGCCGTGGATACATTGTGTTTCTTTTTTGTACGCCATTGATTTCTCCTCCTTATCTTATTTTTGGATATTATACGAAGTATATTACGGAAATGTAAAATGGTCAAGGAAACAACTGATGATTCTCTATACAATCGTCCGCGAATGGTTGACAGAAAAAAGGACACCGAAATAATTTCGGTGTCCTTCCTGTTTATCAGTTTATAAGGTGATTCGATGGAATTTCTTTTTCCCTTTTTTCGGGATCAATTCACCATCGACAAAATCGGCTGCTACTACGGTGTGACGGAAGTCGGTGATCTTGTTATCGTTCATTGTCACACCGCCTTGTTGCACCAAACGGCGAGCTTCGCCATTGGATGCCGTCAAGCCGACCTCAGTCAGCAAGGCCAGCAGGCCAATGCCTTCTTCAAATCGTGCCGCATCCATTTCAGTGGTTGGCATATCGGTTTTGTCGCTGCCGCCGGCAAATAGGGCGAGGGCTGCTTCGCGAGCTTTTTTAGCCGCTTCTTCGCCGTGAACATTCTTGGTGACTTCAAAAGCCAATACTTCCTTCGCTTCGTTAATGGCGGAATCTTGAAGGGCGCCCAAACGGCGAACTTCATCCATCGGCAAGAAGGTCAATAATGCCAAGCAACGTTCAACATCGCTGTCGTCAACATTGCGCCAGTATTGGAAGAACTCGTATGGAGATGTCTTCTCCGCGTCCAGCCAAACGGCGCCGCTTTCTGTTTTGCCCATCTTCTTGCCTTCCGAGTTGGTTAACAAGGTGAAGGTCAAGCCGAAAGCCGGTTTTTGTTCTTTCTTGCGGATCAGGTTGACGCCGCCAATGATATTGGACCATTGATCGTTGCCGCCCAATTGCAGGTTGCAATTGTATCGTCGATTCAGCTCCAAGAAGTCAAAGGACTGCATAATCATATAGTTGAACTCCAAGAAGGTTAAACCTTTCTCCATGCGCTGCTTGTAGCTTTCTGCACTCAACATGCGATTCACAGAGAAATGCGCGCCAATCTCGCGAAGAAAATCAATGTAATTGAGATTCAACAGCCAATCGGCATTGTTGACCATAATCGCTTTTTCGTTGTCAAAATCGATAAAGCGGGACAATTGTTTTTTGAAACACTCTGCATTTTCTGCAATGGTCTCCTTGGTCATCATTTTTCGCATATCGGTTTTTCCGGTTGGGTCACCCACCATGGTGGTTCCGCCGCCGATCAAGGCGATGGGACGATGGCCGTATTGTTGCATATGGGCCATGGCCATAATGGTTAGAAAGTGTCCAACGTGAAGGCTGTCCGCTGTAGGGTCAAAGCCAATATAAAAAGTGGAACTCTCCTTTTCAAGCATTTCGCGCACTTCCGCTTCATGAGTCACTTGCTCGATAAATCCGCGTTCCATCAATACGTCATAAACGTTTCGTTTCATGATTGTTCTCCTTTCGATTTTCTAAAAATTTGTATAAAAAAAGGCTCACATTCGTCAAAGGACGAATTGAACCGTGGTACCACCTTTATTTACAGACCGAAGCCTGCCTCAAACCCGTAACGAGGGAAACGTCTTTCGAACCTCCGGCCATGTACTTCGCCCACGCAGCTTGTATCGATTTTCACCACCCATCGACTCTCTATCAGCAATCTGCGTTGCTACTATTGGCTTTCATTGGCACTATGAATCTATCCACATCTTACTGAAAGGAGAAACAATTGTCAAGACGGGATTGTGTTCGAGGGGATTTGGGGGTGGCGGGATCCATACAATTGATTAGAAAGACCACCCTGTAAATAAACACAACTTAAGGAAATGTAAATAAGTGTGAACAGAATATTAATAACGATAGATTACATGGTGACAAACGATAAAAAAGTTGTCAAAGTGCTATACTTGAAATAGATGGAAATTAAGGAGGAATTCATGGAACTGATTGCTGGAATTATTGGAATGATTATTTGCTGGCGAGGACGGGAGCATAAGGAAATTCGACTGTTTTTTCTTTCATTTGCGATGCTGACAATTTACTTTTGCTATATCATGATTTTTTCTGAATTTGTTCTGCCAAGAATCAGCCTTTTGGAGTATGAAATATTTATGAAGTTTCTATTTATTCTTTTTACGATCATTCCCTTGGTGATGCACGTAGTAATATATGGAACATTATTGATTGGCATTTATATGATCATAAAACGATTGAGAATTCATACGGATGAAATGAAAGGATGGAGAGGATGAAGAGAAGAATCTTTTTATTGGGTTTGTTTTTTCTTTTGTTTTTGGCCGGATGCGGTCAAGAAATACCGGACTCGATGGAACAGGAACCTTCAATTGTTGTTGAGCAGGAACCGCCGGAGGTTATTGAACCGCAGTTTCCGGACTTTATTACATGGACGAAAATCTATTTGGATGCGGAAGATGATTTTTACGAGGGCGGTGAGGTTTCTGAGTACGAAACTGCGATTTCAGAGTTCGTTGGAGTAGACTTATTGGCTGAGAAGCTGGAAGATGCAAACGAATCTATTGCAGATATTATGATCAACGGAAAGATTTATACATGGGAAGACAAGGCAAGGCTGGTTTTTGGCAAGGAGACAAGACGGGTGGAAATGAGTACAGATCTTTCACCAATTTACAACGATCTGAATCCGGAACGAGACTTTTTTAAGTATGTTTTCGTACGGAGAACTTATAAATTGTACGATGAGAATAATGAATTGATCCCGGAAAGAAGCCATATCAGGCTATATAAGTATTGGTTTCAAGAAACGGATGAGGAATGGAAGCTGTATAGCGTAACGGAATTGGACGGTTTTCCGTATGATGGCAAGGAGCATACTCGGAATTTCAACAAGAAGCCTATTACCTTTACACACTCTAAGGATTACGAACTTGATTTGAGAAGCTGGGTACCAATGTTCCGAATCCAGATACCGAAATGACAGTTATGGTGGATATGGATGGGGAAACCTTTAGTATGAAGATCATGGATTGAGATAATCGAAAAGGGGGATTTCAATGAAAGAGAAGCGAATCTTTGTTTTGTTGTTGGTTTTAATTATTTTTCTTACGGGGTGTTCGGCTGCGCCGCGAGAAACCATGCTGAAAGTCGAAAAAGAGCCGATTCAAGTCGTTGAATTGTCGACACCTATTGTGACCTTGCAAGAGACGGTTGCGAAAGATATTTCCTTGTTCGTAGAGGACTTGCTCCTTAATCTGTCTACGGCGCAGATGGTGGGAGAATCAGAATTGGTTTCCTATCTGGAGGATTTCTTTCAGGGACAGGGGATAGAGGCATTCTGGAATCATGGGTATGTGGATGAAAAGACTGGGAATATTGCGGCGATCATCCAAGGAGAACCCAATCTGGAACAGAAAGCGATTGTATTCACTGCTTATTATGAGTCATATGATCAAGAAGGCAAGATCGAATATGACGGATCCGGGGTTGCGGCGTTGATGCACACCCTGTCCTATATTCAATCGTATTTGGATGAGAACAAGCCAGCCTTTGATATGATCTTTGTCTTTGTGAATGCGGAAGAGAATCGTAATCAGGCAAGCTTGGCGTTGACAGCTTTATGTGCAGAGAGATATCAGGAATTGTATCAGATCCACTATGAACATGTGGCGGAGATTGGCGCGGGACCATTGCTGCTGGATACGGAAACGGAACTATATCGCATCTTGCCGCAGGCACTGATGGAACAAATGAAAGATATGGAAGTTGCGTGTTCTGAGGGGCGCAAGGACGCTTTTCTTCAATATAATGCGTTTTCTGTACTGCAGTTTCCTTCTGTTGTAATCGAACAGGCATCCCACTTTCAATATGACAAGATTACGGATACGCCCGCAGATTTGTTGGACGATCAAAATATCGATCGGATTGCAAAATCGGTCGCGCAATTTGTTCGAGATGACGGCAATGAAATGTTCCAGCAATTGAAAGGGGATCGCGCGTTGAAGATGGATGTCGCTAATCGGGAGTGGCAAGCAGATTCCATGATCGAAAGGGAACTTCGATTGGCCGGCAGGGGCCTGGCGTATGACGAGAGCATGCCGTTTGTTTATGATGGTGTACTGTGCTACGCAACAGGGTATCGTTCTTTTGTCAGCGTGGACGACTTGCATCAATATTACCCGCAAGTTCAATTGCCGGAAAAGCTTGAGGATTATCGACTGGCAAAAATTGATGTGATCAATGCTAATCAATTGGCGGAACCGGTGTATTATGAGGTTCGTGATGTGGATTGGCTAGAGGAATGGGAGCGGTTGGGCAAGATTGAAACAATCGAGCTGATTTGGGAAGATGTTGTGGGGTTGCAGGTTGAGTATTATGACGAGGCAAAGGATGAGTATCTGATGCTGGAATGCTACCGGAATGTTGAGAATCCGGTGCAGCAGGAAACCTTGGTCAAGCGGGACACCGATTCCGCGTACTATCGGCACAACCGAAGAGAAACCGACCTTTTCGAAGGGCTACTGGTTTTCAAGCGGGACTGGGCGTATCGCATGTCTGCATACCCGAAATTGATGGGTGTTTGTGAGGGTAAAACGCAATTTTCAAAAAAACGCATCGGTATAAACTCGGATTCAGGTTTGGGATTTATGAAAACCCAAGAGGCACTCGATCAATTGGCAAAAGATATTAACTTGAATGCTGTGATTGGCGGCTTGGATCGCCAATTGCGAAGTAATCAAGTTGGGATGGCTGTTTGTGATGAAGAGCGGATTGGATATGTCAGGATTGGTCAGCGCAAACGATGCGGGGAAGAACGGCATTGCCCATATCATCCATATGGTACGGATGTAAAGTACGAGAAACCTGTTCTTTTTATCCAAGACAACGGAAACATGCTGTTGGAAAAAGCAATCGATTGGGAATGTCATGGGCATATATGATGAAAGGGGGGATACTAATGCAATGAGTGTTTATGAAAACTGAGAATATAAATAATCAATTTTGGAGCCAGCTATTAAAAAGTCAACAGAAAAATAGAAGATTTGATAAATAGGATGATAACCGTAAGGATTGTATAACAAATAGAGGTAGCGTTGACTACCAACAGTTGATTCTAGATATGCAGATTAGAGAGCAAAATCGAATGAAAGTGATTTTCTGCTATGACTTGTCAGGACAGGATTGATCATATGGACAGTAAATCCATATAACGCAAGATAATCGGAAATATTCTTGGAATAAATACCGGTTTCTTCAATTCCTATACGTACGTCTAAAACAGACTCCGTATGGGAAGAAATCTCCCTGCGGAGT
>DAOUQF010000017.1 GCA_030625815.1 Eubacteriales bacterium
TGCTCTTCTTGCGAGAATATTTTTTTGCTCATCATTATCCTCCTTGCGGTTTCATTCTTGCGCTTTCATTGTATAAAAAAAGACCCTATAGTGATAGGCTCTCTTTTCAGAGTGTCTAGTCTATAGGGTCCATTTTATTAGTGTGATCCTTCATCTTTTTTGATACTCTTATCTATATAATTTTCAATTTGGCCAACAGCTCTTCGATCCTCCAAATCAAGGGTGTGCGCATACACATATTTGGTCATGGATACTTTGCTGTGGCCCAGGCGTTTCGCTACTGTTTTGTCGATTACACCACTATGAACCTGAATTCCCGGAACAATTATAACGAGGAATGCCACAAACCCTGATATAATGCGGAGCACAGTCATATTGTGCTTGCAAACCTCTTTGAACTACGTTATAATTATAACGTGGATGGAGGTGATCCTATGGCTCTCGTATATGTGAAAAACAAGAAAAGCGGCACGACATACGTATATGAATCAACTAACTATTGGGATAAAGAAAAACAACAATCCAGGAGCAAGCGTATTTGCATAGGTAAATTGGATGAATCGGGCAATCTGATCCCATCAAAGCGATTTAATGAACCCCAACCGGTATTGCCTTTGAAACGCGGACCGGTTCCGGTAACACAAGCAAAACAGAGTTTTCATGGTGCAACCTATTTGTTTGATGCGTTAGGAGACAAATTGGGAATCACAAAAGATTTGAAAGGCTGCTTTCCGGATGCCTACAAACAGATCTTATCAATCGCCTATTATTTGATTCTTGAAGATCGGAATCCATTAAGTCGTTTTCCAAAATGGGCCCGTACACATAAACACCCGTATGGAAAAAATATTCCATCACAAAGAAGCAGTGAACTATTTTCTTCTATAACAGAAGAAGGTAAAGAACAATTCTTTCGTCTTCAGGGAAAACGTCGAATCGAAAATGAATACTGGGCCTATGATACAACCAGTATCTCTTCGTACTCGGAGTCATTAAAACAAGTCAAATATGGCAGGAACAAGGACCATGATCCGCTTGCACAAATTAATCTAGCCCTATTGTTTGGAGAAATATCAAATCTGCCCTTTTATTACAGAAAGCTGCCGGGAAACATACCTGATGTGAAGACCTTGAAAAATCTCTTAGCAGATATGGATTTTCTGGAATTTGGCAAAGTAAAACTGGTCATGGACCGTGGTTTCTACAGCGAAGCTAATGTTAATGCACTATATCAGCATCACCTGAAGTTTTTATTGGCAACAAAGGTATCCTTGAAATTTGTACGCAGGGAGCTGGATCAAGTACGGGATACCATCAGAACCAGGACTAACTACAATTCTACGTATCAACTGCATATGCATACGGCTATGATTCCCTGGGCGTACACTCAAAAGCGTCCTTATAAAGGCGATGTCATCAAGGACACACGAAGAATGTATCTTCATCTCTATTACAACGGTGAAAAAGCCCTTGAACATGAAAATAAGCTAAACATCCTATTGGACCAGCTTGAAAGTGAACTGCTGTCCGACAAACGAAAACCAGAACATGAAAAACTATACAATAAGTACTTTGATGTAACAATAACGCCAATACGGGGAATAAAGGTAATTCCAAAACAAGAAGCAATCGATAAAGCTGAGAAAGATTATGGCTTTTTCGCCCTAATCAGCAATGAAATTAATGAACCACTTGAAGCATTGGAAATCTACCGAAACAAAGACCTGGTAGAAAAAGCATTTGGTAATCTCAAAGACCGACTGAACATGCGTCGTACTACGGTTTCATCCGAAAGTGCCTTAGAAGGCAAGTTATTTGTGCAATTTGTAGCATTGGTCTATTTATCCTATATAAAAAAACAAATGTCGGATCAATTGCTTTATAAAAAATATACGATGCAGGAGTTGCTTGATGAATTGGATGTCATTGAATGCTTCGAGCAACCTGGGAGCAGCATACGTTTTGGTGAAATAACCAAGAAGCAGGAAGAACTTTATAGAAAGCTTGGTGTTGAACCTCCAACCTCGTTATAATTTCTCGGGAATTCAGGTATGAACCAGGAGCGTAGCATGAATGTGTCTGAGATCATGGAAGAGTCAAGTCCGAAAAAGTGTGTACTTTCCCTCGGGTATTCAATTAAGCAACTGCAGTGATTCGATGAGTAGAATGGAACTGGTAGTACTCCTCCATCGAGAGGTACATCTTGCCGGAAGAAGAAACAGTAGCTGCATTGATCGGTTTATTTGGTCTTTCTGAGATCCTGATTCAGGTATCCAAAAAGAAATCTGATGCAAAAAGCGTTGTGATTACGGATGAAAAGGTCAGTACTCCGGAAATACTGAAGCATTGGTTTTTAGGGATCTATTCTTCTGTGTTGGGAGTATTCCGTCGCTCCACTCGTACTTGGGTGGGTTCTTGGCGGCTTGATGGACGATAACTTTAGAAGAACGATGTCATTGCTTCTATCATCAGATTCTCCAATCAAAGATTTGTTTTTCAGTCCAATCAGCATGGTGCTGACATTGTTGATCGTATTCTCTGTTTTGTCTAATTTCACATTTTTTAGAAACTTGTTTTCCAAAAAGAACAGCTAAAATTATGTATGAATGAGATTGAAAGATGGGTGGCCAAATGGATAAGAATATTGTTTTAATCGGTTTTATGGGAAGCGGGAAAACGACAATTGGCAGAAGCCTGTCACAGGCTTTGGGCATGGCTTTTATTGACATGGATCACGAAATAGAAAAACAAGAAGACAAAACGATAAAAGATATTTTCCAACTGGACGGCGAAAAATATTTTAGAAATCTGGAAACCGAGTTCCTAAAAATAAGAATGGACGATAAAAACATCATTCTTTCAACGGGCGGGGGTGTCATTCTAAAAGAGGAAAACAGAGAACTGCTTTCACGCATTGGAACCATTGTGCTTTTGCATGCGGAGATTGAGCATATTGTTAATAATATTCGCGATGATGAGGCGAGGAAGAACAGGCCTTTGCTCCATGAAGAAGACTATATTGGTAAAATCAAGCGGTTGTATAATGAGCGGGAAGAGCGGTATTTGAATTCAGCGGATCTGATTGTTAAAACCTCCGGGAGAGATGTTGTCGATATTGCAGAGGAGATTATCTCGAATTTTGAACTCGCTTAACGAAATCGGAAAATCGGATTTGTTTACTTGGGCTCAACCAATAATTAAACCTTAGTATAAGTTTTAATTGAAAGACTGATAATAACTTGATTTATGAATGTGGTAAATTTAAAATAACTATATCTCATAAAATAGTCATTGACGATAAACTGAGTCGAGCTGGTTCAAGATTGATTGGATATGAGGATATGAAAACTATTTATAGGGTTTGAAATAGAAACTTATTTTGGAGTAGTAGGAGGAGAAAATGAAAGCAGAAGCAGGAAAAGTAAACGCATTGGGTGGAATGCCAAATGTGGTTGTCAGTGTTCGGGACAACGAGGGCAATGATAATGCATTGGTCGTGGGATATTGCGGGCATTGCAGCTATGATCCGCCAATGCTGATGGTGGGTATTGTACCGTCAAGACATTCCTATCATATGATTAAAGAGAATGGTTGTTTCGTTGCACATCTGCTGGACGCGTCGCAAACAGAACTTTATGAATGCTGCGGCTCAAAGAGTGGAAAAGATGGAAATAAACTAAAAGAGTATGGCGTTGAAATGACAGATGGCAAATTTGTCAATGCAGGTGTGATCGACGCCTGTCCTGTTGCAATCGAGTGTACGGTTGTCGATACAATTATGACTGGATCACATGAAATGTTTGTCGGAAAGATTGAATATGTTCATGCCGAAGAAGGCGTTATTGCTGAAAATGGCAGAGTGGATTCATCGAAGTTTAATCTGCTATAAGGGGTAAAATAGAAAGCCCGCATCTGATAAAGATGCGGGCTTGTTTTATAGCGAGTTAGACGATCTTGGTGGTCCATTCCTCCACGTTCCAGATATCGGTTACCCAGTCTTCGTAGAAGTAAGGCTCATGGGATACCAATAAAATGGTTCCCTTGAATCCAATTAACGCTTTTTTTAGTTCTTCTTTGGCTTCGACATCCAAATGGTTCGTGGGCTCATCGAGTACAAGGAAGTTGATGTCTTTCAGCATCAGTTTGCACAAGCGAACTTTGGCATTCTCGCCACCGCTTAACACGCGCATTTGATTGGTGATGTGTTCATTGGTTAATCCACATCCTGCGAGTGCTTGTCGGACTTCCTTGTTTTCAAGAGAAGGGTATTCATTCCATATTTCCTCAAGTGCGGTATTGGTATTGTCGCGGCTGGATTCCTGTTCGAAATAACCGGGGGCCAGAAATTCTCCATGAGTCAAATCGCCTGAGATGGCGGGGATCATTCCAAGCATGGTTTTTAACAAAGTAGATTTGCCGAGGCCGTTGACGCCGGTAACAGCGATTTTTTGGTTGCGTTCCAAAACGACATTGACAGGTTTGGTCAGCGGTTCGTCATATCCCAGAACCAGATTGTCGGCCTTGAAAATAAATCGGCTTGGCGTGCGCGCTTCTTTAAATGCAAAGGATGGCTTGGGCTTTTCGGTGGGCTTGTCCATCACTTCAATTTTATCGAGGCGTTTTTGACGGCTGTTGGCCATGCCGCGCGTGGCGACACGTGCCTTGTTTCTGGCGATGAAGTCTTCCATCTTATCAATTTCTTGTTTCTGACGCTTGTACGCCTTCAATTGTTGTTCTTTTTTGACAGCGTGCATGGCTTGAAATTGATCATAATTGCCGGTATAGCGGGTTAACTCGCCGTTTTCGACATGGTAGATCACATTGATTACTTCATTTACGAAAGGAATGTCATGGGAGATTAAGATGAAGCTGTTTTCATAGTCTTTCAAGTATCTTTTCAGCCATTCGATATGGTTGACGTCCAAATAGTTTGTGGGTTCGTCGAGGAGCAAAATCGTCGGGTTTTGCAAAAGCAGCTTTGTCAGCAATACTTTTGTTCGTTGACCGCCACTCAATTCCGACACATCTTTATCCAAACCGATCTCGCCCAAGCCCAATCCGTTTGCGACTTCCTGAATTTTTGTATGCAGCATGTAAAAGCCGCTGTGCTCCAAATAACTTTGGATCTCACCAACGTCTTCCATCATGGCTTCCAGTTCTTTGGGTGAAGCATCGCCCATTTTATCATACAGAGACAGCATCTCAGCTTCCATGTCATACATGCTTTGAAAGGCTTCTTCAAGTGCCGCTCTAATGGTTTTACCCTTTGTAAGAACCGTATGTTGATCGAGGTACCCGACCGTTACTCGCTTCGACCATTCGACCTTGCCTTCATCCGGCTCTAGTTGGCCCGTAATAATATTTAAAAACGTAGATTTCCCCTCGCCGTTTGCGCCGATCAAGCCGACATGTTCTCCCTTGTTAAGTCGGAAAGAGGCGTCTTCCAGAATTTTTCTGGCCCCAAAGCCGTGGGAAACATTCTCTACAATTAATACACTCATTTAAATCTCCTTTAAAATGCTTTTTATATCTTTCTTATCCTATCCAGAAAAGCTGTTTCTGTCAAAGTAAATTATCACAGACTATTTTAAAGACACTTTATCTGAAGGGGCTAGAAGTGATATAGTAAACGGTAGAATGATGATTATGGGCTGATGCAGTCGATTCAAATATCGGACAAATGGGAGTAATTTATGAGTATTTTAGTTGCGGAAAAAATTTCAAAAAAATATAGTGAAAAAATATTGTTTGATGAAATATCAATCGGAATCAATGAAGGGGAAAAAATCGGGCTGATCGGCATCAATGGGACAGGGAAGTCGACCTTCCTCAAGGTGATTGCAGGCCTCGAGCCGCTTGACGCCGGAAAGATTATTTGTGGAAACGATATGAAGATCGGGTATTTGGCGCAAATACCAAACTTTGAGCCTGGAATTACGGTGCTGGAGCAGGTGTTTAAAGGGGATACGCCGGAGATGCAGCTGATCAGGAGATATGAAGAAGTTCTTCAAATGATTGAGGCAAATCCGGGAGAAGCGAAGTATGAAACTGAAATGATTTCCTTGATTCACAGGATGGATCAGATGGATGCTTGGTCGATTGAGGCTGAAGCGAAAAAGATACTGACAAAGCTGGGAATTACCGAGTTTACGGCAGATGTCGGGAAGCTGTCCGGGGGCCAGCGAAAACGTGTGGCCATGGCAAGCGCGTTGATCAGCCCCGTGGATCTTTTAATCCTCGATGAGCCAACCAATCATATCGACAATGAAACTGTCGACTGGTTGGAGAAGTATATTGGTAATCGCAAGGGCGCTCTTTTGATGGTGACCCATGATCGGTATCTTCTGGATCGAGTGGCAACGAGAATTATTGAACTGGACGATGGAAAGCTCTACAGCTATCAGGCGAACTATACAAAATATTTGGAAATGAAGCTTGAAAGGGAGAACCTGGAAGAGGCGTCAGAGAGAAAGCGCCAAGGCTTGATCCGCAGTGAACTGGAATGGATCAGGCGCGGAGCCAGGGCGCGTACAACGAAGCAGAAAGCGAGATTGGATCGATTTGAAGAACTGACAAGCGAGAAAAAGCGGCAGGTTGATGATTCAATCGAAATACAAGGCGCTTATTCAAGGCTCGGAAGAAAAATCATCGAGATGGAAAACATCAGCAAAAGCTTTCCTTGCGGTGAAATCATCAAGGATTTCAGTTATGTATTGTTGCGAAACGACAGGATTGGAATTATCGGACCGAACGGCGCCGGCAAGTCGACACTGATGAAGATTGCTTCGGGAAGGCTTGAGCCGGATGCAGGAAGTGTTGCCATTGGCGAGACGGTTAAGATCGGTTATTTTGCGCAGGAAAATGATGAGATGAACAATGATTTGAGGGTGATCGAGTATATCAAGGAGCAGGCGGAGGTTGTCAATACGAGAAACGGAACCATAACCGCTTCACAGATGTTGGAGAGATTCTTATTCCCGCCAAGCATGCAGTGGTCAATGATCTCGAAGCTATCCGGAGGAGAGAAGCGGCGGCTGTACCTGCTGCGCATATTGATGGGAGCCCCGAACGTACTGATGCTTGACGAACCGACCAACGATCTCGATATTCAGACCCTGACGATTCTCGAAGGATACTTGGATGAATTTCCTGGTGCGGTTGTTGTCGTATCCCATGACAGGTATTTTCTCGATCGGGTTGTGGACAGTATATTTTCATTTGAGGGAAGCGGTTTGATCAAGGAATACGCTGGGAATTATTCCGATTACAGCAAATTCATGCAGGGAAAAGAGGCTTTGCTCGAACAGGCGGTATCCGAGAACAAGGCAGCTGTGGCAGGAAAAAAAGAAGAACGAAAGCAAACAAGAACGCTGAAATTCACATACAAGGAACAGCGGGAGTTTGAAAGCATCGATGATGTGATTGCAAAGCTAGAAGAGAAGATCGAACAGACGGAACAAAAAATGGCTGAAGCATTCAGTGATTATACGTACTTGCAGCAACTGTCAGATGAGAAAGAAGAGCTTGAAGAAAAGCTGGAGCTGGCTACTGATCGATGGGTCTATTTGAATGAATTGCAAGAGGAAATCATTCAAAACAAAAAGGGACAATAAAGGGGAGCAGGTGTATAAAAAAGGTGTGGACTATAAAGCGGGTGCCACACCTTTTCTGTATTTGCATCAATTATTTTTGTGTTTTTTTCTTCTTCTTCGCTTTGTTCTTATTATAGTAGATTTGAAAGAATAGATACGCACCTGATGCGGCCATGGTTAGCATAAGTATGCGTTGTATTTTGAAAAGAACAGGTACGTTGAAAACGAACATATAGAGAATGGTAATGACAATGAATACAGGGGTTAGGTAGCGATGAGCTTTTCGTAAGGTTCTGCCGATCTTGTTAATCAAATGAACGCCTTCTTTCTAAATTTATTTTGGATATGTATTCCTTATTTAAGTGTAGCATAATCAATAGAGAAAGAACGTAACGTAGGTTACGGCTTTTGGGTATTTTTGAATTTTATCAATAAAACGGATGATTCTTTTAAGTGAAGTTGGGAATAATCTATGCAAGATTATCTTGTGGTTGACCCATGATATAAGTAGCAATGAAGAAGATGTTCTAATCAAAGTGGAAATAATGATAGCGAAAATGAATATTTAACTATTTTTACAGTTATCATGAGTGCTTTTCAAGGGAAGCGGATATTGCTCAATCGTGTTGGATCATTCTTTTCTGAGTAATTTCGGGAAACTGAAGGATCTAGTATTGCTGGCTACCTGTTTGTATGATAGGCGATTTGTTTCTGGAGATGCAAATGAAACATTTGAAAAGGGCGTTTATGCAAAGATGAACAAAAAACTATCCACTGAGTAATCAGTAGGTAGTTTTTTTATGGACTGAAGATAGAAACAAAATACAAGCATATTCAAAAGTCTTTGATTCTATTTTTCATCTGAAAGGTTTGGCTTCAAATGAATTCTAGAATGGGATGATTACTTGCAGTCAGGTGACTAGCTACATAATTAAGACACATAACGATGATACAATTAAAACGAGAGTAAGAAAGAAGATATACATTTTTTTTGGAAAACAGCACAATTGATTAATTGGATGGATTCTCGAGTAGATGGAGTGTGAATTTAAAGAGGTGATATTAATGATTAAATCAGATAAACAATATAATTATATTATTGTAGGAGCTGGGGCAGGAGGGTCAACCGTTGCTAAGGAACTGAGTAAAGAACACGATAATATTCTAGTTATCGAAAAGGGAAAGCTAGAATCAAAATACGGGAAGTTCATGGATATGGCGAGATTTTTTGATACCAATATTTTCTATGTTCCGAGGAAGTCCAAAGAAGGGATTATTCTTTGGAGAACGATTATGGCAGGAGGTAGCGCTTTTGTTTCAACGGGGAATATGGTTCGTAGTCTTGAGGGTGAGTTTAAGGAAATAGGTATTGATTTGTCGAATGAATTTTGTGAGGCAGAGAAGGAGTTGAGTGTGGCACCGCTTTCCGATATATTGATATCTGATGGAACAAGGATGATTGCAAGGGTTGCAAAAGAACTGGGATGTCCGATGGAACCAATGAGGAAAGCGATTAATCCGAGAAAGTGTATCCGATGCGGCAAGTGTACGATGGGGTGCAAGACGAAAGCGAAGTGGACACCACTGGTATATTTGAATGAAGCTTTGGATAACGGTGTTGAGATCATGTATGAGAGTGCAGTTGAAAAAGTCATATCAGAGAATGGTCGAGTATCAGGAGTGGTTGTACATACATCCAATAAGGAGATGCTGATCAGAACGAATTGCGTCATTTTGGCTGCAGGCGGATTGGGAACACCAGTAATTTTACAAGCATCCGGTATTAAAAATGCGGGTTCACATCTTTTTGTTGACCTCTTAAAGATTGTTTATGGTGTTCATGATACGATCAATATTTATCATGAGCCTCAAATGTCAGTTGTGTGCAGTAAGTTTCATCATACAAAGGGTTTTATAATTTCTCCGCATGTAAACCAAGATCGAGCGATTAGATTTCTTGAAGCGGGAATGAAGGGGTTTAGGATGCCTGAACAAAATATTCTAGGGCTTATGGTGAAAATAACGGATGAAGCAAATGGACGTGTTTTTGCGAATGGATCAGTGACAAAAGTGGTTAGTAGAACTGACGATGAAAAATTAACTCAAGGGTTATCATTAGCGAAGGCAATCCTTGAAAATGTTGGTGTTGATCCGAAATCCTTCGTGGTAACGAAAGCTGCAGGTGCTCATCCGGGTGGTACCGCTGCTATTGGAGAAGTCGTCGATACAAATATGGAAACTGAAATGCGAAATTTGTTTGTCTGTGATTCCAGTGTCTTTCCTGTATCACCAGGATTACCGCCTATATTGACAATCATTGCTTTATCAAAAAGATTGGCGAAGACAATTTTATAAATATTGCGAACCAAAAAGAAATGAGTGACAGTCCGAGACCAGCGAAGCGGTTGGGAAAATTGATTGTGCAAGTTTTTAAGCGGAAATCCCAGAAGACTGGGATTTCTTTTTTGTTTATTACAACATTTTGGAAAGGGGTATAGCGGTAACAAGCATTTAGGTGGCGAGAGTGTATGAATTCGTGAGTCTTTAACTGCATAAATGAAAAATTGGATATAATGGAGTACAAATAGTGAGAAGGGATGAATGACCCATGAGAGATGTGGAAATCCTAACCGAGTTGCTTCGAAATTTTGCGGAAAGCAAGAAACACTCGTTGGTTGATGGCATGTTGTGGAGAGCCAGCTACACGAAAGAGCTTCCACGGCAACCGTGGGTGAGCTTTCATTGAAACCTGGTTCATCCAATGTTGTGCTTGATTTTGTGCAATTTACGATGGATATTCGATCAAGTATCGCAGAATCAATCAGTGAAATTGGTTTCGGGATTACGGAGATTGCAGAGAAGATTAAGGACGCTGGGTTGGATCGGGAACTTCTCAAAGAGAACGAAAAGATCTGCAAAGATGCGGATTACCCCTATTGTTTGATGAATAGCGGAGCGGGCCATGATACGCAGGTGATTGCGCCGCATATTCCATCCGTTTTGGTGTTTGTGCCATGTGTGGGAGGCAGAAGCCATACGCCAGAGGAAGTGATGACAGAGATGAGCATGATGGACGGCATTAAAATCCTAAGCCGAGTTCTAACCCAGAAGGCTTGGTAACTCGAAAAAACGCAGGTTTTTTTGGACTGGTTGCGCCACGTGCGAGGCGCGGGATTAATGTGTTATACATTGAGAATATTGCGAAAATATGGTAGTGTTAAGGAACGAATAAGTAGTTTGAGGAGGAGCATAATGATATCAGAAAAGATGTATGAACTAGGCAGCAGAAGTTCCATTATTCGAGAGATTTTTGAATATGGCCGGAAGAGAAAAGCGGAAATTGGTGTTGAAAATGTGTATGACTTCAGTCTGGGAAATCCTAATGTGCCGGCGCCCGAAGCCGTTAAGAATGCGATGATTACTCTTTTGGAGGAGGAAGCGCCAACTGCATTACATAGCTATACGAGCGCGCCTGGAAATCCGGATGTCAGAGCTATCATTGCAAAATCCATCAATCGTCGATTTGACATGGATATTGAAGGAAAAAACATCTATATGACGACTGGTGCTGCCGCTTCTATCAGCATTTGCTTTAAAGCCTTGGCAAATGAAGGCGATGAATTTATAACCTTTGCGCCATTCTTTCCAGAGTACAGCTGCTTTGTAGAGGCTGCCGGCGGAAAGTTGGTTGTCGTTCCTGCGAATATTGAAGATTTTCAGATCAATTTTGATGAATTTGATAAATTGATTAATGAGAAGACGAAAGCAATTATTGTAAACTCGCCAAACAATCCATCGGGAGCGGTGTATTCAGAAGCAACGATTCAAAAGTTGGTTGCACGATTGGAAGAAAAAGCCGAGGCCTATGGACATCCGATCTTCTTGATTTCGGATGAGCCATATCGTGAAATTGTTTATGATGATATTGCCGTGCCGTACTTGCCGAAATACTACAATAACACCTTTGTTTGTTATTCCTACAGCAAGTCTTTGTCGCTTCCGGGCGATCGCATCGGTTATATTGTGGTTCCGAATGAAATGATTGAGTTTCCAAAGGTTTTTGCTGCAATCGCCGGTTCGGCGAGAGCCCTCAGCTACGTTTGTGCGCCAAGTTTTTTTCAAAAGGTCGTTGCCAAATGCGTAGAAGAAACGTCCGATATTTCCATTTACGAAAATAATCGCAATGTATTGTATAAGGCGCTAAAAGAGATCGGGTATGAGTGCGTAAAACCGCAAGGCGCGTTTTACTTGTTCCCTCGATCATTGGAACCGGATGCCTACGCTTTTTGTGAAAAAGCGAAGAAGTATGATTTGCTATTGGTTCCAGGGGACGACTTTGGATGTCCTGGACATATTCGTATTTCATATTGTGTGACACCCGAGCAGATCGAAAGATCCTTGCCGGCTTTCAAAAAATTGTTTGATGAGTATCAGTAAAAGGGTGATAGGAATGGGGGGTCTACAGAGACCGCCCATTTTTTTTTACTTCGAGTGTGGAAATTGCACAGAGCGATTGGTTTTATAATAGGAATGCCGATGGTTGTTAAAAAAATGTCATTCGACTTCTCATTTTGTTGAATAAAAATAGAGAAATCGATTTGACTTTTGTTTTTAACAGGATAATAATGGAAGTAGCAGGATAAGGAGTGTGGAACTGATGGATAGCTATAATTTAATTGCACTTGAGATTCTTTTAATCAATCTATTCACCACACATCTGTGTTCGAAAAAGAAATTCTCGATTTTTTTGACGATATCGGGACTGGGTTTTAGTGTTGTCTTGATTCATTTTTTAATATACAGGATACCGACTTCGCTGAACCAAGGCATTATGGCGGTCACACGAGGGTGGCTATACCTGATTCCCTTGGTGTTTCTCTATCGAGAAAAATTGGATCGCATGGTATCTGTGATGCTTTTTTCGTTCATGCATTCCATATTGGTGAATTCCATGTCCATGTGTATTGTTCAAGGGATTGTAGGGGTTATCGACATTGAATTGGTGGTGATTGTGCAATCTGGCATTTTTTTGATCAGCACCTACTTTGTTGTCCGCTTTATTCGAGGGAAATTTGTTGTGATTCTTCAAGGGATCCCGAATCGATTAGAGAAATTGTTGATTGTGTTTGGTCTAGTATTGTTTTTCTGTGTTTTGTGGATTCGATTTTCACTGTTGGATCAAATTTCTGCTCAAGCGGGATTCGTGACAATTCTATTGCTAACCACAATCATTATTCTGGTTTACTGGTTGCTATATTTGATCGTCGAGGATTCAAAAAGCATTAGCGCCTTAAGAAAACTTGCCTATTCGGACAATTTGACGGGCGCAAACAATCGCCTTTCTCTATTCCTGGATGTAGATAAGTTGATTGACAGAAAAGAGCCATTCTATCTGATCTATATGGATCTTGATGATTTCAAGAGCATCAATGATCGATTTGGCCATGACGAAGGGGATCGATATCTGAACAGTTTTTCAAGAGCGACGATGGATACGATCCATGGGAGTGGACAATTTTATCGGATGTCTGGAGATGAGTTTGTCTGTACTTGTCTTGGGGAAAATGTCGAGGGATTTATTGAAACCTTTGAAGAACGTATCCACGCCTCTTTTGAAAATCAAATTCCTTTTTTAGGGGTTAGCATAGGATACGCTCAGTATCCGGAGGATTGCGATTGCGCGGAATTGCTGATTAAGAAAGCGGATATCATTATGTATCGAACCAAGAAAAGGAAAATGCAGGAGACTTCGTAAGGCTTATGAAAGTGGGGGATGGCGCTGTCTGCCTACGAACCGAGGGGAGCCACCGGCATTCCAAAGAAGAGAACCTTGAGAAAATTAAAGATTTGCGATGTAAAACAACTCTAGAAGGAGTTGCGAAGAGACAGCAAAAATTGGTTTCTCGTGTTATAATAGAAATATACAGATACCAACTGTGGAATGGTGTATGAAATAAAAGACTGAGGAGAATCCAATGGCTGATAAAAAAGCAACGATGGAACGCATGAAAAAATTAATTGAAGAAAAGAAAATGGCGAGCGCGAAACAAGGCTATTCCCATGAAACAGCGAACGATAAAGTGGGAACAAACAAGAAGGCGTTTAAAACAATAAAACGCGGCGGCGCTGGTGATAAATAAGAATGGATAATGGATGCAATTGCATAAATAGAAAATCAGTGGGGGAAGACCAATGTCTTTCCTCATTTTTTTGTCAATTTCTTTCATTTACTGAGTTGCTTCTATGTGATAGACTTGTAAAGTTATGAAGTTGAGCGAGTAAATAAAATGAGAGAATAAGAGTGAATTTATGAATATGAGGTTATTTAGCGAATTTAAATTGAGCGATCCTGTGCAAAAGGCGATTGAATTATTGGAATTCAAAACCCCGACAAAGGTGCAGCAGGAAGTGATTCCAACGGTTTTGAACGAGAAAGATATCGTCGTGAAGTCGCAGACTGGAAGCGGGAAAACCGCGGCCTTTGGCATTCCGCTCTGTGAATTGATTGAGTGGGAAGAGAACAAACCACAGGCGCTTGTCCTTGCGCCAACAAGAGAATTGGCGATTCAAGTGAAAGAGGATCTGTTTCATTTGGGCCGTTTCAAGCGGTTGAAGGTTGCGGCAGTCTATGGAAAATCGCCGTTTCACATGCAAGAACGGCAGTTGAAGCAAAAAACCCATATGGTGGTGGGAACCCCGGGTCGTGTGATTGATCATATCGAGCAGGGAACCCTCGATCTTTCGCAAGTCAAATATCTTGTTATCGACGAAGCCGATGAGATGTTGAATATGGGCTTTATTGATCAATTGGACACGATTATTTCGAGTGTGCCGGAAGGTCGGGTTACCATGCTTTTTTCGGCAACCATGCCGACACGCATTGAATCCTTGTGTGAAGCGTATATGAAAGATCCGATGATCGTGAAAATCGAGGAAGAAAATTCCGCGACGGATCGTATCGAGCAAGTTCGGATTCAGGCAAGTCAAAAGGGGAAACTTCAGTTGTTAAAGGAGATCACTGTTGTTGAGAATCCGGACAGCTGCATTATCTTTTGCAATACCCAGGTGCAGGTGGATGAAGTGGAAGAAATGCTTTCCGATCTTCATTATGGATGTGACAAGATTCATGGGGGGATGGAACAACGGGATCGTTTGCGGGTAATGAATGATTTTAAGTCGGGATTCTATCGATACTTGATTGCAACGGATGTTGCTGCCAGGGGAATCGATGTGGATAATATCTCACTTGTTGTGAATTTCGACGTGCCGCAGGATCCGGAGCGGTATGTCCATCGGATTGGGCGAACCGGAAGAAAAGGCAAGTCGGGAAAAGCGATCACCTTTGTCGCGCATTATGAAGAGCGATACATTCATGCGATTCACGACTATATTGGAAAAGAGATTGAAGAGGGTTCGCGGCCATCATTCGAAGCGATTGAGCAAGCGAAAGCCGCTTTCGAGGAAAAGATTTTTGAAATTCCCGAGGCAAAGGAAAGCAAGGGCGCGCAGCTTAATGAGGGAATCGTGAAGTTGCATATCAATGCGGGAAAGAAGACAAAAATGCGGGCTGTTGATATTGTGGGTACCCTTTGTAATATCGAAGGGATGACAGCGGACGATATTGGGATAATCAATATCATGGATATCTCGACCTTTGTGGAAATTCTCCACGACAAAGGGGATATGGTCTATCAAGTTCTGCAGAAGAAGCCGATCAAGGGTCGGATGCGCCGGGTAAGCAAGGTGGATCTGGAACGTGATCAAAGATTTTAATTAAAAAAAGGCATTCGGTTCTACTCGAAATTTCGAGGAGAGCTGGATGCCTTTTTTTAGGAATTAGATGGTTCAAGGATTTTGTGCTCGCGGATATAACTGCCGCAAAGATCATGTAAAAACTGGACATATTCTTGATTGGTTGCATTCCCGACCATCAATAACATGGTGGCGGTATTCGTCAAGCGATCAAAATTTTTCATGGCAAGCTGTTTTTCTGTGAGTCCGTAGTTTTTTATGATGACCTTTTTCATTTGTGCTTGCTGAAGACCGTGGATGGGCGTGTTTGTAAACAGCGGCCGCTCCAACATTTCATCTTCATTCGCTTCAATTAACTCCATGCGAAGCAAGTGTTTGCCAATGCCTTTTTTTTGCAGCATTTCGTGATGAAGAGCGGTTGCATATCGGGTAAACAGAGCCTCGTTTGATTCGGATTCATCAATCAAGCGATCGAGCTTTTCGATCGACTCACCCCATAGGGTCTGAAAAACCTCATAGAGAAGGGCTTTTTTATTGGGAAAATAATTGTACAAGGTGCCGACTGCAATTTGCGATTCCTTTGCGATTCTTCGAATATCGACCGCTGAGAATCCTTCCTCCAGGAAAATGCGAATTGCGGTTTCTACGATGCGGGATTGAAGATCCTTGATTATCTTTGGCACGGCGGTCACTCCTTATCGGTTAGTTTGCTATTTCCATTAAACCATGAATTTCATTTTCTGTTAAGTCCCTTGAAGCCTTTAATTCCTTTTTGACCTTTGAATCAAAGAAGATTGTGACAAGGAAGGTCAAGGCATCCGCGATGGGTTGAGCCATCAAAACGCCGAGCAATCCGAATAGGGATGGCAGAATGAGGAGCAAAGGAATCAGTATAATCCCTTGACGGGAGATTGATAAAATCGCAGCTTCCTTACCCTTTCCGATTGCTTGGAAAAGCATGTTTACGATAACGGAATATCCCAGTACAGGCATGGATAAAGCCCAGATTCGAAGTCCCTTGATCGCAAGGTTGGCAACGATCGGATCAGGCTTGAAAATCATGATCAGAGGTTCTGCAAAGACGAGGAACCCCACAAATATAATAAGACAATAGAAGGTGCTGACTCGCTTTCCAACCCGTATCGACTCAAGCACTCGCTCAAATTTTTCTGCACCGTAATTGAAGCCTGCGACGGGCATAAAACCTTGGGTGTAGCCAAGCAAGGCATAAAATCCTAGCATAAATACCTTGGAGACGATGCCGATTGCCGCTACGGCTTCCGTGCCATAACCGGATGCGGCTCGATTCATGATGCCGATTGCAAAGCTGGCCAATAATTGTCGAATCAATGTTGGACCGCCAATTTTCAAGGTTTCCCAGTAGATGGTTTTGGTCGGGCGGAACAATCGAAACTTTAGCTTTAAAAGACTCTTTCCTTTTTGATAGTGGTTGAGCAAAAACAGGGTTGTCACGGCTTGTGCGAGGATGGTGGCAAGGGCTGCACCGCCAACGCCCATATCAAAGACAAAGATAAAGAGCGGATCAAGAATGATATTCAGCGCAGCGCCCAGGATCAGTCCGAACATGGAGGTGACCGCGCTGCCTTCGGCGCGCAAGAGATTATTCAGGGTCATATTGCCCATGATAAAGATCGCGCCGATAAAGAGGATGGAGGTGTAGGCGATTGCATAATCGAGATTGGCGCTGGAAGCGCCAAATAAGCTCAACAAAGGATTCAAGAACAAAAGACCGCAAGCGCCAATCGCGATACCGGATAAAATCGTTGTTCCATAGATAACAGTCGCGGTTTGATTTGCTTTTTTCTGGTTGTCTTGACCCAAGAGTCTTGAAACGTAGGAGGAGCCGCCGATTCCAAATAGCTGGCCAAAGGCGACGATGATCATAAAGACGGGAAATCCAACCTGGGCGGCGGACATGGCTTCTGTTCCAATCCAGCTGACGAACATGGTATCGACAAAATTATATACAGCATTGATCAGCATTCCGATAATAGCGGGAACGGCTAGTTTTGTAATCACTTTAGAAACGGGCGCTTCACCCAGAAGTTTGCTCCGATCATTATTGGTATTCATACTTATTATCCTTTCAGGGTTGCAATATTTTTGTGAACGCGTTCATTTTATATTATTGATTATATGAACCTGTTCATTATAAGTCAAGAAATATTTTTGATTTTATTGTCAAGTTGGCTGGATTCATGTTTATAATGAAGAAGTGGAATGAATTGTAGTTCAATTTGGAAAGAGGGGACAGCATGAAAGAGTATTATAGAATTGGTGAAGTCAGTCAAATGTTTGCAATAGAAATTTCCACCCTGCGATATTATGATAAGGTGGATCTTTTTAAACCAACGAAGGTGGATTTGCAATCAGGTTACCGATATTATCATATTAGTCAGTTCAGCATACTAGCGCAAATTCGGACCTATCGATCATTGGATATTTCGATCAAGACTTTGAAAAAAAGGCTTTTTCATTCAAAACCGAGTGAGATTCTTGCGTTTATTGGAGATGCGGAGGAGCAGTTGGAAAGTTATTTGATCGAAACGCAAAAGAAATTGGAGCTGCTTCATTCCATTCAATCAGAAGTGAAAAAAGCCATCGATCTTGAGAATAACTTTGAAACGATCATGTCACCAGATTTTGTGGTTTTGGCGCACGATCATGAGGCGACTAATCAGACAGAAGAAATCTTTGAGCTATTGGAGAAGGCGCGTGCCGCTGATCTCAAAAGATATACGATAGCGAATTATTTTGAGGTATTTGCAAAGGATGATTTTATCAATCATAATCGAGTCAGAATAGCCAAGGGATTCGCTACCGCTGAGCGTGTGAAAGAGGAACTGGATTATCCGATTTTGAAAGGACGCCGATGTCTGCATTGTTTTATTGATGTTCCGGCAGATGAGAGGAGTCGCAGGTATCAAGAGGTGTTTGCGCATATCGAAAAGCATCGTATGCAGGTGATGGGAAATATATTGAAGATTCATGTGATGGAATACATGTATGAAAATCGGAAAATCTCAATTGATGAACTCTACATACCAATTGCAGCAGAAAAACAAATCTCCTCTTGACCCTAAAGCGACTTTATGGTTTATACTAATTCTAATCATTGAAAGACGGAATAATGCAAATGATGAATTGGAATGAAATGAGGATTTGCTATGAATGATATGACGCAAGGGGCTGAATGGAAGAAGATTCTATTCTTTGCATTCCCAATGTTGATTGGGAATGTTTTTCAGCAATTGTATAATACTATCGATGGGATTATTGTCGGTCGGTTTGTTGGTACGGAAGCCCAGGCGGCTGTTGGCGCGGCATTTCCGGTCATGTTTTTATTGGTTTCTCTAATTGCGGGGATTACCATGGGCGCAACGGTGCTGATTTCTCAATTCTATGGCGCGAAGGAATTGCAGAAGGTCAAACAGGTGATTGATACAGCCTATGTGTTTTTGTTTGTTTCGACCTTGATTATTACAATCGTAGGGCTGGCAATCACACCGGCATTGTTTCGATTGCTGCAGGTGCCAGCAGAAGTATTCGCGGATGCGGAAAACTATTTGCGCATTATGTTTATTGGGATGATCGCCATGTTCGGGTATAATTCCGTGAGCGCGATTTTACGCGGATTGGGCGACTCAAAGACACCGATGTATTTATTGATTGGCTCAACCCTTGCGAATATTCTTTTGGATTTATTGCTGATTATTCAGTTCGACATGGGTGTTAAAGGAGCTGCCTGGGCAACGGTCATTGCGCAAGGCTTGTCCTTTGTTTTTAGTATTGTGTATTTAAATCGAAACCATAAGGTCTTCGTCTTTGAGTTAAAGACAATGCGGTTCGACCCTATTCTCTTTAAGCAAATTGTGAAGATCGGATTGCCTGCAGGCATTCAGAATATGCTGTTCTCTCTTGGGAATATGACGCTGCAAGGTTTTGTGAATGGATTTGGCGCCATTGCCATGGCAGGGTATTTTGGAGCAAGTCGGATCGATGCATTTGCGGCAATGCCGATTATGAGTTTGGGGGCGTCCGTATCCACGTTTGTTGGACAGAATCTAGGCGCGGGAAAAGAGAACCGAATCAAAAAAGGGATTTCTTCTTCAGTCCTGATGGTTGCGATTGCTTCGGTGATTACAACATCAACGCTGTTTATCTTTCGAGCCGGATTGATGAGTATTTTTACAACGGATGCGCGGGTTGTTCAAGTGGGCGCCGATTATCTGTTTGTCATTGCGCCTTTTTATATCTTTATCGGGGTTTCCTTTGTGCTGACGGGATTGTTGCGCGGCGCCGGAGACACCTTTGTTCACATGATGATTTCGTTGGTAACCCTTTGGCTGATCCGGATTCCCATTGCATGGTTCTTATCGCCTCGGATCGGAGTCATTGGATTATGGTGGGGGATTCCCATCGGATGGGTGGTCGGCTTTCTATTGAAATGGGGATACTATAAATCCGGGCGATGGATGAGGAACTATATCTCCAATGCCAGCGATGTACAAGGACAAGGAAGAGCGGAAGAAACGGCATAAAAATATGACCCTATCGATGGATTTGTCGGTCGGGTCTTTTTTTGTTTATAATGAAAGAAAAGAGAAGGGTGGGATCATATGGAATCAAAGGGATATATTCATGTATATACCGGTAACGGAAAAGGAAAGACGACAGCGGCGTTGGGATTGTCTGTTCGTGCGGTCTGTGCGGGGAAGCGCGTGTTTTTTGGTCAATTCGTAAAGGGAATGAAGTATAGTGAAACCAAGGCGGCCGACTATCTGCCCAATTTTGAGATGGAGCAATTTGGGTTGAACTGCTTTATTGAGAAGGATCCCACACAAGCGGATATCGATGCCGCCGCGGAGGGATTGAAGCGCATTCGAGAAGTGATTGACTCAGGCAATTACGACCTTGTCGTCCTCGATGAGGTGAATATTGCGATTTATTTTCAATTGTTTTCGGTGGAAGACGTGATTGAGATCCTTAAGAATCGTCCTGAACAGCTGGAGATTGTTTGCACGGGACGATATGCGCCACAAGTCTTGATCGAGCTGGCGGATTTGGTGACAGAGATGAAGGAAGTGAAGCATTACTATCAGCAGGGGGTAATGGCTAGAAAAGGCATTGAGTCGTAAGGAGGCTTTGAGATGAATGCATTGATTGATTGGCTACTCGCGGGTGATCCGGCAATTATTTATCAAACCCATCGTGATTTGCTCCGGTCCGATGATGAAATCCTCTTAGGCTTGCAGGGACAAATCCATAAGAGTGGGTGGGGCGCGGAGTTTTTATCGAAACGGGATACGCAAACTGGCATGTGGGGAAAGGGCGCTTATTCTCCCAAGTGGATCTCGACGACCTATACGCTGTTGGACTTGAAGAATTTAGGGATAGCACCGCAAGTACCCGAGTATATCGAAAGTTCAGTCTTGATTTTGGATCGCTTGTGGGCATTTCCGGTCAAGGAAAAGGATCGATATTTGGATCTTTGCATCTGCGGGATGTTGTTGAACCTCTGTTGTTACGGGAAGATTGAGCATCTGAAAATCGTGGAGATCATCGATTTTGTTTTGGAGAAGCAATTTGCCGACGGAGGCTGGAACTGCCGCTGGGAAGTGGATCACGATCATAGTTCCTTGCATACAACAATTAATGTATTGGAGGGACTGACGGAGTATATCGAAAATGGATATTCGTATCGGAATCAGGAGATTCGGGAGGCGATGGCCGGCGCCCATGAATTTATTTTGATGCATCAGCTCTATCGCTCCGATCGAACGGGAAAGGTGATTGATCATCGCATGACCATGCTGTCCTACCCGAGCCGATGGAAGTTTGACGCATTGCGCGGTCTCGATTATTTTCAGTCAATAGAGATGCCCTATGATTCACGAATGGTGGATGCCATTGCTTTACTGAAGAAAAAGCGGCGCAAGGACGGGTTTTGGCCCGTGCAGCAAAAGTATGCCGGACGTGTTCATTTTGATATGGAGCAGACGGGCAAGCCAAGCCGATGGAATACCTTGCGAGCGCTTCGGGTCTTGAAACGCTATGGAGGAGAATTGGATGATTGAACAATCGATTGATTCAATTTATCAAGGATGGTATTGAGTTTTTTTGTAAAAGATGTGTGTGCGCAACACCCAAGTGGTGGAAGCGCACACTTTTTTTATAATCTTGGGGTATAAGTTTATCTATAAGATTGTTTATAAATATTGAATTGATTTAAGTGAATGTTTAATTGAAAAACGGTTTCGAGATAAAACTCCCGGGTGGGGTTCTTCTGGCAAATGTGATAAAATGGAAAAGAATAATTCGTTTCTATCGAAACGGGGAGGGGGGAAACCAAGATGAAAGCGATTGAGGTAATGGGTGTTAAAAAAAGCTATCAGATGGGTGAAGTGGAAGTGAAAGCCCTGCGTGAAGCGACCTTTGATATCGAAGACGGGGAATTTGTTGTAATTTTGGGTCCCAGCGGATCGGGAAAGAGTACCCTGTTAAATATTATTGGCGGCATGGACACACCGTCTACAGGGGAAGTCGTCTTTTTTGGCGAGAATATTTCAACCTACAATGAAAAAGCCTTGACGATGTACAGACGGCATCAAGTCGGTTTTGTCTTTCAGTTTTACAATTTGATGGCGAGCCTTACCGCAAGGGAAAATGTGGAGTTGGCAACGGAGATCTGCGATGATCCCTTGGATATCGACAGGATTTTGTCGGATGTCGGACTGGATGATCGAAAGGATCATTTTCCATCACAGATGAGCGGTGGGGAGCAACAGCGTGTTGCAATCGCACGTGCGGTAGCGAAAAACCCCAAGGTTTTATTATGCGATGAGCCAACGGGCGCCCTCGATTTTGAAACCGGAGTGAGCATTTTGTTGCTATTAAGCCGGATCAACAAGGAGTATCATAAGACTGTAGTCGTGATTACCCATAACGCATCCATTGCGGGCATGGCGGATCGCGTGATTACCATGCGCAGCGGCAAGATTCGATCGAATACAATGAATGAGACGCCTGTTTCACCGGAAAGGATTGAGTGGTAATGAAGAAGCTCAATGTACGATTAATCAGGTTATTGAAAGAATCAAAGGGACAATTTATCGCGGTTGCCATGGTCATTGTTTTGGGACTGGGAATCTTTGTCGCCATGAGTACGGCTGCCCTGAATCTGAAAAGTTCATTGAATCTCTATTATGACGAGTATCACGTGGCAGATCTTTTTACTCAGGTGACGGAACTTCCTGAGAACAAGCTGAAAGACTTGCAGGACATTCAGGGCATCACCTCCGTGCAAGGCAGGGTTGTCAACGATGTGCCATTGAAGGTGAGCGATCCCGATGAGAAGGTTCGGGTTCGAATCATTGGAGCGACGCCGTCCGACCCGGCAATCAATCAATTGTTTGCACGGGATGGCGTTGCATCGGTCTATAAACAAACCGATGTTTTGGTGATCGATACCTTTGCCAGGGAACGGGACATTGAGATTGGGGACATCATCACACCGCATATCATGGGGCGGGATTATGAGCTGACGGTGCGGGGGATTGTATCCTCGCCGGAATATATTTATTTGATGGAAAATGAACAAACCATGTTGCCGGATTACAAGAAGTTCGGGATTCTGTTTACCACAGAAGCCTTTGCGCAGGAAGCCTTCGCCATGGGACAGACCTATAACGAAGCTGTTTTTAAAATAGCAGCCGGCGCAGATCTTGAAGAGGTAAAAGATGAGGTTGAAGAGGAATTAGAACCTTATGGCGTTCGGAAGATTTATCTTTTGGAAGATCAGATATCAAATCGAATGGTACAAGAAGAGATCAAGGGTGTGGAGCAGAGTTCCACCGTGATTCCGATGGTTTTCCTTGGTGTTGCAGCTGTAATTATGGGCGTCATGATTAATCGACTCGTTAAAGGGGATCGGATTACCATTGGGATTTTGAAATCCATGGGGTATCGAAATATTGACATGGTGAAGCACTATACGGCGCTGGCTGTTTTTGTTGGATTGATCGGCGGTGTAGCGGGTGTTTTACTGGGCTCGGTGATGTCTTCCTACTTTACAGAGATGTATAATACCTTTTTCTCGATTCCGGTTATGAAAGTTATCTTTTATTGGCGATATTTGTTTTTGTCGGCAATCATGGTGTCGGCATTTTCCGTTGCAGCGGGTTTGTTTGGCGCGCGAGGCGTCTTGAAAATTTCACCGGCGGAGTCGATGCGACCAATTGCCCCGAAACAAGGGAAACGGACGATCTTGGAAAAGACATTTTTTTGGAAGCATATTTCATTTACCAACAAAAATGTTTTGCGGAGTTTATTGCGCAATAAAAAGCGCGTTGTATTTATTTCAGCCGGCATTGCATTGACCTATTGCGTCATTTTGATTCCGTTGTTCTCTCTGAATTCCTTTGATTCCTTGTTTGGTAAAATGTACGGGGAATTTCAGACGATGGACTACAATGTGAATTTCAGCCGAGCAATCTCGGAAGACGGCATTCAGGCGATCGATGATGAATTGCCGATCGACTATATGGAACCGAAGATTGAATTTCCTTTCACGGTTCATTATCGATGGAAAGAAAAAGATGTGAATTTTATCGGGATACAAGCGAACTCGCGATTTTTCAATTTTGAAGATCTCAATGGAAATCCCGTGGAAATCAATGAAGGGGATGTTTTTGTTTCGGAAGGATTGGCGAATGTCCTTGCGGTTGAGCGGGGGGATCCCTTGTGGATAGAAACCTTTATTCCGGATCGAGAGGATCAAGAAATCAAGGTGACCCAAGTGATTCAGCAGAATCTAGGAGCGAACATCTATATGGAGATCAACACCATGCGGGAATTTTTCTTGGATGCGGGATATACGAACGGCGTGTATATCGATTCCAATGCAGATGTGAAGGCCGGGTTGGAGGATTTTCGATTTGTCGGATCCGTGCAATCCCTGTTTGACCTTCAGGATGTCTATATGGAGTTTATGGATTTGATGATCTATTCCTTGGGTGTCATGCTGTTTTTCGGCGGTGTTTTGGGATTTGCGATCGTGTACAACGCAACGATCCTCAGCATTAACGAAAGACGATTGGAGTTTTCAGCCCTGCAGATCATGGGTTTTTCAAAGCAAGAGATCTTTCGGATGCTCCTGCGGGAAAATTTGGTGCTGAGCACCATTGGAATACTTGCGGGCATTCCATTGTCGGCAACCATGATGAATTCGGTCATGAAACAATTCAGTACGGATTTGTATTCCCTTCGAATCGAATGGGAACCCATTATGTTTGCGGAAGCCGCGTTTTTTACCATTATTTTTGTATGGATTGCCGAAGCGGCAACCTATCAGAAAATCAAACGGCTCGACTTTATTGAAGCTTTGAAAAATAGGATAACATAAAGAGGTGTGAGGATGAAAAAATATTTGACGAAGAAACGGATACTAATTGCGGGTATTGTGACGGTTGTTTTGGGAGCAATCGGCGGATTCTATTATTTGAGCGGGGGGATCCCGGTAACGATAGTTTCGGCAGACCGCGGCAAAGTGGAGATGATTATTGAAGAAACAGGAACGATTGACAGCCGTCATCGCGTGATGCTGAAGGCAAGCGCGGCGGATACGGTTCAAACCGTTGCGGTGAGAACGGGCGATGCGGTATCAAAAGATGATGTGCTTGCAGAGTTGGATCATAAACTTCTCGATTCTCAAATCGAGGGGATAGAAGCGCAATTAAAGAATGTGGAACTGCAATTGCTGGAGGCCCTGGCGCCGAAGGATCAAGCCTTGATCAATCAAGCGCAGGCAGCGGTTCAGCAAGCCAGCATCGCCTATGAACAAGCCAAGAAGGATCTGGCGATCCAGCAGGAGTTGTTGGCAGGAAAATATA
This sequence comes from Eubacteriales bacterium, assembly GCA_030625815.1. Lineage (GTDB taxonomy): Bacteria > Bacillota > Clostridia > Tissierellales > GPF-1 > GPF-1. The sequence goes on from DAOUQF010000017.1 coordinate 25,256, forward strand.
TCAGTCAAGCAAGCTATGATGTGTATGACAATCAGGCGAAACTGACGAGACAGCAATTGACCATTGCGCAGAGCCAATTGCAAATCACGAGAAAAGGCATCAGCGAAAATGTGGAGGGGCAATTTGAAGCGCAAATTGATCAGCTTGAAAGCCAGCTGAACGCCTTGGAAGCGCAATTGGAAGACTATGTGATCGTTGCTCCATTTGACGGAGTCATTACGGAGAAACTGATCGACGAAGGCGCGTATGTCATGCCGGGAGAACCGATTATGGAGCTGTCGGATTTCAATGAGATGAAGGTGATCGTTGACTTGCTGGAAGATGACTTGCACTGGATATCAGAGGAAACACCGCTTACCTTGACCTTTGGGGAGGGGGAGTATATGGGCCAGATCACTCAGATTCATCCAAAAGCGAAAGAGACGGTTTCTGAATTGGGCATTCGTCAAAATCGCGTTGAAGTCGAGATCCTATTGATGCAGGGCTTGGAAAATGCCATTATCGGACAGGAGGCGGATGTGACCTTTGTGCCGGCTGTACGAGACGAGGTATTGCGTGTTCCCATTGATGTTGTTTATCAGTTTGGTGATCAGCATTTCGTGATGTTGGTGGAAAACTCGACGTTGATCGAGAAAGCCGTCACGGTTGGACTTGAGGGAGAAGATTATTATGAAATTCTCGACGGCCTTCAAGAAGGGGATTCGGTTGTAAAGAATCTATCCAATGATTTGGAAGCAGGCATGAAGGTAACTGTAGAATAGATGCGATGAAGAAGACGGCGAAAGCCGTTTTTTTTTGCGAAGAAGAAATGGAAGGATCGGGAGAAAAAGGAATTCCTGGCTAAATATTAAGAAAACTCAATGAATTAAGGGCGATTGTCTTGACATTGCGTACAAATAGTTATAAGATACGAACAATTCAATATTTGTCTGCAAAGACAATCTTATCAAGAGTGATGGAGGGAATTGGCCCGATGAAGTCCAGCAACCTATCGAAATGGTGTGGTGCTAAGTCCAACGGATTTTCCGGGAGATGAGAAGTTTGTATATTATAAACTCTATCTTTTGATAGAGTTTTTTTGTTAAGGGGGATAAAATGAAGATACGAGATATGCTAGAAGCGAAACGCCCAACGGTATCATTTGAGGTGTTTCCGCCAAAACGGGATTATCCGATTGAAACCATTCATGATACGATTAATGGATTGAAAGATTTACGTCCCGATTTTATCAGTGTTACCTATGGGGCGGCCGGTTCGACGCAGAATCATACCGTGGAAATTGCATCAAAGATCAAGAATGAGTTCGGCATTGAAACTCTGGCGCATTTGACCTGCGTCACATCGACTCGGGAGCAGATTAAACGAGTCTTGCATGAACTGCGCGAGAATCAGATTGAGAATGTTTTAGCATTGCGGGGAGATATCCCGGAATCCTATTTGAAGAACCCTGATTTCACACCGCAATACCATTATGCCAGTGAATTGATTCGCGAAATCCACGCCGATGGTGATTGGTCCATCGGAGGCGCATGCTATCCGGAGGGACATATCGAATCGAAGAATAAACTGAATGACATTAAATTCTTGAAGCAAAAAACCGATGAGGGGTTGGACTTCTTGGTGACGCAATTGTTTTTTGATAATGAGATGTTCTATCAGTTCCAAGAAAAGCTGGAATTATTGGATATTCAGACACCCGTGATCGCAGGAATTTTTCCATTTGTGAATATCCGACAGATCAAGCGAATTCAAGAGATTTCAGGGTGTAATCTTCCACCGAAATTCCTCCGAATTCTGGAGCGTTACGAGCACAGCCCGAAAGCCTTGCAAGAGGCGGGAATTGCATATGCCGTCGATCAGATCATTGATTTGTTGTCGAGCGGAGTGGATGGGATACATATCTATACCATGAATAAACCGGAAGTGACGCGACGAATTATGAGAAGCATCAACCATGTGAGAACAACCTTGAATCGTTAGGAGAAAGACGATGCAGATAGAAGAAGTGATGCGGTATCTTGGATATAAAAAAGATCATTATGATCAGCAAACCCTTCAACGGGTTAGGGAGATCATGGAAGTGGTTGAGGATACCATTGTTCCACACTGGGATTTTCAATCCTTCGAAATCCAAAAATGGTCAAAGGATCGAGTCGCATTGACGGATCTGCCATTTTTTCTGGAGGGGGAATCCATCGCGGAACACCTGCAGTTTGCTTCGCATATTTACGTAATGGCGGCAACTTTGGGGGTCGAATCTGAGCGATATCTACTGCGAACCCAGGCCGTCTCCATGGCGGACAGCATGATCGTAGACAGTTGCTTATCCGCCTATGTGGAAGAAGCGGCTGATCAATGCGAACAGGAAATTCGAAATTTGATTTCAGATTCCGAAGAGCTGACCTTTCGATTCAGTCCGGGGTATGGCGATTTTCCTTTAGGGGTGCATCAAGAAATGATTCGGAGCCTGAGGTGGGATCGGATTTTGGGAATAACGGTAACAAATTCGATGATGATGGTACCAAGCAAATCCGTTATTGCAGTGATCGGAGTGGAAAAGACGGGCAAGCAAAAAGAACAAAAACAAGCAATGATGCCTTGCGGGAATCAAAGTTGTGAAGTGTGCGAGCTAAAAGATACCTGCAATTGGAAAAAATAAGGACGGTGGATGATGAGCAGAGAGTGGAAAGAACAACTGGGTCATGAAGTTTTATTTTTTGACGGCGCAATGGGGACGATGATTCATGCGGCCGATATTGCCGTGCCGGCAATTCCGGAAGAATTGAACATCGATCATCCGGAGGTGATTGTAGAGATCCATCAAGGCTTTATTCAGGCGGGAGCCAATTTTATTACGACGAACACCTTTGGCGCCAATCGCTTGAAATTGGAAAAGACGCGTTATTCTTTGGAAAAAATTATTGCGGCGGCGGTGGATGTTGCACATCTGGCGGTGGAAAGGGAAGGCGGATCCGTTCAGGTTGCTTATGACATAGGACCGATCGGGATGATGATGAAACCCATCGGCTCCCTTGATTTTGATACGGCATACGAGATTTTCAAGGAGCAGGTTTTATTGCTTGATTCCGCGCGGGTTGATGCTGTATTGATCGAAACCATGACGGATATCTCCGAGATGCGGGCTGCAATTTTAGCCGTGAAGGAGAATTCTTCGTTTCCCGTGTTTGCGACAATGAGCTTTACAGAAGATGAGAGAACCCTGACGGGTACTGATCCAGAAACCATGGTACGAATCCTTGAGGGCTTGAATGTAGATGTTTTGGGCGTCAATTGTTCTCTGGGCCCCGTGGAGATGACAGGCATCGTAAACCGGATCATGGCGGTTTCAAATACGCCGGTGATTGTTCAGGCCAATGCCGGCTTGCCGGTTCGTGTTGAAGGGGAGACGCGATTCTCCTTGGATCAAGAAAGTTATTCAACTGCCGTAGAATCTTTTCTTGAAGCGGGCGTCGCTGTGGTCGGGGGATGTTGCGGTACGACTCCTGCCTATATTCAAAGGCTGGTGGAGAAAGGAAGCTGCTTCCAACCAACCCAGGAAGATAAGCAGCGTGTCGATTTTGTTTGTTCATCAACGAAATCCGTCAATCTGAATGATGGTTTTATTCTGATTGGCGAGCGGATCAATCCTTCGGGGAACAAGCGGTTGAAGGAAGCCTTTTTGAAGGGCGATTTTCAATTTGCGACCAAGGTTGCTTTTGAACAGATTCATCATGGCGCGCAGGTCCTGGATATCAATACTTCTTTGCCGCAAATCGATGAAGAGCAGGTGATGATTCAATTGGTCGATACCTTTTCAGGATTGCTGGATACGCCGCTGCAATTTGATTCAGTCAAGGCCTCGGTGTTGGAGGCGGCGCTTCGCCGTTACGCCGGGATCGCCATTGTGAATTCAATCAGCGGGAAACAATCCTCCATGGATCGCCTCTTTCCATTGATTAAAAAGTATGGCGCCTATGCGGTCTGTCTCTGTCTCGATGAAAACGGGATTCCTCATACGGCAAAGGAACGGATCGCCATTGCGGAAAAATTGATCGAAAATGCAAAAAAATATGGCATTCCAGAGGAGCGCTTATTGATTGACACCCTGGTGTTGACCGCTTCGGCGCAACAAGCCGAGGTGATGGAGACCTTGGAAGCGATTCGAGTATTGAAAGCAAAATATCGGGTGAAAACCACCCTGGGGGTCAGCAATGTTTCCTATGGCCTGCCTTATCGACCTTTGATCAATCGCGTGTTTTTCACCCTCGCTTTGGGGGTTGGACTGGATACGGCCATTATCAGTCCGGGCGCGGAAGGAATTGTGGATACCATTCACGCCTTTCATGTATTGAATAATCAAGATCCCGGTGCGGTTTCCTTTATCGCATATAACGATCGGAAGCAACAGCCGGAATCGCAGGCGGATCCGGTTAATCTCAAGCAGGACAATAGTTTAATTGCTCGATTGCTGGAAGGTGATGAAAGACAAGTGGAGGAATTGATTCGGGAAGCCTTGCAGCATAAAGCACCCCTTGCCGTGGTGGATGAAGAGTTGATTCCGGCCCTCGATGCGATTGGGATGCAATATGAAAAACAGGAAATCTTTTTGCCGCAATTGATTCGCGCAGCGGAAACCGTAAAAGGAGCTTTTGAGCTGGTGAAATCAAAATTGGCTCAAGATCATGAAGACTTTGAACCAAAAGGAACCATTGCGCTGGCAACGGTGAAGGGCGATATCCATGATATCGGCAAGAATTTAGTTAAAATTATGTTGGAAAGCTATGGATACCACGTGGTGGATTTGGGGAAAGATGTTGATGTCGAGGCGATTCTCGCTGTTATTCGAAAACACCGGATTCAGTTGGTTGGGTTGAGCGCGCTGATGACAACGACGGTTGCCGGCATGGAGGAAATCATTCAATCGATTCGCTCGGAATTTGACGAAGTGAAGGTCATGGTGGGCGGTGCGGTTTTGACGGATGAATACGCCAATCAGATTGGAGCGGATTTTTATTGCCGTGACGCGCGTGCTTCCGTATTTGTTGCGGATCAAGTGTTCAAGTAAAGAAAATTTGCAGGCATTAAATAGAGAAGAGCCTCTCGATTGAGAGGCTCTTTTGCTATTTTTTCATTTTTGATCGATACTCATCGAATCGTTTGACCAATTCATTTTTCGTAATGAATTCTGTGAGTCTTTGGTTGGCTTCCAGCATATGATTCATTTCATTCATCAGCAAACCATCATGTTGATTCCCTTTTTCAATGAAGTACATGGATAATCCGCCCAACCCAACATGGGTGCCGACAGCAGCGCCCATTTGCATAATGTAGATATCGCCAGTGAAGGTCGTTTCGTTTCGGAGCTTGATTTCAAGACTCTCCGCGACCAATCGATCGGAGGTATATCCGATGATGATAAAGTCGGTGAGATCCATATCGACACGTTTATTGAATTCAGCAATATAGTGCAGCAGGACTTTCTTTCGACCCCTCAATTTTGCAACGATGGCGCCTTTTCCGTCACGCATGGTCATGATCGGCTTAACCTTGAGCACCTTTCCAATCATGGCGCTAACGTTGGACAAGCGACCGCTTTTAATCAAATTGTCAAGATCATCAACAGAAAGGAAGTGTTTCACATTGCGCTTGTATTGTTCATTGAAACTGACCAATTCGTCGAAGGATGCACCCTGTTCCCGTAGAATGGCGCTTTTTAGAATCAGATAACCGCTGCCATGGCTCATGCTCTTTGAATCGACCACGTGAATTCGATATTTGGGATCGGTGTAGGTCTCTTGGAAGTATTCTTCGGCAACCTTTGCGGATTGATAGGAACCGCTGGTTCCACTCGACATACAAATGCACAAGATTTCCGTATAGCCTTCTTCGATCGCTTGATCCATGATATTCATAAATTTTTGCGGACTCGGCATAGCGGTTGTCGGCAAGACGTCAATAGATCCTAAAATTTTATAGAATTCATCAGGAGTCATATCTATCTTGTCCAGATAATCCTGATCATTCACTGTGATGGTTAAAGGGGCAATGCTGAGCTTGTATTTTTCAACCACTTCTTGGGAGAGATCGCAGGTTGAATCCGCCATAATTTTTATCATTCAAATCCTCCTTCAATCGTTCTATTATAAGCATATCATGTTTCTAAAACCGTGATCAAATTTCAAGAAAATTATGCTAGGATCTTTTCTTTTTGTTTCGTTTCGAGTCCGTTCTTTTCTGTACGGGCTTTTTGTGATGGCGATCCTTGGATTTGGAATCTGATGGTTGTTGATAGCTTGATCGTTTGATCTTCATTTGAATTTCTTTTTCAATCTCAGTCAGCAGGCGTTCATCCCGTGGCGCGACAAAGGTGATGGCAGAGCCTTCTTCACCCATACGGCCCGTGCGTCCGATTCGATGGATATAGGCTTCAGGCGTTTCGGGGATGTCGTAATTGTAAATATGAGAAACTCCAGAGATGTCAAGGCCCCTTGCCGCAACATCCGTGGCGATTAGATATTGATAGCGAGCTTCGCGAAATCCCTTCATCACGCGCTGTCTGGCAGCCTGAGTCATGCTTCCATGAAGCTTGTTGCAAGAGTAGCGATGCAGGGACATAGCTCCTTCCAGGGCATCAGCGCGTCGTTTGGTTCGACAGAAGATAATTCCCAGAAATGGATTGGTGCGATCTAGTTCTTGAAACAGAGCCGCCTGTTTCCATCGGTCTGATGCGGTAATCACTTTTTGTTCGATGGATTCCAGGGTGATGGTTTCCTTTTCCGCCGCGATTTCAAGGGGATTCTTCATAAATTTGTATGCGATCTTTTTCACCTTGGAATCCAGGGTCGCTGAGAAACAAAGCAATTGCTTGTCTCGATTTGTACGCTTCAAAATCATCTCGATTTCATTTTGAAATCCAATAAAAAGCATTTGATCCGCTTCATCAAGCACCAATGTTTTCAAATGTGTCAAGTCAATGGTTTCGCGGGCCAAGTGATCCAGCAATCGCCCAGGGGTTGCGACAACAAAACTAACCGAGCCTTTTAATCGCTTCAATTGTTTTTGAATATCCTGCCCGCCATAGATGGCAAGGATTTGAATCTCCGTATCTTTCGCCAGTTTTCTCGCTTCTTCAGTGATTTGAATTGCCAATTCTCGTGTTGGCGCAAGAATCAAGCCCTGAATTTCTTCGGCAGAGGGATCAAAGTGTTGAAACATGGGGATCAAAAAGGCCAGGGTTTTCCCTGTACCGGTTTGCGCTTCCGCCATCAAGTCGTTGCCAGCCAGAATTTCTGCAATGGTGAGAGACTGGATGGGGGTTGGTTCTGAGATATTTTGTTCATCGAGCTTTCGCAGGATGGATTCGTTCAGGCCAAAGGACCGAAAAGTATTCATATGGGTTCCCTTTCTTTATAGGTTTCATCGTTTATAAATCACATAAGTATATCATAGAACAGAAAGATTCGAAAGTCGGAAGGGGGCTTCGGGAACAACCCCTTGGTATGGTAAAATAAGGGTAATAGAAACTTGCGTGGTTTTCATACGATTGATGAATGAATAGGCGGGGAATGAAGGGGTGGAAGAGATGAAATACAAGTTGGAAGAGTATCTGAAAGAAGCGGCGGAAAAAGATGAATTTTCAGGGGTTGTATTGATCAAACACGGGGAGCGAGAATTATATGAAGGCGCATTTGGTTATGCCAATCGAACCTGGAAGATTCCGCCGAATAGAGAAACAAAATTTCGAATCGCTTCGCTTTCGAAAATTTTCACTGCGGTCGCGATTGGTCAATTGATTGATGCGAAAAAACTTGCGTTAACAGATTCTATCGTCGAGGTTCTAGCGCTTGAGGATACAACAATCTCAAGAACGGTAACAATTGCGCAGCTTTTGACGCATACCTCGGGGATTGGGGATTATTTTGATGAGATGAATGCCTCCGATGATGACTGGGTTGCTTTATGGAAGGAAAAACCAATCTATCGGATGAGAAAACCGGAAGATTATTTTGAAATGTTCAAGAATCAGCCAGCCGTTTCCCCACCTGGAGGAAAATTTCAGTATTGCGGTGCCGGATACGTCTTGTTGGGCATGGTGATCGAAAAGCTGAAGGGCTGCGATTATCGAGAAGTGATTCGAGAAGACATCTTTGAACGGATAGGTTTGCGAAACACGCTTTTTCTTGATAATGAAGAGGTTCTTGAGGGCGTGGCCGACGGGTATGAACCGGAAGAAGATGCGGACGGCAAAATACTTGGATGGAAGAAAAACATCTATACCATGACGCCGGTGCCGGCGGCCGATGGAGGAGCGACTTCAACGATTGATGATTTAATTCAATTTTATCGCGCCCTTCGAAAGGGCGAGCTAATGAGTAAAAAGATGACGAAGCAATTTATGATGCCGCATGTGATCGATCAGGATTCCGATGGCCATAGAGGCTACGAATGGAAATATGGGTTTGCCAATTGGTTTCTTCTGAAGGAGAAAGCGATTGTCAGAATGGGTCATACGGGAGAAGAATTCGGTGTCAGCGCACGATATTATTACTATCCGAAAGAAGAGATCGAGGTTGTTTTGTTGGGAAATCAGGGTTTTTGCATGGGGAAAATCGGTTGGAAAATCCATGATATGATTCTAGGTGTGGAAAAATAATTTTGCGAATTTAAAAGTGGCGGGGGTATATATTTTTTACCGCGTAATAGAAGTGCCCTCAAAAAAAGAGCAGGTTGTAAATGGGTAAAAGCGAGTTGGTTGCCACCTAGTCGTTTCCAAGAAAAGGAGGATCAAATGCCAGGTCTATTCACATCGTTTCAGGTAAAGGATTTAAGGTGTAAAAATAGAGTCGTCATGCCCCCCATGTGCATGTATAGTGCGGATGAAGAGGGGCATGCGAACGATTGGCACTTTATTCATTATGGGACACGGGCAATTGGCGGGGTTGGATTAATTATTGTGGAAGCGACAGCCGTTGAATCGCGGGGACGAATTTCAGCAAAGGACTTGGGGATTTGGTCGGATGATCAAATTGAAGGTTTGCGAAGAATCACGGAGACGGTTCATGCGAATGGCGGGAAAATCGCATTGCAATTGGCTCATGCTGGCCGTAAATGCGCAATCGAAACGGAGCGAATTATCAGCCCTTCTGCAATTCGATTTAATGAGGATTATCAAGAGCCAAACGAGATGTCGAAAGAAGAAATTCGCGACGTGATCCATGCATTTCGTCTAGCGGCTAAGCGGGCAAAGAAAGCAGGATTTGATGCTGTTGAGATCCATGGCGCTCATGGGTATTTGATTAATCAGTTTTTGTCGCCGTTGACGAATCAACGGACGGATGAGTATGGGGGAAATCTAAAAAACAGAACCAGGTTTTTGCAGGAAGTTATTGAAGCGGTTCAGGAATCTTGGGAACCGGAAAAACCGGTCTTTTTGCGTGTTTCCGCAGAAGAATATCACCCGGACGGCTATCATCCCGAGGACTTGATCGAGGTGATTGATTTGGTGAAGCTGTTGGGAATTGATTTGATTCATGTCAGTTCGGGCGGGGTTGTTCCTGCATACATAGTTGCGTATCCGGGTTATCAGCTTGTCTTTGCTGATCAAATTCGAAAAGCCACAGGCGTGTCTGTAATTGCCGGAGGCATGGTTGTCAAAGTGGAAATGGCAGAGGCGACGATTCGCAATGGGCGAGCGGATCTGGTCTTTCTGGGACGAGAACTCCTTCGCAATCCTTACTGGACATTGCAAGCCGCGAAACAAGTGGGGGTTGATATTCCATGGCCGATTCCTTACGAACGAAGCAAATAAGCCAAAAAGATTCCCGGGAGGGGATCTTTTTCAATTGACAAATGATGGGAAGACGGATACCCTTTAGTTTATTAGTGGTAAGAAAGCGGGGAATATCTGTTATGAAGGAACGTTGGGGAAGTTTGAGCGATGCGCAGAAAGTGTATTTTGCGATTCTGGCGTTAACAGCTCTGGCTCAAGGATTGAGCGGTGGCGTTCTGTCTAATTATTTTAAGGATGCATATCAAGTAACGGCGTATCAACGGGGTTTGATTGAATTTCCGCGGGAATTGCCTGGGGTTTTGGTTATATTTTTTATAGCCTCATTGTCTGCTTTTTCTGATTTGAGGATTGCGATGGTTGCGCAACTCATTGCTTTGATCGGGATCGGCGTATTGGGTGTTGCAACACCGCCCTATACAATTATGTTGATTTTTATTTTTGTCAATTCAGCGGGAACGCATATTTTGATGCCGGTTCGAGATGCAGTTGGCATGTCGCTGATCAAAGGCAACAATATCGGAAAGCGCATGGGGCAGTATAAGGGAACACAGACCGCCTTTACCATGATTGCCGGAATCATTACCTTTCTAGGATTCCGATTGGGGTTTTTCAGTTTTACAACAAAGGTCAAATGGATTTTCTTGGTTTCTGCAGTGATCTTCTTTTTGGGATTTCTCCTTTATTTTGTATTGGAACGACATCTGGACGAGCCTATTAAGAGTCATAAAAAGATTAATTTCGTTTTTCGAAAAGAGTATAAATACTATTATATATTGGTCGTCATGTGGGGGGTGCAAAAGCAGATCATGCTTGTGTACGGTCCTTGGGTATTGATTGATTTACTGCAGAAGAAGGCGGACACTTTGGCGGTACTCGCAATGATTGGAGCGCTAATCGGGATCTTCTTTATTCCTGCCCTTGGGCGATGGATTGATCGATTTGGAATTAAAAAGTTATTATATGTTGATGCATTTTCTTTTATTGGTGTGTATGTCATTTATGGATTTTTAAGCGCTGGGTTTGCCACAGGCAGGTTTACGGCCTTTGGAATCCCGGTCATGATCGCGTATGTTATTTTTATTCTGGACAAGATGTCCAATCAAATGGGAATGATTCGAACCATTTATCTCAGGTCCATTGTTGTGGATACGGCTGACTTGGTGCCAACTCTTTCCTTGGGATTGAGCATGGATCATATCGTATCGATCACTTGCGCAATTGCGGGGGGGATTGTTTGGGATCTATGGGGACCGCAGTACATCTTTTTCTTGGCGGCTTCTCTTTCTCTTGTGAACGTGTTCGTCGCGTCAAAGGTTGAGGTTGGAGAGTTGGATGCCGGTGAAAAACCAGCATAGAAACCGATCAAAGAGAATTGCTTGGGTTCGAAATAGAAGCTGGAAATATTGAGAATCATATGGGCACCACCAATTGAATCAAGGAAGATTAATGTGAAAACAGAAGACAGGCGTGTTTGGCCTGTCTTTTTGGTATAATAATAACGTGACAATTTACGGAAATTCATCGAGGGATGACAAAGGAGAGGACTTGGATATGGGAAATCAATCGATAGAGGAAATTATAAAAGAGTGGGATACAAGTGAAAACGGCTTGAGTAAAGACGAAGCGAAGAAACGCTTGGAGCGGGATGGACGTAATGAATTAAAGGCAGCGAAACCGCCAACCATTTGGCAGCGGATTTTTGAGCAATTGAGGGAACCCATGACCATTATCCTTTTGGTTGCAATGATCGTCTCGATGATTTTGCGGGAGTATAGCGATGTTGTGATTATCGCTTGCGTGATCCTGATTAATTTAACGGTAGGATTGGTGCAGCAAGGGAAAGCCGAGCGCGCCCTGGCGGCACTGCAGAAGATGTCCAGCCCAACAGCCTTGGTTCGCAGAGACGGTGTTGTGGAAGAGATTCCATCGGTGGAGTTGGTCGTTGGAGATTGGGTAGAATTGGAGGCAGGACGAATTATCCCTGCGGATCTTCGATTGGTGGAAACTGCTGATTTATCGGTGGAAGAGTCGGCCTTAACGGGAGAGTCGGTACCGGTTCAAAAAGATGCAAAAGCGGATATAAAGGAAGATGCAACCTTAGGAGATCGTATCAACATGGGCTTTATGTCAACCATTGTGACCTATGGCCGCGGAGCGGGCGTGGTTGCCGGAACAGGAAAAGGAACGGAGATTGGCAAGATTTCAACTATGATTGAATCCAAAGGGGAGGAATTGACGCCCCTTCAAAAACGCTTGGCCGATTTAGGCAAAATTTTGGGGATCGGAACGGTCATGATTTGCCTGTTGTTATTTGGAATCGCTTATCTGCAAGATCGTGACATGGTGGAAATGTTGATGACGGCAATCTCTTTGGCGGTGGCTGCGGTGCCGGAAGGATTGCCGGCAGTGGTTACTATTGTCTTGGCGATTGGCGTGCAGCGGATGGTCAAGGAGAACTCGATTGTTCGACGCTTGCCGGCGGTTGAGACCTTGGGTGCTGTCAGTGTCGTCTGTACAGACAAAACGGGAACCCTTACACAGAATGTAATGTCCATTCGATCCGTCTATCAGAATCAGCGTTTGATCCCTATGGGTGAAGCCGGCGTGGAAGCAAACGGCGACTTGATTCGCGGGATGGTATTGTGTTGCGATGCCAGCGTGGAAGGAGATCATCGCATCGGGGATCCCACGGAACTTGCTTTGGTTGATATGGGGATATTGATGGGTGTCCGGAAGCCGGATTTAGAAAAAGAATATCCGCGGGTCAATGAACGCCCATTTGATTCCGGTCGAAAACTGATGACGACCGTGCATCAAGCGGATTTTGGATTTGTTGCCTATACGAAGGGCGCGGTCGATGTATTGCTTGACCGCTGCATATCGATTCAGAGCGATGGGGAACAGCGTTCTATCACGGATGAAGATCGGAAAATAATTTTGGACGCAGCAAGTCAGATGTCGAAGCAGGCCTTGCGGGTGCTGGCATTGGCGAAACGGGAAGACAAAGAAGTCGAAGAAGAGTCTTTGATCTTTGTTGGACTTGTCGGCATGATGGACCCGCCAAGGGAAGAGGCGAAATCTGCAGTGGAACGCTTGCGAAAAGCGGGTGTTGCTACGGTGATGATTACTGGGGATCACCGAGATACAGCCCTTGCAATTGCTAAAGAATTGGGGATTGCGGAGCGGGAAGAGCAATGCATGACGGGGCAAGAGGTCGAGGCAGTGGAAGCGGCCGAACTGCAAAGCCGTGTAGAAAAGGTTCGCGTTTTCGCTCGTGTCTCACCGGAACATAAGGTTCGGATTGTGGAAGCTTTTCGGGCTACAGGAAAGATTGTATCCATGACGGGAGACGGTGTAAATGACGCGCCTTCCTTGAAAAGTGCCGATATCGGTGTCGCCATGGGGATTACGGGAACTGATGTGGCGAAAAATGCATCGGACATGATCTTAACTGATGACAATTTCACCACCATTGAAAAGGCCGTGGAAGAAGGCCGTGGGATTTACCATAATATTCGAAAGACCGTATTGTTTTTGTTGTCCTCCAATCTGGGGGAAGTTGTCGCCATGTTCACTGCGATTGCCGTAGGGCTTCCAGCGCCTTTATTGGCGGTGCACATTCTGTGGGTGAATCTGGTAACGGATACCTTGCCCGCCTTGGCTTTGGGGATTGACGGGAAACCAAGGGGATTAATGGAGAAGCCGCCAAGGGATCCGAAAGCGAGTTTGTTCGCAGATGGCGGTGGAATGAATATTATTCTCTATGGGTGTTTGATTGCAATTGGAACCCTAAGCGCGTTTTATTTGGTGGCAAAAGGGGTTTCACCATCGTTGAAAATTTTTGAAATTCGAAGAATGACAGAGATTTTGTCTCATCCAGCGTATTTGATGAAGGCGCAGACGCTTGCATTTTCCATACTAGCGCTATCGCAGCTTATGTATGCAACGACGATGCGGGATCACGCGGTTTCCGTTTTCGGTTCAAAGCTGTATCAGAATCGATTGATGATTTTTGCGATTCTTTTCGGAATCAGCGCGCAAGTTCTGGTAACGGAAGTGCCGTTCTTTACCCAGGCTTTTCATACAAGTCCATTGAGCTTTAAAGACTGGGGCATCGTGATTGCAGTTTCCTTGCTGCCGGTAGCGGTGCATGAAATTCAAGTCATTGGGAAGAGATTATTTCGGAATTCGTAAATGGAGGAAGAAGCTCCATTTGGGAACCAAGTACATGCAGAAGGTCATGGAGCAATTGGATATAAAAATCGCCGTGGTAGATAATCCCAAGTATCAGGGGGAAGAAGTTGAACGTCGTGTTTTGGCATGTCTGGAGGGTTAAATCCGGAAATATGTACAAAACTATACAACTATTGGCAAATAAATTGGTTATAATAATGGATAGATTTACGAAATGAGGAGACAAGTATGAATCAGAAACAAAATGTGTTTTTTATTTTGGCGGCTTGGATGATTGGTTTCGGGATCGTCATTGGCCTGATTTTTCCATTTTTTGCATGGGCGCTTGGCGTCTCAGCCACAATTGCCATGTCACCGACCTTTTTTATTGCCTGCGTTGCGGCGGGGATCCTTGTCGGTGTTGTGAACATCTTATTGGCGAGGTTCACGGTTGGTGAAAAGCTGAAGCTGTTTACATCCAAGATGAATCACGCAAAGGAGAATATTTTGTCGATTTCACGTGGCGGCGACATTGACGACTGTTCGATTGAAACTTGTCATATTCCTGTGGAATCGGATGATCAGTTCGGCGCTTGCGGCGCCGCGTTCAACGAATTGATTGAAGCGTTTGCGGCTGTGCTGAAAACCCAGGATGCAATTCGAAGCTACACGGAGATTCTGTCGAGCCAATTGGAACTGGAAGTATTGGCAGAGAATGCCCTTGAGGTTTTGATGATTCATGGAGATGCAAGCGCGGGATCGATATTATTGATCGATGGAGAGCGGTACCAGCCGATTGCGAGTCATGGAATTGAGGATACGGAATCGTTCCAGACCAATCAGGTTTTGCGCCAGGTTGTAAAAAACAAGCGCTATGAGATGATTACATATCCGAAGGATTTGGTTGTGCGCAGTGTCTTGATGCAATATCAGCCGCGACAAGTGCTGCTCGTGCCGATTGTGTATAAGGACAAGGTCTTGGGCATTATTGTCTTGGCAACGGCGGAGACTTTTTCAGCGGAGTTGATGAAAGAGATTGATATTTTTGCCCATAGTTTGGCTTTGTCTCTGAATAATTCTCTTGAACATGAAGAGCTGCAACGCATTGCTGAGCGCGATTCGCTAACCGATA
Organism: Eubacteriales bacterium; assembly: GCA_030625815.1. GTDB lineage: Bacteria > Bacillota > Clostridia > Tissierellales > GPF-1 > GPF-1. The sequence goes on from DAOUQF010000017.1 coordinate 40,351, forward strand.
TTTATAATCGACGAGCAGGTTTGAAGATTTACCGGGAAGAGTATCAACGTGCGATGCAAATGGATGCGCCATTTAGTGCGTTGATGATTGATATCGATTATTTTAAGCGTGTGAATGATACCTATGGTCACTTGATTGGAGATGGTGTTCTCAAACAAGTGACTGGAATTGCAAGGGAAGTGTTGCGAGAATCCGACATCTTGATTCGGTATGGCGGGGAAGAATTCTTCTTGGCATTGCCGAATACAGAAGCTGCAGCCGCCAAACAAATCGCAGAGCGGCTTCGCATGCGAATCGCAGACCAGGTGATGATGGTAAATGGCACATCGATTCAAGTATCGGTGAGCATTGGCTGTGGAACATTGGAATCACTAAAATTGCAATCGGAATCGGAATTTATTCAGATGATCGATGATGCGCTCTATCAAGCGAAAGAGTCCGGTCGAAATCGCGTTGTCATCGCATAAATTTGTTTGAAGCGGTGAATTGAATCAAGCTAGAATAGCCATCCAGAAATTGGGTATCCAATAGGTGAAGAGATCAACTCTTCCATTTAAGAATGAGGAGGCTATCATGAACGGATGGGCAATATTGGGATTGTTTTTACTTCTTTATGCGGGATTTGTGGTTTGGATTACAATGAAAAAACCGTCAAAACTATGGGATATGGCAAAAATTCGCGGATTCAGAAAAGTATTGGGTGAAACGGGAACTGTCATTTTCTTCTATATTTGGGCGGCGATTGCCTTGGTACTTGGAATTTGGTTATTGATTCGGTAGAAGCATTCGAAAGAGTGCTTCTTTTTTTTTTGAAATCTGATAGAATAGAAATGATTTTGTTAAAAGCAATTCGGTAGTATGTCAAGGGAATAATGGAGTTAGGGTGAGGGAGTCTTAAATGAAAGCGAATTTAACTTGTATCAACTGCATGTTGGAAAAAGCGGAACGAAATTATATGAATTACGATCAAAACGAAGATGGTTTGTTGCACTTTATGAAACAAGTGTATGGAGAGATTGCAAACGCGCATGTCATGGATACGGCACCTTTAATCTATTCAAAGATCAATGCGATTTTAGAAGAAAAATTTGATATAGGCGATCCCTTTTATGCGGGAAAACGGCATTACAATCAATTTCTTTTGATGAAGGAAACAGAAATTCATCAAAGAATTCAGGCGGCGGACGATCAATTGATGAGCGCCTTGCAATTTGCTATGATTGGTAACTTGATCGATTTTGGCGCCATGGATGAAGTCGATGAAGAGAAGTTGGAGGATTTGATTGAGCAAGCGGGGGATCAAACCCTTGATCATAGAACCTTTGTAGATTTCCGCCGGGAACTTGAACTGGGTCATAAGTTGGTTTATTTGACGGACAATGCCGGCGAAATTGTTTTTGACAAGATTTTGATTCAAACCATTCAACGGCTGTATCCGGAGATTAAAATTCAGGTCATCGTTCGCGGCGGAGTTGCATTGAATGACGCGCTGATGGAAGATGCGGAAGAAGTTGGATTGACTGAAATTGTGCCGGTTATGGGGAATGGGACGAAAATTCCCGGGACTCAATTGGGTGTAATTAATCAGGAAGCGCAAGACGCGATTGATTCGGCTGATTTTATTTTGTCCAAGGGACAAGGAAATTTCGAATCCCTGTCAGAGACAGGGCGGAATATTTATTTTCTGTTTTTATGCAAGTGTCAGCTATTTGTCGATCGATTTCAGATGAAACAATTTCAGGGCATTTTTATAAAAGAACTTTCATGATTTTCTAAAATTCGGGTATTATATTTAGGCGAGTCTATTATTAGAAGGGAGCCGAATATGCAAGAATTGGTGAAGAAACTGATGGATGAGACAAATTTGGATGAAATGGTTGCGAAAAAAGTGGTGGAGGTAATGAAATCATTTTTAATGGATAAGCTTCCGGCGTCGATTCAAGGACAAGTCGAGCAGATACTGGGTGGAGACGAAGGGCTGGATGCAAGTGACGTTGCTGACAAATTTAAAGGTCTATTCTAAAAGCGGAGGAATTTCCTCCGCTTTTTTTTATAAAAGAGGATGGTTGGCTTGATTTTTCCTGTTTTGTTTGGCTGTCTGGATGGCCGCTTGTGTGCTGGAAACAGATTTAAGCCATTCTTGGCTGATTTCAAGAGGGTGACGCCGATACTGACAGTGAGTCGGATTGTATTTTTATTAAAATCAAGGAATTTTCTTGTACTGTATAGAATTTTGTCAGTAATAATTGGAAGAAGGGCTTTATTCTTTGGCAATGTGACAAGGAATTCATCGTTATAAACTTCGAAATAATCGTCTTTCGATCCAAGGGCTCTTCAAGATTTATTTCAATCGCCTTCAATACATTTTGGATTTTAATCACAGTGTCACGGTTCATCAATCGACCTCTGGGGTGAATTGTATCTTTCGTATACAGGTAGCCCGGATGCAAAATATGACGAATTTTCCAGAAATCTTATTTTGGAAAATTTGGGGTATGACAATTTTAGGAGGTGTTGTGATGTTTTCCATTACGCTCATCGTATTTTTGGTGCTGAATTTAATCTGGTTGGTTGGGATTGCCAGGAAACTCTATAAAAAAGAAATGGAAGGATTGATGCGCGCCCGGATGAATTGGTTTGCTGCGGGTTTGTTTTATTTTGTGTATGCAGCGGGACTCGTCTATTTCGTGATTATGCCGATGGCGGAAAGCGGAGACGGATTGATGGCTTTTCTTCGGGGAGCGGGCTTTGGCTTCGTTGCCTATTGCACCTATGATCTAACTAATTTAGCGGTGGTTGAAGATTGGTCGGTCCGCTTAACGATTATCGATATTCTTTGGGGGAGTGTTGCGACGGGATTGACAACACTATTTGTTGTTCTGATCCTCTAGAACAATTATAATGGAACGGGGAGTGAATGACATGCATACCGTATATATCTTGCAATGCAAGGACAAAACCTATTATACCGGTTGGACAACCAATCTGGAAAAGCGCCTAGCCGCGCATAACGCCGGCAAGGGCGCCAAATACACAAAGGGGCGTGGCCCAGTGGCGTTGGTTTATCAGGAACGATTTGAGACGAAATCTGAGGCATTGAAGCGAGAAATTGCCATTAAGAAATGGACCAGGAAAAAGAAAGAAGCAGCAGCCGAAGGATATTGCCAGAGCGTGTAAAGACGGGTGTGCTATTTCGTGGAGGATTTGAGATGCAGAAAATCGGATTTTCTTCCTGGAGTGGAGGAAAGGATAGTTGTTTGGCTCTTTATCGGGCGGAAATGGCGGGAATGAGAATTCCCTATTTATTTACGATGATTGAAGAGGGCGGAAAACGGTCGAGAAGCCACGGACTGAGAACGGCGCTGTTGCAGGCTCAGGCTGAGGCGCTGGGGAAAACCTGGGAGTTTCGAAATGCAACCTGGGGTGATTATGAGACGGAGTTTCTCGGATATTTGCGTGAAAAATGCGATCAAGGCATTCAATATGGCATCTTTGGCGATATCGATCTTGCAGAGCATCGTGGCTGGGTTGAACGGGTTTGTGAAACGGAAGGAATGAATGCTTTGCTTCCTTTGTGGCAAGAGTCGAGAAGAGACTTGATTCGTGAGTTTGTTCGTGCGGGATTTGTCGCTCGAATTGTCACAATCGACAGCAAGCGAGTGCCGGAACGATATTTGGGAGAAATATTCAGTGAAAAATTGATTGAAGAGTTTGAAGCCATGGGCGTGGATGCCTGCGGTGAGAATGGCGAATTTCATACGGTTGTTTTGGATGGACCGAATTTCTTGCATCCCATTGAAGTGGAGATGGGAGAAACCATCGTCATTGATTCTTATCGACAATTGGATCTAAAGATAGGCTTTGTTTAAAAATGATGTTGATATATTTATAATGGGAATCTCAAAAGAGATTCCCATAGTTGCAAGTAGAATTCTTGCATATTAAAAGATCTGTATCTATATAATCAATATACGACTAATTCATAGGGGTCCAATTTATTACAACAAAGCAAATCAGAATAGCTCGAACTAAGAATATAAGCCAAAGAATCAAAAAAATTATTATGGCTGTTTTATTTTTCTTAATCAATCCGATTATTAAACCCAAAGTTAATAGTACAATGGGACCCAATACAAGTAAAAGCATAACTTCAAAACTCAATATTTCACACTCCCCTTACCAGTTCTTAAAATATCCTTGCTTAAGCATGGTAGTAATAGCTTAACATAATTATGTGGAAAATATCCATTTCCACATTTTCTTTGCATAGAGCCTAAAAAAAGGCACTCTCAGGAGTGCCTTTTTTAATAAGAAAGCATTTCAAGCCGATCGAAGGCTTCCTTCAATTGTGGAATCTCAACGGTGCAGGCGATTCGAATATATCCTTCTCCGCTGGCGCCAAAGGCTGTTCCAGGCAAGAAAAGAACCTGCGCTTCATCCAAAGCCTTTTCACAAAATGCTTCAGATGACAGTCCGGTTTCCCTGATGCTGGCAAAGAGATAAAAAGTTGCTTCGGGTTTGTGCAAAGACATTCCCGGTAAAGTTTGGATGCGTTCATAGACATAATTGACGCGGGTTTGGTATTCCTCTCGCAGGCTTTGAAGGATCTCATCGTGATGAGTCAAGGCGTGCAGAGCAGCCCTTTGCGAGATGGAGGGCGCGGTAAAGCAGATCCCCTCGTTTAATTCACGCATGCAGTCAATCACATGTTCCGGTCCAAACACGTATCCGATTCGCCATCCCGTCATGGCATAGTCCTTTGAGAAGCTTCCGAGGACGAGGGTTCGTTCTCTTGCGCCTTCGATTTGATACAAAGGCGTAAATTCCTTATCGAAACTAAATCCACGGTACACCTCATCGGATAGAATGATGAGGTTGTTTTTTAGTGCGAAAGAAACGATTTGGGTCAATTCTTCTTCGGATAGAGAAGCCCCGGTTGGGTTGTTTGGATTATTTAAAATCAAGATTTTGGATTTTTCGGTTAATGCGGCCTCAAGGGCTTCAATGCGTAAGTGAAAGCATTCCGATTCACGAGTGACGACAGGCACTGCGATACCTTGATTGTGAGTGATTTGCTGCAAATAGGGCGTGAAATAGGGTTCTGGAACCAATACTTCATCGCCTGGATTTAATAAGGCCTTCAGAGCCAGGTACATGCCATGGCAAGCCCCGACAACCATCAGCATTTCATTGGTCGGAATCGACAAGTCATATTTATGTTTGAAATGATTCTGAATGGCATTTCTCAATTCTGGGTCACCCAAGGCATGGGTGTATTTTGTGTGTCCGTCCTTTGCGTCATCCATGGCGGATTCGATCACTTGATGGTGCGTAATTTGATCGGGATCGCCGATGCTTAAGTTGATCAGGGAGTCGGTGGGACCAGAAAGCGTTGCGGCCTTTCCCATGGCGCTTGAATTTGCGTCTTGATAGTGTATAGCAAGTTTAATCATTTTGCAGGGCTCCCTTCCATTGAGCGTAAACCTGTCCGGCTTTCGGGATTGCGATCACCGATTCGATTCCAGCTTTGTTTTTCAGATATTCGAAGGCGGATGCTTCATCCTCGAAATTTTTGATGCCAATTGCTTCTAAAGGCTCTGTCGGCAACGAGGACACCAGCACGAGCTCCATTCGTTTTGTGAGAGTTCGTGTCCAATATCCAATATATCGGGCAACCGAGAAGTTCTCCGATAGTTTTCCCGCGAGAATTGGAAGCGTCTCGGGAGAAAGCAAAAGCTCCTTGATGTCCTGACTGCCAAATCCTTCCGCGCATTCTGCGAACAAAAGCAGAGTGCCGCCTGGTTTCACGGCTCCGACCATATTACTGATTGCTTTTGTAGCTTGATATAAGTTGATGTCCTTTGGAAAGCCGCCGGCAGATCCGATGACAAGGTCGGCTTGATCTTCGATCCATTGGCCGTCCTGATTGCGAACAAATGTCTGTCCCGCTTCATGGGCAGAACGGTAATGGCCCGCTACGGCATGACTGATCAGTCCATTGCTTCCTATAGAGACATTGAAGATAAAGGTTGGTTGAATCCAATCGGCCACTTCCTGCATTTCTCGATTGAGTGGATTCTTTTCCATTTTCCCGCTGCCGATATCTGGATGAATATCTCCTTGATCGCCGACTAAGGCAAGACGGTGATTTCGCTGAATGCTTTCTGTTGCGGCGATTCCCGGCAAGAGGGATTTTCTTCCGCCGCCGAATCCAGCTAGATCGTGAAAGACAATGGCGCCGGTGAGAATGATGTGATCCGCCTGTAGAGCACGGCGGTTGAGTTTGATTTTGTTTCCGTATTGAGTGATGCCGACAGCTTCAACTGAAGTTGAATCCGTTCCGCAATGATCATAAATCGAGAATCGATCGTATAAGGCATCTCCCAATAATTTTCGGTGTTCTGTCTCTGTTTGATCGCGGTGGGTGCCGTTGGCCGAGAGAAAGAAAATATTTTCGTCTGGAATATTCGCTTTTTTCAATTCTTCGAGTAGATAGGGCAGGAAGATCCACATGCGTTGATAAGCCCGTGTAATGTCGGATACAACAATGCAGACTGTTTCATCGGATCGAATTGACTCATGCAGAGGTTTTGATCCAATGGGATGCAGCAAAGCGTCTTTAATATGGAATTCTTCGCTTTGTTGATCGGATTGGGTTGCTTCCAGAATGGAAAGATTTTTCCATTGATTGAGTGGGAATGAAATTTCTTTTTGACCGCATTTAAAATTCATCGGATCGCCTCCAGTTCTATTACGGAACATTATAAGCGATTGGTAATAATTATACAACTCTATAAAAGAACATTGGAACTCCCTAGGGCAATGGGATTTCCAATGCATATAATTCTTCGATATGATTTTGAGCGCGTTCGATGCTGTCGTTAACACCTTGATTGTAAAATGAGCCTGCAATGATGGGAACGAGTTGATCAATTAAAATGAGGGCGGCCAACTCGCCGATTTCTTCATGTCGCTCTCTGGAAAAATAGGTTTGCACTGCTTCGATAGCTGACTTTTGCTGTTCCTTTGTGAGTTTCCATTCCTTCTTCAATGTAGCGCCTCCTTTATTATTTTATAGTATAATAAAGACAGAAGAATGAAAAGGAGCACCTATGGGAAAAAAAGTGATGATTGCCTTGAGTGGCGGAGTGGATAGCGCTGTAGCGACAAGCATCTTAATGGATGCCGGTTATGAAGTGCAGGCGGTTACCATGCAATTGCGTCCGGTCGGATTTGAAGAAACCATTCAAAGCGCGAAGGAAGTTGCGGATTTCTTTGGAATTCAGCATCATATTGTAGATCTTAGCGAGGAATTTGAAAGCGAAGTGATCGCACCGTTTTTGGAGGCGTACAAAAAAGGCGAAACACCTAACCCTTGTCAGTATTGCAACCCTCGAATCAAATATGGATTGCTGATGGATTGGTCCATCAGTCAGGGTGCGGATTTTTTTGCAACGGGACATTATGCGCGATTGAAACGAGATCCAGACACCAATTTGGTTCATTTGCTTCAAGCGGTGAATCGTCGAAAAGATCAAGGGTATGTGTTAAGTTGTTTGACACAATCGCAATTAGTGCGATTGATCTTTCCTTTGGGAGAGTTTCAGTCAAAAGAGGACGTTCGAGAATTGGCCAGGGAAAAGAAAATTCCAATCTTTGAAAAGAAGGACAGTACGGGGATTTGTTTTATTGAAAATGGGGATCATCTGACCTATTTGGCAAAACAGGCGCCGTCAACGATGCTACCAGGACCTGTATGTGATCAGACGGGCAAGATCTTGGGGCGTCATCAGGGGTTGGCACGCTATACAATTGGACAGCGGAAGGGATTGCAGCAATGGAGCAAAGGGGCAAGCCTTGTAGTGGAGAAATTGGATGCCTTGCAAAATACCCTATGGTTGGGACAGGAGGCAGATGTTTGGACCGATCAGATTCGGTTTTACGAACTCCAATGGTTGGTTCCTGTTGAAAAGCATGAAATGTTGGAAGTGAAATTGTGTCAATGGGGACCGAAATGTCCGGTTTTAAGGATGGAAACGGAAATCATTTATGTGGGTGTACCGGCGCGGGCGCCAGCACCCGGTCAGATTATTGTCTTCTATCGGGGAAATGAAGTGGTTGGCAGTGCGGTGATAAAAAGGTAGGGGCAAGAAAACAGAAGAAAAACGAAGAGTATATTGGGAGGGAATCATGTTTGCGATTATAGCGGTATTTGATCAGGAGACTGAAATACAAATATTAAAATTTTGGACGAGCTTGAAAATGGCGAAGCTTGATGATTCGATGATTCAAATTCCAGGCAATCGACCGCATATTTCCTTGGGGTTGTTTCAAGGAGTTGAGCGAACGGTATTTTTGGATGCGTTTCGAAAATTTCTGGAAACGGTAGATTCTTTTTCGATTCAGTTTGATAGCGTGGGGGTTTTCCCGACCACCAATACGGTTTTTCTCACGCCACTGCCGTCAAAGAATTTTCTTCAAGTCCATGAGAATCTATATCGATCTTTGCAGGATTTTTCAGATAAGGGTGATAAACACTATAAAAAAGAACAATGGATGCCCCATTGTTCGCTAGCTATTTCGGTATCGGATCAAAAAATCATGGATGTATTTGAAAATGCAATTCAGGGATTCCAACCGATCTCCGGAACGGTTGAACGAATCGCCTTGATTGAAGTGTTTCTTGATGAACATGGGATCCATCATGTTGAAGAAATTTCGATGGACCCAAAACCAATGGATTAAATGCCATTGACTGAAACACGATTGAGTTAAACTCTGCTGGATTAAACCCTATGGGGTTACATCCCGTTGGTTACTATGGGATTGGAGTTAATTCCGTTGGAATCAATTTGATATTTTTTGGGCCAAACGCTTCCCATGGAGATGACAGATTTGAGCGCTTCATCAACCGGAATATCCAGGGGAGTCAGATCTTCTAAATTGACTAGTACAAGAAATCCATTTGTTGGATTTGGAGTTGTCGGAATAAACACGGCAACTTTTTTATTGCCTTCAATCAATACGGACTCATTGGTGATCAGGCCGATGCTCTCAAATTCAGGTGTTGGATACTTCACTAAAACGACCATGGAAAATTCGCGGTCGGGCACCTGGCTGAAGGAATCGGTAACGCCCTTGATGCCATGATAGAGATGATTGATCAAAGGGATCCGTTCAATGATTGCATCCAGCAAAGACAGAAGTTTTTTCCCGAGAAAGACCTGCATAAAGAGACCCGCAAAAAAGATGACCCCGAGGGTGAGCAGGAAGCCTAGACCCGGTATTTCCTGATCGGTGAATTGCTTGACCAGTTGGCTGCCCAAGGCGTCGACCCATTGGAAAACAACTTGAATCAAAATGATGGTGAGTCCAATCGGGAGTAGCGAAAAAAGTCCTGAAATGAATATTTTTTTCATTGATCATTCTCCTTGAAGGAAGTAAAGGGTTCAACCGTTGGTGAGATGGAAAACTCGAGAGGTGTTTTTGTCATTGGATGCTCAAATCGAAGCTGGGTTGACCATAATGCGATTTGACTCCAAACCTTTCGTTTTGTAAAGACTTTGTTGTACTTGGTATCGCCCCAAATCGGTAAACCGATATGGGAGAGTTGAACGCGAATTTGATGGTGCCGTCCGGTTTCCAGATCAACGTGAACAAGGGCGAGGGGACCAAATTCATCGGAGTGGCAGCGATCAAGCACGCGGTAACGAAGAACCGCTCGTTTGGCATAGGCCACTCGAGTGGCTTCGATTTTCGAGCGATTGATCGTCTTGCATTTCCGTATATAATGTTTGCACTCATCTTCCTCTTTTTCTGGTGTTCCGCAGACAACAGCCGTATAGGATTTTTGAATGCGCTTCTCCTGCCAGGCAGTGGATAAACGGGCGCAAGCTTCTTTTGTTTTGGCGTATACAAGTAAACCGCCAACGGGTCGATCCAAGCGATGAACCAGCCAGAGCGGATGATGAATTTGTTCAGACAAGATTGTCAGCAGATCGGGATCGCCGGTGGGATCCGATTGTACAGGCATGCCGGGCGGTTTTTCTGCAACGAGTAAATAAGAATCTTCAAAATAAATCGTAATCATAATGGCTCCTTTCAATTTGGATTATTATATCACATTTTTTGAACTTCCTTTTTTTTTCAATCGGAAAGAGGGTATAATGAAAGGGGGTATAATGAAAAGAGGGAGGAGATTCGATGGAAAAGTGGCTAATTCCACTGATTGGGTATGGGTTTGGATGCATTCAAGCTGCTTATTTGATTGGGAGACTGAATAATATGGATATCCGGACTGTTGGGAGCAAGAACTCTGGGGCCTCCAATGCAACAATGACATTTGGGTGGAAAATTGGAGCCTCGGTCGCTTTGATTGATATTTTAAAAGCGGTTGTGGCTATTTTTGTGATTGGTGCGCTCTTTAATTTGAGTCATGCCGACTTGCATTGGAAGTATATGGCTGGCGGCGGAGTTGTTTTAGGTCACGATTTTCCGTTTTTCATGCGTTTTCGCGGCGGGAAAGGAACAGCATCGCTAGTCGGTGTGATGGCGATGATCGACTGGCGTATGGCTATTGTCGGTGTTTTGGCGATTATTCTGGTAACAATTGCAACGGATTATATTGTTTTTGGCACCTATGTGATGTTACTGGTATTTTTTGGATTTTCCATTTATTTGACCATGCAGTTTCTACCCATTGGAATCGCGGTGGGATTGATCGGATTGTCCGTATTCCTTCATCGAAAGAATATCGGGAAAATTATGCGCGGGGAAGAAAAGGGACTGCGGTCTGTTATTTATAAAACCTAGTTCTTTCTGACGCGTTTTTTTCATATACTGTATGGGAGCGGTTTCATAAGAGCAGGCAGGGAAAGAATAAGAGAATTGATAGTGAGAAAATTACGATTAATGAAAACGTTTGAATAGCGCTTGTAAGCGGTATTTAACATATGGTAGAATACCATAGAAAATGGTTAGAGGGGTGTGTGTAGAATGAAAAAAATAGGAGTGTTAACTGCCGGTGGGGATTGCCCGGGGCTGAATGTTGTTCTTCGCGGAATTATGAAAACCGCATTGAATAATGGGATTGAAGTTGTTGGATTTCGAGATGGATACAAGGGTTTGTTAGAAGGAAATGTGATGAATCTGAATCGTGAAAATACATCAGGTTTGATTCATCGCGGCGGGACGATTTTGGGCGCGTCCAACAAAACGAATACCTTCGCAATTCCTGAAAAACAGGAAGACGGCAGCATCATTTATGTTGATAAGTCAGATGAATGCGTAGAGCGAATGAAGAGAATGGGGCTCGATTGCTTGATCGTAATCGGCGGAGACGGTTCATTGAAATCGGCGCGGGATTATGGCTTGAAGGGCATTAATGTAATTGGCGTGCCAAAAACAATTGATAATGATATTGTTGGAACAGATATTACATTTGGTTTTAACTCAGCAGTAACAACGGCTACAGAAGCCATTGACAAGCTGCATACAACGGCTGCATCTCATGACCGTGTATTGATTTTGGAGGTTATGGGACGGGATTCTGGATTTATTGCCTTAGAATCTGGCGTTGCCGGCGGTGCGGATGTTATCTTGATACCAGAGATCCCATACGACATTGAAAAGGTTGTTGAGAAGATCAATACGCGAAGAAGCCGCGGCCGTAATTTCTCTATTGTGGTTGTTGCCGAAGGCGCGAAACCAAAGGGCGGCGATGTTGTCGTGAAGAAGATTGTTGAAGACAGCCCGGATCAAGTTCGTTTGGGGGGAGTTGGAAATCAAGTCGCTGAAGAGATTGAAAAGCGAACGGGGATGGAAACCCGAGCAACTGTATTGGGATATATGCAGCGCGGCGGATCGCCAACGCCATATGACCGAGTCTTGTCGACCTTATACGGATCAAAAGCCGTTGAATTAGCCATGCAGGGAAAATTCAACGTCATGGTTGCTATGAAGGACAATCGATTGACAACAGTGGATTTGGATGAAGTTGCAGGCAAGGATACGGCGATTGGCGCGGCAAGTTCGAATCGAAAAGGCATCGAATTGGATAGCGATTTGCTTCTAGCGGCTCGTCGAATCGGTATTGGATTCGGGGACGATCAATAAAATAGTGGATAAAGTAAAAGATCTCCTTTCGGAGATCTTTTTTATTTGACGATTTGAACCAATTTGATTAATCCATTATCCATGGAGTACACCTGGAAGCTGACATTTCCAATTTTGACCGTGTATCCAACCGCAATTTTTCCGTTGTGTTCTTTCGCGTAATTATGAATCATGCCGGCAAGGGTGTCGCCGTGAATGGATTCATCGATTTTCAGATCTCCGTTGCAAAGCTCAAAGGCGCTTTTTAAGGAAGAACCGCCGCTTAAGAGCATGCCTTCTTCGCTTTCACGGGCAGTGACATTCAAGAACTTTCGAATCGCGAAAAGAACGGCGATGGCGATTACACCGATTAACAATTGCAGCGCATCGATGTTATGGTCTACGATCAGTTTTCTGGCAATGGCGAAGAGCAGGACTTCGATCACACTTTCAGGGGTGTGCTTCGCAAGCATCTTCACAAACTCAATCACGATGACAACCTGCAAGATCTCGTTTAAAAATTTATCGAGGGGCAATTGTGAAGATACGCCGCGCAGGGTCATGCTGAGTTCAGGGAGCTCGGCCAGGAGCATGAGGGAATAGAGGACGATCGCAATGAGGGTGATTCCGGCAACAAAGATTTCCGTATAACTTGCAATTTTAGCGATTTGATGTCGTAGTTGTTGTTTCAATCGGAGCCTCCTTAAATTTTTTTTCATCATATCATGAGTATTGGAGAAATAGAAGCGTTTTCCCGTGAAAGGGCAATAACTTAGGATGAGTTGAATTAATTTGAATTCAAAATCGAGGTAAGCGTTTGCCTCGATTTTGAATTTCTGCTACGATAGATTTGGAGGTGGCGTTATGAGCAAAATAATTATTTATGAAGTTTTTGTGCGCAATCATACAAGAGAAGGCAGTTTTCAGGCGCTTATACCTGACTTAAACCGAATCAAGGGATTGGGGGTAGATGTGGTTTGGCTGATGCCTATTCATCCCATTGGAAAAGTGAATCGAAAGGGAACCTTGGGTTCGCCCTATAGCATTGCCAATTACCGCGAAGTCAATCCAGAATTTGGAACCTTGGAAGATTTTCAAGCCTTGCTGCAGGTAATTCATCAAGAGGGAATGATATGCATGATCGATGTGGTCTACAATCATACGGCGCATGACGCGTCGTTTCGGGAAGATCATCCGGAATACTACTATCAAACTCCGGAGGGGAAGGTCGGCAATAAAATTGCCGATTGGTCGGATATTATTGATCTGGATTTTCAGAACCTTGAGCTGCAAGAAGAATTGATTGATACCCTTTGTTATTGGAGAGGCCTGGGTGTTGACGGATTTCGATGCGATGTGGCGAGTCTGGTCCCCGTTTCTTTCTGGGTGAAAGCGAAAGAACGGGTTGAACGGATACAGGCTGGAACGCTTTGGCTGGCAGAAACGATTCATTCGCATTTTTTGCAAGAGGTGCGGGATCGCGGTTTTTATGCTGCATCGGACGCAGAACTCTATCAAGCCTTCGATATTACCTATGACTATGACATTCATGATATGTATGAAGGATATTTTAAAGGGAAGAATCCATTGTCGGCATATCTGGATGCATTAAACCGGCAGAGGGCGAAATATCCCATGGGGGCAAGAAAATTGCATTTTTTGGAGAATCATGATCTGCCGCGTGCAGCGGATTTGCTGCCGGATGTAAATCGAAGGAAGAATTGGCTGGCGTTTCATTGGATGCTTCCTGGCGATCTGCTGATTTATGCAGGGGAAGAAAGGGGTGCAACGCGTCAGCCGACGCTCTTTGATCGCGATCCAATCTCTTGGCGATCGGTGTGGGAAGAGGGAGAAGAATGGTTTGCGCGACTTGCATTTATTGAAAAGGATTCGAGTGATGGCGTGATAAGATTTGCTTCTGTTGACATTGAGGGGGTTTCCGTCTTGATAAAGGAAACGAAAGAGACAATGGAGGTTGGTGTCTTTAATCTGGAACAAAAGGTGGGTGAAATCACCCTGCCCGTTCCGTATTCCGGGCAAGTTGAAAACCTGTATACGAATCAATTTATTGAATTGAAAGATGGGAAGCTGACCCTGCAGACGGACCCGATTCGATTTATGGTCAAGAAGGAACTTTACAACTCTATCACTGTAAAGTAAAATAGCCATATAAGGGGGGATGTATTGTGCATCAGACTTTGACAAAGGAACAGAAGGAAGCCTTGTTTTCCGCCATTCTCAAATTGGAGAACCTGGAAGAGTGTCATGCATTTTTTGATGATGTTTGTACGATCAATGAATTGATGGCGATGGCTCAGCGGTTTGAAATAGCAAAGTTATTGTATGATGGAGCAACATTCCATGAAGTAGAAAAAGATACTGGGGCCAGTTCGACAACAATTAGTCGAGTCAGCCGATGTCTCAAATATGGAAAAGGGTATACGACCGTTTTAAAAAGGAAAAAGGACTCAGTTTAGAGTCCTTTTTTCGTGGTATGATACAAAATACAACAAGGAGGGAGACAAAATGAAGAAATTTTGGATCGTGCTGGTAATGGTCATCGTTCTAGTGGTTGCGGGATGTGCGCCGGAGGAAGCGATTGATCAAAACAAAAAGCTGATTGTTGTTGGCATTGCACCCATGAAAGAATGGGTGGAAACCATTGGGGGAGATACAGTAAGGGTTCAGGTGATGATCCCGCCGGGGAATAGCCCCGCCAATTATGAGCCGACAACGAGACAATTGTTGGAATTGGAAAAGATGGACCGATATTTTGCGGTTGGAGTTGGCGCTGAAACCGATGGATTTTTGGATCGACTCTATCCCGACGGGGATGAACGAGTCATTCGATTATATGAAGAGGTATCGACCGTTTATCCGGATCGGGTCATGGAGGCGCCTGCTTATGGCGAGGGAGAGGAAGCGGTTCAAGCGGGACGAGATCCCCATATCTGGCTTTCGATTCCCAGAACAAAGGTTATGATTCGACGGATCATTGAGGAATTGATTGCAATCAATCCGGTTGAAGAAGAGTCGTACCGTACCCGTGGCGAGGCTTATCTCTTGTCCCTTGAAGAACTGGATCAGGAGCTGAAGGCGAGATTTTCAGCAACGTCAAAGCATGATTTCCTATTGTTTCATCCATCCCTCGGTTATTTTGCGGAGCAGTATGGAGTGGAGATGATTGTGATTGAAGAAGATGGGAAAAGCGCAACACCATCTCATTTGATGGATGTGATTGACGAAGCGAAGGCGAAAGGTGTTCGAACGGTGTTTTATCAAGAGGAGTTTGATGAAAATCAGGCGAGAACCATTGCGGAAGAGTTGGATGGCGATTTGGTATCCCTTTCAATTCTCGAAGAAGACTATCTGACCGGGATGAAGCAAATTGGGGAAGCATTGCTGGAGAGCATGGAATAACGTAGAGGATTCTACGTTATTTTCTTGTAAAGTTTCTTTGGAAAACATAGATAAAATTAACCGTATGCTATAATTAATTTATGCAAAACCAAGAAAAGTAGGAGGAATAAATGGCGAAAGAACGAATTCTCATTGTAGATGATGAAGAGCATATTCGCGAACTTCTTCGCGTAAATTTAGAAACAGTCGGTTATGAGGTGGTTGAAGCGGAAACAGGCGAGGAAGCGCTTATGCAATTGACGGACCAGATTGCTTTGGTGGTGCTCGATTATATGCTTCCGCAGATGGATGGCCTTGAGGTCCTGCGAATAATTCGGAAAGATCCAAGAACCGTGAACCTTCCAGTTCTGATGCTGACAGCCAGGAATGAGGAAATCGATGCTGTTTTGGGATTGGAGATGGGGGCGGACGATTATATCGGCAAACCCTTTCGCGTTCGTGAATTTTTAGCGCGAGTGAAGGCGGCTTTGCGGAGAAATGCCGGTAAGGGAGAAGTGGAAGATGTTTTTCAGTATCGAGGAATTAAAATCAATCGTGCCAATCGAACCCTGATGAAGAATGGCGAAGAGGTGGCGCTTTCCTTAAAGGAGTTTGAATTGATTGCTTTGTTGTCGAGCAAACCGGGGCGCGTCTTTCCGCGCGATCTTCTTTTACAAAAAATTTGGGGCTATGATTTTGTCGGAGAAACGCGAACGGTGGATGTGCATATTCGTCAACTGAGAAAGAAGATTGAAGACGATGACAAACGACCGGAGTATATTTTGACGGTTCGCGGTCTGGGTTATAAATTTCGAGAAGTAGAAAAATGAAGAAAAAGTATCTCTACATTTATCTGATTGTCTTGATCCTTGCCACATTTTCAACGGGGTTTTTTGCATTGAAAATTGGTGACGACTATTTTAGGGAAGAGTTATTTGATCAGATGATTCGACAAAACACCGTGATCAGCGAGCTGTATCTGACGCAACGGGAGGGGGAGTCGCCCATAGGAGCTCAGAATTTTGCGAAAACCCAGGGAGAGATGCTGAATGCGCGGATCACCATTATCGATTCGGAAGGGGTTGTGCTTGCAGATTCGGAATCAGATCCGATGGATATGGAGAATCACTTGTTCCGTCCGGAAGTACAGCAGGCCTTGCGGGCTGAAATCGGAAAGGCCAACCGATATAGCGAAACATTGGAAGTCGACTTCTACTATGTAGCGCTTCCCTTTGAAGAGCAAGGGGAAAGCAAGATCATGCGTCTTGCAATTCCATTGCAGGAATTTCGAAGCATGAATGAGCGGGTATTGTTGAATACGGGGTTTGCAATTTTAATCAGTGCGATTGCGGTAACCTTGCTGGCCTTTGTGGTATTTCGGCAATATCAGAAAACCGTGCGTGCCTTAACGGAGTCGGCGGAAGAAATCTCCGCTGGGAATTACGGAAGAACGATTTTAATTGATAGCGATAATGAGATGCGGGATTTGGTAAATGCCTTTAATCAAATGTCAACAGAACTTCAAGCGACGGTTACGGAGTTGCATGGGCAAAACGCCAAATTGGAAGCAACCTTGCATGCCATGGTGAACGGCTTGTTGGCGGTTGATCCGGACGGAGTCGTGCTCTTTCGAAATCAGAGTTTGAAAAGAATGTTGAACAGGAATGTCGAGGCGGGAGATCTAGTTTATCAAACCCTTCGATCCAATACCGTGAATCGATTGATCAAACAGGTGGTTGAAACCGGAAAGTCTATTCAGAGGGAGGAAGAAGGAGAATTTCAACAGGGACAGGTTCTTCGGCTTTTTGCGAATCCGATTTATTTGGGGGAAGACGATGGTCTGTACGGTGTGCTGTTTGTGGTTCAAGACATCACTTCCATTCGAAAATTGGAACAGATGCGAAGCGATTTTATTGCGAACGTAAGCCATGAACTTAAGACACCGATTACTTCCATCCGCGGTTTTATTGAAACCATCCGCGCGGGATCGATTCAAGATCCGGAAAAGTTGGATCGTTTTCTTCATATTATTGATCAAGAATCAGAACGCTTATATGAGTTGGTTCAAGATATTTTGTCGCTTTCCGAGATTGAAACAACGGCGCAAGACACTGCGCGGCAGACGTTCTCGTTGCAATCCTTGTGCGAAGAGGTGATTCATCTTTTGCAGCCGGCGAGTGTGGAGAAGGGAGTTGCCCTTGAGTTTCAATGGATTGGCAGACCGGTATCCTATTATGGCAATCGCGATCGAATCAAACAGGTTCTAATCAATCTGCTGGATAATGGATTGAAATACACCGATGAAGGCAAGGTTTCACTTGTAGCAACAGCCGAAGCCCAGAAGGTTGTCATTCAAGTGGCGGACACAGGCATTGGTTTTGGCGAAGAGCATCGGGAACGGATTTTTGAACGCTTTTACCGGGTGGACAAGGGAAGAACCCGGAAACGGGGCGGAACAGGATTGGGCTTATCCATTGTAAAAAACATTGTTCTTCGTTGTGGAGGGAGCGTATCTGTTTCCTCGAAAGAAGGGGAAGGCTCCTGTTTTACCGTCGAATTGCCAATTGAAGAGAATTAAAACACGAAGGAAGCCGATATGGCTTTCTTTTTTCTTTACACGGACTTAACAGTGAGCTGATTTTCTCTTAACAGTACTTTGGTAAAGTAAGGATGTTGAAGAAAGCATGAATGAAATTTGTACAGAATAAGAGGAGGAAAACTCAGTGAAAAAAAGAGTAAGCGGTTTATTGGTGATTGTAATGGCGGTATTGTTATTTGCAGGCTGCGCAGCGGAAGCTGCCCCGGCAGCAGCGGAGTCAGCTGGGGGAGCTGCACTTTCAGGAACATTATCGGTGGCGGGTTCAACAACAGTTGCGCCGCCGGCACAGGCGTTGGCAGACGCATTTGAAGCGCGGTATCCGGAAACACGAATTGACGTACAGGGCATTGGATCTTCGGCAGGTATGAAAATGCTGAATGAAGGCGGATGCGAAATTGGTATGGCATCTCGCGAATTGAAACAAAAAGAATTGGATTGGGGACTTGAGTCCATCGCGATCGCATACGACGGAATCGCAGTGGTGGTTCATCCAAGCAACGGCGTTTCGGATTTAACTAAAGAAGAGATTCAAAAGATCTTTATGGGCGAAATCACAAACTGGTCAGAAGTTGGCGGAATCAATAAAGAGATCTTGGTGGTAAGCCGAGAAGACGGATCCGGCACACGAGGCGCGTTCGAAGAGATTCTGAAGCTTGAAGGCGACGAAGGATCCATGGTTATTGAAAGTGCGTTGATTGCGGAAGGCAATGGTGCGGTAAAAGCAAATATCGCAAGCAAGTCGCAGGCGATTGGTTACATTTCATTGGGTATTGTTGATGAAACAGTGAAAGCATTGCAAGTTGACGGCGCGGAAGTGACAGTGGCAAATATCAAGTCTGGCGCATATGGCGTATCTCGACCATTGAATATGGCAACAAAAGGCGAAATGAGTGAATTGGCGAAAACATACTTGGATTTTGTTATGAGCCCAGAGGGTCAAAAAATCGTTGCAGAGCATTACATTCCGGTTGTAGATTAATTGAATCAAGAATGAGACCCTCAAGGAGAGACGTCACTTCACTCAACGAAGTGGCGTTTCCTCATGTATGCAAGGAGGAGACATGGAAGCATCCATTGAGACCTATCGGAAAGTTGAAAATAAAATGAGCGAACAAGCATATATTTCCAGGGACGCAAATAATTTTGAAGGACAGCATCAAAAAAGAATGAGGACGGAGACTTTTTTTCGCAGGCTATTTTTCCTTTCTGCAACGGTAGCCATTGTCGCAGTGGCTGCAATTACCATTTTTATCTTTGTGAGCGGGGTGCCAGCAATTGGAAAGATTGGGTTGTTCGATTTTGTGTTTGGCCAAAAATGGAAGCCATCCGCGGATATCTATGGTATTTTCCCAATGATTATCGGTTCCTTGGCGGCGACTGGCGGGGCAATTCTGGTTGGGGTGCCAATGGGGGTTTTTACGGCAATCTTTATGGCGGAGATCGCCCCCGATACTCTGTCGCGATTGATTCGCCCGGCGATCGAATTGCTTGCTGGAATTCCATCGGTTGTCTATGGTTTTTGGGGCTTGGTTGTCTTGGTTCCCTTGATCGACAAGATCTGGGGCGGAGGCGGCAATAGCCTTTTGGCCGCTATTGTGATTCTGACCATTATGATCCTGCCAACCATTGTCAATGTATCGGAAGCGGCGTTGCGCGCTGTGCCGAAATCCTATGGACAGGGATCTTTGGCTTTGGGGGCATCCAAAATCGAGACGATTTTCCGGGTTAAGATTCCTGCGGCAAAATCAGGAGTTTTAGCAGCGGTTGTTTTGGGAATCGGTCGAGCGATCGGGGAAACCATGGCTGTCATTTTGGTAGCCGGAAATACACCGATGATTCCTGGCGCCTTGACGGATCGAATTCGAACCATGACTGCGAACATTGCCATGGAGATGGGGTATGCCTTTGGGTTGCATCAAGAAGCCTTGTTTGCAACGGGGGTTATTCTCTTTGTTTTTATTATGGCGTTGAATTTGGTGCTGAACCGCATGACACATCGGGCGGGGGATGAATCGTGAAAGAAAAAAAGCTGAAATATCAAATCTTAAAATTGTTGGTTTATTTGTCCGCAATTCTAACAGTTGCGGCGCTGGTTTGGATTCTATTCTATGTCGTTCGGAAAGGAATCGGAAGAATTGATTTTCAATTTATCTTTGGCGATGCCAAAGCGGGCGGAATTTGGCCGATGATTGTCACGACGTTTTGGGCGATCTTTGCCTCCTTGGCATTGGCGACACCGATTGGGATTATGGCAGCGATCTATATGGTGGAATACGCGCGACCTGGCCGCGTTGTGAGAGCCATTCGATTTGCCACGGAAAGCCTGGCGGGAATTCCATCCATTATTTATGGATTGTTTGGCATGATTTTTTTTGTGACAAAACTGGGATTGAAGTTCTCCATTCTTTCCGGTGCCCTAACCCTCACGATTATGGTGCTGCCGACAGTGATTCGCACAACGGAAGAAGCCTTGAAGGCGGTCCCGCGCTCCTTTCGAGAGGCGAGCCTTGGCCTCGGAGCAACCAAGATTCGGACGATTGTTCACATCGTGCTGCCAAGCGCGATTCCTGGAATCTTGGCAGCCGTTATTTTGGGAATGGGTCGGATCGTCGGAGAAACGGCTGCGGTATATTTGACTGCGGGGACGGTGCCGAAAGTGCCGGGGTCTATCATGGATTCGGGTCGAACCTTGTCGGTTCATCTGTATATGCTGGCGAAAGAGGGTTTGTCCTTTGAGGACGCCTATGCGACGGCAACCATTTTGATTATTCTGGTTGCATTGATGAATCTATTGGCGAAAACCGCTGTGCTGCGATTGAAGAAGGGATAAGAGAGACTATGGAAAATATAAAGATTGAAATTCGTGATCTCGATTTATATTACGGTGAATTTCAGGCATTAAAAGAAATTCAGATGATGATTCCGGAAAAAGAAGTGACGGCGTTTATTGGTCCTTCCGGCTGCGGAAAATCAACCCTGCTAAAAACCATCAATCGAATGAATGACCTAATCCCGGGGGTGAAAATCGATGGGAAAGTCGCAATCGATGGATTTGATGTGTATGGAAAGAGTACGGATGTCATTGAATTGAGAAAGAGAGTGGGGATGGTATTTCAGCAACCCAATCCTTTTCCCATGAGCATCTATGACAATATCGCCTACGGCCCGCGGACCCATGGGGTTCGGAAAAAATCGCAATTGGACGAGATGGTGGAAAACAGCCTGCGGGGAGCGGCGATCTGGGATGAAGTCAAGGATCGCTTGAAAAAGAGTGCCATGGGCATGTCCGGGGGGCAGCAACAGCGGCTTTGCATCGCGCGTGCCTTGGCGGTTGAGCCGGAGATCCTCTTGATGGATGAGCCGACTTCCGCTTTGGATCCGATCGCTACACTAAAGATCGAGGAATTGATCGCGGAGTTGAAAGAGCGGTATACCATCGCCATCGTTACCCATAATATGCAGCAGGCGGCTCGGATCTCCGATCAAACCGGTTTCTTCTTGCTGGGAGAGATGGTTGAGATGGATGCGACGGGAAAGATATTCAACAATCCGCAGGACAAGCGAACAGAAGATTATATCACCGGACGATTCGGATAAGGAGGACGGAAAATATGACAAGAACACTTTTTGATCAATCATTGTCTCGGATGCATCGGGAACTTTTGCAGATGGGTGTTTTGATTGAAGAACAGATTCAGGATATGATTATAGCGCTTCAAAATCAGGATAAAGAGCTGGCGTCCACGATCATCAAGCGAGATGATGAGATCGATGCCTTAGAGGATCATTTGGAGAAGGCATGCATTTCATTAATAGCGACTCAGCAGCCCTTGGCACGCGACTTGAGAAGCATTGCTTCCATAATCAAGATTGTAACGGACCTGGAGCGAATCGCGGATCATTGTTCCGATATTGCGCAGTACACCATTAAATTAGCGGATGAACCCTATATGAAGCCGATCATTCATATTCCTCGCATGGCAGGTATGATTAAAGAAATGGTGGCTGATACCATTTATGCTTATATTGAAAAGGATGTTGAACTGGCACGGACTGTTATTGAATTCGATGATGAAATTGACCGGGCTTTTGAAGAGATTGTAGCGGAATTGGGAGAGAAGATGAAGCGAAATCCTGCCCATGTGAATCAAGGAATTCATTTTATCTTTATCGTGAAATATCTGGAGAGAATGGCGGATCATGCGACCAATGTATGCAACTGGATTATTTATACAGAAACGGGAGAACTCGATCAGCATGGAAACAATTAATCAATTCCGAGAAAAATACTAGGATTTCTACCTTCTTTCTGTTGACACAGAACTTACAGAGGCGTATCATTATAAATGGCATATGCCAATTTACTCAAGGAAGGTGTATTTAATGAGCGATTGCAATTCTTGTCCATCGAATGGACAATGCGGCACAGAGGAAAAAGAGGCGTGCCAAGTAGAGTTTAACCCGAATAATCAAATCAAGCACGTCATCGGTGTGATGAGTGGAAAAGGCGGAGTTGGGAAATCAACCGTAGCAACCTTGGTTGCCAATGAGTTGAAGCAAAGAGGGTATTCTGTAGGCGTTATGGATGCGGATATCACAGGACCAAGCATCCCGAGACTCTTGCAAGTGCAGGGACAAAGTCCCGTACAAACGACAGAGGGTATGTTCCCGGTAGAGAATGCCAGAGGAATCAAGGTTATATCTTTGAACCTGTTGATGGAAGAGGAGGACCAGCCAGTGATCTGGCGCGGACCGATCGTTGGGAATGTCGTTAAGCAATTCTGGACAGACGTGGTTTGGGGTGAGTTGGACTATTTGGTTGTGGACATGCCGCCTGGAACCGGCGATGTTGCCATTACAGCCATGCAAAATATTCCGATGAGCGGTGTCGTTATGGTATCCGTTCCTCAAGACTTGGTTTCGATGATCGTAGCGAAAGCGGTTCATATGGTTCGACGCATGCATAAGCGTGTGATTGGCGTTGTGGAAAACATGAGCTATATCGAATGCCCGGATTGCGGCAAAGAGATTCGCATGTATGATGCAAAAACCGATCGATTCCGTGAGGACTTGCAATTGAACCTTTTGGGTGAATTGCCAATGACCATGGATGTGATGCGAGCGACACAAGTTGGATTTTCTGACAATGATCCTGTTTTGGAAAAATATGCGAAACCAATGGTTGATAAAATCTTAGCTGATTTGGATCAAGTGATTGAATAAGAAAGAACCGATTGAGAATTGAAAACAACATGGTTGTTCGCAAGTGTGTTGCAGGTTGAAATGGAGCAAAGTGATGCCTAGACCAGTAAAATGTAGACGAGTGGAACACTTGCCGCCTTATGATCGTTATAAGCCGGCGGGGATCTTGTGTGACAATAATGAGATAATGGTTTTGTCCATCGATGAATTGGAAGCCATGCGCTTGAAGGATGTAGAGGGCTTGTCTCAAGTAGAGTGTGCCAAGCATATGCAAGTGTCGAGGCAGACATTCCAGTTGATTTTGGAGAAGGCGAGAAAAACACTTGTTTTGGCGATTACCCAAGGGTATGCCATTCAAATTGAAGGGGGAAGCTATGCAACTCCGGAAGATTTGCGAGGATGCGGACGGAGATGCGTCAAAGCGAAAACCTTGGAGGAAAAGGCAGAACAATGTCCTTTTGGACGACGTGAATAAGAAATAAAGTCAGGAAAATGGAAGAAATTCCATTTTCTTTTTTTATTGGATGAAAAAACCGGACGGTTTCGTTTATAATGAAGAAAAACAACGGAGGTGAACGACATGTTTTCAGCGACACCATTTAACTTCACACAAGAGGAGCAAGACTTGTTTGATTCTCTTTTGCAAGATTCGTCATCCACGATTCGAGTATTGGAAGACGACAGAACGATCTTTGCCATGAGAAACGAAGATGATTCCTTGGATATGACCAAAGCCTATCTGGAATTGCCGCCCCTATGGGACACCCATATGCATCTATTGAATTACGCTAATGCGAAGCAGATGGTATCCTTGCACGGAACAAAAAGCGTACAGGATTGCATTGAGGCTGGAAAAGAACGTCTTAAAACATTCACAGGAGAATTCCTGCTCGGTCGCGGTTGGAATCAAAATGAGTTTTCAGATCAATGCTTCCCAACCAAAGCGGATTTGAATCTAATCTCAACAGAGATCCCGATTATCTTTACAAGAACCTGCGGCCATGTTGCAATTGCCAACGACGCGACAATGAAACGACTGGAGGGAAACCCGCATCCGGAGATCGATTGGGAGACGGGGACCATTATCGAAGCGGGACTCAATGAATTATATGCCCTCATTCCATCACCGGATGTGCCAACCATTAAAGTGATGCTGTTGGATGCTATTGAAGATCTTAGATACCATGGGATCTTGGAAGTCCACACCGATGATTTCACCGCTCTTTCAGACCGGGACTATGAAAAGGTCATCCAAGCGTATACGGAACTGGATAATGAAGGGAAACTCAAGGTGAAAGTGGTTCAGCAGTGTCTGCTGCAAACCAAGGAAGAATTGGAAGGCTTTCTTCAAAAAGGACATCGCATGGGGCAGGGTACTGAGAATTTCAAAATTGGACCATTGAAGCTGCTCCTGGATGGTTCCTTGGGCGCGAGAACGGCGTATATGCGAGAAGACTATCATGACGATACCGGAAATCGTGGCATTCGTATCTATGAAGATGAAACGCTCCAAGAACTTGTCGATATGGCTAACGAGCAGGGAATGGATGTGATTATGCATGCCATTGGCGATGCAGCCATCGATCAAGCTATGGATGCCATTGAAAGAACGCAAAAAAAATACCCGCGAGCAAACGCGAGACACGGGATTGTGCATTGTCAGATTACTTCCAATGATCAATTGGATCGAATGGCGAAGCTCAACATCGTGGTTTACGTCCAGCCGATCTTTATCCGTGATGATAGCAAGATCCTTGTGAACAGAGTGGGCAAAGAGAAAGCATCCACCTCCTACAATTGGAAGGGAATGCAAGATAGAGGCATTGAGGTTTTCGCCGGCTCTGATGCGCCGGTGGTGGAGTTTGATGTGAAAGAAAATATGAAATGGAAATAAAAAACAGCCATTTGATAATCATTCAAATGGCTGTTTCAATAGTTTGTTTAATTAATCACTTGTAAGAGCAGTAGTAATTGATGGTGGATTTCCTGGGCTTGGTGCCGCGACTGTTACTGTTAAGTTATCAAATGATTGTAAAACAATCGGGAAATCTAAGTATTCTTCTAGTGCTGTTTGTACTGCTGCACCTGGTTTTACATCTACACCTGGTGTCCAGGCAACATCGCCAATAGCATCGCCATCTTCAAGTTCGAATGCAAAACCATCAGTATCACCTGCGGTTTCAGTTGTTACTTCCTGCAAGTACCAAATTTCAACAGCTTTCTCAACAAGTTGAGCTGTTCTTGCATCTGCATCTTCTGCTGCTTTTGCCTGAACACCTAAATAGTTAGGAACTGCGATTGCCAAGATGATACCTAGGATGGCCAATACGACGATCAATTCGATCAATGTAAAACCTTTTCTGTTTTTTAACTTTTTGCTCAATAATTGAAACATTTCTTCTCCTCCGTTTTCTTTAGTCTTTTCCAATGAAATTATAGCATATATTTGGCATTTCTGCCAAGCCTTAGTGAATAATCGTATAAATTTGTAAGATTTCCAATCTATTCCGATTCTTCTACTCTTATTTATGAAAATACCCATTCATTGGAGAAACTAACAGTTATTTATATTTAATTCTCCTTAAATATTACAGAAATGCAATTGGATTGTAAAGACTTGAAAGGTTTAAAACTTCTTAAAATTGTTATACTGAAATTGGAGACTAGGAGATAAGATTGGGGGATTGTTATGTCTACAGTATTTCAACATCGTGCGAAGGATATCCATGCGGAAAATTCGATGTTTTCATCCATTCGCACAACGATCGAAACTGCATTTTTTGGCAACAACGTACAAGTGGTTCACGAGGTGGCCAATGCCTATGAAATGGCGAAATCTTCGCCGGGCACCATTGTCACGGATCTGCCGATTTACAAACCGGAAAGTTATGGCTTGCCAGAAGAAGCGCGAGTGCTTTTATTCAATGACGGCGCTGTAAAGGGCCGTTGCGCGGCAGCGAGACGCATTGTGGGAGAACCCCGGGTTCATCTAGGCGAGTATGAAGCCTTATTGCGAGAAGCCGTTCATGGCACCCATTCACGCAAGATGTATCATGCGGAGAGTTATGTGGGTTTGGATGAAGACTTTGCCGTAAAAGCGCATCTTCTGATTCCCGAAGGCTATGAAAACACCGTATATAATTGGTTGATTAATTTTCAATGCGTGAAAAACGGTCATACAGAACGTTATCAACGCTCTGTTCCCTTTGAAGGCGAGGGGGATATTCTGGTTTTTGCGGATCCGGATTGGACCCATCCTGATTTTCCATTAGGACTGACTTTCTTTGATACGGAACACAATACGGCAGCGATTCTGGGCATGCGGTATTTTGGAGAATTCAAGAAGGGAACATTGACACTTGCTTGGGGCATTGCGAATCGGAATGGGTTTGCCGCCTGCCACGGCGGGCTGAAGCGATATAACCTTTCAGATGAAGAAAAATTCGTTATCGGTTTCTTCGGGCTTTCTGGTTCTGGAAAATCCACTTTGACTCATGCACCTCATAAGGGAAAGTATGATGTCACAGTTTTGCATGATGATGCCTTTATCATTAATGTAGAGAATGGAACGGCGGTTGCCATGGAACCTTCCTATTTTGACAAGACGGCCGATTATCCATTGATCTCTGACGATAATCGTTACTTATTGTCTCTGCAGAATTGTGGGGCTACGATTACTGATGAAGGAAAGATCGTTCCTGTCATGGAAGATATTCGCAATACGAACGGACGAGCATTGAAGTCGAAGCTATGGTCGCCGAATCGCGTAAACAAATTCGAGGAACCGGTTAATGCCATTGTCTGGCTGATGAAGGATGACGCATTGCCTCCTATACTTAAGGTGAAGAACCCTGCCTTGGCTTCCGCCATGGGTGCGACCCTTGCCACAAAAAGAACCTCGGCTGAAAGATTGGCTGCCGGTGTGGATCCAAACGCCTTGGTGATTGAACCCTATGCCAATCCATTTCGCACCTATCCCTTGGGGCGGGACTACGATGCCTTCAAGAAGCTTTTTGAAGACGGGGTGGATTGCTATATTTTAAATACCGGGAATTTCTTGGGATTGGACGTCAAGAAGAATATGACTCTGGATATCTTGGAACGGATAATTGAAAAACGTGCTGACTTTATTCCGTGGGGTCCTTTCGAATATTTCGAAATTCTTCCTATAGAGGGATTTGAACCGAAGCTGATGGACGAGAGCTACAAGGAATTGCTGCGTTCGCGGATGAAAGCGAGGATCGATTATATCGAAAGAAAGGCCGTTGAACGTGGCGGGTTTGACCGAATTCGACCGGAAGCAACGAAGTTGCTGCAAGAGGTCGTAAACCAATTGATCTGGGAATAGGGAACATAAGGAGGGCGAAAGCCCTCTTTTTCAACGTTTACAGGATGTGCCACAGCGTGGATTCAGACAGGGTTTTGATATTATGGGAATATTTGATTTGTTTGAAAAATAAAACTTTATATTTACCTGTTGACTTTTTAATGGGGGCTTGGTATTATAGACAAGCGGTAAGGGAAACTAGCCGAGAAACAAACGCTCTAAAGCCGATGATAAGCGGAATAGAGCGAAAAAAAGCACTTGACAAATGAAACGTCAAATGCTAGAATAAACAAGTCGCCAAAAGCGGAAACGCGAGGCGGAAATAAAAGAGAGTGTTGACAGTATCTTCCAGATCTGTTACACTAGTCAAGTCGCCAATGCGGCGGCAATGATCTTTGAAAACTG
>DAOUQF010000057.1 GCA_030625815.1 Eubacteriales bacterium
GTAAAACTATATCCCACATTAATTCATCCTTCCATAAAGTTAGCCTCGCTTTATAGAGAAGAGAATCAACCGGGGCGAGAAGTAGAGACACTTCTACTTGCTCTAGAACGGTCACATGGGAATCTTGATATTCGATTAGCATTGGCGGATCTCTACAAGGCTTCAGCGCAAAGTGAAAGATCATTACATCAGTATCAGTTGGCTGTTGATGAGAATCCGGATTCAATGATTGCATTGGTGCGCTTAGCTGAAGAACTATATCAGAGAGGTGAACATAGCGAGGCAGAGGCTCTCTATGCTTTAGCAGGAGAGGTAGATGTTGTTCCATCAAGTGGATATCGTGCCCTGGCATCTACACATGCGTCTCAGGGTCGCATTAATGATGCACAACAATTGATAGAAAAGTCTATCCATTATGCCCCCTCGGATCCATTGAATTGGCTACAAAAGGCGAATCTTCATGACGAAGCTGATGAACAGGAAGAAATGATGGCAGCTTTGTATAAAGCGACAAAAATCGCACCGAATCAAGGAAGGACCTGGCATGCATTAGGTGAGGCTTTGCATGAGTTGGGGAAAAGGGGAGAAGCAGTTATCGCGTTGGAACAATCAATAGCGGTTGAACCGACATATCTTCCAACGTATGGAACTTTAATCGAAGTATTTGGGGAAATTAACGATAATAATAAGGTTTCAGAAACTATTGAGGCAGCTCGATCAATGGTGCCAGGAAGTTATTTAGTGGATTTGTATGAAGCTCGTATGTGGCGTGATCAGAAAAATTGGGTTGAAGCGCGAAGTTCATTAGATCGGGCAATATCCAAAGCTCCTGGAATTACAAAACCATATTTGGATTTGGGAACAGTACTTGCTAGATCGGGACAATACTCGAGCGCAATATCTGTATATGAACAGGCTTTGAGGATTGAGCCTTTAAATAAATTTGCTTTTAGAGGAATGGAAGCTATTTATAAAGATATGGATTTTTCGGATGATAAAGTTGAAGGTCTTTTGAAGGCTGCATACGTGACAGCGTTACTGTATAATGAGAATTTGCTTCAAAATTCCACAAACAACTTTCTTTTATTGGATAATCTTGCCAATAATCGTTACTCATTATCGATGAGGCCGAATTGTTTAAGTGGTTTTGTTATAAGAACACCGTTTTCATCAGCGGATTTGCTGCTTTGCATTCCTTAGGTGGGAATTTGTTATTGTTATGGAAAAAATTAAATCATATATAGGAAAAGCAGTTCGTAGCAGGTGGGTTTTCCGATTTATCGGAATAGCAATTTTCATACTCATTTTATTGAGAATCGATCTAAAAGAAGCACTAAGAACGCTGGCAAGTGTTGATCTTAGATTCGTTTTTCTTTCACTGATGATTCAGGCTGCTGCAATAGTTGTAGCGACGGTCCGTTGGCAGTTTATTTTAGTGCGCCTGAAAATCCGTCAACCATTTATACGAACATTCTTACAACAACTGGTGGGCACATCTGCCGCTTTAGTGACACCTGGTCAACTCGGAGAGTTTGTTAAAGTCCTTTATCAACGTAATGAAGGATTCCCAGTACCTGAATCGTTCTTAAGTGTAGTGATCGATCGTGTCTATGATCTATTGATGCTCTTTTTATTTGGATTTATCTCCCTAGCTATCCTATTTGGGTTGTCGCCGAACACAACTTTGATACTGTCAGTAATCATCAGCATTGGATTTGTACTAGGGTTTCTTTTCTTGCGGAATAAAGAAAAAAGTGCTGATGTGATTGCTAATACCTTGAGTAGAATGAGTCCGAAAGCATATAAAGAATCTATACGACGAGATGCTCGTAGACTTACTCGGGAGATTGGTGACTTTGATATTGGTTTCTTGATAGTGATCGGGTTATTAACGATTGTGAATTATGTGCTTTTAATTTTTCGTATTTATGCAATTGTTCTGTCCTTACACATTGTAGTGCCTTTTTGGTATTTCGTTATGACTGTTCCTTTACTTAGGTTAGTGGGGTTGATCCCGATATCGATTTTAGGAATTGGGACACGTGATCTTGCATCGATTTATCTTTATGGTCAGGTGGGAGTTCCCGACACTTCCGCATTGCTGATTTCAACATTAGGATTGTTTACAATTCAGGTTCAAGCAATAATTGGATTGGTGGTTTGGTGGCAGTATCCAATTAAATTCTCAGAAGAGAAATCAATCTCAGGACAAGAAGCATCAGCCAATGATTGAATGACTTGGGGGGAACGGCATCAAAGTACACATTTTTCTAAAATCTTTTCATGACTCCACTGCAAAAACGAGCGGACAAACTTCATCCGAAATACAACCTCCTCAAAAACTGGAAACCCTAATATAATCCAGGGCAAACCACTTCACGAGGGCAAAATATGTTCAAGAGAAATCAGGGTCACTTGCAAATACCGCTCACCAGCCATGTGGACGAACTACCCGAGAATTTGCGCAAGCGCCTGGAGAATTCGTGGGCAGGCACGTTCTATCGGGAGTTCTTCTGCCGCCTGGATGAAGAATCGTTCGAGGAGTTGTATGCGGACATTCCGTCGCGGCCCAACGTGCCAGTCAACGTGCTGGTTGGGCTGGAATATCTCAAGGCAGGCAACGGTTGGACAGACGAAGAGATGTACGACAATTGCTGTTACGATGTTCAGGTGCGCTATGCGCTGGGCTATCGTCAGCTGGGCGAAGGCTATTTCGACCTGCGCACGCTGTACTACTTCCGCGAGCGATTGAGCCGGTACATGCAAGAGACGGGGCGCAACCTGCTGGACGAGGCCTTCGAGCAGGTGACGGATGAACAGCTTGCGGCCTTTGAGATAAAGACGGGCAAACAGCGCATGGACAGCACGTTTGTGGCCAGCAATATTCGCCAAATGGGT
>DAOUQF010000033.1 GCA_030625815.1 Eubacteriales bacterium
ATTGCATCCCTGTGTTGGTTCTTCTCTCTATGCTCTTTCTTTCAAGATCTCCTTGAAGGTATTTAAAAATCTGTCGATCTCTTCATCACCGATATTCAATGCCGGAATTAATCGAAGCACGGTGCCGCTGGTGGTATTCACCAAACAATGGCGTTTCATAAACGCCTGTTGCAATTCCGGCGCCGCCTCTCCGACATCTACACCGATCATCATGCCAAACCCGCGAATCTCCCGGATCACCCCCGGGAATTCCGCATTCAGTTCCTCAAGCCCTGACACAATGCGGCGAGACTTTCTATTCACATCGTCCAAGAATCCGTCTTCCAACAGCTTGGTGACAAGAGCGATCCCCGCGGCCGAGGCCACCGGATTGCCCCCGAAGGTGGTTCCATGGTTGCCCGGCACCCATACACCCGTAAGCGCCTCCGAAACCAATAGTCCACCCAATGGAAGTCCGCCACCCAATGCCTTGGCGGTACAAACCAGATCCGGTACAATCCCATACTGCTCATAGGCGAAAAGAGTTCCCGTTCGTCCCAAGCCTGTCTGAATCTCGTCAATGACTAAGAGAAATCCAAATTCTTCTCTCAATCTGATGATCTCGTCCATAAATACTTGGTCAATCGGCCGAACCCCCCCCTCTCCCTGGATCATCTCCAAAAAGACGGCTGCCGTATCCGCATTCACCCTTTCACGAATCGAATCAATATCGTTCATTTCAAAGTGTGCAATCCCAAATAAAAGCGGCATGAAAGGTTCCTGGTAATTAGGCTTTGCCGTCAGCCCCAACGCTCCCATGGTTCTTCCATGAAAAGCGCCGTTGGCGGAAAGCATCGTCATCTTTCCATTGGCCTTTCCCCACTTGCGCACCATCTTGATTGCCGCTTCAACAGATTCCGCACCGGAATTCGTAAAGAAAACCTTGCTGGCAAAACTGTTATCCACCAATAATTCCGCCAATTCCACCGCCGGTTCCGACGCGAAGTAATTGGACAGGTGCAGATACCGGTCCACCTGTTCATGAATAGCCTTCACCACTTCTGGATCATGACCCAGATTGTTCACGGCAATCCCCGAGAAAAAGTCCAGGTATCGTACCCCGTTCTCATCAATCAACTCATGACCTTCTGCACGATCGATCACGATCGGCAGGCGCTTATAGGTATTCAGGATTGCTCTTTTATCTCGTTCAATTCGATTCATGTCTGCCTCTTTTCTAGCCGCGAAGATCGTCAAGCAATTGAGTCTTTTCTTCGGTCTTCGCATCCTTGTCTTTGATAATTCTCGCCGGTGTTCCCGCAACGACCACCCCTGGTGGCACGTCCTGCGTAACAACCGCTCCTGCAGCTACAACACTTCCCTTGCCGACGCGCACGCCTTCAAGAACTACGGCATTGGCGCCGATCAAAACACCGTCCTCAATAATAACCGGTGTCTTTGAAGGGGGCTCCAATACGCCCGCAAGAACTGCTCCTGCACCGATATGTGCATCCGCACCAACGGTCGCTCTCGCGCCCAGCACCGCACCCATGTCGATCATGGTTCTCGCCCCAATAGAAGCCCCGATATTAATGACAGCACCCATCATGATCACGACGGATTCCCCGATGCTCACATGGCTTCGAATAAAGGCACCCGGTTCGATTCGCGCGTTAATGTTGGTTGTATCTAATAGAGGGATTGCCGAATTTCTTCGATCCGCTTCCCACTCGTAGGATTCGATTTTATCTGCGTATTTTTCAAGAATTCCCGTCAATTCATTGGCTTCGCCAAATACAGTGGCAATCTCATTGCTCCCATAGACTCGACAAGAACCGAAATTAATCAGGTCAAGTTCGCCCTTGATTGTTAATTTTACAGGGGTCGATTTCTCGGCCTCTTTGATATACCGTGCAATTTCATAAGGATCCGTCAGGTTTTGACTCATGCCTTTTCCTCCTTCATAAATACATCTTTCATTTCATAAAACCCAGCAGGCTGACCGACTAGCCATCTGCCTGTTTTCAATGCGCCCGACGAAAAGACTTCCTTCGACAACGCTTGATGGGAAAAGGTAAGCACCTCGCCAGCCCCCGCAAAAATCACATCATGCTCGCCCACGATGGTTCCGCCGCGAATGGCATGTATGCCGATTTCGCCTAGGCTTCTCGCTCCGTCTTCCGGGGTACGGCCATACTTGTACGCGCCACGCCCTTTCGATACGGCTCCCGCCAGGGTCTTTGCCGTTCCGCTTGGGGCATCCTTCTTCTTGTTATGATGCTTTTCAACGATTTCAACATCATAATCCAAGAGTTTCTCTGCCACTTCCTCGAGCAAGAACCGCAACAGATTCACGCCGTATGAGGTATTGGTCGACCACAGGACAGGTCCTGTCTCTCCCGCTTGCTTGATCTGCTCAATCTCATCATTCGTAAATCCTGTCGTACAAATCAATAAAGGTGTACCCGTACGTTTGCCGTATGCCAGTACGTCCGCAATATTCGACGGATGAGAAAAATCGATCACCAGATCTGCCTCGCCTTCAAAGCTTTTCAGGCTTCTGATCTCTCCCGGTGCAAGCAACTCTTTCCTTGGGGTAACGCCCGCCACAACTTCATCTTTTGGACTTTCCGTTACGGTTTTTACCACCCATTGACCCATGGTTCCATCAGCGCCATATACAATTACACGCATGCCTACACCCCCAACAGGCCGTAATTTTTCATTTCCCGAACCAGAGTTTCCTCGTTGTTCGGTTGGATCTCAATCAAAGGCAATCTAAGCGTTCCCGCGTTCATACCCATTAAATTCATCGCTTTTTTTACTGGAATCGGATTCGTCTCCGTGAATAGCTGATGTACAAGACCGTTCATTCCCAGTTGAATATCCAAGGCGCGCTTGGTGTCTCCCGCTAAAAACGCATGGCACAAGTCCGAGGTTTCCTTCGGCAAGATATTCGCTACAACGGAGATGACGCCCGATCCGCCCAGACTCATCAAAGGAACGATCATATCGTCATTGCCGGACCACATCTGAAAATCAGACGGGCAAAGTCGTGCAATATCCGCGCATTGCGTGATATTTCCGGATGCTTCTTTCACGCCGCAGACCATCGGATGTTCAGCAAGAGCGGCTACAGTCGACGCTTCCATATTTACACCGGTTCGTCCCGGTACATTGTAAAGAATAATCGGGATATTTACCACATCGGCAATCGCCGTAAAGTGAGCGATCAATCCCTTTTGTGAACTTTTGTTATAATACGGGGTTACGACTAAAAGTCCATCGGCACCAATCGTTTCCGCATACTGGCTGAGTTGAATGGCATAGGCCGTATCATTAGAACCCGTTCCCGCAATGACCGGAAGACGGCCCGCAATGTGATCCACAGCAAACTTCATCACGGCTTTATGCTCATCATCACTCATTGTTGCCGCTTCGCCTGTGGTTCCACAGGTAATAATGGCATCAGTACCTTGCTCAACATGCCAATCCAGCCATTTCCCGTAGGTTTCAAAATCAATCTGTCCCTGCTCATCGAAAGGGGTTACAACTGCAACACCTGATCCTTGAAATAACATAGCTTCCTCCTTATAGGATGTCTAATAATAATTCAGCAATCTGTACGGTGTTCGTTGCGGCACCTTTCCGGATATTGTCCGCTACACACCACATGTTCACACCATTGTCCTGCGAGAAGTCTCGACGAATGCGACCCATATACACCTCATTGGTTCCTTCTGCATCGATCGGCATTGGGTACAGTTCTTTTGAAGGATCGTCTACAAGGATGATGCCTTCGGTTTGCGCCATCAATTCTTGAATGGCTTCCACTGTAAACGGCTTCTCGAATTCCAGGTTGATGGAAACACAATGTCCGTAACGAACCGGAACGCGAACCGTAGTTGCCGTTACCTTCAGCTCCGGTCTTCCCAAGATCTTTTGTGTTTCTTCAATCATCTTCATCTCTTCTTTGGTGTATCCATTTTCCATAAACACATCAATTTGAGGCAAGATATTATAAGCGATTGGATAATTGTATTTTTGAGGCGCCTTGCCTTCCATGCCGTCTTCCAAGTCTCGAATGCCGCCTACGCCGGATCCCGATACCGCTTGATACGTATTGTAAATGATGCGCTTGATGCCGAAAGTATCATCCAAGACACGAAGAGGAACCACTGATTGAATCGTTGAGCAGTTCGGGTTCGCGATAATGCCCTTGTGCTTTTTCACATCTTCCGGGTTCACCTCAGGCACGACCAACGGCACATCCGGATCCATTCTCCATTGGCTGGAGTTGTCCACGACTACAACACCCTTTGCTGCCGCGATCGGCGCGAATTTTTCAGAGATATCACCGCCTGCCGAGAAAAGCGCGATGTCCATGGGACGATCAAAAGACTCTTCGGTCAGTTCTTCGACGATATAGGTGTTTCCTCTGTACTCCACTTCTGATCCCGCTGATCTTGCGGAAGAGAAGAGATACAATTGGTCGATCGGAAAATCCTTCTCCGCCAACACCTTTAAAAATGTTCTGCCTACCATTCCCGTTGCGCCTACAATCCCCACATTAACCTTTTTTTTCATCATCCTCATCCTTTCTCGACTATAAATCAAATTCTTTTGCGATTGCTTGAATCGCTGCTTGTTTTCGATCCGATGGGATCGTATAGGATATGCTAATCTCCGATGTTGTTACCTGAAAGAAGGAAATTCCCTCCCGTGCAAATAACTGAAACATGCGAGATGCTACGCCGCTGGTATCTCTCATTCCGATGCCAACAACGGATATCTTTGTAATATCGCCCTGGAGGCGAGCCTGCACATTGATCCCGTCATGCTTGACCTTATGAATCGCTCGTCTGACTCCTTCCCGGTCGCCTACCTCACAGGTGAAACTGATGGCAACCGTACCTTCGATGGGTGCTGTCTGTGAAATCATGTCCACATTAATTTCTTGTTCCTGCAACGCTTGAAAGATGCTCGCAACCGCGCCAGGATCATTGGGAATCTTCTCCACCGTGACCATCAGGATCTCATCACTTACACTTAAACCCGTTATTAATTTCTTTTCCATTGCTTCTCCCTCGTCAATCCATGTACCGGTTTTTTCCGACAGGCTTTTTGCCACATAAATCGGAACCCCGTATTTCTTTCCAATTTCAACGGCTCTCGGCTCCATCACTCCGGCTCCCAAGGCGGCCATCTCCATCATCTCTTCATAGGAGATTTGATCCAGCTTCTTTGCCGATGGCACAATTCTCGGATCCACACTGTACACGCCTTCCACATCCGTGTAGATCGCACAGTCAAATCCTAACTTCGCTGCTAAGGCAACGGCCGTTGTATCGGATCCGCCCCGGCCAAGAGTCGTAATGTCGCCCGCTTCATTCATTCCCTGAAAACCGGCTACCACCACGACCTTTCCCAACGCGTGCTGGGCTTCAATCGCCGACGGATCAATATTCGCGATTCGGTTTCTGGTATACTTCCCTTTCGTCCGAATCCCCGCCTGGGCCCCCGTCATGGAAATGGCTGCAACACCTTCGGCATCCAGCCCCATGGCCATCAAGGCGACACTTTGCTGTTCTCCGGTGGAAAGGAGCATGTCTAATTCCCGTGGATCAGGCGTCTCCGTTAGATTCATCGCCATCTCGACCAATTGATCCGTCGTCTTTCCCATGGCGGAAACCACCACGACTATATTTTCTCCCGTTTCGCGGCGCTGCCGCACAAACTGGGCAATTGCCTGCATCTTTTCTACCGAGGCAACCGAGGTGCCTCCAAATTTCATGACCGTTCCCATTTACGCCTCCAGATCCAGATCGTTTCGAATCAAATCCTCAAAGGACTCTCGCTTTGTTACCAATCGATCCTGCCCGTCTTTGACCATGACCACCGCCGCTCGGCGAACCGAGTTATAATTGGAAGACATGGAATAGGTATACGCCCCGGTTGACGCAATGGCCAATACATCGCCGACTTGTGCAGCCTGCAGCATCGTGGATTGAATCAAGACATCCCCCGACTCACAGCACTTCCCTGCCACACAAACCTCTTCAGTTGGTGCGTCATTCATACGATTGGCAATAACGCCTTCATACACGGCCTGATAGAGGGCTGGTCTCGGGTTGTCCGTCATACCACCGTCTACCAAAACATACCGCTTGCCGCTGTAGGTCGTCTTTCTCGCTTCCACCGTGTACAGGGTCGTGCCGGCATTGCAGACAATGCTTCGGCCCGGTTCTATCATCACCCGGTTGATGCCAAGCTTTCTATCCGCAATCTCTTCCTCTAAGGTAGCGATCATGGCATCGAGCATGTTTCCAAGGGCAATGGGATCATCCCCCTCTGTATAATAGACGCCGAAGCCACCGCCAAGATTCAGGGTAGTCAGTCGAACCCCCGTTTCCGACTCCACTTTCGCCACAAATTCCGTCATCACACGAACCGCTTGCAGGAAGGAAGAAGATTCAAAGATCTGTGATCCGATATGGCAGTGAATGCCCTCCACCTGAAGATAAGGTGCTGCATCCATTTCAGTGAACCAGTTGAAAATGTTCGGATCAAAGATGCTCTCTCCAAACTTCGAAGAATAGGTGGAGGTTTGAATATACTCATGGGTATGGGCTTCGATCCCCGGATTCACACGGACAAGGATTCTCGTCATCTGCTTACGCGCACGAGTGAGTCTGTCGAGTTTTTCAAATTCATCATGATTGTCCACCACGATTACACCAACACCAAGATCCAAGGCCATGGTTAATTCAGAAATGCTTTTTGAATTGCCATGCATAACAATTCGCTCCATGGGAAATCCTGCACGCTTCGCGATATACAAATCCCCATCCGACAAGGTGTCCATGGACAGTCCCTTCTCGACAATCAATCGACAAAATGCCAGATTCAAAAATGCTTTTGATGCGTACACAATATTGGTTACGAATTTTTCCGATTGAAAACGATGTAAAAAGGTTTCGATGTTTTCTTCGATCAATCCCTGATCCATAACATAAAGCGGTGTGCCATGCTTCTTCGCAAGCGCGATGGTATCTACCCCGCCGATGCTCAAGTGATTTTCCTCATTTGCTGCCATTGTTCCAAATAGTCTCATAGTCTTCATCCTTTCCGGGTATAAAAAAAACGATCATGAGCAAAAGACTCATGACCGCATAAAATGCTGATTCATTCTTTCACCCCATGTATAAACGCGCTTCTTGTACGAATCTGGGCAGACTCGTACAGACAGTCTTATGCCTCTTAAAACATAAGCCCAAGGAATTTCTTCCCTTCGGCAACTCACCCTTTCCGGACCCCTCCGTACTCTTGATCATTGCATCCTCAATTTATACACCCAACAATATTCATTTGTTAATTGTCCCTATTATAAACATCGCACGAAGCCTTGTCAAAGGTTTTTTACGTTTTTTTGACAATTTGTTCATACAAACGTATAATAAAGAAAATTTCGGAGGTAAATTTATGACAAATTCTGAAACCCTCCAAGCGATTATCGCGGATCGACGCGCCTTGCATCAAATCCCCGAAGCGAGCTTGGAAGAAAGTAAAACCGCCACATACCTCGAACAACAATTATCAGCGATGGGCTATGCGCCCGAGCGCATTTTAGAGACAGGGGTCTATGTATATATGCCCGGAACAATCGGAAATAAAACCTATGCTTTTCGTGCGGATATGGATGCGCTTCCCCTTCAGGAAGAAAGCGATGCCGCATATGCCAGCAAACACCAAGGCTACATGCACGCCTGCGGCCATGACGGCCATATGGCCATCCTTCTGGGGCTCGCTCGAGCCTTGAAGAATAAAACCTTGAAAGAGAATATTCTTTTGATCTTTCAGCCCGCCGAAGAAAATATCGGGGGCGCAAAATTGATCTGCGATGCGGGATTGTTGCGGGAACATCAAGTAGACGCCATCTTTGGCCTGCATCTCTTCCCCACGGTACCAGAAGGCGTCATCGCCTACAAGGCGGGCGCCATGATGGCAACCAATGCCGAAGTGAACGTGGATGTGATCGGTCAAAGCGGCCATGGTGCCATGCCACACACGGCCAAAGACAGCCTGGTGGTTGCAGCCGAACTTCTGCTGGCCTATCAAACCATCGTATCCAGAAGCGTCA
Source organism: Eubacteriales bacterium (assembly GCA_030625815.1). GTDB lineage: Bacteria > Bacillota > Clostridia > Tissierellales > GPF-1 > GPF-1. Next base: position 8,120 of record DAOUQF010000033.1, read on the forward strand.
ATCCCATGGAAGCCGCTGTCGTCAGCTTTGGAAAATTAACTGGCGGCACCATTCGAAATATCGTTGCCGGGTCCGCGCGATTGGAAGGAACCCTGCGCGCCTTCTCCATGGAAACCTTGGATCTTTTGATGGCGCGGATTCAATCCATCAATACGGGATTCTCCCAAGCCCATCAGGTGAAGATCCAAACAGAATTCAATTTCTGCTATCCGCCGGTACTAAACGATGAAGCACTGACAGAAAATATCCATCATGCCTTTGCAGGTTTTAAAACCCAGCCGGCAGAACCGTCGGCAGGCGCAGAAGACTTCTCATTCTATCAACAGGAAGTCCCGGGTTTCTTTTTCTTTTTGGGAACGAGGAATGAAAAAGAAGGACTCGTCGCTCCCCTTCACAACAGCCACTTCGATTTCAATGAAAATGTGCTGGGTGTCGGTGTCGACGCATTCCTGGCAATCGCCAAAAGGTTTAACGCATTTGAATAAAAATTAGGGGCTATCGCAATCGATAGCCCCTTTACTTTGCACTTATTGCATAGCCGGTTCGACCATGCTGAAACTGACCAGTAAGCTGACGATCATAACAGCGACCAAAATCACCATGATGATACCGACAGCCTTGCTGTTTTTCTCCGGCCAACGATCGCCTCTAAGAAAATAGACACCACCTAGCGCAAACAACAGCAACACTGAAATTTTTAAAATCCATCTGCTGATGATCAGGCCCATATTGATCCTCTTTCTCATTATACGATTGATACGGTCCAAGGAACATCAAATCCAAGTTCCATATTTATTCAATCACTCTTATCTCCACACAATTTCTTCCCTTGCGCTTGGCGGTATACAGCGCTTCATCCAGTTTCTGAAAGGCTTGATCAAAACTGTCAAAAGTATTGCGCTTGTTGATCAACATGCCTACACTGCAGCTGATCCACTCCGATACATAAGAAACCCCATGTAAGATTTGCAAACCTTCAATCCGCTTGAGAAGCTCATCCGCCAACCACGTGCAGGTCTTCATGGGAAGGGATTCAAACATCATCAAAAATTCATCGCCCCCATAGCGATACGCGTTCCCATCAAGTTCTTCCGCCAAATCCGTTAATACCTCCGCGATCTCGCGGAGACATTGATCCCCTTCCAGATGTCCATAGCGATCATTGTATTCCTTAAAATAGTCCACATCCAAAAGAACACCTACCATTTCCTCGCCTTCTGTCGAAAACTCGCCCCGCAAGAATCGATCAAAATGATTCTGCATGGCGCGACGGTTATAGAGCCCCGTCAAACGATCCATATGGGAAATGGAATGAAGCTCCGTCTTCTCTTTTTTCAACTGATCCAATTCAATCCGAAGCTCAATATTGCGAAGTTTTCTCGCTTGTCGAATACCCTCAAATTTCGTTTGGCTGCTAAAGAATTTTCTCAGGGTATCATAGGCTTTGGTGACTTCATGACTTTCTTCAAAGTGCTTGGCCAAAAGCCCTAGATATTGAATATGCAACGGCCACAACTCGTTCTCTTTTGTATAACTCAGCGCTTCCAGAAGTAATTCTTCTCCCTTCGCCCATCTTTCCCGCGCCAAATAGATCTGATATAGCTCTTCATAGACCGCATTCTGTTCCATCAAAAAAGCAAAACAGGGTTGTTTTCGATAAATCGTCAGCGCTTCATTCAGCAGGGCTTGCGCCTTTTCCAAATCACCCTCCAGATGCGCCAAATGCCCATAAGTTTGTTGAATCATCATGGCATGATGAGATCCTCCCGGAATATCCCCACTGGTTTGCGCTTCTTCCAGGAACCGCCGCGCCTGATCCGCGTCGCCCAATTTGATATGAGTATTGGCGATATTGGTTTTCAATACCCACAAAAACTCATGATCTTCAGGATTGCAGACCTCCTGAGCTTCCAAATAATACTGCAATGCAGAATCATACTTCCCCAAATGCCGAAAGATTTCGCCCACATTGTTCAATACCGCATAGAATTTGGTTTCCACATCATATTCATAGTACAAGCGCATATAGTCTAAAAACTGCTCCAATGCCTCTTCATAGTTCTGCTGAAACATCAGGCACAAGCCGATACCCGAGATCGAACGCACCTCGGTTTCCCGTGCCTCTGAAAGCACAGCATGCTTTCTGGCTTCTTCCAGCTTATCGAGCGCCTGCTTGATTTCCATTTGATTCAAGAATGCCATGCCTTGGGCATAGAGGGCATAAGCAACCCCTTCCTCATCCCCGGCCTTTCGACTGTTTCGAAACAATTCCCGCGAAAGGGTCTGTAATTTTTTCGGATCTGAACCGCGCGATGAATGAATCAATTCCTGAATTTCCTTAATTCGCTTCTCTTTCATCCGATCCATACACCCCCTTCCCTTTAGATGGCAACAAATCCAAGCACGATCAAAATTTGCGCCAACATATAAGTCGCAATCACCCAAAATTTATTTTTTGGAAAGGCGACTCCATATTTCCGATACATGACCATGGTGTCGGAAGCAATGAAAATCATTGCGCCAACGAAGGGCAAGACGGTTCCCTGAGTAAACACCATGGAAAATGCGAAAAGACTCATGCATCCAATTATACCCGCATAGAGAATCGCCAGTTCAAACACGTGTCCCGTCTGTTTCAGATTTTTCCCCATCAAGCGATATCCCACCAGGATCCAAAGGGGATAAAAGAGCAACACCCCAAATCCGCTTAGGGGTATTTCCGCAATTCCCCCGTATTGGATAAAGGCCGCCGTATAGAAAAGGTGTCCGATTCCAAAAGAAACCGGTCCCACCATCTTCCAGCGATGCCCGCTAGGAAACATCATAAAGAGATCCCCAATCCAGCCGAAGAACAGCGCGCCGATCAGAATCGGAGCGAGCACACGCGCCCGCAAGACATAAAAAAGCAACAACGTCGGTAGAAACAAGGTCTTTGTAATCCGACGCTTCCAATCCCCCGACCAGTCAAACCGAAGCTGCAATCCGACTACAATTCCCAAGAAAATTCCTTCCATACGTTCTGCCTCTCATTCTTTAGTCTATATAATAAAGATTCCCAATTAATGGGAATCTCAATCAAAAATCTACTCCGCGTAGCAATAGGTTCCTTCCGCGATCTTTTCTCCAGTTCCGATCATAAAGACGCGATTGTTTTCAACAAATACCTCAAGCTCGCCGCCATCCATAATCACGCGAACCCGGCCCTTGGTAATCCCCAGGCGGTCCGATACCGCAACCGTTGCACAGGCTCCGGTTCCGCAGGCAAGAGTTCTTCCCGCGCCCCGTTCCCAAGTCATCAACCGCAGGGTGTGATCATCCAGCTTTTTCACAAAGTTTGCATTGGTCTTAATGGGAAATCGATCCGTCATATTTTCGATTGCCGAACCGACTGTGCTGATCAACTCATCGCTTTGCTCTTCAACAAAGGTCACTGCATGGGTGGTCAGCATAAATACACCCGTCCATTCAAAGGTTTCTCCACCCGCTTCAATCGGTTCTTGAATCATCTCCGACTTTTCATATTTCACCGGAACCTGATCAACCGAATAGTCCGGCTCGCCCAAGTCCACCTGCACCCTTCCGTCTTCCAAAATGGAAAGTCCTACAGGCCCACCCAAAGTTTCCAGAGTAAAGGCATTGCCTTCCACCAAGTTCTGCTCAACCGCATATTTGGCAATACATCGGCTGGCGTTTCCGCACATAGGCGCAACGGTCCCGTCGTTGTTGTAAAAATCCATCTTCAAATCCTGGCCTTCCGACAAGACCACCATACCGTCGGCGCCGATTCCAAAGTGCCGATCACATACCGCGATAGCCAACTCCGGCCGCTTGATTTCTACGATTTTCATCGCCTGGAAAATAATAAAATCATTTCCAAGCCCCTGATATTTCATAAAGGGAATATTCATCCGATCATCTCCTTTCTATTATTCTATTGAATTTTCTGATTTTCTTCAAGTCGTCTGACTGCATTTTCCATTTTTTCTTCTTCCAAAGGGGTAGCTTGATCGCCTCGATAGCGGACTCGGTTGTAGATATCCACAAGCGAGCTCGATTCTTCCCAACTTATCCCCAAATCCCCCACAAACTCCACAATTTGATTCGGCGTCATCGCAGGTTGAAAAAAAGGTTTTTGCCGGTTTAAAAGCCTCAGCCATTTCGCAAACAATTGTCGATACCGAGACAGGGCTTCGCCCTGTTTCATTTTTTCTTCATCCACCGGTTTCTTTCGTCGACTAAAGATCTCATCAAAACTCATAAAACTCTTTTCTTCCACTTGCGGCTTCTCTTCCTGCACAGCCAATCCCTGTTTTCTTCGTCGCATGGTCACCACCATGACAACAACTAAGAACGCAATCAGAATGAACCAACCCGCCCATTGCATAAAGGGTGTTATCATTTCCGATCCCAAACTCACATCTCCATCTGGCAAGCCGCCCTCTGTTGGTGCCTGGTTGACTTGGTCAGGCTTGAACAAGAGAATCAACTTCTTCAGAAGCTGGGTGCCCTTCGCCAGCACAACGGCCAGCGGATATAAAATCCAGGTAATCAACTGACCCAAAACCGTAGTGATCCCCGAGGTCCAGCTGGGCGGCATCCATGCAGAAAAGAAGAAAAATCCGCCGATAACAAAAAAGACCATGGAAACCCCATTAAACAACAAAAGATTTTTCTCTTGGTTGATCTGATGGCCGTCCCTTTGCCGATACACCATCAAAAGATTGACTCGCACCATCATCAAGGCGGCAGAAAGCAGATAAACCGGAATGCTCCACTGAATAAATGCGTACGTCTCCTCCCAACCCACCATGGGCGTTGCTGTCAGAATCACAAAGATCATCCCCAAAGAAACAAGTAATGATCTTCCAAAGGCGCCAGGGATTAAATAGGTTTCCAGTTGCGGCTGATTCAAAATCCAAAGCCCGTATAGAATCACCATCACCCACTGACGAGTCAGCACCAAATCAAATTGCCAAAAAGAAAAGATAATCGCCGCCATCAGCCAAAAAGTCGTTTCGGCCGGCTGCAAGGTCTTCTGTCTTCGATAAGCAAAGACAACCAGCACCAAACTAAATCCAAAAAGCGCACCGCTATAGGGAATCCCAAAGAAGTGAAGAATCACTCCGCCAGGAATCAAGGATCGCATCAAGGCATAGAAAATCCAGTTAACCGTTCCAATCATTCGATTCCATTTAGCTGCCATTTGTCGATCTCTCCCCCCATGGAATTTGGATATTCTGATCATTAACTCCCTGCGATTCCAGAAGTGCCAGCTGCACGGACTTTCCTTCAAAGCGCGCTTGATTGATCATTTCCCTTGCATCCTCCGTAAGAGATGCTGCCACAACAACCAGGGTTGTATCCACTGGCAACTGCACCAGCCGCTCCCATAAAACGCCTTGAAAATCAGCGCTTACCTGATCGGCAATTCGCGCGGACTTTTCTAAGATTTGACAGCCTCGCTCGGCATGCCAAACGGGTACGCGTTCCATGCACGGATCGTCAGCCCGCAAGAAGGCATTGGTTTCATAGGCCACTGGAATCTTTTCCTCAATGGCATGAACCCCCAGGCTTGCCGCAAAAGTTATCAAACGCTCCCGTTCATCAGGACTCACCAAATGGCGAAAACTCTCTCCCATATTCAGTAAGATAAAAAGGCGCGGTTCTGCCGTATATCCAAATTCCCGTACCATCAGCATCCCATGCCGCGCTGTCGATTTCCAATCCATCATACGCATGGGGTCCCCCGGATGATACTCCCTCGCCCCAACGGGCTGATACAAATCCGGCAGAATCCACCGCCTTACCGAGACATCCCCCTGTGGGAATGCCGCCAAGGGCAGAATCGAAGTCAATGCCTCTACATTGGGATAAACGGAAAGAGTGTCAAACTTCTCATCGGAATACTCCGCTTTCACCACCCCAAACAAATCGCCAATCACAATCTTTGTTTCTCGAAAGACATAATATCCCCGCTTTGTCGCCTCCACAGATACCCGGCGCTTCAACCTCTGATAGGGAAGCAATGAACTGGTTACCAACAACCGTTCTCTCTCCGGCATGCCCGTTTCATGAATGCCGTCCGGCAAAGCCATCTCCCATTGAATCCACGGCAAAGGCAATGCTTTTCGATTCTCAATCATAAAGGAGAGGACCGTTTCATCGCCCAAAAAGATGGACCGATCCCGACATGTCCTTTTTGTTTTCAATCCAATAACGGACCAATCTTTCCATTTCACCACAAGAAGCAGAATCAATCCTAGGATTAATCCCCCTCTAATCAACATGGTGATTCGCCTCCTCCATTGGCACCGCTTCTTCCATTAAAATCTCTTTTGCAACCGCTTCTATTGTTTTCCCCCGCATCCGAGCCTCGCCTGACAAAATCATCCGATGTGCGACAACGGGCACAAAAAGAGCTTGTACATCATCCGGCAGCACATAATCCCGTCCCGACAATGCCGCGTAGGCGCGCGCACCTTTAAAGAGCGCCAAAGAACCCCGTGGTGAAACTCCCATACGCAAATCAAGATGATTTCGTGTCTTCTGCACCAATCGCAAAATATACGCGCGAATGGCTTCATTCACAATCACCCTTTCCGTTTCCTTGACGGCTTCCAAAATTTCTTCGGATCCGACGACGGCTTCTAGGTCCACGAGGGGATCTTTCCCTTCAAAACGGGAAAGGATCATCGCCTCTTCTTCCATACTTGGATATCCCAAGGAGATTTTCATAAAGAAACGATCCAATTGCGCCTCTGGCAAGGGAAAGGTTCCCCCGGTTTCAATGGGATTTTGTGTTGCAATTACGAAAAATGGCCGTCCCAAAACATGGGTCTCTCCATCGATGGTAACCTGCTGCTCTTCCATGGCTTCCAACAAACTCGACTGCGTCCGCGGCGTGGCGCGATTAATCTCGTCCGCCAGCACAAAGGAAGTCATCAAGGGACCCTTGCGCAATTCAAACCGACCCTTATTCGGCATAAATACATTCACGCCCGTAATGTCCGATGGCAGCAAATCCGGTGTAAATTGAATCCGTGCAAAGGGAAGGTTCAAAGAACGGGATAAAGAACGCGCCAATTTGGTCTTTCCAAGGCCCGGCACATCTTCCAACAAAACATGTCCTCCGCATAAAAAAGCGGTTAAGACTTGCGTGATCTGCGCCTCTTTTCCAACCATGACCCTTTGCATATTCTCCTGCATCCGCTGATGGAACACCGCTATTGTCATATCCAATTCCTCCTAATTTTCAAACATTTAATCCATTCTTTCTTTCGTTTCCTTCCTCTTTCTTTCGATTTCTTTTATACTAAAGATGATATCTATTAAAGGAGGAAGCTATGAAAATCAAACCGGCACATGTGGCGATTCGTACCAATGATCTGGAAGCGTCACGCCAGTTCTATGTAGATCTATTGGGATTTACCGCTACCCACGAATTTACAGGGGGAGAAAATCAATTGCTGTTTCTTACCCATGGCACACTTACCCTTGAGTTTGTTTACAAGGCCAATAATGATCAAATCGGATCTACAGGTGTAATCAATCATTTCGCCTTCTATTCTGAATCCAACCAAGAGGTGAAAGCGGCTTTAATCAATGCTGGATACCCGATCACCAAAGAAATCAACACGCCAATCGACGGCAGCCTGCTTCTCTTTACTGAAGGCCCCAACGGTGAGCGAATTGAATTTATGGAACCAGTAGAAGCATAAAACAAAGAGAAGCCTAGCGGCTTCCTTTTTTTATGATCTTTTGAAAAGCAGTCGGAATCGCCAGCTGATCAAATTCTTCCGGTTTCAAAATTCGATTCACCGGATACTCCACCGCCGGGCTTTCTGACACCTCGAAGTGATACCCCGTCATTGCCCAAACACGATGGGTAAAGATATGTTCCGCTGAATGTCCTTTCCGACCCGGTCCAACCTGCAGATCAAACATTTCATCCATATAATCAAGCAAGGCTCGAAGCGCTTCTTCCTGGGTTTCTCCCTCTCCGACGGGAAAACCCCATAACCCGGCCAATAAGCCCTCGGCCGGCCGCTTTACCAGCATGACTCGATCCTCAACATGAATCCAACCCACAGCGACTTCCACGTGTTTCGGCTTTTTCTTTTTGCTTTTAATGGGCAACTCATCCTGCTCCCGATGCCACCGGGCATAGCAGTCCCCTTCCAGGGGACACCGACCGCATGCAGGATTCTTCGGGATACAAATGGTTGCACCGAGTTCCATCATCCCCTGATTAAAGCTTGCCGTATCCTCGGGAAGAATCTCATGGATCCGCTCTGTAATCAATGTTCTGGTCTTAGGCTTCATAATATCTTCCCAGATGCCAAACCAGCGAGCCGCAACCCGCAACACATTCCCGTCCACGGCAGGTACTCGCTCCCCGAAGGCAAAACTGGCCACCGCACCGGCCGTATAGTCTCCGATTCCCGGAAGGGTTAACAACTCCTTTCGGGTTTGTGGGAATTCGCCACCGTTCTCCGCAACGTGCTTGGCGCATGCATGCAGATTTCTTGCCCGAGAGTAATAGCCCAGCCCTTCCCATGCCTTCATCACGGCTTCTTCAGAAGCCTTCGCCAGATCCTCCACGGTTGGAAATCGGATCAAAAACCGCTCGTAGTAGTCTTTCACCGTCTCGACCCGCGTCTGTTGCAGCATGATCTCAGAAAGCCAGATCCGATAGGGATCCGTCGTTTCCCGCCAAGGCAATTCTCGCGCGTGAATTTGATACCAATCCAGAAAATGAAGCACGTCCGGTCGATCCGAACTCACTTCCCATGCAATCAAATCCGTAAGAAAAAGGAGATCTCCTTCCAAGAGATCCATTTCCAGCAATTCTTTTGGTTGCTTACAAGCCACTTGTTGATAAACATTGGGGGTTATTTCCCCAAGAGATTGGCAAAACAATAAAAATAGCGCGACCTTCCGCTCGCCATAGACAACATCCACTCGCTTCCACGGCTGAACTCCGCGCAAGTTTGCCGATAATTCTTCTTGCCATTCCCGAATCAAGGCTTCTTTTGGCGTTTCTCCCGGTTCGATCTTCCCTCCGGGAAATTCCCACTTCCCGCCATGAATCGCTTCCGGTTTCCGTTGTCCCACAAGAACCGCGCCATCTTCCCTCATGGCGATTCCCACCGCTACCTCTATCATTCTCTCACCTCGCTGCATCCATTGTAACATAAAAATAACCACACAAGCCTTCGACCTGCCGGTTGTTCTTTTCATTGATTTCGCATAAAAAAACACCCACATTTCTGTGGGTGAACTTCTTATTCTGCTGTGTACGGAAGCAATGCCAGTTGGCGTGCCCGCTTGATTTCAATTGTCACTTTTCGCTGTGCTACGGCTGTTGTGCCTAAGACACGTCGCGGTAAAATCTTGCCACGGTCCGTTACACATTTGCGAAGAACCTCAACATTTTTATAGTTGATTTTTTTCATGTTATCGCCAGCAAAAGGATTTACTTTTCTGCGTTTGCGAAAACGAGGTTTTCCTGCCATGTTCGTTTCCTCCTTTAAAATGGTATCTCGTCGTCATTAATCTGACTGAAACTGTCGAAATCATCGTTGGAATTCGTTTGAGTTTTGTTTTGCGTCTGTGGTGCTGGACGATTATCGAATGATGGGCGTTGTTGACTTGGCTGACCCGCACTTTGCGATGCATTGGCTCGCTCAATAAATTCAACTCGATTTGCCAACACTTCTGTTGTATAAATCTTTCGTCCCTCTTGATTCGTATAAGAACCCGTTTGAATGCTTCCCTCTACTGCAACCATGCGCCCTTTTGATAAGTAATTTGTACAATTTTCCGCTTGGCGTCCGAAGACAACCACACGGGGGAAATCTGCTGTTGGCTTCCCTTGTTTTGCCATATCATCTCGCTTATCACGAGAGTATCCCTTATCTACCGCAACAGTAAAGCGGGCGACAGCCATATTGCTGCCTTGTGAGAATCGCAATTCTGGATCTTGTGTCAATCGACCAATTAAGATTACTTTATTCATTCAAATTCCACCCTTTCGGACTAGTCTTCCACACGAATAATTAAGTGTCGAAGTAACTCCTCTGAAATACGCGCGATACGGTTCAATTCGTTTACTGCGTCTTCGTTACCTTCAAACGTTGTAAATGAGTAGAAACCTTCACGATACTTCTCGATCTCGTAAGCAAGCTTTCTTTTTCCCCAGTCGTCAAACTTCACGATGGATCCTTTTTGAGCTTCGATAATACCTTGGAACTTAGCGACCACAGCAACACGTGCTTCATCAGTCAAGTCTGGTTTAACAACCAAGCCTAATTCATATTTTCTCATTTCTTTCACCTCCTCATGGACTCTGGCCCTCGCGGGCAAGGAATACTGTTGCACCGAAGTAGTATATCATACCTTCATCCAATCCGCAAGCAAGAAGAAAAAGAGCCGCTTTCCAGCGGCCCAAGGGAGTTTATCTCTTATAGTTCCTTATGAATCAATTCGCCGAGCCGCTTAATGCCTTCTTCAATCTTTTCTTCATTCATCATGGAATAATTGATTCGCATGCAATGCTGATTCCCCGAATTCGGAAAGAAAGAAGCCCCTGGTACAAAAGCAACCAGATGCTCAATGGCTTTCACGCCCAGCTCTGTTGTATTAACGCGCTCTGGCAATTCAACCCAGGTAAACAAGCCGCCTGTCGGTCTTGTATACGTCACCCCTTCAGGGAAATAAGCATCCATCGCTTTAAGCATCGCGTCGCGTCGTTTCCGATAAACCCGCTTCAAGTTTTCAATATGTTCATAGATATCAAATTCATCCATCAAATTGGCTGCCGTAATCTGATTGACCGTGCTTGCCTGCAAATCCGCGCCCTGCTTGCACAAAATAAATTTCTGCAAGACTTCCTGATCCGCCTCAACCCAGCCCAATCGGAAGCCTGGAATCAAGATCTTCGAGAAGGTTCCCAAGAAGATGACACGTCCATCATCATCCATGCTGCGAATCGATGGCATATGCTCTCCTTCAAATCGCAACAAGCCATAAGGATTGTCCTCGAGAATCGGCAAATCGTATTGCTTCGCAAGCGCCAGCAATTGTTGTCTTCGTTCCAAAGACCAAGTTCGTCCTGATGGATTTTGGAAATCAGGAATCACATAGATCATCTTCACCTTGTCGCCATGCTCGCGAATGGTTGCTTCCAACTGATCCATCAGCATCCCGTCAGCATCGGTATCCACTTCGAGGAAATTACATTCATACGCTTTAAAGGCATTGATCGCGCCCAGATAGCTTGGGCTTTCCACGATCACATAGTCGTCTTCATTCAAGAACACGCGGCCGGCAAAATCAAGCCCTTGTTGAGAGCCATTGGTCACCAAGATATTGTTGTAGTCGGTTTCAATTCCCATGGCGCCCATCAAACCCGCAATATGTTTCCTGAGCGGATCATAACCTTCCGTTGGTCCATATTGAAGCGCACGAGCTCCTTGCTTTTGCATCGTTTCAACCATGGCTTTTTCAACAGCCTCCAGCGGAAACAATTCCGGCGCCGGCAATCCACCAGCAAATGAAATGATTTCAGGTCGCTGAGTTAATTTCAATAGTTCTCTGATCTCTGATGCCTTAATTCGGTCCATTCGATTTGCATACTTCATTTTTACCCCTCCATCAAAACGTTTTCCTGCTTTTATTGTACCTGAGTTCCTGCTCCAATTCCGCAAAGATCTGTTACGATTCCAACATGAATCTGTAATATTCTCTTAATATTCAATCAACCCATGTTTTCTTCAAATAAATTAGTCCCATTATAACTCTTTTCGAATTTTGTTTCAAGTTCGTCATATTTCGTTTCCGTTCGCACTCGCTGGTCTTTTTCTCTAAACGAAAAAGACCAGCGCATCTGCGCTGGTTACTCATCCTCTTCTTTGGGCGCCATGGAAAGCACCACCTTTTTGACTCTTTTATGAAGCTCGCGACGTTCAATCCAAACTTCCCGCTCACAGCCCATGCATTTCAATTTCATATCCGCACCCGTTCGAATCACTTTCCATTCATGGGATCCGCAAGGATGCTGTTTCTTCAACCATAAAATGTCGCCCACATAATATTTCCGAATAACCGCCATCTAAGCCTCCCTTATTCTTCACTTACGGGAAAGACCTGCTTTTTCAGTCCTTCCTTCTCTACGCGATAGATCCCCATGATTTCAAGACCTTGTTCCCGCACCTTGTCTTGGATGATCCCCTGATCCTTTTTTTCAAAACGCAAGGACAATCCACAGCTTGCCGTAATTTCCCTTGGCGTCGGAATAATCCGAACCGTAAATCCCTCTTCTTTCAATTCCTTCTCGCATCGCATCGCTTGCTGCGTAGAATCAAAGGTGAAAATATAAAAAATATCCATGCCGTCTCCTATGATAAAATCAACGTATTTTCGGTTTCTTGCAAAGCCTCTACAATTGAGTACATATTGCTCACCGACCCAACGGCCATTTTATCACCGAGGGAAAAATAATTCAAGCAGGTTCCGCATACCAAGATTTCAACCCCGGCAGCCTCCAGCTTTTCAAGATCCTCGATGCTTTCCGCACCCTCGCAGGCAAGCTTGACTCCACCATTGTAAAAGAGAATCGTCTGGGGATACGGATGCACTTCCGTCAGGGTATAAATAAATCCCTTCATCAAAATTCTCCCGAGTTCCTCATCGCCGCGGCCCATGGTCTCCGCCGCAATGGCAATGGTGCGCGGCGCCAATTTCGATTCCACGACTTCTTTTTTCACCATTCCCTCGCCTTTTGTGATCATCACCACAATATGATCGCCCTCTTCTTTCACTTCATAGGGAAATCCCAGCTTCGTCGCCATTTTTTTCACATTTTCCCGCGCCACTACATTGTCGACAATGACCTCTACTACGCCAGCCTCGATTGATTCCAGCGCTTTTTTTGTTTCTATTACCGGTTGCGGACATGGAAGTCCGATTGCATTTACCTTCATCTTTTTTCTCCTCCTACATATACATCAACGGATTATGCGCAAAAAATTCCTTGATGAGCCAGCTATCCGCCACCCATTGTGCAATCGGGCTTGCCGGAACCAGCCAAACACTCGGCGCCACCATCAAAAGCGCTTGATACACAAGAAACAAGCCAACGATGGAAAATACCACCGCTCCGCCAATTCGATCATGTTTTCCAACTTCTAGTTTGCGGGTAATCCGCCCCACAAGTATCATTGCAATTGCCAATAAAACGAGCAAGCTCGCAAAGGCAGTCCCCTGAATCAAATTCAAATCAGATAATCGATCGATGCCTCCCGGGGTGTAGATCATTTCAGGCGTCATCTCACTGATCCAGCTCGACACTCGATCATTTTGCATCATGGGATGCTGCAGCAAAAGCCTGCTTCCCTCAGAAAAATGCGCGAGATCCCCCGCTTCCACGGTACGGATCACGGATTCCGTCCATTGCAATTTAAAATCCAAAATCCCCTTAAACCCGTTCAAAAAGAGATCAGAAATCAAAAATGCAAGTCGATAACTCAGCATCCTTATGGGAAAAAGCAAAAGCAAAATGCCTGCAGAAAAAATAAGTCCCTTTCGATGTCCAATTTCAATGCCGATCAACAATAAAACAATATAGAGCCAGTCAAGATTCATATGCACTCCTTATCTATCGAAAGACAAACCATGCAATGGGATTATACATAAATAACCAGTGGCCAAGTTTCGCCGTCTGCACCCATTGAGAAATCACCGCATCGGGATTGACCAAGGTATACGGTTGCACCATCGCCATCAAAACCCAGATCAGCACCACCGCTTTGAGCAAACCAAACAGAAATCCCAGAAATGCATTCATCGTTCTCAACACAGGCAGATCGGCAATGCGATCAAGCAGCATGACCAATAGCGACGTAATGGCATAAAAAAACAAAAACAAAACGATCATAACCAGCCCCGAGAAAATCATCTGGCTCAAATGGCCCGTAATCCCCGAAATACTGCCTTGATCCATGGCTAAAACAGCCAAATGTTTTGATGCCAGCACCTTCTCCGCCACCTCGGGCGGTATCCCTTGAGCGCTTAATCCCGCCTTCACATCCGGTGTCAATAAGCCCTGCACCTGCTCCAGCTTCAGTTGATCGATCAGCTCCGCATTGATTCCGATTTTATCCAAGATCCCCGTCAAAAACAATTGAATCTGCAAGACGCTTTCTTCCGCCCATTGAAAATGAGTCGCCAAATAATTGGAAACCACCGCGCTATATACCTTCGCCAAATAAGCCGACAAAATCAAGCCCACCAATTTAAAGAAGGTATAGACAAAACCCTTCACTGCACCTGAAATTGAAAACCACAAAACCAAACATAAGACGATGATATCCAATAAGTTTGTTCCCGATATAAGTGTCATTATTCCATCCATGGACTACGCCTCCTTCTGCCAATAAAGCAGATCTATCCCATACTCATGCACCAGCCACAATTCTCCGTCTACCGGTGCAAGAGCCCATATCTTTTCTTCCGACTCGGTTCCCGGAATATAGGTCATGGATTCCATCTCGACCATGCCCCATTCTTCTTCATTCCAAAGATAATAATACCCCTGATATCGAACCAAATGCGCAAATGTCGGCAAATTGGCCAATCGCTTCACCACATTCAACTCTTTATCCAGCCGAATGATCTCGCCAGACGACTCGCTGGCCAACAAGCAATCAATTTCCGCCGCTTGAATTTCAACGGCCTGTGGCGTGGCATCCAACTCGATCCGCTTCGCAATGGCTTCTTTCTGATAAAGCGCCAAGGCTCTTTGCGAGACCATTAACATGGTTTCCCCATCCACCATCCGCGTTGCCAAAACCACCGGTTCATTTACCTTTAAATCATCCAAGCAGTTCCCCGCTTTATCAAAGTGCAAAATATAATTCCGCCAATACCCGTCTTTCATTTGAATTCCCGATACAAAGTATCCCGCATCGCCGCGATTGGCAAGCAGCAGGGTCGTATTGGGCGATGACAAGTTTGCGATGACCTGACCGGCTTCCGGATCAAGAATCATCAATTGCTCACTGGTTTGACCGCTCTTTGCTCCAACTGCCAGCAGCCCTTCATAAGAAAATACCGATTCTATCGGCCGCATAAAACTAATGGCCCATAGGGGTTCATAGGTCGGCGACAAGCATTCAATCTTCCCCGTCGCTCGATTATAAATATATAGGCGCCGTTCCGACGTGCTCCAATCATCCTGCATGGAGATTTGCCGCTCGAACAAAAGGGTTCCTTCCAAATCATAGGATCGCAGCCACGACCCCTCTTGAAACAACCACCCAGTCCCAAAAACTACGCCATCCGATAGATTCTTTTTCAGCTTCCATTCCCGCATCCAGTCTCCCGAACCCTCCGAAGACTTCGGGATGATTTGTTTCGTCGGTTGATTCATCCAACGAGCGCCTGCAATCAACAGGATCACAAAGGTCAAGATGATCAATCCAACACTCAATTCTTTCCACCGCTTCATCTCTTCCCCCCTTGCATCTCCCTTCCATTGTAGCACTTCTCCTCTGATTTCTTCCACCGAATTCCAAAAAAAGGGTAAGAAAAAAGAGCCAAAGGCTCTCATTCTATGCTTGATATCGACTTTCTCCGGCAATGATGGTTGTCTGAACCCGAAATTCCTCGTCAAAAAGTACAAAGTCGGCATCCTTGCCAATCTCCAAACTTCCTTTCATCGTATCCGCGCCAATGGAAGCGGCCGGTGTCAAGGTTGCCATTCTCACTACTTCTGGAAAGCTAAAGTCTGTATGCTCTTTTACATTCTGCACGGCTTTAATCATGCTATGGGTGCTTCCCGCAAGGGTTCCATCCTTAAGCCGCGCGGCGCCTCCCGCCACGGTTACAGCCTGTCCGCCCAAGGCGTACTCTCCATCTTCCAAACCGCCGGCCATAATGCAATCCGTAATCAAGACCACTCGATCCAATCCCTTGGATTTCACAATATATTCGAACAATCCCGGATGAATATGAATGGTATCCGTAATCAGTTCCACATAAATATCAGAAGAAAATCCCGCGCCGACACAACCCGGATCTCGATGATTCAATCCCGTCATCCCATTGAAGAAATGCGTCATATGGGAGCATCCCGCATCGATCCCCGCCAAGGCTTCTTCAAAAGAAGCATTGGAATGCCCAATCGAGAGCCGAATGTCGGTTTCCTTCTTTACCTTTTTGATAAAGCTTTGATTCTCGTCCTCTTCCGGGGCGATGGTCATCAAGCGAATGATATCTTCATATCCTTCGATATAGGACCAATCCGGCTTCGCAACATAATCCGGATTCTGAGCGCCCTTCTTGGCCATGGAAATAAAGGGTCCTTCCATGTTGATTCCAATAGGACGAGCGCCGGGCAGGTCGGTGTCGATCGCCAATTTTGCTTCCGCAAAGGCTTGTCGAATCGCTGCTTTGTCCATGGTCATCGTCGTTGGCAAGAAACTCGTTACGCCATCCGCGACAATCTTTTTGCTGATCGCCTCCAGGGCTTCTCTCGTTCCCTCCATGGTATCATGACCACCTGCGCCATGGATATGCACATCCACGAAACCTGGCGCTACATATGCGCCCTTTGCGTCAATCACTTCAGCGCCTTCCGGAATCGCATCTGCGATCTCTTGAATCTGCTGATCAAAAACCAATACCTTGTTCTCTACCACTTCATTTGGAAGAATCATCTTCCCGTTAATAATTGCTTTCATCTTTCTTCACCTCAACAGTTTTTGAATTTGATCCCATTCACTTATAAAATCATCTACAACCAGGTCGACTTCGTTCAATTTTTGATTGTGGGAATTTGGATTGGCAAATCCAACCACCTTCATCCCCGCACGCCTTGCCGCTTCCACCCCGGCATCTGAATCCTCGATAACCAGGCATGTCTCGGGTCGGGCGCCCAACTTTTCCGCCGCAGCCAGAAAAATATCCGGCGCCGGCTTGCCGTGGCTTACATTATTACCGGATACAAATCCAGAAAAAACAGATTCCAATCGGAAAAAGCTAAGCATCTTTTCGATGGCGATCACCGATGAAGAAGATGCCACGATCATGGGAATACCCATCGCACGGAACTTCATCATCAATTCCTGTACGCCGGCAACCAAAACCGCCTGTTTTTCTCCGTAGTATAGCGAAAAGAAGATTTCTTCTTCCTCTTCCGCCAATTTGACCGGATCCAAATCAAAGACTTCTTCTTGCGCATCCATCATCATCTGCCAGCAATCCACACTGCGCCGGCCTGTAAAAGTCTCGAACAAAGGCTCGCTCACTGAGAAACCCAATCGATCAATCAACACATACGCGGCTTCCTTATGCGCTTGTTCACTGTCGATAATGACTCCATCCATATCAAAAATTACAGCTTTCTCCATGTGCTCCTCCAGTTATATATTTGTATATACCAATTTTATCGTTTCCCAATCATCCTGTCAACTCTCCACATGAAAATTTCGCAAGAAAAAAAGGGCTTCTTTTCACAAGAAGTCCCCACTCTTACTCCATTTCTATTAACAACAAATTCCCCTTATCCAATGGCGATCGTTAGCCGAACTTGATTCGCTTCCCCGGCACCCACCGTACGGATTCCTTCTTTTTGATCGATCTTTTTCGTCGCATCCTGCCGATCGCATAATCCTTGCCAGGGTTCAATGCAAAGAAACGGCGCATGGTTTGGCTTTGTCCAAATCCCCAGATGAGTAAATCCCGTCAAGGACACCTGAATAAAACGATCGCTCTTCTGGCTTTCGAACCGAATCCATTCCGACTCCACGCCTTCAAAGATCAAGGCGTCCTCTTGGAACAGGGCATGATCCAGGTTCAAGATTTGCGACTCTTCCACCACATTTACTCTTTCAAGATTGCGAAGACCTGTATCTATATTGATCATGAGGCGATCCAAATTCTCCTGCTTTGCAAAGCGCAGATGATAATCCGAAAAATCTTCCTCCGGTTCCAACGGCCAGTTAAATGCTGGATGCGCCCCCAGAGAATAAAACATTTCTTCTCCGCCTTTGTTCTTCACGAAATAATCCGTATGAACGGTTTCTTCTTCCAATGTATAACGAATGCGCAAAGAAAAATCGAAGGGATAACTCGCCATTGTCTCCTCGTTAGCCTCGAGTTCATACTCCAAATAGTCTACTCCCATCTCCACCAGAAGGAAGTCCAGATCCCGCGCAAAGCCATGCTTGGAAAGGTTGAAAACCTTGCCTTCATAGATAAACTGCTCATCTCGAAGCGCACCGATCACAGGGAATAGCACCGGTGCATGCTTGCCCCAATAAGTGGGATCCGCCTGCCACAAGTACTCCTTCTGCAATCCTTTATGGTAGATGCTTGTCAGTTCCGCACCACGCTCTCTGACCGCAATGCGGATCTTTTCATTTTCCAATCGATTCATACTGTCCTCCTATTCTGTCACAGGTATTAATTTGTAGTCATAATCCCGGAATGAAACCTCGTATTCAACGCCTTCATCATTCCAAACCCGTACAAGCTCGGCGAACTTGTCGTATTGCAAAAGATTCAGCGATTCAAAATCTCCCTCAAAGGATTCTTCGTTCACCGCTTTATTCATCATCATCATGGTCCAGTCGTATTCCTGCAAGAAGAAGTCCCAATATGTCACCAAAGACTCCGGCGGCGTGATCTCATAGACCGGCATTTCATTCTGCAACTCAACCAACCAATTTTCCCCACTGAGCTTTTCACTCTCTGGGGCGTACTCAAAGGCCAGAAAACTCTGGGCTTGATCCAATATTTCCATCCAGTCCTCGGTCTTTATCATGAAATCCACCGAATCCGTTCGCATGAAAACCTGCTCTTCCCTGACTGCTTCTTCGGTGACAAACTCGAGTCCCGGCTCCGGCTCCGGCGAATTGAATTCATCTCTCATATCGGTTACAAATTCGCCCAGATTTCCAACGATCCTTGGCACCACTCCCGCGAACACGCCAAATACGATATAAAGGATGACAACCGTGCGAATCACACGGCCCAGGGTCTTGGAATTATCCGTTGAAGTTTTCGAACGAGAATCGCCCCAATTCTGAAAGGTCGATTTGACCTCCTCGGCTCTCGATTCGAATTGTCTGGCAGACGGTTGTCTGGTAGACGATTGTCTCGGTTCCTGTTGTTGAGGCGCCTGTCTTGGAGACGATTGTCTCGGAGACGATTGTTCCCCCAACCAATTTTCTTCCCTGGTTTTCTTGACTCTCGGCTTATGTTTTTCTCTCCGAATGGGAACTACCTTATGTCTTTTTTCATATCCAGGCTCTTTTCCCGCGATTCGCTGCTCGATCGTCCGCTCTTTCCTTTCGATCATTTCCTGCAGCTCACGCTCGCGCTCCGCCATTTTCTGATGATATTTGCGATCTGTTTGATTTGCATCTCTCATCTCGTCCTGCCTCCCCTCTGCTTTTCTTATCTATACTCTACCCTTCTTGCGCTTTCAATTCCTATCTATTCTATCATACTGGCTTTCCACATAAAACAAAGGAGAGCAAATCTGCTCTCCTTCTCCCTACTCTGTGCGTATTGCATCCAGAGCCGACAAGTTCATCGCTCTCTTTGCCGGATAATATCCCGAAATCAAACCGATCAGCATGGAAAATCCAATGCCCGCGGCAGCCAGCCAAACTGGAATATAGGAGATCCCCGATGTATCCCCCATTCCCAAGGCGCCAGCACCCACCTGGTTGATGAGTTTCGAGACCCCAAAACTCAATCCGAGGCCAATCAAACCCCCGATCCCGCCGATCAAGGCCGCCTCAAACAGGAAGAGTCGCTTGATATCAATCAAACGAGATCCCAACACTTTCATAACGCCAATCTCACGGGTTCGCTCATAGATGGACATAACCATGGTATTGGTGATGCCGATGGCTGCAACAAACAAGGAAACAGCGCCAATCCCCGCTAAAACCAATTGAATGGTTCGTGCCGTGTTCCGCATCTCATCCAGCATATCCGTCATGCTCCAGGTTTGATAGCCCTGTACTTTCAAGGTTTCTGAAACCGCCGCTACATTGTCGACATCGTTCACCTTGATCGTCACATCGTCATAAACAAGATTTTTATCGAATTTTTGTCCCGTTACCTTGGCATCCGCCTCAAGGATCTTTTGCATATCGTTGATGTCCATATAAATGCCCCAGCCCCGTATATCCTGCGACTCCTCTAGGATACCAACAACCTTGGTATCATGGGGCTTCGGCCGTTTCATGTCCCCGCTCATATCTTGTACGGGCTCTCCATACATATGATCCGTGGTAATCACCATCCGCTTCTGCTCCAAAAGATCAATTTCGACCTCTTGTTCCCATCGATTCTGCTTCTTTCTCGGATTGTAAAATTCATTCATGGCTTGAGCACCAAACAGCAATCCGTTTTTATCGGTACTCTCCAATAATCGGCCTTCTGTCGTTTGAAATCCAAAGGTTTCCAGTGCATCCAAATCAACGCCATTAATTCCCAAATCCGCAATATACTTTCCGGTACTGATCTTCATATAACTGTTCTTTTGCGCCAAGACAGCCTCTACATTCTCAATATTTTTGAAACTCTCAATCGCCTTTTGATTCAACTCTGTATCCGATCCGCCTTCCCAATTCTTATAGACTGTGACATTGGTCAGACTTCCCATTGACGCCATTTGTTCCATAAACGCGCGTTCCATCCCAAGGCCCAAGGAAACCATGACAATGATGGCTGTTGTCCCAATAATCACGCCCAAGACCGTTAGGAAGGTTCTCGCTTTTCTCCGCCAGAGATTCCGAATCCCCATCAGGAAAAGATCGATACTATTCATCGAGATCCAACTCCTCTTCCGCCTTTTTCGCTTTTCGCTTCTTCACAATGGTACCAACAACGCCCAGGGCAACCACGCCGATAATTCCGTAGCCCCAAAGTGGCATTCCACTCTTTTCATCGATTGGAGGTTCCATACCCCCTTCGAAATCCGGTGGAAATTCATCTCCGCCTGGGAATTTGCCTTCCGACATGCCCTCGCTCGCAATCAGACTGAACTTCATCTCTTTGGTATGTGCACCGCCCACAGCGTCTTCATAATCGAAATAGATAACCCCTTCCAGAGCTTCTTCAGAAGGCACCAAGGTCAAGCTGTAGTAATTGCTGGATCCTGAATTCAAGTTGCCGATATAGGATTCTCCTCCCTCCGGCATTTCAAAGTTTCCTTCCGCTCGGATGGCAAGATTGTAAAGGGTTGTTCTTCCTGTATTGTAGAAATCAACATCATAATCCATGCGCATTCCAATCTCTGCATGTGGCAGATAAGAAGGCTCTTGAATCTTCAAGCGCATCTCTTGGATCACAGGGATGCTAATTTCCGGCGACTCGATGCCATGGCTCGGTGTGATATTAAAGGTTACCTTATAACTTTGATATTTCGCATCCCGGCTTGGGCTCAAAGTAAAGGTATGTTCATAGACCTCTTTTGGACCCAGTTTTTCAATATAGAAGGAGTTTGAACTCTGCACCGGTACAAAGATTCCTTCTTCCGAACTAATGGTCACCACGGTATTTTCAATGGAATTTTCCGGATTCGAGTTGCGGAAGCGGACCGTTAAATCAAAAGATTCGCCCGCTGTTACTGCGTCTCCACCGAAATCATAGGTTTCCAACATCAAATACGCGTTGCCATCACTGGAAGCCTCAGTTTCCCCTTCCACTGGCACAAAGATTGTCGCCGCATTCTCCCCGGCTTTTCCATAGGCGTCTTCATAGGTGAATGACAAGTTCAAAGACTGATTTCCTGTCATAATTTTCTCATAAGCCGCTACAGGGAAACTCAATACCGCCACTTGTCCGCCATTGATCTGCGTGATAAATTGCGTATCCACCGCATTGTTCAATTGAATGCCATTGGCTGTAAACCCGCTGATCTTTGCAGAAAGGTTCTTCACCTGCAAGGATCCGGTATTTTTCAACGTTATTCGCAAGATATCGTTTGTTCCCGCATTCAAAGTCCCCTTGTCCAATTTCATGGACTGAACGGCAATCACCGGCATTGCATTGGAATTTTGCACTTTCACATAGTAGTTGATCGTTGATGAGAATTCGTCGCCAAAGGTGTTTTCATAGGTCACCTTGATTGGAATAATCACCTGACCGGAAGAAGCATTCCCCTTCACGTCGACTGAAAAACTAACAGCCTCATATTTATCCGCCTTCAACTCAGCAATCGTTTTTACAATCGATACCTGCTTCACCTCAAAGGGACTATTCGCAATCCCCAAAATTTGCGGCTCGATCTTGATGTTCTTCGCATCATAGGAAGCATCATTCACAAATCCAATTTGAATCGTATTGGCGCGTCCCGCCGTCAATGTTGGAATGGTCTGGGTTGGATCTACGATTACAGTCGGCGCGTAATCGTTAGATGAATCCGCATCGTCGTCAGTTTCCCATACGGGAATTGCCGGCATAGCCGTCCGTAATGTCGCAGTATATGTTTCAGTCCCTATTTCATAGTCCACGGCGATCGTTAAATCCTTCTTGCCGCCGTAATATTTCAAATTTAACGTATATTCGCCATTTTCATACCTCGGATTGTCCACCGGCACAACATTATGGTCCTTAATCATTCCGCCCACTCCGGGAGATATGTAGGTGATTTGGAAAGATGAATCCTGCGTTCGCACACTTCTTATTTGAATCTCATCACCCGTATCATTTGATACTGAAATTCCCATACTGAACGTATCTCCCTCCTCGATTTTACTCGAAGAAATCGACGTCATGGAAATTGTTACGTCTTGAACGCCATCCGCAAATCCTGTTGGAATCAAAGTGACCAAAATCATCAAGATACTGATGAATGCCACCGCCTTACGCTTGCTCATGTTTTTTTTCCCCTTTCACTACGATATTCTGCACCTCGCCGTCCAAAATTGAGACGATCTTATCGGCATATTGTCCAACACTTCCGTCATGGGTGACAATCACTAGCGCTTGATTGTTGTGCTTGCAAATATCCACCATTAACTTCATAACCTCTGCACTGGTTTTCGAATCGAGGTTTCCCGTCGGCTCATCGGCAAATACTACCTCGGCTTTTCCAACCAAAGCGCGGGCAATGCCCACACGCTGCTGCTGCCCCCCGGACATCTGATTGGGCTTGTGTTTCACACGATCTCCCAATCCAACATTCTCCAGCATTTTCTTTGCTGCGGCATTTCGCCTTTTACTTCCAATTCCACGAAAGGTTAACGGCATTGCGACATTTTCAAGGGCCGTTAAAGCACCCATCAGATTATACGATTGAAAAATAAATCCAACGTTCTTTTGTCGAAATATCGCCAATCTTTTCTCGCTCATCCTGGTGACGGCTTCTCCCTTAATCTTGACACTTCCTTTAGTTGGCTTTTCCAAGCCCGCCATCATATTCAATAGCGTCGATTTACCTGATCCGGATTTTCCCAAGATCACGCAAACTTCGCCTGCTTCAATATTAAAAGAAACGCCACGAAGCGCATGTACTTTCTCATTTCCCAAGCGATATACTTTTTTGATATCTTTCACTTCTATCAGACTCATGGCAACCCCCTTTCCCATATTAGACGTCTACGTTTTTCAAATAGTTTCATTGTCTTCCAATTACTTATTTTACTGATTTTATCATCAAAAAACAAACTTTATCGCTGAATTAAGGTGGATTTAAGACTCTCTTCACAGAAAATTTAAAAAGACCGGTTTCCCGGTCTTTTCTTATTGCTTGTGAATCTTCACTTCTCCAATATCCGTATACATCTGGATGGCTGCGTCTCGATCTTTCCCTTCTTTGAAGGGTACCTTCGCATCCACATCGCCAATCCCTGCTTCCGCTGCAATCCCTGCATCAATCACAGTTTGAGAGAGGGTCGCATGAATCGCGCCAACGTCCGCGGTTGCAATCAAAGAATCCGCTTTCTCGCAGATGAATTCAATCCCGCCAACATCCGCCTTCAAAATGATATCTCCCCCATTTACAGTAACGTCAATCGCGCCAACATCAGATTCAATCTCAATCTCCTTGGCTTCAACGATTCCCTGAACATCACCAACATCGGAATCGATAATCAAGCTGTCGCCTTTAAACTCACCAAAAGCCAAATCACCCACATTGGTTCGAATATCCAAATCACCAGCAAAGTCTTTTGGCAATGTAATCACCGTATCCAGATTCGTTGTGTTCATCATCAATTTTTCCGGTCGATCTTGCCAAATAAGAATCCGAATGGAATCATTCTTTTTTTCCACTTTCAGATGCACTTTAATGGTGTCTGAAACCTTGCCTGTCGTTTTCACTTCGATTTGATCCGAATCACCTTTGACGATTTCAATGTTGCTCACTTCACTATCAATGATGATTTTCTGTTCCTGATTCCACGCAATGGAATCTTCCAATTCAACCTTCTCCAGATTGCTTACTCCGTTCTCTCCGTCTCCGATATGAAAATTTCTTTCTCTCAGATCATCAAACCAGCCGAAAATATCACTGGATTGATCGCCTGGACGAAGCGACACACCAATTGCTACTAGTCCACCCACTACAACCAAAGCTGCAAGGAAGGCGAGTAAAAAACGTTTCATTTTTTTCTCCTTTATATATTCAACTTGCGGTCAAGCAAGTATCCGGCTGCCATAAAATATCCGACTCCAATAACAAGATAGAACAACGCAGGCACAATATTAAAGGATAAGCCTTGCGCGGTAAAAGTTATCGCGTTCATGTTGCCGGACACGGAAAATCCGTTCATCTGATTGATTATGGGCATGTTCCACTGAAAAGTTACTGGCCATGTGGCCAACTCGCCGAGCTTGACAGCAACCCAGTCAACCACATAGGTCAAGCCAAAGTATGCCAAGATGACAAACAAAACAGGGTTTCTCCAGCTCGCCAGAAACGTCGCTGTGATACTGATCAAGAAATAGATGGTCATCGTGAAGAACAAAGATGCCAGGGCTGATATCAAGATCAAGAAGACAATTTGTGGAACATTGTGCAGCAAAATACCCTGTAGTTCCACCACCTTCAACCAACTCATCATATGAAAAAAGATCGCCGCAACCATAACGCCCCAAATAAAGAACCGCAGAAAGACAACGGTAAGCTTTGCGCCTAACATTTTCCATGCCGAGTTGGGTGTGCTAAAGAGTAGGTACCCCTTTTCCTTTACATCCACCGACAAGAAGCTGATGGAGTGAAAAAGAAGAGCGACGGATCCAACGGTTATCAACATAACTAAGAGCGCCATCGCGATTCCAGCACCCAGTTCTCCCCGGTATAGATTGTCTGTTCCCTGCAACGCCAAGTAGGTATATACAAGCAATATGCTGGTGATTCCCAACATAAATACTTTCCATGATTTTTTCCATTCAAAATTCATCAGATTAAGCATGTCTAAACACCTCCAAATAAAAGTCATCAATCGAAATGCCCTTCTCGCTCCGAATGACTTCCGCCTCTTCCTTGGCAATGATCTTTCCATTCGAAAGCAAGATGACCTCATCCAACAACGATTCAATCGCATGCACCATATGACTTGAAATGACCATAATCGCATCCTCTCGGATCCGATCTAAAATCGTCTCCACAATTTTTTCCCGCGATACCGGGTCAATTCCGCTTAGGGGTTCATCCAGCAAATAAATCTTGGCTTTTCTCGAAAGCACCAAAACCAGTTTCAATCTTGCTTTCATTCCCTTGGACAGCTTTTCCACTTTCTCTTGTGGAACCAGCTCCATAAATCGAATCAGTTCCTCGCTGTCTGCACGATCAAAGTCCTCAAAAAAAGTATCATAGAAATTAATCGTATCCTGTACGGTCATCCACTTATAAAATAGATCTTTGTCTGCCAACATGGAAATCATCCCTTTATGGCGTGTTTCTCTCATTTCCCCATTGATTAAGATTTGTCCCTTTTCTGGCGTTAAAAGACCAGCAATACATTTAATCAAGGTTGTCTTCCCTTGCCCGTTGGGTCCCAATAAGCCATAGACCTTGCCGCTTTCCAGTATCAGGTCCATATCTTGAATGACGACCTTTCGGCCATAACGTTTCTGAAGGTTCGCGATTTCTATTCTTGTATTCATGCTACACCTCCCAGTCGTTTCTGTACAATTTCAACAATTTCTTCATTGGATAAATTCAATGCTTTCATGGATTCAATATAGGCGTTCACATATCCTTCCACAACACTGATTTTAATTTCTTCAATCATTTCTGCATCCTCCGTAATAAAAGTACCCATTCCTCTCTTTGTAAATGTCATACCCATTCCCTCCAGCTCGCGAAATGTTCGCTGAATGGTGTTTGGATTCACTTTGTAGTCGATGGCCAATTGACGAACCGATGGCAATTTCTGTCCCGTAACTAATCTTCCCGAGGCAAGATCTTTGTGTATTTCCGATATGATTTGTAAATAGATGGGGCGATTGTTATCAAACTTCATATGCTTCTCCTTTCTTAAATCGTGTATCACCGTTCTACCTAGATAGTACACTAGCATTGTAGGGCTGTCAAGGTTTTTTTTAAAAAAAATTTCACCTAGCATTAAACGATAATTTTCTCAATCATTGCCGGTTTTCTTTCACTTCGTCTTTTGACGATATAAATATCGCAAAAAATAGACCCAAGCCCTCAACCCTTCGGTTGTTGCTTGCGCCTATATGATAAAAATCATCTCGTCTTATGTAGGGAATCTATTGTTGAAGATCTTCGTTGTAGCATGCTCGTCATTGCTTTTCATTCTTCCCTGCAATTACATTCACGTTTTTTATCTGCCTCAAAAAAATTTCTTCTTTCCAAGCTTCGAAATGTTCCTTTTTATACATTCTGACTGCGCTGTATGTAACTCAACACCATGTATGCAATATTCAGATCCGTCAATTGTGAAAGGGAGCGGCTTCCTACTGCATCCTCCACCTCATTCACGTAAAAATGGTCTTCCGAGTCAAAGAGCAAATCGATCCCACCCCACTCCATTGGGAAGACTTGGCAGATTTTTTTAACAATTTGCTTCTGCGCTTCCGTCAGTTCCGCCAGTCGAATTTGGCCGCCCAAGGAATAATTAGCTCGAAAATCACTCTCCGATTCCCTAAGTACCGCCGCAATCACCTCTCCTCCCAATACGAAGATCCGCAAATCACGTCCGGCCATCCCACAAAGCCTTTGAATCACAATTTTTCTTCCAAATAGCGCTTCCATAACCGGATTCCACGCCTCTGGATTGTCCACTAAAAACACCTCAGAACCACCATGTCCATCAACAGATTTCGCAACCAAAGGATATCCACAGCTTGTTTGGTTCGGCAGGTTATTGTCCACAAACGTTGCACAAGTCCACAGCATGGGGATCCCGTGTTGTGGAAAAAAGCGATACGTCTCAGCCTTGTCGTTGGCAATTTTCGTAACAAGGGAGGAATTGATACATCGAACCCCCAGCGCTTCCAACTTTTCGGCAATTTCCGCATTTCTAGATCGATTCAAAACAAAATCTGGGAGTGCTTGCTGCTTTAAGCCATCCAAGTCTTCTAAAATCTTGAGCTCAATCATCATCCCCAGCAGCTTCCCTTCCGCTTGAAACCACTGAATATAAGCACGATTATTTTCTGCATCTTCTCGACAATATAGCATCCATCCCGTCATGATATCCGTTCTCCACTTTTTATCCAGCGCATAAGATGCGCCGCTGTATCAATGCCTGTACACGCCTCGAGTGTGATGAAATGGACATTCGAATTCACCTCACAAATCACTGGTCCCGCTTGGGTTTGAAGTAAATCTACCCCCGCAAAATCAAGCCCCAATGTTGCCGACGCTCGTATTGCCAACTCCGCTTCCTCTTCAGAAGGCAAGTAGGATTCCATACTGCCGCCCAAGGTGATATTTGCCCGAAAATCCGCCTTTGATCTGCGCTTCATGGCAGCTACCACTTTGCCGCCAACCACATTAATCCGTAGATCCTCTCCATGGCTTTCCCGAATATATTTCTGATACAAATGCGGGCGCCCACCAACCCTCAAAATCCAGGTTTCCAGATCCTCACGATTTTCCATCAGCGCAACCTGCTGACCAAAGGACCCATACGCCTCCTTCACCACCAGCGGAAATCCCAATTTTGCAATGACTCGATCCAAATACTCGAAGTTTTTCCGGACCATATTATTGTAAATAAAGGGGGCGAAAATAGTGGTCGGCATGGGAATCCCCGCCTCAGCCAGTGCCTGATGCGTTTTCATCTTATTGTCGCAGGCTTCAATCGCTTCAGAGGAATTGTAAACCCGTACCCCCATGTTTTCCAATTGTTTCGCCAGCAACAGATCCTTATCCCAGAACAACACAAAATCCACCTCTACGAAAGCTGAAGGTTCCACTCTTCCCAAGCCCTCTTCGATCACCACCAAAAGCTCATCATTCTTCACCCGCGTCAAACTGATTTCTTCCTTAGAAGCGGCTCGAAGAATCCATTCCATCAATTCATCCACCTTTGAAGATTCCCAATTTCCATTTTCAACCAAAATTCCCTTCATATCCGTCCAGCCTTTCTATTCCATCTGGTCTTATAATAAACCACTCCAGAGAAAATGTATAGGGCAGACGGCACAAACCACGAAGCGCAATTCCGCTCTGCTTTTTGTGACATCCCCTTGTATTTTCCACAATTTCAGTTCATCCTATAAATGTTCTTGCTCTCATTACGAATCATTTTTTATGAAAGGAGCCGTCTTTCTACGCTGTTCTTTTCATATCTATGAAAATCTTCCTACTATCTAAATTGACATCGATTCGCAGAACCGATAGAGTGGAACCAGAGAAAATAAGGGGGAAAAAAGATGAACAAGGGAAAAATAATTTTAGATGTAGACACGGGGTCCGATGACGCCATTGCGATTATTTGCGCAGCGCTTCATCCTCAATTGGATTTGTTGGCATTAACAACGGTTTGCGGGAACAAGCCGGTGCC
Organism: Eubacteriales bacterium; assembly: GCA_030625815.1. Taxonomy (GTDB): domain Bacteria; phylum Bacillota; class Clostridia; order Tissierellales; family GPF-1; genus GPF-1. The sequence continues at coordinate 37,126 of DAOUQF010000033.1, forward strand.
GAATACAACGGAAAATACCCTTCGTGTGGTCGATCTACTGGGAATGAATATTCCCGTTTACCGAGGTTGTGCGGAGCCGATGGTGGCAGAATTGATTCCAGAACGACATGCTGAAACGAGACAAACTGCCTCAAGCGCTGTTCAAGATGGCGAAGTGATTGAATATCACGGTGACTATTTGGAACTCCCACCTGCAACCAGCAAAATACAAAGAAAAAGCGCCGTATCCTATTTGATTGATACCTTATTAGAATCAGACGGTGATATCACCTTAATCGCGGTAGGACCACTCACCAACCTCGGTGTTGCCTTTCGGGCAGACCCGCGCATTATTGAAAAAATCAAGCGCATTGTCATTATGGGTGGCGGCCATGAAGTTGGCAACCGAACCCCATCGGCAGAATTTAATATCTGGAAAGATCCCGAAGCGGCACAAATCGTCTTTACTTCCGGATGTGAGATTTTACTGGTTCCCCTTGATGCAACACATGTTGGCGTTGTCACATACGCAGAGAGTGAAGCCATTCGAGAAATCAACACCCCTGTAGCCATCGCTGTTTCCGATTTTATGGATCAACGCATCAAGGCATACGATGCCCTGCAACCAATGGCAATCGCCGGTTCCACCCCGCCTCACGATGCCTTGGCTGTATTGGCAGCGGTGGATGAGTCCATCTTGGATAATATACAATTAAAACGAGTAGATGTAGATTTTGGCAGTGGCCTAGCCGACGGCAGAACCATTGTCGACAATCGTGTGCCAACCGATAATCCACCAAATATTCGCTTTGCCTTCAGCTGTCACCGAGAAAAATTCGTAAAGATGCTGATGGATACCATTGCATTATCCAAAGAGCTGTAAGCCGTCACCTTGAAAACCATCGCTTTAAATGGAGATCAAATCCTGTTCCGTATCTAAATGAAACGAGGAGGCAAGAATATGAGAAAAAGATTGAACCATCATGGGATTTTCATCCTACTTCTAATTCTGACATTCCTGACGATCCCGTCTATCGGCTTCGCCAATTCGGCGCAACCACCCTCGATCATCGTTCTTGTATCCAATTCGCCAAAGGATATGGAGATTCATCTGGACAGAGACGGTCAGATCATTGAAAGCAGAAAGAATGAGAAGATGCTGGAAACAACCTTTAGCTTCTACTCCTATCATTTCGAAAAAAACGAAATCTATCAGTTCCTTATTGTCACAAACGGCGAAACCATTGTTATTCCCATCGATACGCCTTTGACTGGGTACAATAATCTCTACACCCTGGATCTCAAAACGCATACCCTCACCCAGGGGCGAGTGCCCTACAAAAATATTCTCTATATTGCGCTTCGAGTGATTTTCACCCTGATTCTTGAAGGTCTGATTTTCTTTGCCTTTGGATTCAGAGAGAAGCGGTCTTGGATCATCTTCCTTGTACTTAATCTAATTACCCAGGGCGCGCTGAATATTTGGCTGAATTCCATGTTCCCGAGCAACGGATATATTATCTTCGCTTTGATTATCGGCGAGTTCTTTGTCTTCATTGCCGAATTGATCGGATTTATCGCTCTGGTTCAGGAGCAAAAACGACTGAAAACGGCAGCCTATGTGATTCTTGCCAATCTGATCAGCCTGGTGGCTGGTGGTTATCTGATTACACTGCTTCCACTGTAGGGCAGCACCCGGCACAATAAAATATGAAAATATAAGACAAAAGGGAAGATCAATTTGATCTTCCCTTTCCTTATCAGTCGCCTAAATAGTTGTCTTTCCAGTCCTGTGTTGCCTTGATCACCCGATGCACCTTGCCCTCATTTTGCGCAACAAAAATGGTCGGTTCCATCTCTTCACTGCTCACCACAAAGGGAAATTCCTTTTGGGTCGTTGCGCCGCCAAAGTTTCCGTCCTTATCCATGGCGATCACCGACATGCTGCCAGGCTTACTTCCTCGCCCCTTTAAATCTGCCTCATGCTCAAACAAAGCTTTCTCACAAGCCGCCTGACAATCTCCTCCCGCTTTGATCAGAGAAACAATCCGAAACGACAAGCATCCCTTCATAATATCTTCACCCACGCCTGTTGCGCTTGCTGCACCTACTCGACTGTCGCAATAAAAACCCGATCCGATCACCGGACTGTCTCCGACACGCCCTGGGCGTTTCATAAACAAACCAGAAGTCGAAACGCCATTGCCCATCCTGCCTTGATCATCCAATCCAATAATGCAAACTGTATCATGCCCGCCATAGGCTTCAATCTCTTCCTGTATGTAGCCTGCTTCGATTTTCTTTTTCCATCGCTGCTGCGATTCATGTGTCAACATATTGGCAGACTCGTATCCATGCGTCTTCGCAAAGCTTTCTGCTCCCGCTCCCGCCAGTATATTGTTGCGCTGATACCCGCTCAAGTGGCGAGCAACCCGAATGGGATTTTTGATATTCTTCACCGCCATAACAGCGCCAAAACACAAGCGCTCTCCATCCATATATGCGGCATCTAATTCCACCTCGCCAACTCGATTCGGTAACCCGCCAAATCCAACGGATCGATAAGCCGGATTATTCTCCACTGATTCGATTGCGCAAATTACCGCCTCCGAGACTTCTTTTCCATTTCGCAATTTCTCGGACCCTTCAATGACTCCTTCATAAGCCATTTTCCATGTTGCGATCATCCCATATTTCATTCGTTGCCCCCCAACTCCAATATTTACTGCTTCAAATCAAAGAATGAAAATCAATGTTCTACATTTATTATATCAAAATTTTGTGGTCTTCTTCTCGTGTATCTGCATGTTAACAGATGCAACCCTCCAGTGACTGATCTGCGCTCATCTTTCCTACTCTTTGACAGTATTCACACGAAGAAGCGCTGCTACCTATTCCTTCAAGCTACCCCTTTTAGCACGGACAAACACGATCAGAAATTCGCTCCAGTCAATTTCTCCACCTCTGATCAGAATTGAGACATCCAATAAAAAAATCCAGTTGTACGAGTATTCCTCTCATACAACTGGATTTATATCTTTTTCTCGCTTACTCTTTGCAAACAAAAAAACAACCCAATGGATTGTCTTTGTTGGTGCCCAGAGGCGGAATCGAACCACCGACACGGGGATTTTCAGTCCCCTGCTCTACCGACTGAGCTATCTGGGCAAATATACCGCCTCATCAACCAAACTGATCCTTTGGTCTTCGCGATATGATAAAAATGGTGGGCCTAGATGGACTCGAACCATCGACCTCACGCTTATCAGGCGTGCGCTCTAACCTGCTGAGCTATAGGCCCATTTTTGGTCGGGGTGGCAGGATTTGAACCCGCGGCCCTCTGGTCCCAAACCAGATGCGCTACCAAACTGCGCTACACCCCGAAAAAATCATATTCAAGTTGTTAATCTTAACATTCAAAACTGGCAGGGGTGGCAGGACTTGAACCTGTGACCCCCTGCTTGTAAGGCAGGTGCTCTCCCAGCTGAGCTATGCGCCCATTTTGGATGCAGGACGTTGGATGTTAGGGGTTGGATTTTTGTCATTCTTTTAAGTCTTTTTAAGCCTTTTAGACATGACCCTAGTCCAACTTCCAACTTCTTGCTTCTAAATTGGTCGGGGTGGCAGGATTTGAACCCGCGACCCTCTGGTCCCAAACCAGATGCGCTACCAAACTGCGCTACACCCCGCTCTTATAGAGTGATGCTCTTTTCTCTCCT
>DAOUQF010000058.1 GCA_030625815.1 Eubacteriales bacterium
TGTGCTTGAATCCGATGTCTTCTTAGAAATTTGCAACGAACGTGGGCAGGCAATGACCATTCAGCGCACAGTGAAAGGAGAGCGTGACTCCCGTCTGATTTCGACATGGGATGGTCCCCTTCTTTCAGATCCCACAGGACAATATCGACAGCGTGATTTCTTCGTGAGAGATCCGGGAGCTGCAACTCGACCGGACGGGTTCCATTATTATCTCGCATCTTTCATCGGATGGGAGTTGCCGATAGTTACAAAATTCGATGGGACTGAATGTCCACTCTACATGGAAACTATTTTTCCTTTGATGATTGTCGAGCAAAAACATGGATGGGGTAGTATCCAATCCAATTTACCTACTTTTTTCGGTATCAAAGAAGTAGCGAAGCGCTCGATCGAATTCCTTGCTGGACTAGAGGCGTATGAGCTTGCCGTCAGGAGACAGCGACTACTTCAAGAAGAGAGCAATTTAAAGCAAAAATGGAAAGTGCTTTTAGCCGAGTGTGAGGGAGGGATTCGTTCCATTGGTGGAACAGTAAATGCGCCCGTCACTACTCCAATTGCAGAATGGCCTCCTGAAATTGTACCCCACATCGGTGTTTTTAGAGATGGTACGTGGGTTTCTCTACAGCAAACAATTCAATCAGATAAAAGTTTGTTGGCGAGTTTAGCGTCAGAAGATATTCCAACTGTGGAACAAGCTGCGGACAAAGCATCCGAAGAACTCCAAGAAGCAAAAGAAATTCTAAAGGAGAAACAATTTCTTTTATCGACCTTGTTTGAAGAAGTTGGAGCAGAAAAATCACAACTCGAAGCCATTGACATTAGACTGGAAGCACTTGAAGAAGACTTGCGCCGCAACCGGGATATCGATAAACTCAAAAACTTTGGTTCAGTAGCTGGGTTGGCTATCACCTCTGGCACATGCCCAACTTGTCGTCAACCAGTGGTCGATTCTTTGCTTCCACATGAAACATTGGAAGATCCAATGTCAATTGATGAAAACATTGCATTCATCAACAGCCAGAAAGCTACCTTCACTCGGATGCGAATAAATACGGTTCGCGTTCTCGATGCCAAAGAAAAACAATTGATGTCTATGCGGGCTAAAACCGATGAGGTTCGCGCACGGATACGTGCATTGAAACAAACCTTGATTTCGGATGGAAGGGTGCCATCCACCGCTGCTATTCACGAACGCATTTTAGTTGAGGAACACATTCGACTTGCAGAAAAAATCGAAGAGGATTTTGATCTACGCCTCGATCGATTCTCTGATCTCGCCTCTGAGTGGAAATCAATTCAGGAGCGGAAAAGCGAACTACCAACAAAAGGTCTGTCCCCATCTGATGAAGATAAACTGAATAGATTGCGAAGGTTGTTCATCGAACAGGTCAAACAATATGGTTTGAAGAGCGTTGTCAAACCAGACTCTTTGGAAATATCCGAAGATAATTACAAGCCAATTCTCGAAGGATTTAACCTGATTTTCGATTTTTCTGCGAGTGACAATATTCGGACAATCTGGGCATACCTACAAGGGTTGCTTGAGCTTTCACGCGAGGTGCCAACCAATCATTTGGATTTGCTCATCTTGGACGAACCTCGTCAGCAAGAAACATCAGATGTTAGTTTTGCGGAATTACTTAAACGCGCTTCAGGTGCTGCTCGATTTCAGCAACAGGTCATTTTTGCAACCAGCGAGACAGAAGCGAATCTTCGGAAGATTCTTAGCGATGTTCCGCGTACTTGTCATAGTTATGCCGGCAAGATAGTTAAGCGGCTGGATGATTGATTATTCAGAAGAAACTGAGTATGGATGGCATGGATTGGACGAATGTGCGTGAAAAAATTAACAACCCCCTCCCGCACACCATCCTGTTTCCCCCTTCCGACCCGGCGTAGCGTCTGCACTACCTACGCGCGTTTCATACACAAAACACCGCTCGCCACTCAAGTAAATAGCGTACACGATGGCTTATTTTATGGGTGATCAATACTTTCAATCAACTTGGCTTTGATTTATATACAAAAAAAACGATTATGTTTTAAGAAATACTAAAGAAAACAAGATTGTCTACAAACTCTACGACCTAACCCCCAAAGAGATACAGATTGTCGAAGATTTTAATATGGCGGTGTGATGCAGGGCGCGCGAAGTATAAACTCGTTTCAATATAGCACTCCCCCTCACACCCCAATATACCCTTCATGCCTACCATCGGAGTCCTCACTCGCGGCAAGTACGGCAGGCGGTTGCTGGACGCCCTGACCGCACACACATAATTTAAGGTCACCTCAGCCAGACATACCCCCAGCCTTCGCAGACACATCAGGACCGCCGCTACTGCAGATCATTGTGCATTTCTCCTGCCCCCTCAGTACCTTCAACGTGGCCAGCAGACTGAGATATAATTATTAATATTGAGTTAAAAACACTAATACAAAGTAAGATGGAACATGGAAACTATGAATATTCAAGACAAAGATCCAATCGTTGAAGCATTCAAATTTGCTTATAATGCCCATAAAAACACCCACCGGAAAAGTTCAACCATACCCTACATCGTCCATCCTCTGGACGTTGCTTCCACTCTCATGAAGAATAATGCACCAGAGCACGTGGTTATCGCAGGATTGTTGCATGATGTTGGAGAAGATGAGGATTACACACTGTCCGATATCAGAGATGAGTTCGGTGATGAGGTGGCGATACTGGTACATGGGGCTTTCGAGCCAGAAGAACTGATAAATGCGGACGGGGGAAAAAGTAAGACATGGCCTGAGCGCAAGGCACATACCATTGATTTTATCAAAAATGCAGACACGGACATGAAGCTGCTCTCCTATAAAATAGGCA
>DAOUQF010000022.1 GCA_030625815.1 Eubacteriales bacterium
CACAAGTTTTGTCTTTTCATCCACTTGTTCGACAACTATCAGTTGGATCACTTTTTCAATAGATCCATCTTCTTTCTCAATCAAGTGAATTTCAATCATCGCTTCATCGTAAGATGGCATCCCGAAAAGAAGCTCCTCACACTCAAAGGTACTCATGGGGATTTTAATTTTTTGATCTCGATGCTCAATCAAAAGATTTTTCGCCCCAACAACGACTTTCATTTGTATATCCGCATAAGGAATTCTCAACCGCACATCCTTTTCTTCAGACCGTAAGGGAGCGCGAAAATCAATGACTTTCGTTACCGGGTCGATAACCTTCAGTAAACCAAATGCATCATTTCGAAAAGTTGCAAGTGTTTGACCGGCTAAGGTCCGCTCGCGAATGATCGCTCTGGGCCGATTCATCGATGTATATCCATTCGACGCAGGCGCTTCATCACCATTCCCCTCAAACTTTACGATCCAAACATCCCAGCTACCATGATTACTCAATACGTCGCCATCTTGTGAATAAACATGACCAGCAACCACATATCCACCATCATCGGTCAGCTGAATACTGTTGGCTTGATCATTTTGGGCACCACCCAGGCTTTTCTGCCAATTAATTTCACCCTTCTCATCCAGTTTTACAACCCAAATATCGTTATATCCATGATGGCCTGATACATCGCCATCTTGTGATTGCGTTTGGCCAGCAACTATATATCCGCCGTCATTTGTCAGTTGAATACTGTAGGCTTGATCATGATTCGTGCCACCTAGGCATTTCTGCCAATCAATTTCACCGTTTTCCTTCAGTTTTACAACCCAGACATCATAGGCGCGACGATAGCCCGATACATCTCCATCACTTGACCATGTAAAGCCAACAAACACATATCCACCATCATCTGTCAGCTGAATATTGTAGGCATGTTCATGAAAAGTACCGCCTAGACATTTCTCCCATTCAATTTCACCGTTTTCCTTCAGTTTTACAATCCACGCATCTATTCCGCCAATAGCCAATGATATATCGCCATCTTGTGAAGACGTTTTGCCAGCAATTATATAGCCGCCATCCTTCGTCAGCCGAATACTTTGGGCAACATCATAAGCACTACCACCTAGGCATCTCTGCCAATCAATATCACCGTTTTCTTTCAGTTTTACTACCCAAGCATCCGATTCGCCATAATTGCCCGATCCATCTCCACGACAACCCACCACATCTCCATCAATCGAATATGTAGAACCAACAAGTATATATCCACCATCATCTGTCTGCTGAATATCGAACACCTCTTCATCCCCAGAACCGCCTAAGCATTTCTGCCAAATAATTTTGCCCGTCGCATCCAGCTTTACAAGCCAAGCATCTGATCCGCCGTGATTGTCCGATACATCACCATCTTGTGATCTCGTCTTGCCAGCAACGATATAGCCACCATCATTTGTCTCTAGAATACTGTAGGCATGTTCATAAGAAGTACCACCCAGGCATTTCTGCCATTCCATTTCGCCTTTGGAATCTAGTTTCACAACCCAAGCATCCGTGTTTCCATGATTGCCCGATACATCTCCATCATTTGAATATGTAGAACCAACAACAATATAGCCGCCATCTTTTGTCTGCTGAATGCTTTCAGCATATTCAGAAGAAGCACCGCCCAAACTTTTTTGCCATTCAATTTCCGGAATAGCTTGCGTTGTTGCCAAGACTGGATTTGCATTAAATAGTACAAAAGCAGTTACTAAGATCATTACCAATTTCTTCATTTTATTCTCCCTCATGCCAGCCTAAGGTCCCTAAATTTCAATCATATCCCCGTTCCACCGATCCTCTTTTTCTTTAAAGAGAAGTCAGTAGATTTATGTACTCTTTTCATTATCCCATATAAAGGGATTTATACATGCTTTCACTATATGGTAATTTGTCTTCCAATGCAAATATACATTCAAGTTGCAATGGTCAATCCGTTTACAAGAGTTCCCCCTTTATCCCAATGATAGAATCAACACGCAAGAGCTGGGTATTATGTAAAAGAAGTTCAATTCTAAATTTTTTTATGAAAGGAGAGCATATTGGCATTCAACAAATGTCACACTTGAAAGAAAACCCTACAATGACAAAAAAATCCCGCAAACCTCATATTCGTAAGGTTTGCGGGATCTATTATTACACATGATTCCCAGCCTCATATTTTTATCCTTGAGCGATTCTAACACAATATCCATTCTGTAGGAGTCATACACTCCTAGAAACAAGCAATTTATCGAAACCCTTAGTTGATTCATTCTATCGGTTTAATACTCTATTACTTTTTTGCCAATTTTCTACTCATGTAGCTTTCAGCTCATTCAGTTTTCATAATCAAAGAATATACAATACACGGATGTTTCTTGGCCATAGATCAAGAAAGCTTGTTTTGCTATTGGATTTACCAAAAGCTAATTCATAATAAATAGGGTGCCGTTTTCGGTGTTGTCGATCACAGGACATCTCTCCCTTACCTGTTTCAACCACTCCTGTTGAATAGACGGCTCACTGTCTGAAACAATGCGAACCGTTGTTACGATTTCAGAAAATCCGGCTCTGAATGTACAATCATTCTTCAGGAACTTGGAACCATCCACTTCGCCTTCAATGAAAATATCGATCTTCTGCAAATCCATATTCATTTCTTTTGCGATCCATTGACCAGCCGCATTAATGCACCCGGCAATCGATGCGAGATACATTTCAACAGGACTTGGTGCTTCATCCTCGCCTCCGAAAAGAGGGGGTTCATCGATAAGAATGCTATGCTTACCTGCTGTAATATAGGTTTTCGTTGTATTATATGCGGTTGCACTGACCGTAATCTTTGCCATGGTTTTCCTTTCCAGGAGCATAAATCGGGACGAGTTGTCTTACTGAGTCCGTTTCCTAGTTTGGAAACAGACGGTCAAATAAGATGCCTGCAAATAATGACGTTCCATAGTACAATCCCTCTTCGTCCATCATATACTTAGGATTGTGATGAGGCATCGTTGTTCCCAAAGCTTCGTTGGCTGTCCCAATTTCAACAAAACATCCCGGGCAATTTGTCGCTTCCGTAAAGGCGGAGAAATCTTCTCCAGGCATAACTGGGTCGATCGCCAAGATACTTTCTTTTCCAAACCAGGCTTCGACTACCCCTTCCACATTCTCAGTCAGTTCCTCGTCATTGACAACAGAACTATATCCTAGTTCATAGGACACTTTACAGTCAGCTCCATATGAGGATGCATTCCCCTCGGAAATTTCTTTGATCATGCCCGCCATATTATTTCTTGTCTCTTCCGAAAAAGTTCTCACAGAACCGGTTATGTTCATTGTATTCGGAATAATATTATATGCATGCCCAGCTTCTACCTGACAGACTGACAAAACCGCAGGTTCAATGCCTTTTATTCTTCTTGAAACAATCGTTTGAAGGTTGCTGATAATCTGTGCGCCAATTACAATGGGATCCACACAGGTCTCCGGCATGGCTGAATGCCCACCCTTTCCTATGACTTCGATATCAAACCGATCTGTTGCCGCTGTTAAAAAACCCGAACGAATGCCAAAGGTTCCCGTAGGGAATGAAGAAGACAAATGCAATCCGTAGATCTCATCCACGCCTTCCATAACACCGGCCTTAACCATTTCGATTGCGCCACCTGGCGGAAGTTCCTCTGCATGTTGAAAAATGCAAACGACGGTACCGCTCATTTGATCCTTCCATTCAGAAAATAGCTTTGCAATCCCTAAAAGAATCGCCGTATGTCCATCATGTCCGCATGAATGCATCACCCCTTCGGTCTCAGAAGCATAAGGAAGATCATTCAATTCAGTCATAGGCAATGCATCAATGTCCGCACGCAAGGCAATGGTCCTTCCTGGCTTTGCTCCAATGATCTTGGCGATGACCCCCGTTTTTGTAGGTCGCGATATCTTTATACCGCCAAAACTTTCAAGTTGTTCTTCAATAAAATCAGATGTAGCAAATTCCTGAAAGGAAAGTTCACCATGTTGATGAAAATGGCGTCTCCAACTGACAATTTCATTTTTCATCTTTTCAATTCTATCCTTTAACACTTCGATATTTATTTGATTCTTCTCTTCTTTCATCGATCGTATTCCTTCCATCGTTTTAATTTTATGCTTTACCTTACAGCATGAACTGTTCCCATTATAACAGGCACTCCTACTATAAAACCAGTCCACCCTGCACAAAAAAATCCTGCAGCCCCGAATCAGGGTTGCAGGTTTTTGTGTTTTTATTCCCACTCAATCTGTTCACTTTTCACTATACTATATATGGTATTTTTCAATTCATATCATAGCCCTATTCCACACATTACAACCCTTGCTTTACCGCTCTATGAATTCTTAGTATCATTCTAGTATCAAATATCACTTTCTATTGCCAGTTTATAAAATAAAATTATTATCCATCATAATCCATTGATTTCACTGCATTCTATGGCTCTATTCCACCCTTTTCGCGGGGAATTCATGGCCTCATGATTTTTTAGTACGTTTTTAGTACGCATAATCTTGTAACTACCTAAGAGCAGGAAGTAATCCTATTCAATATTGATTTCAAATTTCATAGATGTATCTCTTAACTTCATCTATATAGCCCCTTAGGAAATAGGGATTTCAATACCATTCGTAAACTGATTCCAGTTATTAATGATTATATTCTTGTTCTTCTCCCACCATTCAGTTGCCTTTCTCTTTTGAGCAGGTGAAATTTTCCCCGAACATTCAATTACATCCCCATTATCAATCGCAATTACCATCTCAGCACTAGATGTAGCAGCATGAAAATGAGGTCTATGATGTCCTGTATTTTCATTGGAATGCACTAGAAACTTAATACCATTCTCCCTCGCTATAACTCTGAAATCCATTATGTTTCTAAGCAGTACTTCCCATTCTTGTAGTATCTTTTCTTCATTAGCAGTCATAACTCCTCCTTAATAACATACAAACAATCGCTCGTCAAATTCTACAATGTTTAGGTATATCTCGTTATAATATCATTCTACCAAATATTATTCATTTATCAAAGTGTTTGTATTATACTGTTATTGAAATATATTTCAAAGGAGGCAGTATCATGTCAAAAGAAAGAGTTAAAAAACCGATCTACAAAAGATGGTGGTTTATTGCGCTCGTTATATTGGTTATTGGTGGGGCTATCGCTGGCGGTGGCGATGACAATCAAAGCGCCAAAGCACCAGAGGCTTCAGTTCAAGAGGCAACTGAAGAACCTGTAATTGAAGAAAATGAAATTGATCGTTCCTCAATGACAGTTGACGAATATCTTGGCTCCATGGTCAATGAGATTATGGGAGAAACTACTAACATGGAAAAGGTGACATTGATCAAAGTCAGTGATGGAGATGAAGGGATTAAAGATATCGCTTTAAATGCAAACGATAACCTCACAACAAAAATGATTGTTGGCGGCATGCTCATGGATGCAGCGGATTACTTTGAAGCAATTTCCCAGGATGAAGAAGTAATGCAGCTTAAAGCGATTTCTCTGATCTATGAGATGACATTAGTAGATAAATACGGGAATGAAGAAGATTACCCCGTTCACATTATGACATTGAGTACCGAAACTATCAGCAAAATCAATTGGGATAACTTTCTCTACGATAATCTACCAGAAATAGCGGATACCTATTTCTTACATCCAGCATTACAACCTGAGGATTGAATTGAGGAGGTAGAAACATGACTACGTGGACTATTGAAGAAACAAAGAAAAATATTTTCGAGCTTCATAATGAATGCCTTTCACTCTCGTCACGTCTTGAAAAAGTAACTTGTTTTGAAGAAGATCCGAAACTTTTTGGAGATATTCTTATCTTTGCAGATAAAGCTCAGCCCATAGTAGAGAAAGTAACAAGAACTAGTTCTTACCGTTCCAGCGACTCATTGTTCACATCAATGGCCAAATTCAATAACAAAAAACACTTATCCGTTAAAGGTGCAAAGGCAATCGCCGTATTATACAATACGTTTGTAAATAACTATAGTAGCGGTATGTATCCTGAAAGAGAGCTAACTTTTGGTATCCCGGATCCATTATGGTAAACATAAATACAGAATAGCGGTGCGTCTACGGTCTATACCTAAGAAGCCTGGATACGTCCCAGGCTTCTTTTTATTATGCAAAAAGGGACTGGCATTCACCAGTCCCAGCTCCCTTCGGTCCACTTTAATCCTCTTATTCAATTTTCTTCTCTCCCAGCAACTCCTGCAGGTACGCAACTGCTGCTTCCAGCATCTCACTAATTGTCTGTTCCGTAACAAATACCTTCACCACACTCGGGATCATTGAGTACGCTTTCCCCAGCACGTAATTGTATTTCATCTTCCCTGTTCTGGATCCGTAGATCTGCTCCGCTTCAATCACTAATGAGAGCAGGATCTTCTTCACCACTCCGATCTGCCCCATGTACGTTAGTACAAGGAGCACCCCAAGGAATACTCCTGCAGCAACCACATTCATGGCCAATGGCATCGGGATCACGTCCTGGATCCCCAAAACTAAAACTCCCAGCAGAATAACTGCCAGGAGCAACATCAACACCTTAATTGTTTTTTTCATTCTTCTCATCCTCCTCTGCATATCGCGCAAGAACTGTAAGCATCAACCATGTTGGTGCCGGCTTTGCCAGTTCATCTTCCTGGTTCCATTTGTCCGGATCATTCAAGATTCCTCGTTCGCTCAATTCCTTGACGGCCTTTCGGCCAAGTTCTCTTTGCCACTTCTCAAGCTTTTTCGGCATCACAATCTCCTTCACTCTTTCTTTGAATTTCTCAAACTCCTGCGGTTTCTTCACGAACCACCGCGGGCATTCCTTCCAGCCCACCACCTGCTGATGGGTCCAGATATCACGCACTGGATCCAGATCATACTTCAGGCAAAGCTCCACGCATCGATGCGCTGCTGAATCAAGTGTTTCTTCCGTAAATTCCCCCGTCCAATCCTTATGGCACATCTCGATCCCATAGGTATAATCGTTTGGATAGGATGATAGCCGGCTACGCGCTCGTCTAGTGTAAGTCTTTGATCCCACATGATAGGCAAGCTCCGCTTCCGGAATGCAAATAAGCCTCTCTCCATTGATTCCAATGATCTCATGAGCGGATCCAAAACCATCTTTCCCAAGCTTTCGATTCTCAAAGAAATTCCGGTTCCCTCTCGGCGTTGAGCCAGGGTTAGCGACCCAATGGACCACCAACCCCCTCATGCCTTTTAACTGCCTACCTGGACGGGAATATCGATTCTGAGGCAAGAGATCGATGGATGTTTTATACTCTGCTTTCATAGTCCTCATCCTCCCTTCTCTTCCCCTGATACTCATCAATCTCTGATTCCAATATCTGTTTCTGCTTTCGCTTCACCCAAAAAAGAAGCCACCCTAGGTCAGCTCCTCCATCCATTAAATTTTCCACTACCGACTGCCCTTCCCGAAGGAACATCACCGCATAGACTACTGTTGCAAAGAAGATCCCCATTTCCTTCAGGGGTGCCACCCGATAGCTGAGCCCTGCCAGAATCATAATGCACAAGTACGAAAACAATTTGATCTTCGTCTTATCCCAGAGTGTCTTGCTGTAGATCGCTCTCTTTTTTACCGCTTCCCGGTACCCTTCGTTCTGCTTGGCCAAAGACCAAAACTTGGTCATGATATCCAGGATCATCGCCACCCCTACCGCAACAATGCTAGTGAAGAAAGCTTGATCCGGAAAGAGCAAGTAGCTTATCGCTGAAAGGACAAACCCAATCGCTGGATTGGATCCATCAAGCACCTTCGAGAAGTATTCCTGTAATTGTGTCATTCACGCCTCCCCATACATTCGACTTCTACTCTACAAACCGTGGAGCAACAAAATCTTGTTTTCTGATCCCGCTCACTCCGGCATTGTACAAAAACCCAAGCTCTTGCTGATCCGTCCAGTCAGGCTGCATCAGATCGATGTCCAAGGATCCATCCGCGATCTTCTTCTGAATGTTCGCCCCATAGAGCGCATCGTCATATCGACGAAAGGTGGTTTTGTCCATCTTCTCGGCAATCACCAAATTCGCCTGCTCAACCGTCAAAATTTCAACACCTAGCATATCGTAATACTTTGCCGCCTTTGCTTCGTCAATTACTTCCATCAAAGTGATTTCTTCATCGGAATTTTGGTGTCCTGGGTAGAAATGAAGACCGCATTCTTTTTCCCAACTTTTCCGCGCATCCTCTCCCATGATATTGAGTAATTCACCTGTAAATTTCAAAATCCTCATTTTTCTCTTCTCCTTATTTTTTCAATCCTCCTATCCCCGCAGGAAGGATACTTTGTGAAGCAACACTACTAATGACAACAAGTGTGCCCGGGTTCAATTCGTAATTCTTCTCCGCTTCTGAATCACATGAAAACAATCTTGAGTTTAGCCCTCCAATTCCCGTCGGTTTTGCGCTTGGCGAATTAACGGTTTTAATCTCAGCAAGAGTATCAGAGTTATACTCATAATTTTTATCGTCGTTTGAATTACACCCGAATAATCGAGTCGCTATCCCACCGATATCTCTCGTCCCGGTTGTCCCAACTCCCCGAATGCTCGCCAATGTATCCAGATTCAATTCATAGTTTTTATAATCTGCCCGATTAAAAGCATACAATCTAGCTCCCATCCCCCCGATCCCTTGCGGGGAATACCCCTGTGCATTTACTGTCTTTATCGCCGTCAATGTATCTGGATTCAACTCATAGTTTTTATCCGTGTCATAATCACACGCGAAAAGTCGTTCTTTTATTCCTCCAATACCACTTGGGAGAACACCTTGTGAACTCACGGTTTTTATTGCCACTATAGTATCGGGATTCAACTCGTAGTTTTGGTTTAGATTGTCATCACAAGCGTAAAGTCGCTCAATACCATAACTCATAATTTCAACCCATTCAGCACCAACTCGAATTCGCCCCATTCGCTCCGGTACCCATTGAGTACCATCCCACGCTTTGATGTTGCTTGGAATCACCCACTCAGTTCCCACTCTCGTCTTCAGCTGCGCCAATCCCTCACCTCCTACACTGTTGTATCAATCCAAAGATCTCCTTCAGATGGCCCCACAGGCTCTACCGCTGATACCGAAATCTTCTTCCCGTCGATCTTGCCCGCATCTCCCGCTTGCTGCGTCCCATCCAATAGCTCACTGATCGACTGCGTATTGGTTGCCACATCTGTAGCAGAACCAAACTGACTCGGATCCAAGCCATCCACCAACACAAGAAGCCCAGCCTGGCCGCACAAAGAATCATCCGCTCTCTCGTCGCTGATCTGACTTTGTTCAAGAAAACTCTTGCCGGCCGTTACATCGATCTTGGCCAAGGAAATCTCATAGATGGATTCAGTCCTGGTCAACGCAGGAATCACAGGATTCACATCCGGAATCCCCTTCAGGACCTTCACCGTCAGCTCTCTATTCTGAAGATCCCACCTCAAAACAATCCGGTCATACCGAAGATCATTCGGATCCGCTCCATCAATGCTCAGCTGCAGCTTATCCGCATCCACCATGTAGAAATATCCATTGATCCAGGCAACCCCCGGCTGGATCTCGATTTGCATGGTACCAGGTACTTCAAGCACCTGAAGATTCGTCCCCAGGGACTGAACCCCGGTACCAATAATTGAAGCAAAGAATTCGGAGAACGAGGAAGCGGGATAGACCCGGTCCCCATTCACACTATCGAAAAATCTTGAATGCTCCATCTCTACCTCCTCAGTAATTTGTCATATTGCTTAAACTTGTTCTTCAGGACATCCGACAATAGCGGCCGCCCTTGGCCAAAGGTCAACTCCACCTCATGGCCATCTTCTTCAATCGTTTCTTTTACCTCAACGATCTGTACTGTAACGGCTTCCCCATTCGAAGAATTCACTACAGTCACATCATCTCCCAGGGCATAATCAATCCCGTAAGTGAATGGTCCCATTGAATCAAGT
Source organism: Eubacteriales bacterium (assembly GCA_030625815.1). Classification (GTDB taxonomy): domain Bacteria; phylum Bacillota; class Clostridia; order Tissierellales; family GPF-1; genus GPF-1. Next base: position 10,020 of record DAOUQF010000022.1, read on the forward strand.
GCCACACCGGCAATCGTTTCAATTAAATTCATGGACACAAGCTCCTGTGTCCCAATATCAAAAAGATCCACAACCTCAGCACTACTTGCATTCACAAAGGTTTCAATTCGAGAAAGCCCAGACGCGGATCCACCAACTACAATTACAGGACGGGATGTTTCCTCCCCACCTCCGCCCACATAAGCAGTCGTCTTTTCCTTTGATGCATCTACTGTGAATGTCTGCGATTCTAGGTTGTTGTACTCCATCGAGAAAATCACCGGTGAAGCGGATCCAACCGCATGATCCTCACCTGGTACCACATCAAAGATCAGACTTTCAGATTCCAAGTCAAACAGAACCTCAAACCCCATCTTCGACTGCTCCCCGATCTCACTGATCACACTCAAGAGTTCATCGTACCTTGCATATTTCTTTGCCGGCACACCTCTGTCCTGATCCGCTGCCATCGTGAAATTTGCAAATGCCCTAGCTGGATCCACCGGTGCGGTCACATGGTTCCCCACATAATGCTTGATGGCCGTTTCTGCAGAACCGGATATCACATCATACGCCTGGCCATCTGGAGGAATAACCAACCTGCGATAGAGTAAAGACTCCAGGGTAAAGCCCCGAATCTCAAGCTTCGACTCTTCATCATCGCTTTGCTCAAAGAATCGTATAATCCCCGACTTCCTTGGATCCTTATCAACCACAAGAAAATAATTCTTGTTTTTAAATAACGATGCATGGCATGCATGCGGATCCAGTACCAGGGAAAACTTCCCGGCACCGTAGTGCTTCCGGACGTACACCAGGCTCTCAAAATCATCAATCTCACAAAGAGGATTGAACTGATCATCAAACAATCGAATCATAAGCCAATGTACCTCCCTGCATATCGAACCTCAACCAGGGTTTCGACCCCAGTTTCTCCCGCCGTGTAGTTTAACGTGTTCTCTCCCACATCCAGCGAAAGAAAAACAGAAGAGAGATCCAGGTACCCAAAGGCATTGGTCTCTTCGCCGGTGCTTAGATTTTTCAAGATCACCGTCTTGTTTCCAAAGCTCGTATCAATGGAAAGAATTTCATTGGCCGTCAGGGTTCGATTCACCTGGATAAACTCCCCAGTCTCAAGCTTCTCTACCTTCGGATTCGTAGCTGGTCCATAGAAATCAATCTTCACCGGTGCCGGCACATCTCCATCATTCACAATCTCAATGGTTTGATTCGAACTCCTCACCGCAAACACAGTTGGCCAAGTGAAAGGAAACTCCACACCGCCTTCCCATTCAGTCATTGATGCGAGTGTTTCCACCACATCCATCAAATACGGATCCGGTGAAAAGAGCTGCACCTGGAACCGCTGATAAGGTCCATCCGTTTCCGGAAGAACCGGCGAACTATCTACAATGCAGCGTGCTTTCTTTTTGAGGGTTCCCATCTGGATCTGCAGATCTCCAAATGTCTTCAGCCCTGGATTGAATACTTCCATCAATCGCCGGCGATTCTCAAACCTGTCTCCATCCTTTGGGAATGCTCCCTCGATCACAATCACCCTGGGTTCCAAAGTGACATGAGAAAAGCTCCGACCATCCTGATACGGGGCCCTTCTGGAATATATGCTCGTTGCCGGTGCCGAGACCCCTTCCAGTTTCGTTAGGATGAAAGGTCGATTGTCATTCAACCGGATACTTTTGTCCCGGGCATTGGTAAATATTAATTCTCGATCCATTTCATCCCTCCCTACATGGCCATCTCAAAACTCAACCGCCGTTGCACGCCCTCATAGGTCCGCCGCTCTGCAGCCGCTCCTGATCCTTTGGACTGAACAGTAACATTATTATTCACAATCTTCGAATCATTGGTTGTAGAAGTAGTAATATTCGTTGTATTCGAACCTGTTGCATTCGTCTTAAGTGCATCTGCCTGAGACTGCGCCGCACTCAACTTCGTTTGGACATTCGCGATCATGGAAGCAATCTTATCTACCTGTGGTCCAAAGCCTGCAACCAATCGTTCACCAAGACTCTTCCCGACTGCCTGGTACCCGTCACCATATCCATTCAGCAACTCCAAAATCTCCTGCTGGTTTTGATCAATAATCATCTTCTCTGCTTCCGCGTTGATTGCTGAATCTTCCAGCTTCTTCGCATAAAAGGCATCCAGATCCAACTGCTTCTGATCACGCGTTCCCTTTGATGCTTCATAAAGAGAATTGATGGATGTCAACTCCGATTCCTTGGCCAACTCCATAAGCTCAGCCTGGGTCTCGTAATATCGCTGCGTGTCCTCAATCCGCTTCTCCAGCACTTCACTCTGATGCTCATAGCGTTCCTCGATCGTTTCCTTCTCGGTATCCGCTGCTTCCTTCACAGCTTCCATCTCATCTTTCAAGGATACTTTCTTGTCCTCGATGGCTTCCTTGTGAAGCCGTGCTTCGCGGGCCTGCAGAACCTTGTCCAGCTCCGCCTGCAGCGTCTTCAGATTCCCTTCATCCGATTCATACTCAATCAAAAGCTTCAGCTGATCGATCTGCTTCTGTTCTTTATTAAACGATGCGACTCGCTCTTCAGCCTTCACCTGATTATCCAGGGCACTGATCTGTTCCTGGAGTGCCGCAAGCTTCGCATCACGAACCGATTCAATCGCCTTGATGCTTTCATCCTTCCACTTATCCAGTCGGTCTTTTTCATCATTCAGCGCATCGATGACCGCATCCTTCTGTTTCTCAAGCCCATCCTTCCGCGCATCATAGACCGATTTGATGCGGTCGATGCTCTCGTCTTTCCACTCTTCCAGCGCCTGGACTTCATTCTCCAGATTCTCTTTCTCCAGATCATAAGACTCCTGGATCCTCAGCTTTAGGGCATCCACCAAGGCTGATTTCAAATCATCAACCGTTTGTTTGAATGAGTCTACCAAACTTACCGATGCATCCTTCACCGCACTGTTTCCGGATTCAATCCCTTCAGCCAGTGCAAGAGCCAAGGCTTCCCCTGTATCTGTATATGCCGGCACACCTTCATCCTTCGCCTCATCTGCAGCGTCTTTCACGCCGCCGGCAAAGTGTTCTTTGATCTTCCCAGCCAATTCCTTGGCCGCTTCGCCCATTTTATCGGCATTTTCTACAAAGCTCTTTCTTGATTCAGTCAAACTTTCCTTTGCAGCATTGAAATCATTCGTTGCACTCTGTGAAAGTCGTTCCAAACCTTCAGCCATTCCATTCAGCTTGTCTGAGGCAAACTCAAAGGCGCCGCCAATGATTGGTAACTCGGATCCTAATGAAGCAAGACCTCCAAGGAACTCAGCTATGCCACCATACCAAAAATCAATGAGTTTCATAAACGCCATTTTCAACCCTTGAAATACCACTATAATTCCATTGCCAGCTACAGAAATACCCGCAGAGATTGTAGCCCACACCGCATTGGAAAGCGGTGCGAAGTGCTCCCAGTTGTCGTAGATCTTCTTCGATATAATAACGATGGCAGTCATGGCCGCCACAGTAAGAGCCATTGGATTCGTCGCCAAAAACTTCAATCCCGTTGCCAAGCGCCCTACTCCAATTTTAAGAACTCCAATCGCAGTAATAATGCCAGGTAACGCAATGGTCAACTGCCCAGCCATCATAATCACTGGTCCCAAAGATGCTGCAAAGATTCCAACACCGACCACCAACTTCTTCTGCCCATCATCCAGTCCCTTCAACCAATCAGTCAAATTCTTGATTGGTTTCAACATGTCTGCCACTGCTGGCAACAACACATTACCAAATTCGGCACCCAATTCCTTGATGCTCTCCATCTGGATCCGCATCTGATTTGTTGGGCTGTCAATTGTCCTGGCTAAATCACCCTGGGCTTTTCCCGTCTGGTCCATAATGGCTGCATACCGGGCAAGTACCTTTTGGTTCTCAGTCAGCGTCGCACCTTGCTTCGCAATTCCATTCTGATACGCATAAGACTTAATTGTCGCCTCATCGATCATAATGCCGAGTCGTTTCAAACCTTCAGCTTCACCGGTAATTCCAGCCTGCAACTTGTTGAAAGCTTCATCCGGATCCATGTTGTAAAATGACGACATGTCGTAAGCTAACTGAGTTAATCCCTTAGACATTTCAAAGGACGACTCTTCGCCAAACTTCATGGAATCAAACATGGTGTTCAAGGTTGCCGCAAACTCCTGAACTGCATACTTGTTCAATCCAAGACCATCTTGCATCGATGCCACAAAGACGTCAAAGGAGTCCTTCATATTCCCAACGGAAACCTTGTATAGGTTCTCCGTCTCACCGGTGTCCATGGCCAGCTTGGTTGATGCTACGCCCGCTGCCAACAACGGTGCTGTAAGTGATAGCATCATGCCTGATCCAACACTCTTCATAGCACCGCCAAGGGCTTTCAGTTTCGCCTCAGATTCCTCTATCTTCGCCTGCAGCCTACCAAATCGCGTTGACTGCTTAGCAATCTGCTCATTGGTCTCCTTCAGCTGTCGCTCCAATCGAAATTCCTCTGCTCTTGCATTATTCAACTGAATCTCAAGTTTTTCAACCTGTTTCGAATTACCACCATAGACCTTAGAGGAATCATCGATTTGTTGTTGGAGAAGCTTAGATTTTTGTCTAGTCAGATCCAATCTTTTCATCAGATGTCCAGACTTTTCACCCAAAGCATCGAAGGAGGTCCCAAAAGTTTTTGTTTTCTCTTGGGCAACTTTGAAGTCTGATTTCATCAACCGAAGACCCCGGTTGATACTCTCAATGCCCTTTTGAAAGTCACCATCGTCCATTCCTACTCTGGTATACAGATCATATTTGTCGCCTGTTCCACCTGCCAAATCAATCCCCTCCTTCTAAAAGAGCACTTCATCAATAAATTTCTTCTCTGGCTTTTTCTGAGGATTCCTAAACTCAGCATCCACTCGAAGAATTGCAAAGAGCTTCCGAGGTGTCATCCGCCAGAAGCTCTCCTCGCTCAATCTCAAGTGAACTACCGCCATATAAAAGAGCCAATCCCAATCCCACCCTGGGGATTGGGAACTGGCTCCTACTCGTTTTTTACCTCTACGCCCTCTTCAACCTCAGGCAAAGCGATTCCAAAAGCTTGCATGATGGCATTATTAATCTTTGCCGGCGCTTCCATGTTATAAGTCAACAGACGGCCAACCTCTTCTTCCGTGAGCTCCGAATCCTCATGCAGTAAACCCTTGAAAACAAGATACCGGATCGTTTTCAACGTTTTGACAATACGTCCTGGTTCATCTGCATTTAACTCTGCAATTGCATTATTAACACCATCGTATTTCTCATCGATGTCGATCATCGCATTGAAGTCATACCGCAGGGTGCGCGGCTTATCAAGAACCAACTGTACACCCTTATCTTTTACATTATTCATCTTCTACCCCCTAGATTCCAACGTGTTCTTCATACACTGCACTAAACCAAGTTGCCGCGGCTGTGAAACCAGCATCGTCTTCATCACCGGTAATCTTGATTTTTTCATCAAGTCGCGGGATGAATACCATGTTGATTGAAGGCGTCTTGTACGTAGTAGAACCATTGTCTTTCCCAGCATGAGTCTCATCCGGTTCCATAGCCTTTCCTTTGTATAACCAAATGTACTTTGCTTTTCCATTTGACTTGCTGGATCTGAATCCTAAAGCGATGTATGGTGCTTGATCGCCCGACTTTTCAACGAGCGTTTTATCCGTTTCATTGATCGCATGACCAAGCAACAACGCTCTAACATCCGCTGGCAAGCTTGCAGCGGCAATCGCCACATTCACTGCACCACGCGAGGTCTCAACATCCAAAATCCGGTTGTCTCCACTCTGAGTTGCTGACGCACCGTTAGTTGAAAGCCCAATGCTCTTAACACCTGGTACTGCAACTGGCGTGTCATATACAGTCGTGCTATCAGTTTCTGAAGTAATCACCGCTACGTGAAGATTATCTACTCCAACTTCATAACCCATATCTATTCCTCCTCATAATCTTTGGCAATTTGATACCTAACCGCCTTGTGATACAGCTGGGTATCATCTTCATAAAATTCTTGGACATCAATACGCGAGAAGCCTAAGGCTTTCATCACTTTCTCCGCTCCATTTGATAGGGGAACAAGGTGCGAAACGTCTTTCTTTTCACACCAAACATCCACCTGGTAGATCAAATTGACTGATAAGGGCTCGTTATCCGCGAAATTCGTATCATCATTCACCACTTCAAAGAACGTGATGTACAGTGACTTGATTCCTTCGGGAGCCTTCAGCCGATGTACTTTCTTCTCACCGGCATGCGAAACCACATCCGGATCAGTCTCCAATGCGGACTTGATCTGTCCGCCCAAATCAATCACGGGCAAGCTCCTTTCTCAACACTTCTTCCTGTTTCTTAAACACTTCTGCCTTTTTCGCTTCCTTCGCCGGTAAAACAAAGGGAGTGGCCGTTATTGTCGATGTTCCCCACTCTAAAAACTTCATGTAGAAATATGGTGACATATCGCCTTTCTCCACACCGACAAACACATTCTTACAGCCGTACTTATCCGTCTTTACTCCCGAAATCGAAATATGATCAGCAGCATGTTTCCCTGTTCGCCAAGTATGTTTGCCTGACTTGGGATTCTTCCGGGGCTTCTGACTTCTCGGTGCGCGCCTCTTGATCTCATCTCGTAGCACTTTCGCACTTTCCTTCAAAGCCTTATTCTCAATTCGACCAATGTTTTTACCCTTTTCAACAAGCTTGGCGGTCAGTTCTTCAAAGCCTTTGAATTCAAGATTAGCACCCATTTACTCCACCTTCGGTTTTGTTTTCTTCTTCGGCGCCGGTTTCGCCAAGCCACGCTTGATAAAACTGTTCGCGAAGAAATCGGGTACCTCAAATATATCGCTAGGCTTGTGTTCAACCCCCTGGTATCTGATTGTTTTAACTGCTTGAATCTTCATCCGCAATCACCTCACTTTACTTTCTTGACTAAGATCTCCATTTTGAAATGCCCCTCGTTGACATCAACGATTGACTCAATCTCATAGATCGCACTACTATAGGAAATTACCATGTCATCATTGATGTCCTTTCGGTACCGAATCGTAATCAGTGTTGTAGCTTCTGTCTTTTCCGTATTGCCGGCAAAGGTCTCTTTGGCGGTAATAGGTTTCACTCCCGCCCAGCACGAAGGGCCCGGGGTATATTGCTGCTCTTCCGGATACCCTTCAGCAGAACTGCCCTCACTTTTTACTAAGAAGGTAATTCGCCTATTCAATGCTCCTGCTCTCAAACGACCACCACCCGATCAGGGTCCAGCAATGCAAACACAGAAAACTCCATTACTTTTGAGATCGTACCAATAAGCACCGCTTCTCGATTCTCGTAGTAGTGAGCTGTTAGGAGCAAAAGCGCCTGGCGGTAATTGTCTGGAAGCGTATCGTAACCTGCTTCAAAAACAATCTGATAGCCGGCAGGTTCCAAACGAGTGCCCAAATACTTCGATGGATCCTTCAGGATCACCTTCCCAAGAAACGAACTCGTATCGACAAAATAATCAGCTGATGGGATAACCATCTCCGTACCATCGTAAAGCTTCGCTTTCACTTCGCTGACAGAGATCAAAGGTGGGAATTGCAGTTTTGCCGCTTCCACGATCCAGTCAAAATAAGCACAATAGCTTTTTTTCGAAAACACCCTTCCCTGGTAGTTCTCACATACTCCTTCAGATGCCAGAATAAATTGAGCCAACAAAACATCTTCAGAAGTATCTTCTTCATCCAATCGCAGATGCTGCTTAACGAGGCTCAACTCAATCGGCAATGAATTCGCCGGCGTAATCAATTTAACGCTCATTATTCATCACCCTTTTGATCAGCTGCATCTTCTGCAGCGTTCTCTTCCTGCTCCATCAAATATTCTTCAAGAGCCTTTTCGGCCTTTTCCTTACCCTTGACCCGTTCGCTGTTTGGCAGCTCATAATATCCGCCGCCCACATGCTTCAATAAAGATTCAGGATCATCTTCATGATCTTCTTCAAAATCTTTTTCTTGTGGTTCAAGAGAAACCGCTGCACCCACAGCAACCAACGACTCTGCAAATTCAGTCTCAAGATCATACTCGTGATTGTTTAAAAAGACACCCGCGCTAGACGCGGATGTCTTCTTCATTTTTACTCTCATCGGTTACCTCCTATCCCAATTTAACTCGGGCAAAAGCTTCACCCATTACTGGCTGACCATCAGTCTCTTTACGACCGATAAAGCCAATTTGATTGTTCTCGGCATATAGCTCGATAAGACGCTGGACTCTCATATCCAAAGCATCAGCAATCCAGTAGTGGCTGAAATCACCCAAAATACCAACGTACTGAGCCGTTGTAAATGTATTTGGAGCAAAGTCAGAAGTGTGATAAGGCATATTCAAAATCTTATCTGCTTCAGGCAGATTCGGATTCAAAACATACTGGCCGGCTCCATCCTTCAGCTGAAGGATCTGAAGAACCGCATCACTATGGAACATCCATCGAGCACTTCGGCGATATCCCTCTTTCAGTGCCATTTTCGTTGCCAGTAAGCCGTCATAGGTAATTGCCGTAGCGGTATTACCTGCTGAAATATCACGGGCTACTGGAATACCATTTGCACTTGGTGTAAATACACCCAATGGTTTCCCAGCACCATCCCCCGTCAAAAAGGCCTTCTCTTCAGCAACTGCAAATTTATACATCAAACGATCTCGAATGATGTCCTCAATCGGCAATGCAGCCAATCGCATTAAAGTATCCGAAGCCTTGATTCGTTTCGCTAACGGTTGAGGCTTCAATTCGCGCTTTCCAAACTCCAGTGTACCTTCGCTGCCAGTTGCAAGCTCTGTTGTCCAGTCCGCATCTGCAATATCCGTATCGAGCGTTGGGATCCCCATGCTCAAAGCAGTTTTCAATTCAAACACAGTCGCGAATTGTCGCATCCACACCTCTGACTTCAACCCCACAAGGAGCTTCTTCACAAACTCTTGCGGCGCGGTGATATTTCCACCACTGATTGCAACACTTGCTTGCAAAGCTCGCATCTCTTCATTGGTGAATGCTGCAGTACGGCCCTCAGACAAAAACTTACCAAATGCCGAACGATACTCAGGTGTATTCGTTGGATGAATTTTACCTGCACGGGTACCTAAATCAATCTGACCAGCTTGAGGTGCACCAGTTCCAGCAATGGATTGTTCCAGTTCATCCATCTGATCTTTCCGCCCCTCCTCGGCAATCTGATCATCGAACTTTCGCACATCTGCCATGTGCTTATCCCAAACAACCTTCTCATCTGCGTTCATACTTCGCTTTTCTTTTCCCGCCTTATCAAACATAACACGAGCTTGGCCAATTAGATCCGCGCGCTGTTGCCGTAATTCTCTTGCTCTTTCATTCATCTATTTTCCCTCCATCTCTAAAAGATCCAATTCCAATTTCATCAACTCGAGCTCAACTGCACTTTCAGTTACACTTGCTCGTGATTCAAAAACATCTTGTGCAGATCTTGCCGATGCAACACTCTGCGGATATGCCGGAATGGTAACCGGGCAAACCTCAAACAGATCAGCTTCAAGAACTGTTCGTACAGCCATCTCTGGATCCGTTTCATCCCATTCTTCCTTTGTTGCATGAAAGATAAATGAACTTCCCCGCACATCCCCACGCTCGATCGTTTCGATATGCCTTTCCGCCCAAGAAGGTGGATCGATTTCATACCGAAGACCAATCTCATCTTCAGCAACTGACAAAGTACCAGGCGTTCTTCCCAGAACCTCCTCCATGCGGTGCTGCCATGTTGCAACAACTTCCTGATTCGATAGCGACTTTTGAAAAGCACCCTTTCTGAATTGTTCTTGGAACAATCCCCAAATCGGCTTTGATCGCTGATCCCACTTCACCGCGTAACCAACAATCTTTTTCATCTTGCCTTCTTCTTCAGCTGCGCGAAGTTCTACGCTTGGTAAAAATACATTGCTTCTTTGTTCTCGTTCCTTGCTATTCACTCTTCCCACCTCCCTGAAGAATTTCCTTCACCGGTTTCATGTTGCCATTGATGAAGTATTCATCCAATCCATCTTGCAGTTCCATGTTTTCCAGTTTCCTCGCATCATTCCCACTCATCCATCCATCGTTAATTGCGAAATGATATCCCTTATACCGCGTGTTAATGTCCCCTCGAAGGAGGCCATCCACGTTGAATTCGATTGAATATCGCTTCCTCTCGATCGATGTTAAAAGAGATCGAACCATCGACTGCTCCCAGCGAACCAACCAAGGACGAATCGTATGCTTAATAAACGAAATGTCTTGATGCTCAATGTTTGAGAATGTTGCCTTATCCAATACACCAATCAAATGCTGCGGTACCCGGTAGATCCTTGCAATTTCTTCAAGCTGAAACTTTCGCGTTTCCAAAAACTGAGCATCCTTTTGTGGAATCCCAATTTGTTTGTACTGCATTCCCTCTTCAAGGATTGCAATACGATGCGAGTTCTCAAGTCCTTTGTGCATTTCATTCCATGACTCACGTAGATTCCCTTGGGCATCCTTCCCTAAAGCCTTCGGATGCTCTAAGACCCCTCCCGGAGTTGCATTGTTCCCAAAGAATCTTGAACCGAATTCTTCAGCTGATAACCCAAGGCCAATAGCTTCCCTTGCCAATCCAATCGGCGAAATCCCCTGGATCCCATCCAAGGTGAGTCCTACCAGGTGCAACACATTTTCAGCCGGCAAAAGAACCTGCTTCCCATTTGGAATCGAAACCCGGTACCGGAGCTTCTTGGTACCCTGCTCTCGTTCCATAATTGTTGTCGACGGATTCAATGGCCAAAGCGCCTTTGGATATCCGTCATTTCCCCACTGGATCTCCGCGTATGCATTCCCCCATAAGAGTAAATGTGCTTGCATCATGACTCTGAAAGAAGCCGAAGTCATTTCAGGATTCGGTTGATCATGCAACAATTCGTACAGCGGATGGTCCCTAGCCTTGGTGCGAGTGTCTTGATTCTTCTCATAGAGAAACAACGGTAAAGATGCGACGGTATCACTAATCACGTTTACACAAGCAAGCACGCCCGAAAAGGTCAATGCATTCCCTTCCGTGACAACCTTTCCTGTATAACTCTGCAGTCCACCGGTTAAGAAACTTACCATCGAATTTGATGGATTTGCTATCGAATCACCGCGCCGCTCTACAAGCTTTCCGAATAACCCCATTTATTTATCACCCCCTCGCCAAAAGAAAACTAAACCCCATCAACAAAACACCCGCAGCAATGAACGCCGCGGGTATTGATATGAGATGGATCCCAAAAATTAATAGGCTCATGCCCAATAACAAAAACAGATCATCCATATGACTTCCAATGGCCTTGCCGATCCGCTTGAGTCCGGTTTTTAATTTCATCATAAATATGCAATCCCTCTTTCTGAATAAACGCTCCTGGACTCATTCTCGTATGGTCGAAGAATCGCACGAACATGGCTGATCACTGCCGCAACCGCCGGGTCAATCCGGTACTGCGCCTTGGACTTGTCCAACTTGATATTGCCGGCTGGATCCGAAACTGCAACCGCATTGCTCATTGCCCATGATAATACTGGGTTATTGTTGTGAATGTATTTCCCACGAAGAACCAACTTGAACAAATCCTTGGTCGGTTCAGAAAGTGTTTTATATCCTTGCCGAATCTCCACACAAAGGAATCCTTCATTGGTCAAGGTGTTGGCCATTTGAGTAGCGTTCCATGGATCATAGCAGATCTCTTTGATATCCCAAATCTTAGCCTTCGTCATAATATACGAAATGATCCAATCGTAATCTACTACTCCCCCAGGAGTGAAAGTCAAAAATCCTTGCTTTTCCCATAGGCGATATGGCACTTTATCTCGTTTGATCTTCTCATCCACCTTGTCTTCCGGAATAAAGGAATGACTGTGAACGTATACACGACCATCCGGGAGCGGGAACTCAAAGTTGATGCTTGTAATATCCGTTGTAGCAGAAAGGTCGACCCCAACAATACAGGGAAGTTCTTCTAACTTAAGCGCCTTCACTTCCTCTTCAGTAAGTGTTGGGCACTTGCGCCACCTCTCCATATCCATCCAGCGCACTTCACTGTTCACCCAAACATTTAAATGCTTGCACAAGAAGTTGTTCTGCGCCGCGGGGATCTCCTTGGCTTTTTTCGCTTTTGCTTCCAGGTCTTCCAGTTTCACTGAGACCCCAAGGTTCGGATTCGCCTTTGCCCAGGTTTCCGGATCCCGCCAATCATCTTCCGGATCCATCTGCGCAATATATGCAAAGTACCGATCATCCTCCATGCCAGCTGTATGGTTCAGAATCTTGGTCGAGTATTCATACTGCTCATAGCAAATGCCGTTATGATTAAAGCCGGCCGTAGTGATCGGAAACATCAATGGTTGCCGCCTTGCGCCGGTGGCAGTTTCAAGAACATCCCAAAGTTCACGTGTCTTGTGCGCATGCAACTCATCGATCAATGCAAAGTACACATTCAATCCATCTAAGCTGTCCGCCTCTGAAGCCAATGGCTCAAATTTGCTGAAGGTATCCGGAACACTAAGGTTAAGCTTATAGACATCAACAATTTTCATAAGCTCATCGGATGTCATAACCATCCGTTTAGCTTCCTCGAAGATGATCTTCGCCTGGTCACGCTTGGTTGCAGCTGAATAAATTTCAGCCCGGGCCTCTCCATCTGCCAGCAATCCGTAGAGAGCAATTCCGGCCGCCAATGCCGACTTGCCATTCTTCCTGGGTACCTGAACATAAGCCGTCCGGTACCGGCGGACCCCATCTTTTTTCCGAACCCACCCGAAAACGGATCCAATAATGAAACACTGCCAGAGTACTAATACGAATGGACGGCCTGCCCACTCACCGGTAGTATGTTTTAGAAATGGGAAGAAGTTGATTGCTCGATCCGCAAGTTCCTTATCAAACTTATACGGATACTTCTTTCGCACCGACTTCTTCATATCATCCATATGTCGCTTGCATGCCAACTTCACCAACTTGTTGGCCGGAATATTGCCGGCTAAAACTTCCCTGGCATACTTGCTAGTTCTATCCAACTCGACCACCCTTTATGAAACTAGCAAAGGGGCTTTCCATTTTCTCCGCCTGCTCCATTGACAAAGATGTTCGAGAACTCGGAGTCAATCCGAACTCTTTGCAGAAAGTCACCATCAACTTCATCGCAGTATTTGCGATCCCAACTTCAGGCCTCTGAATGACATTCCCCTTGTCAGATTCGTAAGTCATGCCAAATTCTCTAACTTTCTTCTCCGCCTGCACCCAGCGAGAGAAGTTTGCGCAGTATGCGGCCAGTGCTGCTTCATCCGCCTTGGTCAACAATCCAACTTTATGAAGGATCGGAGCAATCCGCTTCCATTCCTTCTTGGCCAAGCTGTCTAAATATGTTGGCGGTTTGATTGTGCCTCTTGCATCCAACTCATATTTCTCAAAAACCGGCTCATTATTATTCAGGGCACGCTTTCCAGGGTTCCCTTGAAGCTCTTTCAGAGCCGTTGGCTTCGGTTTTCTTCCAGGTTGTCCCATCTATACCCCTCCTATTCTAATTCGCGGGCACGTTTCTGAAGGCTCACCCAACGGTCCCCTTCGGAACCGTTCTAGAGATTCAGACCCCCCTACCTATCTACCGAAACCACCGTCCTCGGTTGCAGTCTTAACGTTGTGGCATTCCTCACAGAGCGGTTGCCAGTTACTCACATCCCAGAACAAACCTGGATCACCCTTATGAGGGATGATATGGTCAACAACTGTCGCCTGTCGAACGATTCCAATGGCTGCACACCGAGCACATAGTGGATTCCGTAATAAAAAAGACCTTCGAGCCTTACGCCAACGATGATCATATCCTCGCTGACTTGCCGATGGTCTTTGTTTATCCTTTTGTCGTTTTACCTTTTTCTTTTCTGCCTGATGTTCCTCACAATAATAGCCATAAGTGAGGTTCTTACACCCGATCTTGGCACATGGTTTCAATGATCTTCCAGCCATTTTCCTAAAATCACCTCTTCAATCATAGGACAGCCCGCATGGTTACTAGGGTTGAATGTGTTTTCCTAACACCTATTTGAGTTTCTTGTATCTAATGATTTGTTAAATTCATTAAAAAGCACTCAACACCAGTCATATCAATGGCTTTCCTCCTGTCGAAAAAACACGGTTTAACAAGCTACCCGTTTCGACTAACTCAACAGAAAAAAATATAGAAACAGGTCAATATCTAAAGTTTCTCAACGATGTGTCGATATAGTCCTGTTCCACTCCAATGTAGTCCAATGTTTGCAATTCAGTCCTATGTCCGTAGATCTTCATTAAAACCGGCAATGCATTCCTCTCGCCACACTGCAAATAAAAATGGTACCCAAATGTTTTCCGCATACTATGCGTACTCAATCGAACACCATACTTTTCTCCAGCTTCTGTGATGATCTGATAAGCGCGTTGCCTGCTGATCGGGTTGTTGTAATTCTCCCTCGATCGAATCAGGTAATCTTCATCATCCTTATCGGACACATACTTGGCGATCTCTCGCCTCAGTTCCGGATTGACAATGATCTTCCGAATGTTCCCCGTCTTCTGCTCGGTCACCAGGAAGTAGTCTTGGTCCCTAACATCCGACACCTTCAGCTTCAGTATGTCGCTGATCCGTAATCCCGAATAGATCCCCAGCATGAAAAGAATATGATCCCGATCACTCTGTAGTTTCAAGTATTCAGTTATGTCTTTAAGTATCCGCTTATCGCGGATTGGATTTGCTGCTGCCATATTTTCACCTCACACAAAAAGAGAACTGCTCTAGGCAATTCTCCTTGATACCATAATACATCATTGTAAAATACTTTTTTGTATGCAAATTGTTCGTTCATTCCAATCCCGTACTATTATGATACGCTTCTATCAAACGCGTTTTAGCCAAGTTAGTAATCTTAGTATGGTCTATAGCCATATCAAATTCCTTCTTACAAACATATTTAATAACATCCGCCAAATTTGATGCATTGAGGTTAATAGCTCTTTCATTACTAATATCACTAATTCGCATATTTGGCACCATTTTGCCTTTTTCCAACGGATCATTTGCCTCTTCATAACAATTCACAGTAACTACACTATGATCTTTTTTTGTTACCCACCCAGCTCCAGCCTCCAAAACTGTGTTCCAGCTACTATTGAATTCTTGACTACATAAATAGATAACGAATGGTTTAACTTCCGAGTAAGAGTCAACAAAGAAATCTCTTAAATAATCATACACCTCGTGTGGATAAGGAATCCTTGCTGCTCGATGCTCTGATGATGTATATAGAATTTTTGCAGGTTGAACACCAGATTCTAACAATAATTCCTCAATTATATCAGCAAACAATTTGTCCGAACTAGTATGACTTATTAGAACCATTTTTTTCGATTCATCAACCTCAGACTTCAATCCATATAATCTTTTCATTTCGGTCTGAATCCCACTTTTAACCTCAGGTGTGAATGCGGTTTCTACTCCCACAGTCTGCCCTAGATTTTCGACAAAACCTCTCATATCCCTAGTGAACTCTCGTTCTTTTGCCTTTTTCTTTTGGATTTGCTTAACATCTTTCTTGTTGTCCTTGTATCTTTTCAACCGATTTTTCCTGTTACCGGCTTCATTCAATTCACGCTTTAGAACTTCCATGGCTTTAATATAACGCAGATCAGCACTCTGATAGCCTTGTCTATTACTAAGTGCCATATCGCGAAGTTCGGTTTCTTCAAATAAATCTATATGGAATTGTCCTGCAATATACATTTCAACCATCCGGTTACTGGTGATTTGATCCATTACATTATACATTCCCAATTTCCTTTTTGAGAAAATTGAAATGAAATTTTCTGAGAAATCAAGCGCTTTATTAGACGCTTGACGTTGCTTAAAAGTACCAATCCACCCTTTTATTTCGAGAACAAAATTAGCTACTTCACCATCTTTTTTAGTCAATTCTAACGGAATACGAATTGGTGATTGAATTACTTTAAAATCTGCTTTTTTGTCAATTGGAACAGCTGGAATAGTAGCGAAATCGCCATAATACTTCTTCAACTGAGCATCTACAGAGTCAGAATCTACTACTTCATCTTCATCTAAAAAAACTTTTAAGGTATCCATACCCTCAAGAAGATTTTCAACAGGATCTTCTAATTCAACAACTTCATCGTACCATGCAATATGAATTGTAAAGTCATCAATTTGTGATGGGAACACTTTAGATATATTTTTCTTAAATGTCTTAAGCATGCGAGGAATATTAGCAACTGGTGAAACCATTTCAATCCTGGTTCCATGACCTTTTTGATTATATTCAAACGATATCTCTTCGTCTGGAATTGCTGGTAACAGTTTACTCTCAGGAACACTGGTGCTCATCTCACATCCAGCTTTTTCTAACGATCCTTTTTTTATCGACATAACTCTAATAACATTCGATATCGATAGAGCTGCGAGCTTTCCAATTCCTTTTCGCCCCATTTTATAACGACCTTTTTCAGTCTTATCCTCATCAGAAGTTTTTCGAGACTCCCGACCAACATCTAAATACTTATTATTAAAGTCATTAACATCCATACCAATTCCATCATCTTCGACAACAATAATACCTTCTTGGATGGATATAAATACATTCTCAGCGTCAGCATCATGGGCATTTGCAATTAATTCACTTAGAACAAAATAAATGTTCGTGTACAAACTTGGGCCTAACAATTCTAAAACTCGTGGCTGTAGATTCATTTTATATATCTTATGTTCAGGCATTGTCCCCTCCAATTTGTATTAATATGGAATATTTTATCATAAATTGCGCAAAAATAAAAAAAGTCTTCATTATTGTGAAGACTTTTTCATTCCCATAATTTCTAAATGTCTTTGTATTGAGATTCCAATAACTTCCCCTAACTTCACTGGCACAGCATTACCAACATGTCTAGCTATGTTTTTAATCACGACTTTTTCACCATCAGCACAAAAAGAATAATCATCTGGAAACGTTTGAAGTATAGCCCCTTCGCGTAAACTCAAGGCTCTATCCTGTTCTGGATGCCCGTATCTACCCGTACCGAAGCTATTATACTGTGTCGTAATTGTCGGTGACACATTATCCCATTTCATTCTTGCATAAACAGCAGTATATGTTTGCCCACCCTCTTTGAGGTGACATTTTGCTCTCAGTTCTTCTGGCCAATCTTTCCACGTTCCACCTGGTTTTGATGCTCTAATTCGCTTTAAATTTAAATCATTCATAGCCGATGAACGATGCAATGGATCATTAGAATCAAATCCACCTGCCTTGATAGCAGGTAAATGCCCAATAGCCTCTTCAACCGTGACATATTCCTCTTTATTATATGTTGGCTCAATCAAAGATATCTCCCCGTGTTTAGATGCTAACAATACTAATCGTCTCCTACTTTGTGGGATTCCATAATCTGGACAATACACGATTTTAGATTTAACAAAATATCCCTTGCTTTTTAGTTTTGTCTCAAAGTCAGTGTAAACTTCAGTATTGATCAAGTTTGGCACATTTTCCATAGAAATAATATCGGGTTCAGCTTCATCAACAAGTCTGCCAAATTCATAGAGCATTCCCCATTTTTTATGCTGAAAGCCTTCATTTTTTTTCAATTTCAACGTATGTGTCGAAAAAGGCTGACATGGCGCACATCCAACCAATATTTTCGGTTCATTTTTCTTAAAATATTGAGCAAAATCTTCACCCGTCATTTCCTTAATATCTTTTTGTATAAATTTAGCATTATTGTTCGCTTCGTATGCATACTTACATGTTGCATCAAGATCATACCCAGCAACGACTTCAATCCCAGAATCACTCAAGCCGCGAGTCAATCCGCCAACCCCGCAGAATAAATCAACTGCTTTAAACATACTATCGCCCCCTCGCTGATTCATCTTGAACCCATTGTATCAATTATATTCCAGTTACTTAGTTTTCTCAACTAAATTTGATCTATTTTTAATTTTCGAATATCTTTGCCGAATATATGTGTAACTATATCCTAGTTCCAACGATATCTGCTTTAAACTTAATTCTTCAATACTTTTCATTCGAATAATTCGCTGATCTAGTCCTGACAAATTTTGTATCTGTTTTTCAATTACTCTCCTTGCTTCTTTTATCTTCCACAGTAAGATTTTGTATTTATCTATGTCTTTCTCTAAAGCTTCAATATGTGGTAACTGCTCCATCATATCCAACTTACAATGATTCTCTTGGACCCTTGGTTTTGAATAATCAATTCCAGAAATATCACTGATCGGCTTCAACCACCCATCCATAATCGCATCCTTCTGGGCGATGAGTGACTCAAGCCGCATTTCATATATTTCAATCTCTCTGCATAGATCCTGATAACATTTCACAAATTCCATCTCTTTATCTCCCCTCACAATAAAAAAAGACACTCCTGGTATGTTTCTCAGAAGTGTCCGCCGGCATGTCCGGTAGGACTGCTATATTTTTTCTCGCCCTTTCAAATTCAAGTTGTAGCTTAGTGTTCCCTGGTGAACACTTATCGATATATCGAAGTAATCCAATCGCCCTTGGGCTTCGACTGTTGATAAAGTTGCCCGAATATACTCAGTTAGCTTTTCCTCTATTTTCTGCCTCTTATCATTCTGTCCTGGCATCTCTCACCGTCCATTTATTATTTTGTATCGCCCTTAATTTTCATTAACAATAATCGCTGACTCCGTTGTTATAAAGCAGGGTTGAACTGACTGCCCAACCAAATATAGATAGATCCGCCCTGATTCCAACACTTGCTGCTTCTCTTCTTCAGTCAACTCCCATACTGTTTCAAAACATGGCGATACATCATCATTCATCGTGCAACTCGTCGCTGGAAGATCACCGGCGCCCTCTTTTTTGAACACAATGTCGCTCGTTTCAGTTTTTACTGGTATCATATGTTTCTCCTTTCAAAGTCACCTACCACCATTCACTTTTACTTTCACTTCATCAGACAGAGTGCACATAGCACTTTGGACCATCGGATCACTTAAATCGCCAAACATCAAAAGCTCAATTTGTGCCGATAATAAGTTCAATATCTCTCTTTCCATTGCTCTCCTCCTAAAATGGAATCTCCTCATCATTCTTGAAATCTTCAAATCCCGCCATTGAGTCTTCAGCTGCTTTCTGATCCGTAGTGGCTTGTTGTTGTTTTTGACTCGCCCAGTCAATAATCTCAACTCGCTCTGCCATGATCTCTGTCACATAATGACGTACACCATCTCGATCATATGAACTGCTTCGAAGCTTGCCCTCAACAAGGATCCGCTTCCCCTTCTTCGAATATTTCGAAAGAAATACTGCTGGGGCTCCAATCGCCTTCACCAGGAAGAAGTCTGCGGTCGGCTTGCCTTGCTGCTCTCGTTTCGCTCTCATCTCTTTTGAATATCCTCGATCCACAGCTAATTGAGTTGTTGCCAATGGTGTTCCATTCAGTGCCTCATAGTCCAAATTGACATCTGCGGCCAATCGGCCCATCTGTATGCATTTATTCATTCTGTCCTTCACCCCTCAGATTAATCTGCTCAGTGTTTCGAATCAATGAATAGCCTGGCGTGTAATTATGCTCTTTCATCCACTTTTCAACTACCTCGCGAACACTATCATTCAGCTCCTCAACATGTTTATACTTAAACTCAAATCCGTCAAAGAATTCATTTCCGAGTTCACTATGGCATTCTTCAAGTTCATCACCAATCAGTATTCCAAAATCAGTTTGGGCAAGTCCCGGATCCATTACTTCTCCAACATAATAACCATCAATCTCAGTACCAAATTCATCAATGACAGATTTAAGCGCCTCGAGTCCTGCCGCAATAGCTTCCTCTCGAGAATCATACTTATCGCCATCCCATATGCCATCATGGGAATCATTGAACATCCATTTATTTGTTTTATCCATCGCCTTTCCTCCATTACCATTCTTCTTCGTTTATTTCAGGAAGCTCCACCGTCTGCCCCGCTAATCCATGGCTACAGTCGACCAAGTATTGAATCTTTCCCTCTCTCACAAAACTATGACACCTATGCTCGCCTTGAACCAATATCGATGGGCTAAACGTCGGTTTGTCCATGCTACCATTCCAATCCCATGACGGACCACCCTGTGGATGACCGGTAGGCTTTGAATAAACTCCATGAGCATGGTCACAACCCGGGCACTCGAATATAAGTTGCCCATTTGCATATTTCAGTAGTTTAGCCATCTGATGCCTCCTTAGTTACAAAACCTGCGCTTTGCGTCATTACTTAACTCTTCTGAAAGTACTTTTTGAAATTCCCTGAAGATCGTTTTGAAAAAGCTCACATCCGCTGGATAGTATACTCCTTCTGGGATCATATAAATCCAATTATCATTGTTAAGTACTGAATTAGTATGCGGACAATCAATGAATCTCTGTTGAGCAGAATCAATTTTTGATTCAAACTGAAAATCATAGTAGAACCACTCAAGCAGAGTTGCATGCTCATCTTTTGTTATGTCTTCACACTCTAATCTCTCTTTGATGCCCTCTTTGAATTTTTCTAAACTTTCCCCGTAGTCAAAAAAGCCTTCGGATGACATTTTGCTA
Organism: Eubacteriales bacterium; assembly: GCA_030625815.1. Classification (GTDB taxonomy): domain Bacteria; phylum Bacillota; class Clostridia; order Tissierellales; family GPF-1; genus GPF-1. Next base: position 30,703 of record DAOUQF010000022.1, read on the forward strand.
AGTAGGTAATCGGCTGCAAGCCCTTTTGACAAAAATTCTTTAAATGATCTATTTTTCTCTGGAGACCACCCTCGATACACATAATCACCGAAAGGACCTGCCGAAAAAAAGTTCCACTCATTCAAATCGATCGTAAATTCTTGAATCTCTCCTGTATTAAATTTCAATTCATACGTTTCAACTTCTTTTTTCCGAACATTTTTCAAAATGCGCTCCATCCAATTTCACTCCTTTTATTTCACCATCTTCAGCGACTTCGGATCCACTTCCAGCATCTTCTTCGCTCCCTCGTCATAGAGAATAATCTTGCCTGTATCCTCCGACTTATACAGCACCATTTCCGGATTCAATCGCATCTGATAACTGTACAGTGCTGGTGCATCAAATTCTAATTTATGCATATTTCTCCTCCTGCTCTATCTCTCGTTGAAATCTTCGTCCGATCACTAGTTCATCCAATCCAAATTCTTCAACCACTCGATCATGGCCATCCCAATACTCAACAAAGATTCTCTTTTTCACATGCATGTAATACCAACCTGATATACCTCTGCCCTTTATGTGAATCTGCTTCAGGCACCTCCCGCAAAATGCCTTGCCTCCGATCACAATCAAATCTGTGTTTCTCACCGATCGATTGCATGCAGCGCAATTGATTAACCTATTGGCCATGGATCCTATGATCAAGCATTGGATCCTTGAAATCGATAATATTTCCGCGGGCACACTCGACCAATCGTCCTCCAATTGCTTGGTCCATTTTAAGTAGTTCCTCAGTGGTTTTCTCACAAGTAATGATGGTTCCTTTTATGTTTTCATAGCGGTAATTGATGACCCGAAACATCGAATCGATATGACTCATCAAGGGATTTTTCTTCCCGTTCCACTCACGGATCGTCGTCCTGAAGATATCATCGATAACCAGCAGCTCTGCCTTTTGATATTGCTGGACCACCTTTTTCAAATCCCGTTCCTTCTTTGCGTTTGAAAAGGCATCAAGTAGATCATAGAATGTCACATACCGTACCAATACATTCTTTTTGATCAAAGCATTTGCAATGCCGATTGCAAGATGTGTTTTCCCTGCGCCATTTTGTCCCATCAACATAAAATTCATATGCATACGGTATTGCCCAAAGATCTCAACATACTTCTCCGCACGGTTCAATGCATCCGCCTGAGTTGCATTCTTGGGTCTATAATTCCCCAACGACTTATCCTGAAAAGCAATGGCAATTCCACTTGCTTTCAAAGCCTCCTCTGCCTTTCTCCGCTTCCTGCACTCACAACGGCGGGCAAACTCGTGTCCGTCCTCCAATATAGTCATCCATCCCGTATCATGACACTTCTCACACTGGTACTGTTTCGCTGGAGACTTGATTCTAGTATTTGCTCCAATCCCGTCCTGCATAATCTGTTCCATTGCAGTCATTCGATTCACTCCTTTCAGAAGACTTCTGCTCTTTCGTTACCTGCTCCTCATATTTGCCAACAACCCAGCTGAGTATCGCCCGATAGTCACTGGCATATTTTTTCCCATGAGCACCCTTGTAGTTATCCAAAGCATCGATCATCCAGTCAGTAGCGGCTTGTCCATGCTTGTCAATCAGCTTCTGGCATTCAGCTTCGGTCATCAAGACATTTTCGGCATAGGCGATTTTGGGTGGTGAAGGCGCACGATCTTTCTTCTTTGCTTTACTATTCTTTACTTTACTTTCCTTTACTTTACTTTGTGTACTTTTGACGTCATTAAGTCGGCAATCTTCTGCGGAAACACTTCCGTTACCCTCCGGTAACTGTTCATCAAGTGGGGTTTCTTCCGCATTAATTCCGCAATAACCCTCCGGTTTGGGTTCTTCTTCTTGGGTTTCTTCGGAATTAACCTCTTCACTCAATGGGTTTTCGTCAATTTTAACCGGGGTTTCTTCTATGTTATTGCCGTCAAACCACTTCAATAACTTGTCATGAAGAATGTATTCGGGGATAATCTCAATCTCTTTGCGCTTTTGTGCTGCCATATAAAAACGCTTCTGAATCCCCCTGGATGTTATAATTCCGTATTGGTCAAACAGCTCCTGATTGAATAGACCAACCTCCAGGCAACTCGCAAGGATCTCCTTGATCTTATCCATCCCGATCCCCGTCTGTTTCTTCATAGCTGCTATCTGAAACTTTGACCATTCAATGAAATATCCATTAGCATATATCCGTTGTAGGAGCTTGACCCAGAAATAAAAGCCTTCTGCCTCATGTAGCGTCTCAATATATTCCACTTTCTCATCTAAAAGCACATCCAAACTGAAATACGGTATGCCTAATTTGATCGGTCTCGCCATGTCATCACCCCACCTCTGAAAGTTCTTCTATTCTGTCTTCCGGAAAGAATCGTTCCATTCCTTCCCGATAAATTTTGTAATATGTTGGAGCTGAGAAACCAAACTTCTGCTGAATCACTTTGATCGTTGCCCCAAGGTACTCTCGGTAATAGTAAATTCTGAAGAACACCCGATCCCGATCAGTCAGTTCATGCACTTTGGTACTCGTTTTAAAATCCTTTGAGAACTCTTTCAATGCGTACATTTCAAAGCTCATTGGCAAAAGTTCATCCAACTGCTTCTGAGAGATTTCCCGCTCTTCTTCCTTGATCTCAACATCGACGCACTCCATTCTTCTTATGCTGAGAGGTATTTCGATGTCTAGCGCTCCAATCCTTTTCTTCAACGCCTGGATCTTTTCGCGGTTCCCCTGGTGCTTTGAACCGCAATACCGTGCCCATTCTTCCTTCAGTGTGTTTACATGCTGCATGCCTGCCCCTCCTTCAAATGCGTCTATTCTACCGGCAAATAAACGAGATTAAGTATTTCCTCGTACCAGTCAACTCCGTCAAACTCAGTACTTAAATGAGTCACTATAGCATCCTCCGACTCAGGAGAATAGATCCAAAACCAACCATTCACTGTATTGAACAGAACTTGCTTGAAACGAACACATACATCCCTAATCCAGATAAAGTCTCCCCCTTCGTCAAAATCTTCCGAATCAATCTCCCATCCATCCGTATCAGCAATCGCTTTAATTTCAGTCAACGGACGCACACCAGAATACTTTTTCATATCAACCACTCCCATCTTCGACTATTCATCTATCCAATTATTTGTTATAATTAAATAGAGATATTTTTGATCAAATACTCACTTGATCCGCATTCCAGTGCGGGTCTTTTTTCTTGCTCGAACAACTTGTGTTGAACATGCTGCATAGTCTCATTGCGATTCCCACATTTCGGACAAACACACTCGGATATCACTTGGCGAACATTTTTATTCCATGGATCTGATATTGCATACTGTTTCGATCCAGTTCTACTCAAGTCTGTCCTGCAATTTTCACATAACTTCTTCAACATTACACTCTTCCTCATTTACTGACTTCAATCTGTCTATATGGCGTTGCATCATCTAAGCCTGAAGCGATCCTTGCGAGTTTCCTTCGCTCTTCACTCGATATTTCCATCGGCTCTTCATCATCCATTAACTCTCTGAAGATCATATGCTTATGCACAAAAGCACTAAATAGCGATTTTTCTTCTTTTGCATACAATCGCTTATAGAAATCAAAAAACAGTTCTACTTCCATTTGCTGTTCAATCGTGAGAAAACTCCGTGCTTTATTTTGTTCATTTCCACGTTTGAAGAACGAAACATCGCGTTCATTTGTAACCTTATAGATAATCTGGAACAGAAGAAGTCTTTCTCTTTTTGTGCGATATCTGAAAGTACATTCAATTTTTTCTTCGGACTCAAGCTCTTCCGCCGTATATCCGTATCGCACCATCAATCTCTTTAGCGCTTCTTCAGCATTGACCTTTTCGCCGCCTTCACCGCGCTCAGCCAATGTCTTTAGCTTTAGTAGCAAGCCTTTCCTTTTGTCCATCATTCGCCTCCTAGCGCTTGCAATGCCAACTGGATCCGCATGTCTACGCCTTCAGGTATCGTTTGTATGTAGTCCAAATCGATCTCCTCAAGCGTTTGTGTCGAAAAGCTGACACACTCTCTCAGTACTTGATTCTCTGCCCTCAAATTCTCAATAATAACCGCCTGGAAGCCATTGCTATCGTCAAGCAGTGCAACCGCCTCTTGGTACTCGCCAATCAAGTTATGCTGCTGTACCGCTATAACAACCAGCATGATAATCAAAAGAACCAAAGCCGGAATGATCATCGAATCAATCTTCATTTGTTCTTTAGTCTTTGGTCGTTTTACCTTTCTCTCATTCAAATTGTCATTCATCATCATCCACCTTTCGATTATCTGATTTTGCGATCTGCATACTCTTCTGATCAACAAGCATGATCACGCCTTTATAATGATCAACCATCACCATTGCCCCAGATTCGGAAGATCGGAATAGTGTTGCGAACTCATTCATCGGGTGCTCTTCGTCAAACGTATCTAGTACCTTCATCTCCACTTCGTTCATAACAAATCTCCCTTCAAGCAAAATCGATACTACATATAGACCTTCTCATCAAAATACCTTCTACTAATCTTGCCGCGCACCGTGATCTTTCCTTGGTCTGCAAGTTCTGTGTTCAGCTCCCGAATCAACTGATATGCATAGCTCATAGAAACCTGAAGGATCTCCGATATTTCCTGTGCGTTGTAAAATCTTGATTCAATAACCTTTGCCATTTGATACTCCTTTCATGTCCTTTTGTAATAACCTTTCATACTCATCTTCTTCTCCAATCGATATTCTAGATCCTGAAGATCCAGTCCATATACTTCAGACATTTCGATCAGATGCATTTGAATTGCCGGCATAATATCCAGTATCTGCTCTTCATGATGCTGCACGCTTTGCCATTCATCCTTGGTAAACTCTCTCCGGTCCCGTTTATTCACTACCAGCTTCCGAAGTCGCTCAATGTTCGATATCAACTCTGCAGCTTCCTCAATCAGTACACCCATGCCGACCACATTATGATCATCAACCCGATTCAGTACCGGCACGTTGAAGAACCCCGTCTTGTACTCGAAGCAATGCACTGCGAGAAGCCGATCGCTCTTCAGCACCCTGGTCATCCTGTAGGCATTCTCCTGGGGAACGTCACGGCCTGATTCATAATCTGAAATTGTCGACTGTGTAACCCCAATAGCCCTGGCCAAAGCATTTTGACTCATGCCACTTCTTTTCCTTTGAATCATTAACTCATTTGAAAACGACATATAATCACCTCCAATAGTATTTATTCAACCGGTAACTTGCCGGTGAAATATCAGTTCATTATCCAGTACAATTACACTAGAAGAGCTTCACAAATCTCATCAAGGGTTCGCTGAAGAAGCAATCTCCCCTCACAGATTAATTCATCAAGATCGTGCCCCTGGTGAAGCATCTCTGCAATATTTCTTGAAATCTCTCTAGCAGTACGTCTCATCTCTTCTGTGATCAGATTCGCCCTCTGATCAATCAGCATTAATCGCATTACTCACCTCACTCATACGGTCATGAAAATGGCCGTTCTTTCATTAACGTGATGAACTCTCAACAGAAGACAATGAATGACCGCACTTTCTACAAAACTGATCAGTGGAATCACTAACAAAACCACATTCGCATCGAATGATGTTAGGATTAATTTGAAGGCCGCAATTTGGACAGAAATTCTGGCCTTCTTTCACTGGTCCTTTGCAACCAGGACATTTCTGATTTTCATCTTCCCAACAATCACATAAAAAACTATTCTTAACGTGTGCCCTAGCAAGCCTGCTTTTAGGATTTCTGCATACTGAAAACTTACCTTCCTCTTTTCTCCATTTACATGTTCCGCAACACTCAACAACTGCTTTCATATTTATCTCTCCTTCCATTCTTTTCGATCATCCACACAACCACCGGATCCAGAACCAATCCGCAGCGGAAGCAGTGTGTGTCTCCCTGCTGGATCTCCGTTTGGCAGCGTGGGCATTTTTTTAGTTCCTGGTAGTTTGCATCGATTCTACTGAAATTAGCCATCTTCATTCTCCTCCTCAGAGGATGAGTCCACGTTTTGTAGGAATATTTGGTCAGGTGTTGTATCAAATACTTCTGCAATCCTTACTGCCATGTCATATCTTAAGCGGATCGTCCCATTTGTTAAGGCAGAAATATACTGTTTGCTTTTCCCAAGCTTTCCAGCAAGTTCAGACATAGTAATACCTTCTTTTCTACACATTTCTCTAATCGATAGTCCGTACATAGATAGTTTCACCTCCTAAAATCCACATTTACGTTACTTTAATTATAAGGATAGTCCTATTTTACGTGACTGTCAACATAAATTTCTTCATTTATGTGACTTTTTGGAAAATCCACGTATTCTTTACTATAATAAAGGAAGTGAGGTGAAGATTATGGAATTCCATGAACGACTAAAGCATGAAAGAAAAAAATTAAAATTAACTCAAGAGGAATTCGGCAAGAATTTTAATCTTTCCAAACAGGCGATCTCTTCATACGAAAAAGGCCTTCGTCAACCAAATCCTGACCTACTAAAAGCCTTCGCTAAATTTTTAGATGTTTCAGTAGATTTCCTTCTTTGCGAAACGAATGTGAGACATCACACAGACACTCTCGCTTTCCACACCACTGGTGATCTCACTGAAGAAGAGTTGGAACAGGTGAAACAATATATCAAGTTTTTACAAACTCAAAGAGACGACTAAGAGCACAGGGAGACCTGTGCTCTTTCTTTGTAAACAAATATATCGATTGATTTCCAACAATTAGGATAACGTTTAGTTGCAGGAGGTGTGCTTTAAAATTTCATAAATATGCACTTGGTAATATCTGAATGTTTATTAGCGTGTTCATAACACATTAATATTCTTCAAGTTAATGAAAGTCACTAAAAATAAAGGGAGCGAGGAAAGAACATGAGTAAAAATGTAAAAACGAAACCATGTAAATCATGTGGCCATGAAATATCTGCAAAGGGAAAGGTGACTTGTCCAAGTTGTGGCGCGGTAAATAAAAAACCATTCTACAAAAGGGCTTGGTTTATTATTTTGACAGTTGTCATTATTTTAGGTGCTTTTGGTAATTTAGGTGATGATAAAGCCGCTACTTCTCCAAGTGAATCAAACATTGAAACCAATGATAATTCATCCAATGCAGAACCAGCGACAGAACCAGCGACAGAACCAGCGGCAGAACCAGCGGCAGAACCGGCAGCAGAACCGGCAAGCAATGAGACCGTTAGTCAGAAGAATGCGCTGCGAAGTGCAAAGGATTACTTGGATTATACAGCCTTCTCGAGAGCTGGTTTAATCAGCCAGCTAGAATACGAAGGCTTCAGCACCGAAGATTCAACATATGGTGTTGATAATTGTGGAGCAGACTGGATGGAACAAGCTGTTATAAATGCAAAAGATTATTTAGATTATACCGCCTTCTCAGCAAGCGGGTTAATCGAGCAATTAGAATTTGATGGTTTCTCAACAGAAGAAGCAACACATGGTGTTAGTAATTGTGACGCAGATTGGATGGAACAAGCTGCAAAAAGTGCACAGGATTATTTGGATTACACCTCCTTTTCAAGAAAGGGACTAATTGAGCAATTAGAATTTGATGGCTACACAAATGAACAAGCAGTATTTGGTGTCAATGCTACAGGATTATAATACAGCTCAAAATTTGACCGTCATATGGCGGTCTTTTTTTATACAAATTTCACTTTGATTGCTATTTCATTTGACAGAACATGCGTTCGGGTATATCTTGTATATAACATAACACAAACTCGAGGTGATCAACATGATATCAAATGACACAATATGCACTCTCGCACAAGAGCAGCATATCTCGATCACGCTCGCCCCCTTACCGCCAAAGGTCCAGGGATTCTACTCAGACTTTAACATGAACCCTCAGATCGCTATGAATCAGGATCTCACCGAAGGGAGCTCGGAGTATCGAAGCGTGCTGGCAGAAGAACTTGGCCACCACTTTACATCTTCAGGAGAAACCCCTTCCCTCACTGGCATGGCATACTATGATCGGATTCAGCGTGATCGGGTTGAATCAAGAGCAGCAAAATGGGCAGCTGATTTTTTAATTCCGACTGAACTACTCCTTCGCAGGATTGAGGACTGTTCGGTCTCGTGCATCCAAGAGCTCGCTGACGCGTTCCAAGTCACCGTTGAGCTCGTGCAACACAAACTCTACTACATGTCCTGCAAAGCTTTGTATTGGCCACTGAGTGATGAAAGATCGCTCTGCCTTGTTTCCCTGCCATCCATCTATATCTATGATCCATTTACCTGTGGGATTCCTTGATTCGGCTGAAATTATTGATGTCGAAGTGAAACAATGATAATGAAGTCTACTATGAAAGGAATGATGGAATGCCTACATACAAAGATAAGAAGAATGGCACCTGGTACTGCAAGTTCTACTATTGCAACTGGACCGGGAAAAGAAAGCAACATCTAAAACGCGGTTTCCGCACCCAGAAGTCTGCTAAAGCCTATGAGCGAGATTTCCTAAGCAAGACCCATGTAAGCCCTGACATCAAGTTCAGTGCTCTTGTAGAATTGTATATGGAAGATTGCCGCAGCAGGCTGAAGCCGACAACTGTGCAAAACAAAGAATATGTCATCAATGATAAAGTACTCCCCTATTTTGGAGAAATGCAGCTGAATAAGATTGAACCCGCAGCTGTACGCCGTTGGCAAAATGAGTTGCTGACCCATAAGAATGGTTACACATTGACATACTTAAAGACCGTTCATAATCAGCTTTCAGCTATTTTCAACTATGCGATGAAGTATTACAAGCTTCCCTCCAATCCCGCTCGAGTAACCGGTGCCATGGGGAAAAAATACACTGATAGCATTCAATTTTGGACAAAAGATGAATTCGATACATTCATTGTTGAAATGAATGACAAACCATTGGCAAGTACCATTTTCAAAATCCTTTTTTGGACCGGGATCCGCATTGGTGAACTCTTGGCTCTTACCCTGGACGATTTCGATTTTGTCAGTCAGACTGTACGTATCAATAAAAACTATGCCAGGCATAACGGCCAAGACCTATTGCTGACACCCAAAACACCAAAGAGCAATCGAATCATCATGATCCCAGCGTTTCTCTGTGAAGCAGTTCAGGATTATTCAAAGATCCGCTACGACTATCATCCGAAAGACCGGCTCTTCCTAACAACCAAGAATACGCTGCGCAATGATATTAGACGAGGATGTGAGGCTTCAGGAATAAAACGAATCCGCGTTCATGATCTCCGGCACTCCCACGCTTCATTGCTTATTGAGCTGGGTTTTTCCCCTCTACTGATCAGCGAACGACTTGGTCATGATCGAATCGAGACTACCTTGCAAACTTATTCTCACCTCTATCCAAACAAGCATTTCGAGGTTGCAGATAAACTGCAAAAGCTGGCAATTGAGACCACTGAAATACACAGGAAAATAGAGGAATGAAAAAAGTAGTATCATTGTAGTATCATTTGCAAATTAAAAAACCCGCAACCCTAGTATTCATCAGGGTTGCGGGTTTTGTCTATGCTATTCCCACTCGATCGTGCTTGGTGGCTTTGTGGTGATATCGTAGACGATTCTATTGACGTGATCCACTTGGTTGACAATTCGGGAAGAAATCTTCTCCAATACGTCAAACGGAATCTTCGCCCAATCCGATGTCATGCCATCGGAGCTTGTTACGGCTCTTAGTGCGATGGTGTAACTGTAGGTTCTGCCGTCACCCATAACGCCAACGCTACGGAGGCCTGTCATTACGGCAAAGTATTGCCAGATCTCTCGATCCAAGCCCGCTTTTGCAATCTCATCACGGTATACGTAGTCTGCTTCTCTAAGGATCTCCAACTTCTCATCAGTGATCTCGCCGATGATGCGAATCGCAAGTCCCGGTCCCGGGAATGGCTGACGATAAACAAGATCCTCATCCAATCCAACTTCCAAACCAACTTTTCGAACCTCGTCCTTAAATAGTTCTCTTAGCGGTTCACATAATTTGAAGTCCACGTCATCGGGAAGCCCGCCAACGTTATGGTGAGACTTGATGACTTCCGCTTCATCAGAACCGCCGGATTCGATGACATCCGGGTAAATGGTTCCCTGAACCAAGTAGTCCGCGTCAGAAAGCTTGTTCTTCTCTTCTTCAAATACACGAATAAATTCTTCGCCGATAATCTTTCGTTTCGTTTCCGGATCGGTCACGCCTTTCAGCTTCGACAAGAAACGCTCTTGGGCGTTGACGCGAATCAATTTCATGTCAAATCGCTCGCCGAATACTTTCTCAACCCAATCGCCTTCGTCTTTTCTCAAAAGTCCGTGATCTACAAACACGCAGGTTAGATTATCGCCAATCGCTTGGTGAACCATCAGAGCCGCCACAGAAGAATCTACACCGCCTGAAAGGGCACAAATCGCCTTCTTGTCGCCAATCTCTTCCTTGATCTTAGCGATCATCTCACGGGCATAGTCTCCCATGTCCCAATCGCCAATCAGGCCGCACTCATTATAGAGAAAGTTTAATAGCAATTGAGTTCCCTGCTCGGTATGCTCCACTTCCGGATGGAATTGGATCGCATAGAACTTCTTCTCTGTGTTCTGCATGCCTGCAATCGGACAGCTTTCCGTATGGGCTATCACTTCAAACCCTTGCGGTGCTTCTGAGATAAAGTCCGTATGGCTCATCCAGCAAACCGATGGAGTCATGCCTTTCAACAAACCTTCAGATTTGTCAACTTGCAATTCAACCTTGCCGTACTCACGATCCGTCGCGTGAGATACTACGCCGCCGAAGGCTTTCGCCATCAATTGCGCACCATAACAGATGCCCAAAACCGGGATTCCCAATTCAAAAATTGCAGAATCCACTTCCGGTGCGTTTTCTGCATAGACACTATTCGGGCCGCCAGAGAAAATAATTCCTTCCGGCGCTCGTTTTTTAATCTCTTCAGCAGAGATTCTATAAGGTACAATCTCACAATATGTTTTTGATTCACGTACACGGCGAGCGATCAGCTGAGCATATTGCCCACCAAAATCCATCACCAATACCAAACTCTTCTTCATGTTTCCTCCTAAATCTATCGAAACTACGATTATCGAATGCTATCGAACAGAATAATTCGGCGCTTCTTTTGTAATGGAAATATCATGCGGATGACTTTCTGCCAAGCCCGCGCCGGTGATTTGAATAAATTGCGCATTTGCATGAAGGGCTTCAACGGTTTCAGAACCACAATATCCCATGCCGGCACGCAATCCACCGACCATCTGGTAGATGACATCAGACACGCTTCCCTTATAAGGAACTCGGCCTTCAACGCCTTCCGGCACAAACTTTTTCTTGTCGTCTTTTTCGTTTTGGAAGTAACGGTCTTTTGATCCCTTTTCCATAGCGCCCAAAGATCCCATACCTCGGTAAACCTTAAACTTTCTACCTTGGTATAGTTCCGTTTCGCCTGGTGACTCGTCCGATCCCGCCAGCATGGAACCCAACATCGCAACGGCAGCACCGGCAGCTAAGCCTTTTACTACATCGCCCGAATATTTAATTCCGCCATCGGCAATCACTGGAACTCCGTATGGGTTTGCCGCTTCCGCGCATTGATAAACCGCTGTCAATTGAGGAACCCCAACACCAGCTACCACGCGAGTGGTACAGATTGAACCAGGACCAATCCCAACTTTTACCGCATCCGCGCCCGCCTTGATCAAATCAACCGTTGCTTCAGCTGTTGCTACATTGCCTGCAATAATTTGCAATTCCGGATAAACTGCTTTGATGGTTTTTACCGCGTCCATAACCCCTGCCGAATGTCCGTGGGCTGTATCGAGGGTAATCACATCAACCTTGGCTTTCACCAACGCCTCAACGCGAACCATCATATCATTTGTAATGCCAACAGCAGCGCCGCAGAGCAAACGGCCGTTTACATCTTTCGCTGACTGTGGATACTTAATCGCTTTTTCAATATCTTTAATGGTAATCAAACCGCAAAGGGTGCCATCTTCTCGAATCAATGGCAATTTCTCGATGCGCTGCTTGCCGAGAATCTTCTTCGCTTCATCCATGGTGATGCCTTCATGTCCAACAATCAGACCTTCGCTGGTCATATGCTTCGCAATTGGATTTTTCTCATCTTCTTTCTCCATGAATTTCACATCACGATTGGTAATGATGCCCACCAATTTCATGTCGCTGTCTACGATCGGCACACCTGAAATGCGGTATCGAGCCATCAATTCCAGGGCTTCTTCCACGAGGTTATCCGCTGCTAGGTAGAAAGGATCTGTAATAATGCCATATTCTGATCGCTTCACCTTATCGACTTCCATTGCCTGCGCTTCGATTGGCATGTTTTTATGCACAATGCCTACGCCGCCTTCTCTCGCCATTGCAATTGCCATTTTCGCCTCTGTCACCGTATCCATACTCGCTGACATCAATGGAATATTCAACGACAATGTTTTTGTCAATTTGGTTTGTAGTTTGACATCCTTCGGAAGGATCTCAGATTTTTGCGGTACCAATAGGACATCATCAAAGGTTAATCCCATTCCTAAAAACTTCTCTATCGCCATACATGCGCCTCCTCAAAATATAAAAACTGGTCCTTGCTACTCGCAGAACCATACACTTGTGGCAGGTCTGCTCATAGTCAAAAAGTTTACGGCTTTTTGGTAGATACTTTCCGGCCAAATCCCGGATGATATATGAACAATATTCTTTTGACTTAATTAAGTATACTAGCAAACTCGAAGCAGTTAGTCAAGGTTTCCGCTTTAATTTCCTTAATTCCCCGATAGAAACGGCCATTCTGTTTCTCTTGACACACAGATGTGTTTCCTTTAAACTACAAGTGATCGAACTGTATTATGTATCATAATACACTTAGGAGGTGGTCTCTTGATACAAATCGATCCCTATAACCGCATCCCTCTCTATGAACAAGTGTTGGTGAAGATCCGCCAATTGATTCTTCGAGGCGTATTGTCTCCCGATGAGCGCATGCCGTCTGTACGGGAACTCGCTCAATCCACAGGGGTGAACCCCAATACGATTCAAAAGGCCTACAAGGAATTAGAAAGAACCGGATACCTATATACCATTCAGGGACGAGGCTCTTATGTCGCTTCCCCCGAGCATATTCATGATCCCCTGCGGGAAGAACAAATCATGATGGAATTGGAGCACCTCCTTTACGAGGCACGCTATCTAAAAATTCCAAGAGAACGGTTATCCGCTTGCATCACGCCATTTTTATCAGAAAACGAGGAGGAACCTCTTGATTGAAACCATTGAACTAACCAAATACTTTGGCGACCTGCTCGCCTTGGACCATGTCAGCTTCACTGTGCCAAAGGGATCCATCTACGGATTGGTCGGACCTAACGGTTCAGGAAAAACAACCCTAATCAAACATCTGGCCGGCATTTATCGACAGGATGAAGGAGAAGTGCTGCTGTCCGGGAAAGCAATATTTGAATCCCCAGAGAACAAAGCACGAATCGGATACCTATCGGATCAACCCTTATACCATCTTCACTACACAACCGAAGAAATGGCAAAGATGTATGCTCGCCTTTATCCCAATTGGGACTATGAACGATATCATTATTTAAAGCGCATCTTTCAATTCAGCGATCAAAAAAAAATTCGCACGCTTTCAAAGGGAATGCAAAAACAGGCGACCTTCTGGCTCACCCTTTGCAAGGGTGTGGACGTCTTGGTCCTGGATGAGCCCATTGACGGTTTGGATCCCATGATCAGAAAACAGATTCGCAATCTGATGATTGAGGATGTAACCCTAAAAAACACGACGATCATCATTTCTTCCCACAATTTAAGGGAATTGGAAGATCTCTGCGATCATATCGCCATACTGGAACAAGGCAAACTCATCCTAGCGCGTGAACTGAATACCTTGAAAAATGATTTGCACAAGATTCAGGTCGCCTACAAAGACATGCCTGTCGATTTTCCCTTGCACAATTTGGACGCAATCTCCATCAAGCGCACCGGCAGCGTATACACCGTAATCGCAAGAGGAAATCGCCGAGAAATCTTCGAACAGGTTCAAGCCACCCACCCCGTGGTTTGCGATTTTATTCCTCTCAGCTTGGAAGAAATCTTTATTCACGAAGTAGAGGGGGCACAAAATGACTGAAATGATAAAACGAATTCACGCCATCTTTTTAAACGGTTGCAAACAATATAAATGGCTATGCATCGGATGGAGCTTCTTGTTGCTAAGCGCACTTCCACCCCGCATGTTTATGCTACGCACCCTTGGTTCCCAAGGATTTGGCGAAGAGATGATCCGTTACGCGGAGAACATTCAATTCTTTGAAAATCCATTGTTGATCATGTATTTACTGATCGCACCATTGATCAGCGTGTTGATTATCTTCAGCCACTTGCACCAGAAGAACCGAGTCGACTTGATGCATCAATTGCCGGTAACGCGTTTGGACCTTATGCTCGGACGAGGACTAATTGCTTTTTGTTCCGTTTGGGTTCCGTTTATTGTTACAGGAATCATCGTTTATCTTCTGCAAGGATTGACGCCAGAATTTCAAAGTGTACTCGAATGGAAGTCTCTTTTGCAATGGTTAATCCATGGCAGCATCTTTCTCTTCTTGCATACGATGATCACCATTTTTATAGGTTTTCTAACTGGCATGATCGCCACCCACGGCTTGTTTGCTGTGATTGCCTATCTATTTCCTTTAGGGGTCTATGTTATGGTTCTGGGAAATCTCAGCCTGCTTGTCCAAAGCTACTTTTTCTCGTTCAATCTCACAGATCGTTTCTCCTGGTGGCTGCCCATTGTCCGCGTCAGTCTGGCGGACGGCTTCCCCTTGATTCAGGATTTTCTCTATCTTGTCGCAGGAATCTTATTCTTCATCGGCGCTTATCAGCTTTATCGCGTGCGGCCTTTGGAAACGGCAGGCAATGTCATTGCATTCGCCAAACTCAATCGGATCTTTAAATACGGAATGGGATTTAGTTTTCTCTTGGTGCTGGGGCCATTCTTCTACCTGCTCGCAAACGAAATCCCATCTTGGCTGTATATCGGTTATGCCTTGGGCGGACTATTCGGTTTCTTCCTGGCGGAAGTGCTGATTCAGAAAAGTTTTCATGTCTGGAGCAAATGGAAAAGCTTTCTTGCTTTTGTCTGCATCTCCAGCATACTGATCATCGGAATGCGAATGGATCTATTGGGGATCCAAAAATGGCAGCCGCAGGCTGACTCCATTCAAGAATTAGCGGTGACAAGCCATAATCAATACTACTCCAGCAATGATGACGATGAGTATGAAACAATCAGCGCAAGCATTAAGGAGAAAACCCTGGAACTGCAAAAGGCAATGATTCAGGCAAACCTTCCCCTTGAAACAGCGAATGCGGAAACCATTTATTGCTCCTATCGCTTGGAGAATCATGCGGTTAGCAAACGGGTTTATCTCTTAAATGACAATTTCTTAAATTCAACCTATCGGTCGTACTTGGCAGATCCGGAAATACTGAATCTAAACTTCCCCATTCTAGCCATGGATTCCGAACGAATCGCAACCCTTCAATTGTCATCAAGTCTTTTGCCGGGACGAGTGATTTCCCTAACCAGTCCAAGCGAAATTCGACTGTTGATTGAAGCGATTCAATCCGATATTTTGCATTTACAAGGCGGCACTTATTGGAACTATCTGCCGAAAGATGAACGCAATACCGAATTCGCCTATGTGCAATTGCTTGATCAAGACGGAAAGCGCCTCATAAACATGGCGATTCGCAATCAATTTGAAGAAACGACCGCTCAACTCACCGCCATGGGTCGAATGGATCGACTGATTTTAACCCTGGATGATGTGGAGAGCGTTCACCTAACTTCCACAACCAACCGCAACGACGATCAAGTGATTGATGATCCAAAAGTCATTCAAGAACTGCTGACCTTTATCAATCAGACCGGAGACCGATACTGGAAAAATACTGACTATGAACTCACAATCTATTTCACGGACCGCACTTTGAACAATCTCTATTATCAGATTGACACAAATGAACTGCCAAGAACCTTAAGATACTAAAAAATAAGCGTCCTATCACAAATTCTGTGATAGGACGCTTTTCTTATAATTCTCACTCTTCTTCAAAAAAACCTTCAGCCAATTCCATCAGCAATTCGCCGCTTTCCACCTGCTGATCCTTGTTAATCAAGATGCGACTGACAGCGCCGTCAAACGGTGCCACCATTTGGGTTTCCATCTTCATGGCTTCCACTATCAGCAGCGGTTGATTCTCCGAAACCGAATCGCCTTCCTTGACCAGGATCTCGATGATCTTGCCCGGGATGCCCGCTCCGATGTGGAACGGGTTTTCAGGATCCGCCTTCTCCAATTTCGCCTTTGTCGACAAGGTAACTGCATTTTTGTCTTCCACACCGACTTCACGACGGAAGCCATCCACTTCAAAGACAACCTTGCGCACGCCTTCTTCATCGATCTTTCCGATACCGACAAGCTTCACCATATGGCTCTTGCCCTTGGCCATATCAATTCTAGCCTCTTCGCCTTCGCGAAGGCCATGGAAGAACACATCGCTTTCCATCCGGATAAAATCACCGTACTCTTCACTGAATTTCAAGAAATCTTCAAACACCTTCGGATAAAGCGCCGCGCTTAAAAGATCAGTCATGCCAAACTCGCGGTTGTATCGCACCGCCAAGTCCGCACGGATCGCGTCAAAATCAACGGGCTCCAACAATTGACCCGGACGTACTGTAATGGGCTCTTCTCCCTTTAGAACGATTCGTTGCAATTCCTTGTCGAATCCCCCCATTGGTTGACCCATCATTCCCTTAAAGAAGTCAACGACTGAATCTGGAAAGGCAAGCTCTTCCCCTTTTTCATAGATGTTTTGAGCTTCCAAATCATTTTGCACCATAAAGATCGCCATATCGCCAACCGCTTTGGAAGACGGGGTCACTTTAATGATATCGCCAAACAACTTGTTTGCTTCGATATATTTTCCCTTTACCTCTGCAAATCGATGACCCAAGCCGAAGCTTTCCACCTGAGGCTTCAGGTTCGAATACTGTCCGCCAGGAATCTCATACTTGTAGATTTCCGCCGTTCCCGATTTCAGGTCGGACTCAAATCCCGCATAGACATCCCGCACGGCAACCCAGTAATCGGAAATCTGTTGCATTTCTTCCGGTACAATCCCCGTATCGCGCTCGGTATTTTCCAAAGCCGCCACGATGGAGTTGAGGGCCGGTTGGCTCGTCAACCCGCTCATGCCATTAACCGCACTGTCCACGATGTCAACGCCCGCCATGGCTGCCATCAAAACGGTCGCCACGCCATTGCCTGATGTATCATGGGTATGCAGATGAATCGGAATCGAAATTTCCTGCTTCAATGCCTTCACCAATTGATAAGCGGCAGCCGGTTTCAGCAAGGCTGACATATCTTTAATGCCGAGGATATGCGCGCCTGTCGCTTCAATCTCTTTCGCCATGCGAATATAATAAGCCAAATCATACTTGGTCTTGTCCGGATTCAAAATGTCTCCGGTATAGCATATGCAGACTTCCGCAATTTTACCCGCCTCCAAGACGGATTCCGTCGCAATCTTCATGCCCTCCAACCAGTTGAGGGAATCAAATATTCGGAAAACATCGATTCCATGATCAGATGCTTCCTTCACAAATTCCCGAATCACATTGTCCGGATAGTTTTTGTATCCAACTGCATTGGATCCGCGAAGCAACATCTGAAACATCACGTTCGGCATCCGCTTGCGCAGTTCATCAAGGCGTTCCCAAGGCGATTCCTTCAAGAATCGATAGCTGACATCATAGGTCGCGCCACCCCACATCTCAACCGAAAACAAGTCTCGGCCATAGGTAGACGTTGCGCGGGCAATCTTAATCATATCCCGGCTTCTGACCCGTGTCGCCATCAAAGACTGATGCGCGTCCCTAAAGGTTGTATCCGTCAAAAGCAATTTCTTTTGATCCTTAATCCAATTCACAACGGCTTCCGGACCACCATTGTCCAAGAGCTGCTTGGTACCCGACAGCTCATGGGGATTGTCTACCTCCGGAATGACCGGCACATCAAATGCCGGTTTCTTTCCGTGGGTTTCGTTGACAATCTTTTCCGCCAAGAATTGCAGGAGCTTGCGCTCGTCGCTTTTCTTCTCTTGGAAATCAAAAAGACTGGGATTGCCGTCAATAAAGCCCGTATCGCATTTTCCCGCAATAAAACGAGGATGATTCAATACATTCAACAAGAATCCCTGATTGGTCTTCACGCCCTCAATTCGACTCTCCCTGATGGCACGAATCGCCTTGCGGCGCGTATCGTCAAAGGTTCTTGAATAAGCGGAGATCTTCACCAATAAACTATCGTAATACGGCGTAATCACCGATCCGGCAAATCCATTGCCGCCATCGAGACGAATACCGAAACCGGACCCCGTTCGATATACATCCAACTGGCCCGTATCCGGAGCAAAGGAATTCTGAGGATCTTCCGTTGTCACACGACATTGAATGGCGAATCCGCGGGGTTGAATCGCCGCTTGATTCGCAATGCCAATCTCTGGAGAAGCCAGTTCATACCCCTGGGCAACCAGGAGCTGGCTTTGCACCAGGTCAATTCCCGTCACCAACTCCGTTACGGTATGTTCCACCTGAATTCTCGGGTTCATTTCAATAAAAAAATGATGTCCGGCCGCGTCGACCAAAAACTCGACGGTACCGGCATTGCGATAGTTCACGGCACCCGCAATACGAAGCGCATCCGCACAGATCTCCTCCCGCTGCTCATCCGTCAAAGCCAAGGAAGGCGTAAACTCCACCAATTTTTGATGGCGCCGTTGAATGGAGCAGTCCCGCTCATGAAGATGGACTAGATTGCCGTGCTCATCTCCCAACACCTGAACCTCGATATGCTTCGGACGTTCCACATACTTTTCAATAAACATCGAATCATTGCCAAAGGCTTTTGCCGCCTCGCTGCGCGCCGAATGAAATTCCTGCAGCAGATTCTCTTCTTTTCGAACAATCCGCATGCCGCGTCCGCCGCCGCCGGCTGCCGCTTTCAGCATCACCGGATAACCAGCCACCTTGGCGAATTTAATCGCATCTTCATCGCTGGTAATCGGTTCTTCCACACCGGGAATCGTTGGCACTCCAACGCTCTTCGCTACGAGTTTCGATTGAATCTTGTCACCCAGCGCCATCATCATTTCAGCTGTAGGGCCAATAAAGGCGATCCCCGCCTCTTCACAACGACGAGCAAACACTGGATTTTCCGCTAAAAAGCCATATCCCGGATGGATCGCATCCACATTTTTTTTCTTTGCAAGCTTAATAATGGTATCCATGTTGAGGTACGCCCCAACTGGATTTGGGTCTTCAATCAAATATGCTTCGTCCGCTTTGGTACGAAACAGTGATAAACGGTCTTCGTCCGCATAAATCGCTACGGTTCGAATTCCTAGTTCTTGGCAGGCACGAATGATCCGAATCGCAATTTCTCCACGATTCGCCACCAAAACCTTCTGAAACTTACGCAAATTCATTCCTCCTCATCGATTCGTTCCCGAATCTCTTTTCAAGCATTTTTGTAATAAGCGTCTCCCTATGACGTACTCATGTCTTTTCCAGACGCATCTTATAGGCGCTATTATATCACAGAATCACCGGAAAAGTCGAACAATTTAAAGCGGCCGGGTACCCCCGGCCGCTCACTTTCATTGTGAAACCCTTTTCATTCCGGATTCGTGACCGTCACATCCATATGCGGATATGGGAATTGAACGCCGGCTGCATCCAACTCAAGCTTGAACGCCTGCATCAATGCAAAATACACAGGCCAATAATCTTCCGTTTGCACCCAAGGTCGCACGGCAAGATTGACCGAACTGTCTCCCAATTCCAAGAGCCCCACAAAAGGAGCAGGCTCCTGCAAGACACGCTCTTCCTTCTTTAATAAATCCAGAATCACCCCTTGCGCCTTCAAAAGATCGTCGCCATAGTCGATCCCGATGACGAAATCGATCCGACGAATCGCTTCCCTTGTGAAATTCACCACGCTGGAATTGGATAATTCCCCATTGGGAACGATGATCCGTTTTCCATCGGGACTCAAAAGATGGGTCTGAAACAATTGAATCTCCTTCACGACTCCCGTATGCCCGGCTCCTTGAATAAACTCATTGACGGTGAAGGGCCTGAAAATCATAATCATCACACCGCCGGCCAGGTTGGACAGGCTTCCTTGCAGGGCAAACCCAACGGCAAAACCGACCGCCGCAATCAAGGCGGCAAAGGTGGTTACATCAAATCCCACCATGCCCAACACAGAAAGAACCAACAGAACCCTCAGGACTGTTCGCACTGTGGTCAGCGCAAATCCACGCAGCGCCGGATCCATCTCCCGTTTCTGCAAGATCTTGTCCACCCGTTTTGCAATGGCGCCAATCACCATAAATCCAATCCACAGTCCCAGAATGACGCCTACCGCTTTCACAGCAAAAGAAATCCAATCAAATCCCATCTGCCCCCTCCTTATTATTCGTTGGGATATACATACCCTTCCATGTTTTCCAAAAACAAAAAATATAGGTGCAAACATTCAACCTACTGGTTGTTGCTTGCACCTATATAGTGCAAAAGAAACCCTCAAAAATGAAGGTTTCTTTCAATACCGATAATTCTTACATCATGCCCATTCCGCCCATGCCACCCATTCCAGGGACAGGAGCTTCTTCCTTAACCGGAAGATCCGCAACAGCGCTCTCCGTAGTCAAGACCATGGCCGCAACCGATGCCGCGTTTTGAAGCGCTGAACGAGTCACCTTGGTCGGATCCACAATGCCGCTTTCCACCATATTCACATAGCATTCGTTCATGGCGTCAAATCCAATGCCCGGTTCCGCATGCATTACCTTCTCAACAATAACCGATCCTTCCAAACCAGCATTTGCCGCAATCTGACGCACTGGCTCTTCGATGGCTCGTCGGATAATTCGAGCACCCGTCTTTTCATCCCCAATCAGGGTTTCAATCAAGGTTTCAATATCCTTAGCCGCATTCAACAACGCCGTACCGCCGCCAGGAACAATTCCTTCTTCCACAGCCGCTCGCGTCGCCGCCAAGGCATCCTCGATGCGCAATTTCTTTTCTTTCATTTCTGTTTCTGTTGCTGCGCCAACCCCGATTACCGCAACGCCGCCAGCCAATTTTGCCAATCGCTCTTCCAGCTTTTCACGATCAAACTCAGAAGTCGATTCTTCGATCAAGGCGCGAATCTGACGAACTCGATCGTCAATTACAGCCTCTTGTCCGCCGCCATTCACGATGGTCGTGGTTTCCTTGTCGATTTTCACCGTCGCCGCTTGTCCCATCATTTCAAGGGTTGCTTCTTTCAATTCATAGCCCAATTCTTCCGAAATCACCGTACCACCTGTCAAGACGGCGATATCTTGAAGCATCTCTTTTCTGCGATCCCCAAATCCCGGCGCCTTCACGGCAATCACGTTAAAGGTTCCTCGCAATTTATTGACAACCAGGGTCGCCAAGGCTTCGCCTTCGATATCTTCCGCAATAATCACCAAGGCCTTGCCTTGCTGTACGATCTGCTCCAAAACCGGCAAGATCTCTTGAATATTGGCAATCTTCTTGTCCGTAATCAGAATATATGGATTATCCAAAATCGCTTCCATCTTCTCAGGATCTGTGATCATATAAGGAGACAAATATCCGCGATCAAACTGCATGCCTTCCACGGTATCCAAAGTGGTTCCCATGGTGCGTGATTCCTCAACTGTGATGACACCGTCGTTGCCGACGCGCTCCATCGCTTCCGCAATCAAATCGCCAATCTCATCATCCCCCGCCGAGATCGCCGCAACCTGTGCAATCTTCTCTTTGGATCGAATGTCCTCAGACTCCAACTGAATCTTCGCTACAGCCACGCGAACTGATTTTTCAATTCCTTTTTTCAGAATCATCGGATTCGCTCCAGCCGCTACGTTCTTCAAGCCTTCGCGGATAATTGCCTGCGCCAAAATCGTTGCGGTTGTTGTTCCGTCTCCCGCTACATCGTTCGTCTTTGTCGCAACCTCTTTAACCAATTGCGCACCCATGTTTTCATAGGGATCTTCCAATTCGATCTCGCGAGCAATGGTAACTCCGTCATTGGTGATCAACGGCGAGCCAAATTTCTTGTCCAATACCACGTTGCGGCCCTTTGGTCCCAAGGTAACTTTCACCGTATCCGCCAATTTATTAATGCCCTTCTCCATAGAACGGCGGGCGTCTTCTCCAAATTTCAATTGTTTCGCCATCTTCGTTTCCTCCTATTCAATGATCGCTAGAATGTCTTCCAGCTCGATCACAATAAATTCGTCTCCGTCAATCTTGACTGTTGTGCCAGAATACTGCTTATAGATCACCTGATCGCCAACCTTTAATTCATTATCCTCGTTAGCGCCTACGGCCAAAATTTTCGCATATTGCGGCTTTTCTTTCGCCGAACCGGTTAAAATGATGCCACTCGTGGTTTTATCTTCCGCTTCTACCCGCTGAATCACCGCGCGTTTCCCTAATGGTTTAATATTCATTTGGTTCCTCCTTATGTTGTTAGCACTCGCATTTGTTGAGTGCTAATATTCTTATCTCTATCATAGTGAAATTTTCACTACGGCGCAAGGGTTTTTGCTGATTATTTTTCTTGCGATTTCAGCTTGATTTGACCTGAAATGCTATTTTTGCTCTTTTTCTCTCGATTCCTCAGGTTTTCTCCCATTTTCACCATTCGACGTAATTTGAATGGAAATCTCCTCCGGCTTGTTTCGCTTCATCATGTTTTTAGTGCTCTGAGGCCCCGGCGGCATATCAATCTGTTCCTCAATGCCCTTCTTATCCAATTGCCGATTGACATATTCGGTGAACAATTCAATCATCACCACAGCCACCGGTACAGCGATCAGCATCCCGAGGGGTCCAAACAGGGCTCCCCCCACAGTAATGGAAGATAAAACCCAAAATGGGGTAATCCCCATCACGTCCCCCAGGATTTTCGGTCCCAGAATCAATCCATCAAACTGCTGAATCGCAAGAATCACAAGGGTCATCGCCGCGCCCTCGTGAAGTCCGGCAAACAGGGAAATGATGATGCAGGGAACGCCGCCAATCCAGGGGCCGAAATACGGAATCATATTGGTGAGCGCAATGATCAACGCCATCAATGGAACATATAAAAACTGAATGTTTTCAAACCCGTTCAAGACCGTTACGGTCACCAAGAAGATCGTTCCAATAATCAAGGAATCAACAAACTTCCCAATAAAGAAGCCCTTAAAGGCACGGTCCGAAAGCGCTGCGGCATGCACCACTCGCTCCGCCACCTCTCGTGGCAGCAATCCGAAAGCCATCAATCGCGCCTTCCTTGCGCCTCCCTTAAGTCCCGTCAAGATATAAAAGGCAATAAACATGGAAATTGTAAATTGCACAAAATTGCTTGTCACCTTGAAAGCGCCGTTGAGGATCACCGTGAAAGCATCCCCCAGAATCGCGCCTGCATTGGCATTCAAGACGTCCAACTGTCCCTGCAAAAACCCCAAAACATTTGGAGAAAGATTGAATCGATTCTCCGTGATAATCCGACTGATCTCCTGTATATACCCCGGCACGTTTTGAATCAGCAACAGCACACTTTCCCAGATGCTCGGCACGGCGCTCTTCACAAACAAATATATGACAAACACAATCAATCCATAGGTAAGAACGACCGCCCACATTCGCTTTAGATGCAAGATTTTCTCAATTCTCCGCACCAAGGGATCCAAAAAATACGCCAAAATAAACGCAACAACAACCACACGGACTGAACCCAACAGCCAGCCCACCTTGGCATCCGCCACAATAAATTTATAGAGAAACAAAAATACGATGCTCAAGCCGACAAACCGCCATCCGCTCAATAACCACCGTATGGTTTTTGCCAATACCGCTTGCCGTTTATCCACTCGTTGTTCCATCGTTCTCCCTCTCCCTCATACGATACTCATGAAATAACAATTGCTGTATATATCCTCGATTTTCACCGAAAACCGACACTGCATAAGCCTCGATCTTTTTCGGCGAACTCGTTTCTTCCAAATATCGATCCCTCATGATTCTTAAGACCCAAACGTCCATGGGGAAAGCGGAAAAATCCCCCAGTCCAAACAATCGAATACAGGCCGCGACCTTCTTTCCAACCCCCAGCAAATCCAAGAGCCTGTCTTCCTGTTCACAGACGGACAATCCCGAAAATTCAAGTTCCGCATATTCGCCCGTTCGAAAGGCCTCAACGGCCGCCGCCACATACTTCGCGCGGTATCCGAAGCTAAGAACTCTCAGATCAGCTTCCGTAATCACAAGGTGTTCCCAATCCTTCGGGAAGGCAAAACCCGGTTCCCCATTTATTTTTTCGACACGTTGGCCGTAGCTTTCACAAAAGCGTTCAATCATCGTTTGAATTCTAGGGATATTGTTGTTTTGAGACAGGATAAAACTGATGATCATTTCATTCAGGGGTTGACGCAGGATGCGAATCCCTCCCCAGCGATTGACAATCGCCCCCATATCATCATTGGCTTTCCAATCCGCCAGGATTGCTTGATAGTCCCGCGCCTCATCGAAATACCAAAGAATCCGTTCAATCGAAAGTTCCTTATGACATCGAACGATTACCGCGTCTCTCTCCTGCTCCACTTCAACGGGAAACTCGCCGATCCATCCATCATATCGGACATCAGAAAGAGGTTGCCATCGAAAACACTGTCCGCTTTCCACAGTTGCCCGAACATCAAACCATGACAATCGAATCTCTTGAAACTTTTTCATTCGCAACACCCCCTTTTTTACGTGAAAAAAGAACTGGAAATCCAGTTCTTAAGCATTTTCTTTCTCTTTCATCAAATAAGACAAGGTAAACAGGCTTTCATTTAAATGTACATCCTCAACGACGATATCCTCAGGCACGCGAATATCAATCGGCGCGTAATTCCAAATTCCCTTCACGCCGCGCGAAACCGCAATGTCTGCAATCCCCTGCGCTGCATGTTTCGGAGTAGAAATCACAATGATCTCAACACGATGGTCTTCGATAAAGGTACCCAATTCGCGAATATCGCGAATTGGCTTGCCGCCGACTTCGTTTCCGATCAACTCTTCCTGGGTATCGAACAAGGCCAAAACCTCAAACCCTGAAGAATGAAACCCGGTATAATTTGCAATGGCCGAACCCATATTGCCCGCTCCGGCAATCACCACGCGATATTGCTTATCCAATCCGATAATCGATGCGATGGCATCCCGCAATCCTGAAACATTATAGCCATAACCCTGTTGGCCAAACCCTCCAAAATTATTCAAATCCTGTCGAATTTGAGAAGCCGTAAACCCGGTAATCTGACTCAATTCCTTAGATGAAATTCGATTGACACCCTTTTCCGATAAATCATTTAAATATCGAAAATATTTTGGCAGTCGACGAATGACCGCCATCGAAATATTACTGTTACGCTGCATTTTATCACTCCCTACTAAGGTTTCCACAATCCTATTCTTATTATAAAGAAGTTATTGTTAATTTGCAAACGATATCGCTTGTCCGAATCCTGTATTTTGTTGACATTAACAGGCCTCACTCATACAATAGATACGGAACTAAAGGAGCGATTAAATGAAAGTACTAAACATCTCACAATTGAGCAAATCATTTGTTGGAGAAACCATCTTCGAAAATCTGTCTTTTTCCGTCAATCACCGAGAAAAAGTGGGACTTGTCGGATCCAACGGCACGGGAAAAACAACCCTCTTTCGAATTCTGACCAATCAGATCTCGGCTGATTCAGGGTCTGTCATGATCCCCAAAACCATTCGAGTTGGCTATCTCAAGCAAAATACACATATCACCAGTGAAAATTCCGTCTACGACGAAGTCAGAGAAGTCTTCGCCCCCATCTTTCAGATGGAAGAAGATATGCGCGAACTGGAGCATGAAATCGCAGCGCAATCCGCGCATCCCGATCTCCTTCCCCGCTTGATGGAACGCTATGCCCATTTGCAAGACACCTACACCAAGGCCAATGGCTACGCCTGCGAATCAGAACTTAGAGGCGCCCTCCGGGGACTCGGCTTCAGCGAGGAAGAATTTTCCAAACCCGTCAATCAATTGAGCGGCGGTCAAAAATCCAGGGTAATCCTGGCAAAACTCCTCTTGGAAAAAGCGGATCTTTTGCTGATGGATGAGCCTACCAACCACTTGGATCTCGCAGCCATCGAATGGTTGGAAAAATATATCCGCGATTATCCGGGAGCTGTTCTCGTGATCTCCCATGATCGATATTTTCTGGATGCAACGGTGCAGCGCATCCTTCACCTCCACCATCAACAGCTGGATTCCTTTCCCGGCAATTACTCCGACTTCATCGTACATCGACAAAAGCTCTACGCCGAACTGGAAAAGCGGTATATGATTCAACAAAAGGAAATCAAGCGTCAAGAGGTGATGATCCGCGACTTTATGGATCGCAAAAGCGCCCGATCAATCCGCCAAGCAAAAAGTCGGCAGAAGATGTTGGATCGCATGAAAAAGATGGATACTCCCTCCAGCGAGCAAGACAATATGAAGCTTAGATTCTCGCCTCGCATCAAAAGCGGCAATGAAGTGTTGCAAATTTCAGACTTAAGCAAGTCTTACGGAGATCAAGAAATCTTTCGCGATCTTAATTTTTCTCTCTATCGCCAAGAACGAATCGGACTGATCGGTCCCAATGGCGTGGGTAAAACCACCTTGTTTCGCGTATTGCTGGGCGAAATTCTCCAATCCGCCGGCGAGGTCACCTTCGGCCATCACGTCCATGCGGCTCATTTCGATCAAGAGCATACCAATTTAAATCCAAATAAAACCATCGTTGATGAAATTTGGGATGAGAATCCAACCTTTGATCACTATCGCATTCGATCCCTATTGGCTCGATTTTTATTCTTTGGCGACGACTTGTTCAAGGAAATCGACGCCTTAAGCGGAGGAGAAAAAGCGCGCCTGGCTCTTTTAAAGCTGATGCTTTCGGAAGCCAATTTCCTTTTGATGGATGAACCGACCAACCACTTGGATCTCGAGTCCAAGGAAGCGCTGGAGAATGCCCTGATGCATTATGACGGCACCCTCTTCGTCATTTCCCATGACCGATATTTTCTGAATCGTGTCGCAACGCGAATCTTCGATTTGACCGACCATGGAATCAAATCTTATATGGGCAATTACAATTATTATCTGGAAAAGAAAAACGAGATCGTCGATGCATCGGTGGATCCGATACCAACCAATAAGACTGCCTTGAAGGCAGAACGGAAAAGAAAAAAGGACGAAGAAAAGAAAAAGCGTCAACAAAGGAAAAATCTGCAAGAACTGGAAAATGCAATCACGGAAAAGGAAGCCGCCATCGAAGACTATCATTCACAGCTTTGCTTGGAAGAAGTCTATACGGATCCCGAGCGCAGTCGCTTGATCCATCAGTCTTTGGAAGAAACTGAAGCGACCCTCAACGAGGCTTTGGAAGCCTGGACAGAGTTGATAGAAATTCTGGAAGAAGAGTAACTTTCCTCATAATCCTCCAATATTAGGAAACAAGTCAAGAAAAAGACATGCAAAGGCATGTCTTTTTTTGTTTATCCACAGGTCTGATGGGTAGGAAACGGGAATATTCAGAGAATTCTAAAACTTATCCACGTTATCCACAGAGTTATCCCCTAATTTTCCGAACTTTCCCACAGTGCTGTAAGAATTATGCAATTTCAAACATGATTGGCTAATTTTAGGGATGGAATGGCATTTAAATCCAATTCATCTCGTTTCCCCGCCATAAATTGATAATAGCCCGCACAGCCGATCATGGCTGCATTATCCGTACATAACTCGATGGGCGGGAAATAAAAGTCCAGTCCGTCCGCTTCGGCCCGGGACTGAAACGCCCTTCTCAAATGGCGATTGGCTGAAACGCCGCCTGCCATTACGATGGTTTCATATCCCAATTCCTTGGCTGCCCGAAAGGCTTTTTCCACAAGGACTTCAATGACTGCAGCTTGAAAACTTGCCGCCACATCCGCTTCGTTGACCACTTCTCCCTTTTGTCGATGCCGATGGAGATAATTCAACACCGCCGACTTCAATCCGCTGAAGGAAAAGTCGTAGGAATCCGGCTCCAAGAAGATTCTCGGAAAATCAATGGCCGCAGGATCACCCTGGTCCGATAGAAAATCAATCTTGGGTCCCCCGGGATAGCCAAGACCAATCGCTCGGGCAACCTTGTCAAAGGCCTCCCCAGCCGCGTCATCTCGGGTTTGTCCCAGGATCCGATACTGCCCGTAGTTCTGCATTTCCACCAAGTGGGTATGCCCTCCCGATACCACCAGACAAAGAAACGGCGGTTTCAGCTCCGGATGAGCAATAAAATTTGCATAGATATGCCCTTCAATATGATTCACCCCAACAAGGGGTTTATCCATCGCGTAGCTGATTGCCTTCGCGCTGGTCAGCCCCACCAAAAGGGCGCCCACCAAACCGGGACCATAGGTCACAGCCAAATGATCGCATTCTTCCAAGGTGACTTCCGCCTCTTCTAGGGCTTCTCGAATCACGCCGTTGATCTTTTCCACATGCATGCGGCTTGCCACCTCCGGCACAACCCCGCCGAAGGCTTGATGAATGGCAATCTGCGAATAGACGACATTGGATAAAACCCGCCGTCCGTTCTCCAAAACCGCAACGCTTGTTTCATCGCAGGATGTTTCGATTGCCAAAGTACGTATCGTTTCCATTCTCTTTCCTCCTTAAAACGTATACCATGAGAGAATGGTAAATCCAACACTCATGCCGATATAGGCGAACCAAGTCGCCAACCCGATGAAAATCGCAAAGCGCTTTTCAACGCCATAGACGATGCGAAGCCCGCGAATCACCAATACCTGATACCAAATTACAAAGAGATTAATTTCTCGAAGCAGCAGATAAAGAAAACTTGTCTGCATAGTCGCCTGCATGGTTGCGGGCAGCAAAGCCCCCAAATGAAAGGCTAGTCCCGTTCCAAACAATCCCGCCGTCAGAAGCGTGATCATTTTCGAAAAGGCAACGGGCAGATACGCCCATGCCACGATGGAAAAAGCTTGTTTCAATTCCCCTTCGCCGTCCAGCGCATTGGCCAATCCCCCGCACATCCAGGATTTAAACAGCCAGATCATCAAAATTCCAAAGCCCTGCATAACGATATCCGTATAATAACGCGCCTGCAGCGAGGCTTCCGATGCATCCACGCCAGTTTGCACAGCAGTCTTTTGATAGAACTCAATATACTTCCCCAGAGAAGAAAATCCCGTTGCAACCTGAGGAAAAATCACGCCCAGCAGCGGAAGACCGATCATCACCACCAAAAGTGGGAAAAGCCAATTCGGCTTCGACTTGAATTGCAAGAACAGCTGATCCGGATCCCACATCAGCCATTTCATCTTTTGGATCGTTGCTTCAAACCGTTCTTTCATCCCACGCCTCCTTATAGAGCCACATGATATACGCATCTTCACAGCCTTCGTAATACTTCGGTCGCGTTCCTTCATTGATAAATCCCAGGGTCTCATACAAATGAATGGCACGGACATTGGACACCCGCACTTCCAAGGTCATACTGGTCAGCCCTCGCCCAAAGGCAAGATTGGCAAGATACGTCATCAGCTCGCGCCCGTACCCCTTACCCTGATGTTTGGAGTCAATGGCGACATTGGTGATATGACCCTCATCCAAAATCCAAATCAATCCCATATACCCGATCACTTGATCATCCAATTCAGCGACATAATAGGTCCTGGTTCCCTGCGCCATTTCTTCTTCAAAAATTGCCTGTGTCCATGGCTCGCGAAAATTTTGGTTTTCAATTTCGACTACTGCCGGGATGTCCCCTTGCTGCATCTCTCTAATTTTCATCCTTTTTCCGCCTTTCTTCCAATTCCCGTTCTGCTTGCGTCTTTGCCAAATAGCAGGGCACCAATTGATCCGGATCGGCCAATTCACCGCTTTCCAATCGTTCCAAAGCTTGCCACGCAATGGTTCTCGCCGTCGGTGTCGCATATCGACCCGAGAGGAAATGCGGGGTTGGCTCCGCTGCTTTAAACGCTTCTCGATACCGGACCGCACCCTCGCCCATCAAATAAACCGGTTCTGATTGCTCGGAAATCCATGCGATCAAATCCTCAACTTCCATGGCTTGCTGCGGCAAAACCACTCGCTCCCCGCGTCCGTCCCGTTGAATCCCTGCAATATACACCCGATCGCGCCTGGCATCCACCAGGGCTAACAGTATGCCTTTCTTTTCTTTTGCCTGATCGAGCATGGCCATCAGGGTTTCAACCCCGTATACCGGCTTGTTCAAGGCAAATCCAAAGGCCTTGACGGCGGCAATTCCAATCCGTAGCCCCGTGTAAGAACCCGGTCCCATGGAGGCGGCAAAGCCGTCGATCTCTGAAATGGATACACCCGCCTGCTTCAGCATCTGATCGACCATGGGCATTAAGCTCTGAGAATGGGTGAATTGCGTCTGCACCGTAAATTCCCCCAATAGTTTTTCTTCCGACACCAACGCTACACTCGCTGTTTTTGATGATGTTTCAACTGCCAATAGCTTCATCTGTCTGCCCCCTTTGCAGAAAAAAACTCGCAAATTTGTTGAAGCAACGCCTCTGCAACAGGTCCAAAGGCTTCCACCTCGACGATTCGCTCTTCTTCATTCTCCGTTTGAAAGAAGCACATCTCCATATGGTCTTTCGGTAAAATCCCGCGAATCATCTCCGCCCATTCCATCACAACCAAAGCCTCTTCCTCCCAATACTCGTCAAAGCCCTGAGCCAAAAAAGCCTCTTCATCTCCCAAGCGATATACATCAAAATGATAAAAGGGCATTCGCCCCTGATATTCTTGCAAGAGCGTAAATGTCGGACTCGTTACCATGTCTTCCACCCCAAACCCTTTTGCCAATGCCTTTGAAAAAGTCGTCTTTCCCGCGCCCAGATCTCCGTCCAAGCAAATTAAAAATCGATGATCGATTTGTTTTCCGATAAAATGTCCTAAATCCGCTGTTTCTTGCAGATTGGACAAGATCCATTTCTTCATGAATTCT
>DAOUQF010000015.1 GCA_030625815.1 Eubacteriales bacterium
ATCCGCTTGCAAGCCCTTTGCAATCAATGGAGCAATTGTACTGTCCTCCGGAAGATCGGATAATGCTTTCTCGATGGCATCCACCGGTTGAACGCCATCAACCACCATCTTCACCACGCTTGCCAAAAATTTCGCCGTTCCAACAACCTTTCTGGTGCGGTGAGTAATGGATGTTTCCTCTTCCACATAGGTCAAATAATTCGGATCATTGTAATAGTAAAACAGCAAGGGCGCAATTCGCACCGCTCCCGCCAAATCCGTACTCAATGATCCAGCTGGAAATTCTCCAGCCATCATATGATCATAGGTCTCATGGCTTGCGTGATCATGATACCCCTCATATTTTCCCATCTTCACTTTCCATTCCAGATAAAACCGATCCCGATTCCATCCCTTGTTATGATCCAAGGAACGCAGCAGCCAAAGGGTTTGATCCCCATAATGGGTAAAATCTCCAGCCACCTTTCCAGGATGATAATGCGTACCTGGCGGCAGCAATTCTTCGACCAGTCCATATTCCTTGCGGATTCGATCTTGATCATAGATCCAATGAACACCCAATGCATGGGAGTCCGCAACAAAACTACCCCATAACATTCCTTGCAGTCGACGATACATACGCACCCTCCTCTCTATCCTATACATACCCGAAAAAAAAATAAGAAACGGCCCGTCAAGCCGCTTCTTCCAATAAACAACATTCTTTTCGAATTTGCGTGCGCATTTTCATCAATTCCGGGAACTGATAAAAGAAAATAAGTTTCTCTTCTACCCTGCTCGGCGTTGAATAGGGTTGCTCCCTAAGAACAAATTGCGCAAAGGTTTCAGCGAAATCCTCCGCCGGACTGGTTGCCGCATAATCATTGAGAAATTCCCCTTTATGGGCGAGATAAAAATTAAAATTCGCCTCTTCTGAATCACCATCCGCCTGCATCTCTTCACGCTCAGTCTCATATTCACGCCAGAACCGCTGATAAAATCGATTCAAATAACTGCCGCGCGCCAGATTCCCTTCTTCAAGCTGTAAGGTGCCAACAGCTTCCGCATCCATTTGCGTTTCATTCAGAGAGAGAATATGCCCGAATTCATGCAAAAGCGTTTCATCCGCCAAATCGGATGACAATTGCCCCTCCGCATCCAAAAAATCAAGATAATCAATGGTCAATCGCCAGGCGTGCAACGCCTCTACCGGATAGACATAGGCCATGGTATTGTCCTCCCCATCCGTAACAGCAGCAAACTCGACAACCCGCGACAAGAGATCCGCTGGAATCAGCGCCTGCACCCGTTTCCAGATTTGCAGCACAAGTTCCTCCTGATGACTGGATTTCTTCATTGGCGTCAACCACTGCGGATCGCTTGCGATCAATTCGTTGTTTTGCACCCGATAAACCCCCAATACCGCTTCATGATCATTCACCATGCTGACCAAATCGACAAAGCTTAATTCCAGATTTTCAAGGATCTGATCCATTTCAGCTTCAATCGTCAGATTTGCTTCATCGTCTTCTGGAAGCGCCTTCCATTTCATCACCAAATCCATCGCTTGCTGATACCCCTTATCTCCCAAATCCTTTTTCTCCGTCTCCAGAAAACTCTCCAGATCCGCATATCCAATCGGAACTGATTGTGTTCTCAACTCTTCCTCAAACTGAATCCAAGTCTTTTGCACCGTCGAATTCCATTCTTCCGATTCCCACACAGGCAATTCCGCAAACTCTTTTGACAGGATCTCTTGCTTTTCCTCGTTAATGGCGCTTTCCATCCCCTGCAAATACACAGCGAAATTTTCCGCATTTCGTTGCCCGTACTCGTTGCTTTCCTCAAAAAAATCATCGGACAATACTCCGCATCCCGATAAACCCATAATCAATACAAAAATCCCAAGCCATTTTTTCCCTTTCATAACAATCCCCCTTTCTCTTTCCCTTCACTGTCCTTAATCATACCTGATAATTCTTAAGAAACTGCCTGCAATTTCTTAGCATCTTCTTAAAATTTTATAAAAAGATTCAGAAAATTTATTTCTTCTTTTGAAATCTGTATAATAGAGGTATTGGGGAGGGATTCAAATGGAAATGAAAATCCTAATAGCGGAAGACGATCGAGAAATTCGCGAGCTCGTCCGCATGCATCTGGAAACCGACGGATATACCGTCGTAGAGGCGGAAAATGGACAAGCCGCCATCGATCTATTTCATCCAAACAACTTTCAACTGGTCTTGCTGGACCTAATGATGCCGATCAAAAACGGACTCGAAGCACTGCAAGAAATTCGCAGCCGAAGTGAGGTGCCGATCATTCTTTTAACCGCAAAGGGAAAAGACGAGGACAAGGTGCTTGGTCTTGGAATGGGCGCCGATGATTACTTGGTCAAGCCTTTCAGCATGGTGGAACTGCTCTCGCGAGTCAAAGCACAATTGCGCCGTTATACGAAATATACGGCTCAGGCGCCCACGGCTTCATCCATCCTGAATAACGGCAGTCTCTCTTTGAATCAAAAACGATTTGAATGCAAAAAAAATGATGAATTGATTAAACTCAATCCCATGGAACTGAAACTGCTTACCTTCTTTATGGAAAATGTTGGCATCACCTTCACCAAGAAACAATTATTTGAAAACGTCTGGGGCGAACCCTTCTTCGGTGACAACAACACCGTTATGGTTCATATCAATTTCCTGAGAAACAAGATCGAGGATGATACAAAAAATCCAATATATATCCGCACCATCCATGGAATCGGATATCGAATGGAATCCCCTGGTGACTAGAAATTTACAGCGCCAACTCAAATGGGAATTTATACTCTTTATGATTCTTTTGCTGGTGGAAATCTTTCTGACCGTCCTCTTCAGCATCACCTATACCGCAATCTTTCATGCGGAAGAACTCTTGGACTTCGATGAAATCTATCGCGATGTGATCGAAGTCGGTCCCGAGGAAGCCTTTCGCATAAACGACTTGCCCGAGGGTGTCTGGATCGAAATCATCAACGACAACAATCAAGTGATCAACCGATTCAACAGTCCGCGGCTTCCCGGATATCAATATACGCAAAAAGAGATCAACATGTTCCTCAACAACCTTTATCTTGACGTATATGCTTATTATCCCGAGGACAACAACCAAGACTTTGTCCTGTTCTTCATGCCAAATGCGGACGGCGCCATACACTTCGATGTGATTTTAGCCAGCGTCGGATTCTTTTTGCTCTTGGTTTATATGACAATCCATGTTATCTCACGGCGCCTGGGTTTCAAATTTCTGGATCCGCTCAACGCGTTGATGCAAGGCATTCGCACCCTTCAAAAGGGCGACTATTCCACCAAGATCGAATTTGTCAGCAACTCTGAATTCGATCAGGTACGCGACGCGATCAATGGCTTGTCGAGTAATCTCTCTCAAGAGATTTTGAAGCGAAAAGAGGTCGAAGCCTCTCGCAATCAATTGCTTGTCGATGTTTCCCATGATCTGAAGACGCCCTTGACCAATGTCATTGGATATAGCGAGGTTCTCTTGCAAAACCTGAGCCAGGTTCCTCATCAAGACGAACAACACCAAAAGATGAAGCGATATCTCGAAATCATCGCAAAGAACGGCAAGCAGGCCAATTATCTGCTGCAAGACCTGTCTGAACTGAGTCTGCTTCAGGCGCCAAATCTACAAATCGATTGCAAGCCTGTCGATCTTCCAGAGTTCTTGCGGGAATTTGTCATTGACTGCATGCCCGAACTGGATGAGGTCGGATTCCTCTACGACTTTGAGATCCCGGAAAAAGAAATTTCCTGCGAAGTCGATGAACGGAAACTTCGCCGCGCATTTCAAAATCTGATCGACAATGCCATCAAATATAATCCGATGGGAACCAAACTGAAGATCCGGCTCCGCGACGAAGGAGAAAACGTACGGCTTGTTTTTCAAGATGACGGAATTGGAATTCCTGAAGAATACCAGGCAGAAATCTTTGATCCCTTTGTTCGAGCCGACAATGATCGCAATCGATCAACGGGGGGCAGCGGCCTCGGGTTGGCCATCACCAAAAAGATCATTGAGAAACATGGCGGCACCATCTCCCTGTACTCGGATCCCACCGGTACAACCTTTTCCATACTCCTTTGCAAAACCCGCAAATGCGACTTGGAAGAACTCGAAACAGAACAATAAAAGAAGCTCTCGCCACGGTGTAACACACCGCGCGAGAGCTTTTTTCTATGCCATCAGATACTCGGCTGCCTTCTGCAACTTTTGCTTCAGTCCTGAATATCGTTTTTCTGTTTGATTGTTTTGAATCATACGCTGCAAAACCCGGTCCTGTCCGACCAACACCACCAATTGCTTGGCTCGAGTAATCGCCGTGTAAATCAGGTTCCTCGTTTCCAGCATTGGCGGCAGACTCGACAAGGGAATCACCACCACAGGAAACTCGCTTCCCTGGCTCTTATGGATCGTAATCGCGTAGGCTAGGGTAATTTCCTCCAACTGATTATACTCGTACATCACTTCTTTCTCCTCGTCAAAGAGCACCGTCACCTGCTTTTCCTTTCCATCGATCCCGGTAATCCGGCCGAAATCGCCATTGAAAACGCCCTCGCCTTGACCGGAATAGACGCCGTCCACCTTCCGCTTCCACTCGACCTGATAGTTGTTTCTCGTCTGCATCACCCGATCTCCAACTCGAAAGGTAATACTTCCCAACTCGATCTCCGCCTTATTGGCCGCTGAGGGGTTCATGGCCGCCTGCAGCGCCTCGTTCAAGGGCAATACCCCCACACCGCGTTTCCGCGTTGCCGTCAGCACCTGGATCTCTCGGTAGGGATCAAAACCCTTCCATTTCGGCAGGCGTTCCACCACCAGATTAACCACGGTATCCAATACCTGATCATGGTTCTCTCGAATAAAGAAGAAGTCCTTCTCTTTTTGATTCATTTCCGGTTCCAGTCCCTGATTGATTTTATGTGCATTGACAACAATCATGCTCTCCTGAGCCTGGCGAAACACCTCAATCAGCCGCACCACAGGCACAACCCCGCTCTCAATCACATCCCGAAGCACATTGCCTGCGCCAACGGAGGGCAGTTGATCCACATCGCCAACCAGAACCACCTGCGCTTCCGGCGGCACTGCCCGCAAGAGATAATAAAACAAGAGAATATCAATCATGCTGGCTTCATCAATAATAATCAAATCCGCTTCCAATGGATTCTCTTCATCACGGCCAAAGCTCAAACCCTCGCCGCCCTCCGATCGCCCATACTCCAACAATCGATGGATTGTTTTGGATTCCCGCCCTGTCGCTTCCGCCATCCGTTTTGCCGCCCGCCCCGTCGGCGCCGCCAATAGAACATCCAGGTCACGATCCTCAGCCAGATCCAAAAGTGTGTTGATGGTGGTGGTCTTTCCCGTACCCGGTCCCCCGGTAATCACCGTTACAGCAGAAGATAAAGCGGTATGAATCGCTTTCTGCTGCGATAAGGCAAGCTCTAGTTTTTTCTGATCCTGAATCGATTGAATGCGAGCCGTCAACATCTCCTCATCGAGTTCGATGTTTTTTGTCGCGAGATTGATCAAGGCCTGGGCGCTATAGGCTTCCGCGGCAAAATAAGCCGGCAGATACACCTGATCCTCCTCATTGCCCGCTACCACCTTCACCTCTCGATTTGCAGCCATCTCCAAAATCATATTTTCGATGGGCAGAATTTCAGCCCCCAAGAGTCGCTTGGCTTGACGCACCAGCATACCCTTGGGCGCATAGGTATGCCCCTGATTGGTCAGCTGCCCCAGGGAATAGAGAATCCCCGCGTGGATTCGGAAAGCGGAATTGGGGTCGATCCCCAAGCTCGTTGCAATCCGATCCGCCTTGACGAACCCAATCCCCTGCACATCCTTAGCCAGCATATAGGGATTGTTCTTGACCTTCTTTACGGCGTCGTTTCCATAGGCTTTGTAGATCTTCAGGCAATTGGCCATGCCAATCCCGTAATTCTGTAAAAACAGCATGATCTCCCGAATTCCCCGCTGCTCCTGAAAAGAGGTCGCAATGGTCTCCGCCTTTTTGTTTCCAATTCCGTCCACCGATTTCAACCGCTCCGGATTGTATTGCAAGATATCCAGGGTATCCTCTCCAAAGGCGTCCACGATCCGTTTGGCCGTCTTCGTTCCGATTCCCGGAATCAGACCCGAGCCCAGATATCTGAGGATCCCGTCTATATCCGTGGGCGGAACTTCCTCGTAATGATCAACCCGCAATTGTTCCCCGAATTTGGGATGCTTGATCATGTCGCCCGATACTCGAATGGGCATTTCTTCTTTCAAAAAGGGAAAGGTGCCCACGATCGTAAAATAGGTATTGTCGGTCTCCAAAACAGCAACCGTATACCCCGTCTCCTCGTTTCGATAAATGATTTCTATAATTTCTCCTGTACGTTCGATCATCTGGCCTTCTCCCTTCATCTTTCTCTATTATACCAAAGGAACGCACAAAAAAAAGAGCGGGTTACAAACCTACTCTTTTTCATCTTCTTTCTCAACACCACCAAGATTCACATAGGTAGACTCGGTTTCCTCTTTCGGTTTTTCCTCCTGGGTGAAGGTCTGCGAATAGGTCTGGCGTACAATCTCCAACTTTGCCCCGCAATTCTGGCAGAATTTTGCATCCTCCGGATTCCGGGCGCCGCAGGCGAAGCAATATCCTTCTCCTTCGACCTCTTCCTGTCCCAAGGAAGCCTTCATGCCCCGAATCTCATCATACAGTTTATCGATTTGTCTGAATTCCGCTTCAAAAGCGACAAGATCAATGTCCTCTTTCTTGGCCTGCTGATAAAATTTCTTGCCTATATCACGTTCCACCCGTTTAATCTCAGCTTCAAGCTGACGAATCTGATATTTGACTCGCGAATCGCTCATTTTTTCCTCAGCGACGCGGCCAACATCACCCAATGCATCTCCCGCAGTATCAACGATTTCTTTAATGTTCTGACCTAAACGATCGAAAAATTGTCTTGCCATGATTTTCCCTCCGAATTATCAAACTTCATCATTATTATACCACAAAAATTCAGAATCGAATCCTAATTCAGCAGCAGCACCAGCAATGGAATGGTTGCCACAGAAAGCAGGGTCGTTAAAAACACAGTCTGACTCGACAATTGATAATCGGCACCATAGATCTGAGCAAAGATCGCTCCATTGGCCGCCGCCGGCATCCCGGACATCACCACCGGAATCCCTAGTGTCAAGCCTTCCACGCCAAATTGCTTCAAGACAAAATATGTCACGAGCGGCATCCACACCAAGCGTAGAAAACTCGTCAGCCACAACCTGCGATTCCTGACCATTTCGCGAATCGACGAGCCATGAAGCATGGCCCCAACCGTCAACATCGCCAAGGGTGTTGTCAATCCGCCAATCTGTTCAAACACGAGGTCGATGGGTTCCGGCTTGTCGATGGAAAACAAAAAGCAGATCAAGCCGATCGCCAATGCCACCAGGTTCGGATTGGCAATCAATTTCTTCAACTGAAAATGATTGCCGTCCTTTTGATGCTTGCTCAACAAGAGAATCCCGACGGTATATAAGAATACATTGAACCAGATATTGTAAACCGCCGCATAGAAGAGCCCTTCGTTCCCGAAAATCGCCTGGATAACCGGATATCCCATAAATGCCACATTGGCAAAGATTAAAGCGAAACCATATACCCCTTCTTGACGCGGCTTGACATGAATCAGCTTCATATACGCGGATGCCATTACGATCGCGGCCAGATAATAGCCTAGTCCGATCAATAAAATCATAGTCGCATTCTTCATCATCACCGGATCATAAGCAAAATCCATCGCACTGATAATCAAGGCCGGCAGGGTGACATTCACAATAAACACAGACAAGCGACGAACCATTCCATCATCAAAAATCCGAATCTGAACAAGGAAGAATCCCAATACAATCTCTAAAAACAATACAAATACCTGATGGAACACATTTGTTAACGCCATGAATCCTCCCCAAAAATCTAATAGCTACACTTTACCAAGGAAAAGTCATCTCGTCAAACAAAAAACCCGATCTCTCGGGTTTTTTCCTTACTGTTGATCCGCCACAACCATTTCACCGGCAATCTGCCCAAATACTGAAATATCCGTCAATGCGTTTCCGCCCAATCGGTTATTGCCGTGGATTCCGCCAACAATCTCTCCAACCGCATAAATCCCAGAAATAATCTCCCCTTCGGCCGTTTTCACACGAGTTTCCGTATCGATCTGATTGTGCCAAAAAAAAGACCTTATCGGTCATCCGATAAAGCCTGATAAAAACTCTTATTCATTTTTTTGAGCAAACGCAACAATTCCAATCGCTCCTCGGGTTCAAATTCGCCATAGGCGATATCGATCAAGTGCGTGGAAATGCGAAAAAACGGCTCCTTCAGGGCCAGTCCCCGCTCCGTCAATTCTATATATGTAACGCGTCGATCCTCTGTTGATTTAACCTTCTCCACATAGCCTTCCCGCTCCAGGCGATTGACCAAGGAAGTTATCGTCGATTTGTCGCGGCGAGTCAGTTTTGCAATCTCTTTCATCTGCATAGGACTCTCATTTTCCAACAAAACAGAAAGAATCGTTCCATGGGAAGGATCAATCCCCTCAACGCCTTCTTTTTCCAAAAGCATTTGAATGACTCGCTGGCTATTTTTTCTGGTTCGACTGATATAGCCAATAATATAATCCGTAACTTCTCGATGCAAAACGACGCCCCCTCTCTCTTGCTGAAAGCATACCATACCCATGTTTGAACGTCAAAAAAACAGGGGCAAATTTCGCCCCCGTTTCCTAAGCCAATCCGGCTTCTTCTCTCAATGTTTCCGCAAGATCGGTCGCTTCCCAAGGAAGATCCAAATCTGTGCGTCCAAAATGTCCGTATGCCGCGAGCTGCCTGTAGATCGGGCGTCGAAGTTGAAGGGTTTCAATGATCTTCGCCGGGCGCAGATCAAAATGTTTCTTCACCAATTCCTCGATCCGTTCTTCCTCTATTTTCGCGGTGCCAAAGGTATCCACAAAAATGGAAACAGGCTGAGCGACTCCAATGGCATAGGCCAATTGCACTTCGCATTTCTCTGCCAGGCCTGCCGCAACCACGTTCTTCGCCACATAGCGCGCCGCGTATGCCGCGGAACGGTCAACCTTGGTACAGTCCTTTCCAGAGAAAGCGCCGCCGCCATGACGCGCATATCCGCCATAAGTGTCAACGATAATTTTCCGCCCCGTCAAACCAGCATCCCCTTGCGGTCCGCCGACAACGAATCGACCCGTAGGATTGATCAAGAATCGCGTTTGCTCATCAATCAATTCCGCTGGAACAACCGGTAAAACCACCTTCTCGATCAAGTCTTTTTCAATTTGATCATGCTCAACAATCGGTGAATGTTGAGAGGAGATAACAATCGTATCCACCCGCACGGGTGTATTGTCATGATATTCAATCGTAACCTGGGTTTTTCCGTCGGGACGCAAATACGCCAGGGTTCCATTTTTTCTCACTTCCGATAAACGAAACGCCAATTTATGCGCCAATGAAATCGGCAACGGCATCAATTCTTCCGTTTCGTTGCAAGCATATCCAAACATCAAGCCCTGATCGCCCGCTCCAAAATCGACTTCCGAAGAACCCGTTTCTTTCTTTTCCAATGAATTGTTCACACCCATGGCAATGTCTGAAGATTGCTCGTCAATGGCAACCAAGACTCCGCAGGTATCACAATCAAATCCATATTTCGCACGGTCGTAACCAATCTCTCGAACCGTTTCACGAACCACTTTTTGCACATCCACATAATGATTGGTTGTAATCTCGCCGCAAACCAATACCAAACCCGTTGTTACAGAAGTCTCGCAGGCCACGCGCGCCATCGGATCATGCTTCATAATTTCATCCAAAATCGCGTCAGAGATTTGATCACAGATCTTATCTGGATGTCCTTCAGTGACAGACTCTGAAGTAAAGAACCATTTTCTCATTTTTCTACCTCCTGATTGATCTGAACCTATCTGCAGACACAAAAAAAACCCCATGCGAAAGAGGTGTATTGCCTCTTCTAAGAGGTTTGCGCCTCCTCATCTTGCAACTTTTCGTTGCGGAATTAGCACCTAAATAAAATAGGTTGCTGGACTTCATCGGGCCGATTCCCTCCATCTCTCTGGATAAGGTTCAGTTTCTTTATTTTTCAACGTTCAGTTTATCATTTCTCAAGAACCCTGTCAATCACTCAACCGGATTTATCATAAAAAGGCGCATTACTGCGCCTAAATTGTCCATTGCCCATGAATAATTCCCACCAACTTCCAATCAGTGCCGAATTTTTGGAAAACCAATCGCAAGGATCGCCAATCCATTCCCGCGTAACTCGGATTGAATCCGGTATAATAAAATTCGACAGTCTTGGAAAGCGGATAAAAAACTTCGTGGTTGGTGATCATATTTCCCGTTCCCAAGATCCAATTCAAACTGACATGGGGTGCATTCAAGAAATCTTCGTCATAGACAAAGCTCAAATAATAATCGGCTTTGGTCAAATCGATGGGATCTCCGCTTCCAGCATAGCTTCCGAAGCTATAGAGTGCAGTATCCGTAAAAAAATCGCTGATTCCACTGCCCGTAAAAACCAAATCGCTTCCATTTACATATGGATATGGACTAAACCGAATCCCTGTACTTGGATCTGAAACCCCTTCCAGGGCGGTAAAATCCTCATCGGCAATCATCTCCATAACCCGAAGCGCCAAACACATCACCTGCTCGTTGTCCGTATCCGCCACGGTCATGGTGATCCCATCCGCCATTTCATCGATCTTTTCTTGCAAGATCTGCCGATCTTTGATGAATTCTTCCTTAAGACCTTCCGTCAATTGCAATTGCTCTTCCAGTGCGAGGGCTTTTTCCTTTGCAATTTCCAACTGCGTTTCAGCTTTAGACAAGGCGTTTTGCACCTCGCCTAAAGAAGCATCGGTGCATCCCGCAACTATTATAATCAGCAATAAAAAAATCCCTACTAGGGGGAGTCGTCTTTTCATCAGCACCCTCCTTTCGAGATTTATATACCCTAAACCAATAGGCTTGTCATGATAAATATGGCAAAGGCTCCCACAAGCCCGCCCGCAACAACAATGGGAAGCGCATGACGGAATTTAATATTCATTAGGGATGCCGCCAAACTGCCTGTCCATACACCGGTTCCCGGCAAAGGCAAGGCCACCAGTAAGAAGAGCCCCATATAAACACCCGTCTTCATCTTCTGGCTCTTTTTTACGGTGCGATCCTCAAATCCACGTGCCAAAGGACTCACAACAGGGATATGATGCGTCCGCAAAAATCGACAGATCGGCTGCAAAAACAACAATAAAATAGGAATCACCAAGAGATTTCCAATCAAACTATACCCTAGACTCTCCCAGGGGGAAAACCCCATGGCAACACCGGCTGGAATTGCGCCCTTCACTTCGATGATCGGCACCGCCCCCAATACCATCACATAGATGCGTGCAGGAAGTGCATGTAATAGTTCTAGCATTGCGCGCTCCTCTCCTTTTTTCAAATCTTCGCTATAATTATA
This sequence comes from Eubacteriales bacterium, assembly GCA_030625815.1. GTDB lineage: Bacteria > Bacillota > Clostridia > Tissierellales > GPF-1 > GPF-1. The sequence goes on from DAOUQF010000015.1 coordinate 11,606, forward strand.
TCGGATTTTCTCTTCTTTCGCTTGATTTTTTCTTCCGTACTCGCTATAATAGGAACAGTCATCGGGGTGTAGCGCAGTTTGGTAGCGCATCTGGTTTGGGACCAGAGGGCCGCGGGTTCAAATCCTGCCACCCCGACCATGCGTGAGATGGACCTTTGGTTCATCTCATTTTTTCGTTAGGAGAAAATAATGAACGGATACTTACCCACCACAAAAAACGAAATGAAGTTTCTCGGTTGGGACCAGGCTGATTTTGTCTTGGTTTCAGGCGATGCCTATGTGGATCATCCCAGCTTCGGGCCAGCCGTCATCGGCCGCGTCCTGGAGAAAATGGGCTATCGCGTTGCAATCCTCGATCAGCCGGAGTGGAAACACTGCCAGGATTTCCAACAATTTGGCAAGCCGCGGCTTGGCTTTCTGATTACCAGCGGCAATATCGATTCCATGGTGAATCACTACACCGTTGCCAAAAAGAGACGAAGCCAAGATCTCTACTCCCCGGGAGGAGAAGCCGGAAAGCGGCCTGACCGGGCGACCATCGTCTATTCGCAGCGGGCGCGGGAAGCCTATCCCGACACGCCAATTATCTTAGGCGGCATCGAGGCCAGTTTGCGGCGATTCGCTCATTACGACTATTGGTCCGACACCGTTCGCCGATCCATTCTGCTGGATGCAAAGGCCGATCTCTTGGTCTATGGCATGGGTGAAAAACCCATTATGGAAATCGCAGAAAATCTCGACAATGGCTTGGATATCGCTTATATCCGCCATATCCCCGGAACCTGCTATCTGGTTCATTCGGAAGAGGAAGTCTATGACGCCGTTTCCCTGCCGGGATATGACGCCATCAAAATCGATAAAATCGCCTTCAATCAGGCGTTTCAATTGTCCTATGAAGAACAAGACCCCATTCGGGGCAAGACCTTGATTCAACAGCACGGGACTCGATTCCTTGTACAGAATCCCCCCATGCAGCCCGCAAACGAATCTGAATTGGATTGGATCTATGCCCTTCCATTTCAGCGGGAGATCCATCCAAAATATCAAAAACAAGGCGTACCCGCCTTTGAAGAAATCCGCTTTTCTTTAACCAGCAATCGAGGCTGCTTTGGAAATTGCTCCTTTTGCGCCCTGGCTTTTCATCAGGGACGGATCGTTCAATCCCGAAGCCATGACTCCATTATCGAGGAAGCGGAAGACATGATTGACGACCCCAAATTCAAGGGCTATATCCATGACGTGGGCGGACCGACGGCGAATTTCCGACGCCCATCCTGCGATCGGCAAATGAAGATTGGAACCTGCAAGAAAAAGCAATGCCTGTTTCCAAAACCATGTAAAGAACTGGTCGCCGATCATTCCGACTACCTGTCATTATTGCGCAAGCTTCGTCATTTGCGCGGTGTGAAAAAGGTTTTTGTCCGTTCGGGAATTCGATACGATTACGTCTTGGCGGATCAGAAAACTAATTTTATCAAAGAACTGTCCGAACATCATGTCAGCGGACAATTGCGAATTGCTCCGGAGCATATTTCCGATCGCGTTCTCAATCAGATGGGCAAGCCCGGCAAAGATGTCTATCTTCGCTTTATGAAGGAATTCGATAAAGTCAACAAGGAACTCGGCATGGATCAATACCTGGTTCCCTATTTGATGAGTTCTCATCCAGGGAGCACTTTAAAGGATGCCATTGCTTTGGCCGAGTTTCTTAGAGACATTCACCATCAACCGGAACAGGTGCAGGATTTCTATCCGACACCCGGCACGCGCTCCACTGCGATCTACTACACAGAACTCGATCCGAATACAGGAAATCCCGTCTATGTGCCAAAAACACAGAAAGAAAAGGCCATGCAGCGCGCCTTGATGCAATATAGAAATCCAAGAAATGCGCGGCTTGTGCGAAAAGCCCTGCATCTGGCACATCGAGAAAATTTAATAGGGACCGGGCCCCGTGCCTTAGTGGCACCGGAACGGGGACATAAACCCTCCCACACGAATCCATCGTCCCAGCGTTCCGCAGGGAAACGAAACAAACGCAAACGTTCATAATCGTCAGGAGGTTTCCATATGCTTAAAAAGAGTGTACTGTTTCTTCTTCTCCTTTTCAGCCTTGCCACCATTGGATTCGGGCTTGAGGATGAAACGGTCATAACAGAAACCATAGAATCAAGCGGTCAAATTCCCGTTTTGATGTATCACCATATTTTACCGGAAAATCAAAGGTTGGCGCTGCCCTACAATGCAGCGATCATCTCCTTCGAATCCTTTAAGCGTCAGATGGGTTGGTTGCATGATATGGGATGGACGGCACTTTCTTTGGAAGAATTTTACGATGCTTTAACAAGTGATACGCCTGTGCCGGAAAAATCCTTTGTGATTACCTTCGACGACGGATACGCCAGCAATCTCTTCTTCGCCTTCCCAACCCTTAATCGGTACAACTTCCCGGCAACGGAGTTTATCATCACCGCCAACCTGGAAGAGGAAACGCGGAAATGGGATGGAAAAAAATTGTCGTGGAAAGACGTCGAGGCCATCTCCTCCGTCTTTAGCATCCAGTCGCACAGCCACACTTTCCATCAAATGCAAGAAGGCAAGCCATTGCTTGCGGTGAAAACGCAAGAAGAAATCCAAGAAGACCTTGATTTCGCCTGGAAAGAGATCGATCGACATATCGAACCGGGATTTCGCGCCTTTTCCTATCCCTACGGCGTCGCGAGCGAAACAGCCATGGAAGTTTTAAACAATCAGAATGTACGACTTGCTTTTACGACAACAGAAGGCTACGTGACCAAAGAATCGGATCCCTTGCTGATCCCACGGTTTTCCATTACGCCTTCCGTGTCTCTGGATAATTTTAAAACCATCTTTATTCAAAATCTGCCAGAATCGCAAGATCTTGAATCTGAATATAATCTCGAAACCGAACCGGATCAAACAATGGATTCCGAAATCGATCCAGAAGACAACAAGGACCCTCGCGAATAAATCGCGAGGGCCTTTTCTATTCAAAGAAGTCCATGATTTCACAGGTGAAATCCCCAAAATCCTGAATGTCTTTTTTCAGTGAAATCAATAATTTTTCCGTGTCCCGCTCCCGGATGCAAGCAATAATTTCCTGATGGTAGCGCGTATCATTGTGAACCACATTCTCCCATCGATTCCAATACAATTGCGCATAGGCGCGCTTCAGTCGATTCATAATCCGCTCCAACTCACCATAAGCGCATTCATTCCGTGTAAACGCCATCAATTGCAGATGGAAACTCGCATTGTTCTCCCAATGGGTCCAAACATCCTGATCCGCCGCATGGCTCTTCTTTTCATGCTCTTCCAGTTTTTTAATTTGCGCCTCATAGAATTTGTCCATATTTGCCTTGATCAAACCGCCTTCCAACAGGTATCGAAATTGAAGCATGTCTTCGATATCCTCTCGGGTAAGCCGGATCACCTCATACCCATACCGCGGTATATTTCGCAAGACTCCATCATTGCATAAGGACAACAGCGCTTCACGAACTGGTGATTTGCTGCAATGATACTTTTCCATCAACTCTTTTTCATTGATAATTTGATTCGGCTTAAATTCGTAATTCAATATATCTTTAAAAACAGAATCGTAAATCATCTCTTTCAAACTTATTTTTGCAGCCATGCTTTCAGTCCTCCAACACTGGATTTGTCTTTATTAATTATATATATTCCACTTGCCTCTGTAAAGTATTCCACTCCTCTGCTTTCCCTAATATTCCTATAATTTGCGCACGATACACAGAAAGGAAAACCTCAGTTAGTATCACTTTACCCATTACAACTCATGCGAGAATTGAACTTGCGTTAATTTTCTGAAAAAGGTTGACTCGGGAATTGTAATTAGATATACTATTGGTGTGATCAGTAAACGTATCAATGATGTTTTTTGATGGAAAAAGAGGAGATTCTTATGAAAAAGGAAATTACTACTGCCTATCTTCAGATGCTCAAACAAGAGCTGATCCCCGCTTTAGGCTGCACCGAACCGATTGCAATCGCTCTGGCTGCGGCAAAAGCGCGTGAAATACTGGGACAATTTCCCGAATCATTGGAAATTCGTTGCAGTGGAAACATCATCAAGAACGTAAAAAGTGTTGTTGTTCCCTATTCCGGTGGACTAAAAGGAATTGAAGCAGCCGCTACCCTCGGCATGATCGGCGGCAATCCCAATGGCGACTTAGAGGTGCTTTCCGACATAACGGATCAGCACCGCCAACAAACCCAAGAACTGCTGGCTGCCGACTTCACCACTTGCAAACTGCAAGAAAACGTAGACAACCTATATGTCGTTGCCACCGTACGCCTCAACGCGGAATTTGCCGAGGTAACGATCATCAACCGACATACCCTTATTTCAAAAATCGTAAAGAATGGAGAGGTTCTCTTCGAACTTCCTGCACATACTGCTGCAAGCAACAATTCCAATAAAGACTCGCTGTTATCGGTAAAAAGCATTTTGAAATTTGCAAATACCGTTGAGATCAAAGCTGTTAAAGAGGTTCTTGATCGACAAGTCAAACTAAATTCAGAAATCGCAACCTGCGGACTTGACCATGACTACGGCGCGCAAGTTGGAAAGACCCTGATTCAAAATTACGGCAATGACACACCGACTCGCGCAAAAGCAATCGCAGCGGCAGGTTCCGACGCCCGAATGAGCGGATGCCCAAAACCAGTCGTTATCAATTCCGGAAGCGGAAACCAAGGCCTTGCGGTATCCTTGCCTGTGATTGAATACGCCAATTCCCTGGGTGTTGGAGAAGAGAAGCTATACAGAGCGCTTTGCATCAGCAACCTGGTCGCCATTCATTTGAAAAAGAATATTGGAAACCTCTCCGCTTTTTGTGGAGCTGTATCAGCGGCAAGCGCTGCCGGCGCCGCCATCACTTACCTGCATGACGGAACCTACGAACAAATCTCCAATACCATTATCAATACGATGGCAAACATCGGCGGCATTGTCTGCGATGGAGCCAAACCTTCCTGTGCGGCGAAAATCGCTTCCTCTGTTGATGCGGCGATTCTGGGACATGTCATGAGCATGAAGGGACACACCTTCCTTCGCGGCGAGGGAATTGTGCAGGATGATATTGAATCGACCATCAAGAGCATCGGATATGTCGGACGCGTCGGCATGAAAAACACGGATCTGGAAATCCTCAATATCATGACGAACCAAGTTCGCTTTTGTTCCTAACGCGCACGCAAAACCCCCTCTCCGCCACGATTGGCGGAAAGGGGGTTTTTGTTCGTTTCGTATTAGAAATTATAATTATCAATATTGTTAATGTCAAAGATGGTTCTCTCTGGCAACAATACAACGCCAGAATCATCCGCCACATAATCAGAACCCAAAACTGAGTTCGGAAGAATTTCAACTTCGCCGATTGTTGGGATGTCAATGGTATCGCCCACAACAAATTCGTTGCCTGCGCCTAACCAATATGCGATATACGCGCCCATTGCGCCTTGAATGCCGCAATCCCACAAACCGAACTGAGTTAAAGTACCATCTTTAATAAAGTCTCTCATCGAGCTTGGCGTTGCAAATCCTGTGATGATAACATCTTCAGAATCTTTGCCCAGGTTTTTGGCTGCCTGTGCCATTCCTGGCAATGCAGTTGAATCCGGACAAATGATCGCGTCAATCTCTGGATATGTATTCAAGATTGATTCACCCACTTGGATTGATTTTTGAGCATTGGACTCGCCATACTCGGTAGTCAGCAAGTTCCATCCTGGGAATTCTGCTTCTACGTATTTTTTCGCTTCTTCAACCCATGAGTTTTGGTCGGTTACAGTTGGGCTGGAATAGAAGAATGCAAAATCGATTTCCGCATTTTTCGCATCATCCATTTGCTCTGCTACCATATCAACCAACATTTTGCCCAATTGCTCTGGCGTTCCTTGGCTGACCATCAATGATCGGTATTCAGCGTTAACATCCGAGTCCCAAGTTACGATTTTCATGCCTTCTTCTAATGCCGATTTCAACGCTTCATTCAAGCCGTCAGGCGAGTTTGAAGAAACCGCGATCGCCGTGTATCCTTGATTGACCGCACTGTTGATAACCTGCACTTGATCCGCTACCGTTGCATTTGGCGTTCCATCATATTTGCATTCAAATCCAACTTCTTCCGCAATCGCTTGCGCCCCAACATTGGCAGATTCAAAGAACATGTTTCCTGTCAATTTTGGAATAAAAACAACCGATACATCAGACGGATCCAAAATCTCTGTTGCTGATTCCGCCGCTGGTTCTGCTGCCGCTGGTTCTGCCGCAGTCTCAGAAGCCGCACACCCTGTTACGAGAGTTAACAACATCATCAATACAAGTACAAGTGATAAACCTTTTTTGTTCATTGCTTATTCCTCCCTTTTATAATAATAGCCATATGTTTCGACCATCATTTACTCTCCTTTTGAAACTTCCGTTTCAAATCTGAAATCAAGTTGCCCTCACCCATAGAACTCTTAATGGATACGGCAACAACTAAAAGCAAACCAATTCCGATGCCCGTAAACTGAGTCGGCATGCCCGCCATCTGCAATCCAAGCGTCATCAATCCAATAATGATGCTGGCCAAAAACGTCCCGATAATCGAGCCTTCCCCGCCGGTAATGGAGGTCCCCCCCAAAACAACGGCTGTAATGACCGACAGGATGATCGTCGCGCCATGGTCCGCTCGTGAAGAACTGAGATAGGAAGTAATATAAATGCCGGCAATCGCCGCGCCCGTGCCCACCAACATATGGGTGGAGAGAATGATCAATTTTGTTTTAATGCCCGAAAACTCAGCCGCCGCTCGATTGATTCCCGTTAAAAACACCCGGCGCCCGTAGGTTGTGCGGTGCAACAGGATATAGGCAATAACCGCCAGGGCCACAAAGAGAATGATCGAGCTGGGAAGCCCCATAAATTCCCCGTGTCCAATCGCTCGGAAACTGTCAGGAAAACCCGTAATGCCCTCCGCCGCGCTGATTCCAGAAAATCCGATAATCACCAGAGAGATCCCGGCGTAGAGAAAACTGGTGCCGAGGGTGGCCACCATCGCCTGTACCCCGACAAAGGCAACCAAAAATCCATTAAATGCCCCGCAAAGGGTGCCGACAAGAATCGCGCAAAATACGGCGGTCCAAATACCAAACCCAAGTTCCTGCCACAAAAGTCCCATCACCACCGAGGACAGCCCCACAACGGAACCCATGGAGATATCAATTCCGCCGGTGATAATAACAAAGGTCATAAACAGCGCGATCATCGCTACGGTAACAAAATCGTTGGCGCTGTTCAACAATACATGAATCCGCAAGAACCGCGGATTGATCCATCCAAAAATCAATATCTCGGTAATCAATAAAACAACCAGTGAGAGATCCCACTTTCCTTTAAAATTCTTCAATCGTTCCATCTACTCGGCACCTCCCAAAACAGATGTGCGAGCAGACAGTCGTCGCTTCCTCGCTTGTTCTTCCAAATAGCGGTGTATCAACACATCCGATACCACAATCACAATCAAGAGCATCCCTTGAATCGACTTGTTCCAGAATGAAGGAACCTTCAAGTAGATCAAGGCTGAATTGATAGCCGTCATAATCACAGCGCCGATACAAGAACCCGTCACAGATCCAAGACCGCCCGACAGACTAACGCCACCCAAAACACAAGCGGCAATGGCGATCATTTCAATATCAACACCGGTGTTGCTGGTTACAAAACCAACCTGTGAAGCAAAAACCACCCCAGCGATGCCTGCGCAAATGCCTGAAATCACATAGGCGGCAATCATCACTTTTTTTGCAGAGATACCGACAAGGCGAGCGCCTTCCAAGTTGTCTCCAATAGCCGCGAAATAACGGCCGGACCGTGCTTTCATAAAATACAATTGCACCAAGGCCGCGAAGATCATCACAATCAAGAAATAGACATTCAATCCGCCTAGGATCTTCACCTGTGAAGCCAGCTTAAATGAATCTGGCAAATTTTCAATCCACCTGCCGCCCGTATACACAACCATAACGCCTCGTGTTATTCCCATTACGCCAAGAGTCATAATAATCGAAGGCACCTTGACGATGGCAACCCCGAACCCATTGATCAATCCAATAACAATGCCGATCACGATGGCAACCACCATCGCCGCAACAACACTGGAACCATCCCGGATCATGGTTCCCGCAACCGCGGCCGCCATTCCCAGCGTAGCGCCTACGGAGATATCAATTCCTCCGGTCAAAAGCACAAAGGTCATCCCAATCGCCAACAATATGTACATGACACTGCCCTTTAACACAGTCGAAATGCTCTGGGCATTCATAAAATCCGGATTCCTCAAGCCTACTCCTACAAATAAAAGAACCAAGAATATCAGTGCCGTCATTTCCCTCATCTTTGCTAATTTTTTGATTGCAATCATAAAGACTCAGCCTACCTTCCTACCTGTTAGTTTTGTCGTCTCGCCGCTTATGCCCCAAATGATGCATGCGTCAATGCGTCCATGGTAATCTCTTCTTTCGCCAATTGAACGGTATTGGTTCCGTGACACATCACTTCCGCCCGGTCAGCAAGCTCAAAGATTTCCTCAAAATCCGAGGAGATCAACAGAATAGCCAAACCTTGTTTTTTCAGTTGGTGAATAATCTTGTACACATCACCCCGCGCTCCGGCATCAATCCCGCGCGTCGGTTCATCCAATACAACCACCTTCGGATCGGATGACAAGATCCTGCCAATCACGACCTTTTGCTGATTCCCACCGGATAGGGAGCGCAACTCCTGCCCTTGCCCCGTCACCTTGATGCGGAAATCATCGATAAATTTCTTGGTAATCTCCGTCTCCTTCTTCTTATTGATAAAAAACTTGCTCACCCGCGACAGAATCGCTGAAGTGGTATTCATCCGCACATCCGCCATATGAAAAATTCCATGGAGATGACGATCTTCCGGCACATAGTTCAAGCCTTCCTCAATAATCTCCATTGTTGAAAGCCCTTTCAGGCTCTTGTCTTCCAATAAGACATCGCCCCTGATGATCTCTCCGACGCCAAAAATCGCTTCGGCCAATTCGGTTCGACCCGATCCAACAACCCCGGCCAATCCCAAGATCTCTCCCTTATGCACGTCAAAAGAAACATCCCGGAATCCGTATCCAGTCAATCCATCCACTTTCAGGATCGGGGCTTGCGAATAATCAATCGCCTCGCGCTCTCCCTCCGCCTTCGCCATTTCCGTATTTTCCGGCATCAATCCTTTAATCAAAATCTCCCGATCAAACTCTTCAACCGGACCGCTCACCGTAATCGTTCCATCCCGGAGAATCACCACATCCGTGGCCATCTCAAAGACTTCGGACAATCGATGAGTAATATAAAACATCCCAATCCCCTTCGCCTGAAGATCTTTCATCAATTGAAAGAAGGATTGAACTTCATTAAAGGTCAAGGCAGAAGTTGGTTCGTCCAAAATTAAAATCTTGGCTTCCCGCAGCAATCCCCTTAAAATCTCCACCAATTGCTGTTCCGCAATCGACAAGGTGTTCGCCTTTCGTGTGAGAGCGATTTCCCAACCCAGCTGCTCAATCAACTCATGCAGCCTTGCACTCAATTCTGACTTGTTCTGCCGAAACCCGATCAAAATATTCTCTTCAACTGTCATATTCGGAAACAACAAAGGCTCTTGGGGAACCAAATAGATTCCTTTGTCTAATGCAACTGAAGGGGAACTCATATGCACCTTTTCCTCATTGATATAAATCTCTCCGCGATCCTTCGTATAGATTCCCATTAAAATTTTCATCAAGGTGCTTTTCCCGGCGCCATTTCCGCCGATGATTGCCACAATCTCTCCCTCGGAAAGATGAAGCGACACGCCTTTGAGAACCTGGTTGTCCGCGAAGGACTTCCAAATCCCCTCTAATCTGATTAGCGATTTCTTCTTGCTCATCTGATCATTCTCCCTATCATTCAAAGTCAGTATTACCACTCAAGCAATCATTTGTGTGAGTCCAAAACATTCGTTGCGTTCCAAATCATTTGTGTTCGTTCGAATCATTTGTTAGTCTCAAGTTAATATAAAAAACGCCATTTGTCAATCGATTTTTCACAAAAAGTGGTTTTCTTGCCCCTTGACACGGTTTTCTCCCATTGATATAATCGGATTGAAAGTATCATAAATTTAATTCCAAAACATTTGTTCAATGTGATGCGTATTTATTAATCTCTTATATAAAGGAGAAAAACCATGTACGAAGAAAACCTGCTCTATAAAACAACCTGGTATTATTATGTCGACAATATGACTCAAAAAGAGATCGCGGAGCAATTGGGCATTTCCCGCATGCGGGTCGTCAAGCTCCTCAGTAGAGCCAAGGATGAAGGTATTGTTCAATTTAAAATCAATCGAAATGCCGAGGTGCGAGTGGGCTTGGAAGAGGCGCTCATGAATCGCTTCCAATTAAAAGATGTTTTTATCGTGCCCTCCACAAAAGAAAACACCAATGACAATATCGCAAAAGGCGCCGCACAATATCTAGAGGACAAGATCGAAGAAAACGCCTTGATCAACTTTGGATACGGAGATACCATTTCAAGAACAATCAATCATTTGATCTATAGCTTAGACAAGCCGATTTCTTTGGTCACCCTGTCAGGCGGAGTTTCCCATTATACCAACTCCATTAAATTAGGCACCCATTCAAGACCGACATCCAGCATCAACCCCACTTTTCACGTTTTACCGGCACCCCTTCTCGCTTCCACCCCCGATGTGGCCGAGATTCTGATGAATGAGAAGAGTGTGAAGAATATCCTGCAGATGACAAAGGTGTCGAAAATGTCCATTGTTGGAATTGGCGCCGTCACCGACAATGCGACAATCTTCAAATATAATATTGCCAACGATAGCGATCTGACCCTCTTGCAGATGCAGGGTGCTGTCGGTGATATTCTCAGTCAGTTTTACGACAAGGACGGCAAAATCATCGAATCAGAGATTCACAATAAATTGGTGAGCGTCACCCTGGATTCTCTCCGCGACAGCCAAGAAACCATCGGAGTTGCCGGCGGGAAAGAAAAACTCCAAGCAATTTATTCCGCCCTCGTGGGCGGGTACCTCAACATCTTGATTACAGATGAAGATACCGCTCAAGGGTTGCTTGAACTTGATAAACAATAAAATGGAAAGCAGGTGAACGTATGAAGAAGTATCTGATGGCGATTGATGCCGGAACAGGCAGTGTTCGTTCCGTGATCTTCGATGAATCCTTTCAGCAGATTGCCGTCGCGCAACATGAATGGACACATCCGGAAGATCCCCGATACGACGGTGCCATTGACTTTGATGTCAAAACCAACACCGCCCTTCTTTTGGATACCATCCAAAACGTCATTCAAAAAGCAGGTATTGATCCAAAGGCCATTGTAGGAATTTCCGCGACCAGCATGCGAGAAGGATTTGTGCTCTACAACCAATCCGGGAAAGAAATTTGGGCTGTGTCCAACGTTGATGCCCGCGCATCGCAAGAGGTCTTCGATCTAAAGGCAATTGCAGAAGACATGGAAGAGAAGATCTATATGGCATCGGGACAAACCTTCGCCTTGGGCGCGATTCCACGTCTGCTATGGGTGAAAAATCACCTGCCGGAAATTTATGAAGAAGCAACCGCTATCACCATGTTCAACGATTGGATCATTTACCAATTGACTGGCATCCTTTCCTTAGAACCCTCCAATGGTTCCACCACCGGGATGGTTAACGCCAAAACCCGGGACTGGGACCCCGCCATTATTCAAGAGTGCGGACTGAAGGATGGGATGTATCCTCCGATCTACAAAAGCGGCACCCGCGTGGGCACTGTCTCAAAGAAAATGGCTGAGCTGACCGGGCTAAGCGAGAATTGCATCGTTTCCACAGGCGGCGGCGATGTGCAAATGGGCTGCGTTGGCGTTGGCGCCATCGAAGAAGGCTCCGCAGCTTTGTTAGGCGGAAGCTTCTGGCAATTGGAGTACAACACGGCGACACCCAATATTAGTGCCGACTGCAAAATCCGTGTCAATTGCCACGCCGTTCCAGGACTGTGGCAACAGGAATTGATCGCCTTCTTCCCCGGACTGGTTATGCGCTGGTTTCGAGATGCCTTCTGCGAGGCGGAAAAAGAAAAGGCAAAGACATTGGGCATCGATCCCTATGATCTACTGAATGAACAGGCCAAAGAGGTGCCTATCGGTTCCCATGGCGTTTTCTGTTCCTTCTCAAGCGTAATGGACTATAAAGGTTGGAAGCATCCAGCCCCATGTTTTACGAATTTCGGCATTGATCCAAGCATTTACAACAAAGCAACCTTTTATCGCTCCCTGTTGGAAAATGCTGCCTTGGTCACTCTGGGACATAAAAAGATGGTAGAAGAGCTGGTGGGTTCCTTTCCAAGTTCCATCACCTTCGCTTCCGGCGCTTCCAAGAGCAACCTCTGGTGCCAGATTGTATCCGACACCCTCGGCGTGGAAGTCCGAGTGCCTAAGGTGCGAGAAGCAACTGCCCTCGGTGCTGCCTTTTGCGCGGCATTGGGCGCCGAAATGATTCCCGATCTTCAAACTGCCGTCTCCCAATACGTCGAGTTCGAAAAAATCTATACACCTAATAAAGAAAATCATCAAGCGTATGAATTGATTTATCAACAATGGCTAGAAGTTTCAGAAGCACAAATGAATCTTAGCGATGCAGGACCCCTGCAACATATGTGGCGAGCTCCAGGAATATAAAAAATACGAGGTGAAAAAATGGTAAAAGTTCATGAATCAGAAAGAGAATATCGATTTGGCGACAGCGGTCCAAAATATCTTCGCAAAGGTCCTTTCCTAGGCTCTGGCGTTGTTGCATTCAAACCAGGCCAAGATTTTCAAGGTCATCATCATCAAATTATGGAAGAAAGCTTCTTTATCTTGGAAGGCAAATTGGATTTCTACATCAATGATGTTTTGGTTCCTTGTGTTGCGGGTGATCTGATCACTGCAGAACCAGGTGAAACTCACTATATTATCAACAATAGCGATGAATGGGCAAAAGCAATCTTTATGCTGGCGCCTTATCAATTATCCGACAAAGTTGTCGACGACAAGGAATAAGGAGGAACACAATGGCAGATAAAGACGGTATCAAAGCAACCAAGGATTATGGGATCGGAATCCCGCAAGAAACTAGAGGCTTCCACGTTAAAGGCTGCAACGACTACGGCTGGGGCATGAAATCCCGCTTGAGCAAAATTTTCAATCCAGAAAGCGGCAAAGCCTTGATGCTTGCATTTGATCACGGATATTTCTTGGGACCAACCTCTGGTCTCGAACGACTTGACCTAGTAATTCCACCTCTAGCGGAATATATCGATTGCTATATGGGCACACGCGGCGGCATGACCACTTGCATCGACCCGGCAATGACGGCAAACAAAGCGATTGCCTTGCGCGTATCTGCAGGCTCATCGATTCTGGATGACGACTTGAGCAATGAATTGATTTCCGTAAGCATTGAAGAAGCAATCCGAATGAACGCGGACATTATGGCGACTCAAGTATTTATTGGTGCGCCAAACCAAAGACAATCAATTGCGAATCTTTCTAAAGTTATCAATACCGGAAATGCCTACGGAATTCCAACGATGGGTGTTGTAGCCGTTGGAAAAGACATGGAACGCACACCGAAATACTTCCGTTTGGCAACCCGAATCATCGCGGAATTGGGCGCGCATGTTGTAAAATGCTACTATACCGATGATTTCGAAAGCGTCATCGCTTCTTGCCCGGTACCGATCGTAATCGCTGGCGGTAAAAAACAACCAGAAAAAGACGCGCTGGAAATGTGTTACAATGCCATCTCCAAGGGCGCTGCCGGTGTCGATATGGGACGAAACATCTTACAAGCAGAAGATCCCCTTGCCATGGTGCAAGCCGTTCGCGCCATCGTTCACCAAGGCATCGACAACAAAGAAGCGTATGACATGTATCTTGAGTTAAAAGCAAAATAATTCATTCTCCCCCATCTTAATAGTAGCAACAAAAAAATGGTTTCCGCTTAAGCGGAAACCATTTTCTATGTACTTATACCTCAGAAATACACTCGACAGGACATTCTCCTGCACAGGCGCCGCAACTGATGCAAGCATCTTCATCAATTAAACGTATGCCTCCCTCAATCTCAGAAATACAGGTTACCGGACAAACCGTTTCGCATGCCCCGCATCCAATGCAATCATCCGCATGAATTCGATACGCCATCTTCGCCCTCCTTTCATTTATTACACATATGATACCCAAAATTTCTCGCTACTTTCCTTCTGAAAATTCAATTATTTCATTTTCTTAATTAGTATAATATCGACAGTAATGTGTGTCGCACAGTATACTAATTATGAAAAGGAAGTGATGCAATGGAAAACCTTGAATCCTTAAAACAAAATCTAAGTTCAGAATTGCGCAGAGGTACCCTGCTCCTCATGGTTCTCAGCTCATTGAACGAGCCGCAATACGGATATTCTCTGATCCAGCATCTTGCTGCCATTGGAATGAAGGTGGAACAAAACACCCTGTGTCCCCTCTTGCGGCGTCTGGAGAAACAAGGCCTTGTCGACAGCGAATGGATGGTGGGAGAATCCCGACCAAGACGATATTACAAAATCAATCAAAACGGAATTGCTATTCGTTCCCATCTTCTGAAAGAATGGGAAAACATCAATCAAATTTTGATCCAGCAGGATCAAAGATTAGAGGAACAAAATGAAAAATTGGATTGAACGATATCTCTATCAAATTGAAAAAAAACTGCCGCAGAAAAACCGCGCTGATCTAGTCGAAGAACTCAAATCGAATCTGTATGATGAAATCGAAGGAAAATACGGAACCCATGAACCGACTGAAAAAGAAATCCTGCAATTTCTTCAAGAAAACGGCTCCCCAAGCGAAATCGCCTCGTCGTACCGTGGATCGCAGCAGGCCTTGATCGGCGGAACCCTCTATCCCATCTATCTCTTGGTCATCAAGATCACCTTGCTTGCAAGCATGATCGGGCTATTTGTTGCCACCAGCATCGCCATTGGATTTGGCAACCAAACTTTCTGGACTGGCATCGGTAGCCTATTGTCCACAATGTTTCAAACCGCGATTACCGCCGTGGGCATGGTAACCATTATCTTCGCCCTGATCGAACGATTTGTCGATCCGGATGAATTGAAGCAAAAACCCCAGGAGGATTCATGGAATCCCAAAAATCTGGCCGCGCTTCCTACGAAAAAGACTATGCTGAAACGCTGGGAGTCTATTGTTGCCATTGTCTTTTTGACCTTGCTGCTGATCGGATTTAATTTCTTCTCCGATTCGATGGTCTGGCTATATTCGGCCAATCAAGCGCGGGTTGTATTGCCGATCTTCAATCAGGAGATCCTAACTCAATACCTGCCATGGCTCAACACATTTTGGATTGCAGCCCTGGTCTTTCATGTCATCCTCTTGATCCGAAACCGCTGGAACACCGGATTCCGATTGGTCAAGATTGGATTCGATTGGGCGGGGCTCGTCCTGTTCCTTTGGATCATATCCAATCCGACCCTCTTCACCCTGCAAGAAGGTCCGCTTCATGACCTATTTGCTTCCATGGCTCGAATCGGCATCGCTTTTATCATCGGCATCACCCTTCTAGAAACGGGCAGCACCCTATACAAGATCTTGAAACCATAAAAAAAGCAGACACCATGAACTGTCTCCTGCAAGGGAAGCATATCATCGTGTCTGCTTTTCTGATTTTTCTTTTGATCTTTTTACAATCGCTCAATGGCGTCTAAAAACATCTCAAGGGGCTGATCGCCAACCAACTCTTCCGTTCCATTAATCACAATCTTCGGCACTCCGGATACATTGTATTGATCCGACAATTCCGAGAAGGTTTGCGCTTCAATCATTTCAGCGCGGACATTTAGATTTTCCAGCGCCAATTTATGCGCCTTGGAAACCGCACCAGGGCAATGCGGGCAACCCAGGGTAACAAATACCTTGATATCAATCGGCTTGTCGATCTTCGCTACACGCTCGGCAAAAACCTCCGGCAATTTCTCTCCGGAACCCGATACTTCCAAAAGTCCCGAAATAAAAGAGTTGATTTCATGACCGCCAGGAAGTCCATTAAACTGAATACCGTAATCCTTTCGGCCTTCTCCAAGAAGTACGATTGCCGGTGCACGTTTTACCTGAAGGGTTTCCGCAAGCTCCGCATCGTCCTTTAGATCGTATACTTCCAGCTTGATCTTCTCATTGATCCCAGACATCTCCGCCATAAAGCTTTTTGTGTCTTCACAGGTTTCGCACATTTCCTTTGTGGCAAACAAGGCGACAATCACCTCTTTTTTCATCGGCTCAAAAACCTCTTCCAGTTGCTTTTTAATTTCCTCATTCAAAAATGTCATTATTCTTCCTCCTTTAAGGTATTGATATATTCATTCGCAGTCAAAGCCGCCTTTGCGCCTTCTCCTGCGGATATTACAATCTGCTTATACGGCATGTCAGTCACATCGCCCGCCGCGAAAATACCGGCTTGACTGGTTTCACAACGCGCATTCACTCCAATCTCTCCACGCCCATTTTGTTTCACCAAATCTTCAAAGACGCCCGAATTTGGCAAATAGCCAATCTCGACAAAAAGTCCATTGCCAGGAATCTTGACAACCTCTTCCGATTCCTTGTCCAAAGCGTTGATATGGCTGACAAGGCCCTCGCCTTCCACCGATTGAATCTGTGTATTGAGGTGGATGCTCACATTTTCTTTCTTCCTTAACTGATCCACAAGGATCTGATCCGCCCGAAATTGACTGCGGTGGACCAATGCAACGTGATTCGCAATTTTCGCCAAATCAATCGCCGCCTCGACTGCGCTATTGCCGCCGCCGGCAACAATCACATCCATTCCTGCAAACAACGGACCGTCGCAAATGGCGCAATAGGCAACTCCGCGTCCCAAGAATTCCTTCTCGCCGGGAACATTCAACATTCGAGGCTTGCTTCCCGTTGCAAGGATCACGGCTTTTGCCTGGAAGACCTCACCGATATTGGTGTGTATCTTCTTGATCCTTCCCGTTTCAATCCCCGTGATCTGCAAATGCTCCTTCACAGGCACCTTCAATTCTTCCACATGGGCTTGGAATTTTTTCATCAATCCCTCGCCGGTTTCCGAAGGGAATCCCAAATAGTTTTCAACACTGGATGTATCGAGAACTTGACCCCCCAGACGCTCCGCCAAGATGCCGACCGACAAGCCTTTTCGCTTCGCGTACAGGGCTGCATTCAATCCAGCCGGTCCTCCGCCAACGATCAGCACATCGTAAATTGTTTCTGGCGTCACCACCGGCGCCTTTGGTTTTGTTTGTAAATTAAACTCCATGTCTTCCTCCTTAGGGACGTTACTTGAATATCATTTCAAAAGAATCTAGCGATTGATAATCTTGCACACCGCCGACTCGCTAAGTCCAAATATCTCGCCAATGGCACGCAGCGAAAGGGTCGATTCTCTTCGAATCTTAAGAATCATTTCATTGCGCAATTCCTTTTCAGCAATCAAGGCATCCAATGAGATTCCACTTTTCTCCGCTCGCAGGCGAAGTGCAGCTTCCACTTCTTTCCGTGTGCGATGGCAGGTTCCGCCGCGTTCACAAAGCGGAAGATTCCGATCGCATACCGCATCGCTTTCCTTTTCGTTTATCAGGTAAGGGCGGTAGGTGTCCTGATTGGGAATCGGATCCAAAAGTTCGGACAACCGCTCGCCTTTGAGCAGTACCGAAAACTGATTCCACGCACAATGCTTTTCTTTCCCATATACCGATTGTGCCGTTTCAAGCAATCCGCGATAATCCTGAATCAATTGACTCTTGTATCGATCCTTATATAGTTTTCCCTCACATTTGGCATACATCGCATATCGAATATTTAACGCCTTCATCACCTTGGAGAGATCGGATCCATTGTCATAGATCAACAGCCGATACCCGTCGGCAGCAAGCAGGCAATATCCGTACAGGTGAAAATCGAATTTTTCTTTCACCTTCTTGACGATTGCCAAAAAGGCGGTTCGGTCCCGATCATCTCGAAACAGGGGCTGAATAGTGCCGCTGGTTTGAGTAATCAAATAGGTTCCATACAATATCTTTTCTCTCGCTTTTCTCGCCATATTCGCCTCCCGTGTCCATAGTATAGCAGGGACGGTACTTTCCTGTCAAGTAACGTCCCCAACTTTTTTTCCTAATCCTCTGAATTCTTTCCTTGCGTTTGTTATACTAAAGAGGTTATCATGAATTTTTAGATGATTTGGAGTGAATATCATGAATACAGAGTGGACAAATCTGCTTATACAAGGCTTGGCCGGTGGAATCACCGGATACGTCACAAACAACTATGCACTGAATATGTTGTTTCACGAATACACCCCCTTGAAACTTGGGGGCGTTATCAAAAAAACAAAAACTGAATTTATCGCTGCGATCAGTGAATTGGTGGAGAAGGATCTTTTAAGTCCCTCCCATCTAAAATCCGAGATCTTGAAGGACGAATCCCTCGAGGAATGGAATCATCTGTTCGCTTCCCTTTGGGACGAATTTTTTCAGGCCGAATTCCAAAAGAAACCGATTCAAGAGATTCCAGGGGTGCAAAAGGCGTTGCCGATTTGGATCAATTCCCTTGTGGAGGATGGACTTCGTCCCCTGCAAAACGGCAGCTTATCCATACCGGAAACAAAACTCGGATCCCTTTTATCCAAGGGCGCTTTTTCTTTTCTCTTTAAGCGCTTGATCACACAATCCATTGCCGAAGCGCAACAGGGCAATATGCTCGATTCATTCGTTGTTTCCCTCACCTCTCCCCTGAACGGAAAATCGCTCTCTGATTTTCTTTCAACGGACGAGATTGAGACCCTTGAAAATACCCTGCAAGGGATTTTAGCGAAGGGAACGAGCGCGATCCAAGAGGATCCATCCCTGCTGACAGCCGCTCTGGCGCAACTGAGCGATTCAGAAGAGATTCCAGCACTTCTCGCACACTGGGAAGCCGCATGGGGCAATCAGCCTCTATCAGCCCGACTCTTGCCGGAACAACGGGATGAATGGGCGAATCTTCTTCATCGGTTACTTATCTTTAACTTGGAGCCGAATGCACTTGACGCTTTTGCAACGCAAATACGCGAGTCTCTGGCTTCCTCAGCCCTGCTTAACCAACCGATTACAGACTGGTTTGAGGAGGAAACACAAGGTTCCATGGAAAATTTCTTCCATATAAGCTATGAAAACGCCTTTGATCAATTCCAGGGTTTTCTTGCAGATCATGAGGATGATCTTCGAGAAAGACTGAAGCGCGCAGCTCAAACCGAATTAAATCAGCAATCCGGCATGCTGGCCTCCATGATTCAAGGACCGCTCTTCTCCTATCTGGATAAGATGAAGATCCCAGAACTCGTTGAAGGATTCAGAGCCGCAGGAGAAACGCAAATCAAAGACTACCTGTCCACCCATCCTGTCTCCGACTGGATGCCGCTGCCGTCTCAGAAGGCCGTTGTTTCCATCCTTCAAGCCGGACTGATTGGCATTGACGAGCAATTGGAAGACCTGATTGAAAAAGGACTCTCGAAAACACCGATCCAACTTCTGGGCTCCGACTGGGCGACGCACTACAATCAAAAGGGGAAATACAAGCTTGTAGAGCTCGCTTCCGCTATTGGCATCGAAAAGCTTTCGGATCAAGAAGCACAAGACAGGTTTTTATCCACCACCCTTCGCCGCCTGATCGATCAACCGTGGAGCGAGAAAGCCTGCATCGAACTATTGAGCACTATGAAAAAATTGAACCTTCAGCCTGTGCAGCAGGCTATCATCTCTCTTGATGACAATCTCTATGACACGATCAAGGAGAAGTCGATTCCAAGCGAAATCTGGCAGTCCATCCTGAAAAATCCAAACCTGCAAGCCTCTTTGGAAAAGCAGGGGATCGATCTGATGGATCGCCAGATTCAACAACCCCTCGATCACTTTCTCTCGCGATTCAACCAGATTGAATCACGGGATGCTTTCGGAGACCGATTGATCGGAATGATTGAATCCCATGGTGAAACCTTTCTGGAAGGAAAGGTTCAGGAATTGGTAAAAACAAATCTGCAATCGCGTGACGAAGAAGAAATTGTAGAACTTGCTCACGACTTCATTGGACGGGAACTGCAACCCATCACAAAATTCGGTTTCCTTCTTGGGGTGATCGCAGGAATCGCGATGGCGCTCTTCCCCTTGCCGCGCACCCTGATGATTGGACCTGTCGATCTCTTCCCCATCGGCGTTTTCGCCTGCGTTGGAGTAATCACAAACTGGATTGCCTTGCAAATGATCTTCAAACCGTACAAGGAGATTCGCTGGCTGAAAAAAGTTCCGTTTTTTAGGCATTTCGCCCATGGCTATCTGCTGAAAAATCAACGAGTGTTTGCCGAAAATTTGGCTCAATTCGTCGACGAGTCCCTGTTGAACCGTAATATGATTCAACAGCTATTCTCCGATCAGAAGAAGAATCTCAAGCAACGCTGGATGGATTGGCTTCCCACACGGATTTCTTCCTGGTTACAATCCGGAGTTGAAAAGGGACATGGGGAATTGGCTTCCGCCTTTACCGATCAAATTCAAACGACCCTGACCGCTCACGCAGCGGATTGGAGCACTTCCATCACCGAAGGCTTGAGGGAACGGCC
The DNA here is from genome assembly GCA_030625815.1 of Eubacteriales bacterium. Taxonomy (GTDB): domain Bacteria; phylum Bacillota; class Clostridia; order Tissierellales; family GPF-1; genus GPF-1. The sequence goes on from DAOUQF010000015.1 coordinate 32,388, forward strand.
GATCCCCTTGGATAACAAGAACCTGCAACTCTGGTTTGAGGATAACGGCACCCCATTGATTCAAAAGGGATGGAGCAAATGGCAGGAAACCCATCGGGACGAACCCTTGTCCTCATTGATTTCGACCGAGGTCATTTCCGCCACACTCCAGCCCCTCTTGCAAAAACAAGTAGGCACGGTCCCCGTGCATTTGCTTTGGGAGAACAGCGAGCAGATCCTTGAACACATCCTAGTCTCCCAACTCACCCTGAAAAGGAATGATTGCCTGGGAAACTTCCTATTCGGAATTCCTGCCAATCTCCTTCGAGATCGGCAAAAACAACTGATGAATTCACTGCTTGTTCGCGGGCAAAACAGCTTGCAAGATCAAGAGCAGACCATCGCCAACCGCTTGAATCAATCCGTTCAAGGGCAATTAAATTTCTTGCAACGGGGCGGCTTTGTCTTAATGGGCGGACCCGCCTTGCTCGAAAAAATTCTTCACCGCGCCTTGTTTGTTGAATTGCCGGATTTTCTTAATGAAAACGCCGATTCCTTGACCCACGCCTTCGACCCGGTCATCGAAGACAGTCTCACAAGACAGCCGTCCGCGGATTGGAGACTGACAAAACCCGCAGAGAAATCCATTGGAGACATGGGAAAATCCATTTTTCATCAAATGCCTTCCCTTCAAGAAGCACTTCCTTTAACCGAGGAAAGGCTGAGTGATTTCGTCCGCGCCCTGATCCAAAAAGAAGAAACTTGGTTGGTGCCCGCATTGGCACGGGGGTTCAGTACCTTGTCTCAACCCGTGTTGGAACCGATCACGATTCATGATTTGCTGACAATTCTGCCGATTGAGGGAAATGCAGCTATTCTGAAAATCCTCTCTTCATCGCCGGATTACCAGGCAAATATCAAAGAAGGCTGGCGTCAGATTACCCATACCCTGGGTAGAAATACAGTGATCGGCGATTGGATCCCCGCATCCCTTATGGCAGAGCAATTGAAGTCCCTGCTTACCCTTATGGGATCGGATCCAGCCTACACTGCACTTTTTCAAGAAATGATTGAAACAGCAATTCCCGGACTCACCCGTCACCTTGGCGCAAATGCCAATTTAATGGAATGGTTGTCCGAGAATAGCTTCGATCCGCTATACCGTGCGACTCACGCGCATTTGCCGGCATTGCTGTCAACCTTGTCCTTTCAGGAACATATCGTGCATGAAGTGGATGCCCTTTCTCCACAGGGGATTCACCAACTATTTCTTTCCTTCGCCGGAAAATACTTCTTGCGTTTGGAAATCTATGGACTGTTTGGCGCCGTTTTCGGCTTGCACCCAGTCCTTCCCGCCCTTGCCCTTGTCTCGGAAGGCTGGGAAACCATCAAACGAAAACAAAAAAAAGGAGTTTCCTAAATCTATGGAAAAAAATTGCCAAGTAAAGAAAAATCACGAAACCAAATTTCGTCAAGGATATCCGCTACTCTTTCCGGAAGCGGTACGCACAACAGCCCCCCTTCAAAAAGAAGGTGAGATCTTTCGATTGACCAACAAGGCTGGAGAATTTCTTGCGAGAGGCTACTACGGCAAACAAAATAAAGGCCTTGGCTGGATTCTTACGCAAAAGGAAGAGGAGCAAATTGATTTCACCTTTTTCCTCCGCAAACTTTCCGCCGCTCTGGCACGCCGGCAAAAATTCTATTTTTCCGAAGAAACGACTGCCTTTCGCGTCTTTAACGGCGAAGGTGACGGAATCGGCGGACTGACCATCGATCATTACAACGGCTACTACCTGTTCCAATGGTACAGCAAGGGGATTTACGCCTTTCACGAAGAGATCTATCGCGCTTTTTCTCAAATCACGGTTTCCAAGGGGATCTATCAAAAGCGACGATATCAAATTGGCGGCAAGGTAATCGAAGAGGATTCCTTTGTATCCGGTGAGCGTTTTGACCAAACATTTCCCGTACAAGAAAGTGGCGTTTCTCTAAACACAAACCTCAACGACGGTGCCATGACCGGCTTCTTCTTCGATCAACGCAATGTTCGAAAAAGAATCATGGAAATCTATGCCAGGAATCGACGCGTACTCAACACCTTTTCCTATACAGGCGCCTTTTCTGTATTTGCGGCTAAGGGCGGTGCGGTCAGTACAACCAGCATTGATCTGGCAAAGCGCAGCCTGGAAAAAACCAAGGATAATTTTATCCTTAACGGTCTCGACCTTGACTCCAATGAAATCATTGTCGATGAAATTTCCGCTTATTTTGCCAGCGCCAAAGAAGAAGGGAAGCGCTTTGACTTGATTATTCTCGACCCGCCAAGCTACTCGCGGTCAAAGAATTTCAGTTTTAGCGCCCAAAAGGATTACACCGCCTTGGTCGAACAAGCCCTGCCAATCCTTGATACCAATGGGATCCTCATGGCTTCCACCAATTGCTCCCTGTTCGACATGAAAGAATTTCAGGAGATGGTGAAAAAGGGATTCCGCAAATTCAATCGGCGATATCGCGTATTGGAGAGTTTCCAGCTCCCAGCCGATTTTTCGGTTCACCCCCAGTTTCCAGAAGGAAACTACCTAAAGGTGATCTTTATTCAACATGTATAATAAAAAATCATATGAAAAGACGAAGCCAAGGGGAACATATCAAGGCTTCGTCTTTCTTATTGGAACCATCTCTGAACACCCTCTACCCACTGTGTCCAAAGTCCCTGCGCGGATGTCTTTACACCCTGTGGTTCATCCATATTCTGTTCATTCTCTCCCTCCGAATCCAAGCGTTCCAATCGGCATGGATCCGGATAAATAATCAAATCATGAATATAATTTTCAGAATGGAAAGCGCCCATTTTCAGATAATTGACGCTGATATCCACTAAAAATGCCTGCTCGTCCGCGCTCAGGGTTTGAAAATCTCCAGTCCCCGTCTCAAGCACCGTCATCGGCAGCGCCAACCCGTTGTCCTCAAAGACTTCCTTTAACAATTTTCCCTGAACGTCCGGCGCCGCATCTCCCCCAGTTGCGCAAATCACATAGGTTGCCGGCACATCCGGGGCAACATAGGTAAGTGGACTGTGAAAGATGGCTGTCTGAATTGCAATCTCTCGCTGATTCATGCTTCGAATCGATAGGCGCATCAGGGTATAAATCTGCTTCACCCGTTTTTGATAGGTTGCATCATCCAGATCATGAATCTCATCCAATTGATATCGCTTCACCAAATCTGTGGTGGCGTTGTAAGCCAATATATATTTGACTCCTGCGGAATAGGGCGCCAGGACTTTAATTCCCTGATAGGCGCGCTCTCCCGTATACGCCGCAAGCAGCGAAATCTGGGCTCCGCGGTCAATGCCCCACAGCCCAATATTTCCTGAATCCAATCGATAGTTTTCAGCTTCCGACTTCAACCATCGGATCGCATCCTTGGTGTCAATCACCCCGGAGGAAAACCCTGATCGCAAACTGATTGTGCGATAATCAATGCCGGCGACAACAAAACCTTCCGAGAGAAACTTCTCCGTAACCTCTCGCAATTCTCCTTGCGCCAAATCTTGTCTCGAGCCAAAGCACCGCTCCCCGCCGTGCACAAAAAGCACAACGGGATAACCGCCATAAGATTCCTCTTCCGGATAGTACAAGTCCATCTTGAGTTTATCGTGATTAAGCTCTTTGTATAAAATTCCACCTATCGTAGGCGGCAGTTCTTCCTTAGGCGTAAATCCCGTCAGAATCATGCCGAAGCAAACAGCAAACAAAATCACAAATAATATGCGACCTCTTTTCATGGAACCTCCTTGTATCATACATCCATTTTCCAATAATACTTTTCAAATAGCATTTGGGGTGTCAACATTTGCTCGGAGTAGGGATTCGCGAATTTCTCAGCCATCGCCGGCAATGAGACCTGCATCCCTCGCCGGAAGGACTCCGGCATTGCAACTTCCCCGCGCAATCGATCCAGCAGCAAAAATTTTCCCTCTTTATAATTCCCAATAACCGCTTGTTCCTCGATTTGATTCAAGGGGTATACATTGAATTCGCGGTCCACATACAGTCGGTTGAGATCCATGCAACGAATTTTGCTATCTCTGAGAATTTCAGGATCCTCTGCATATTCCCGTTCCGGACGAGCACCAACAAGCTCAAAGGGAACGCCCAAAGCGTGCAGCGTTTCAATGGTTCTGCCCGTTGGGATATTTTCATAGGCGTTTCTCATTTCGCCAGCCATGATATAACGCCCCGTTACTTTGAGCTCATGGATCGACAATTCCTTTCCCCTTTGATAGATTGAAGCAACTTCTTTCTCATTTCCCTTGGTGGCTAGAATACGCCAGACAACCTGAAATCCTTGATCCATGGCTCGCGCAGTCGCCTCATCGATCCGACGATACGCCCCCGTTCTCCCCGCCAGCGCATCATGCATCATCTCGGTTCCGTAAAGGGTAAACACGATCCTTGGCAATATCGGGAAAAGCTCAGACAGCATCGTCTCCGATAGGTTCTCCCCATTGGTGTACAAGCTGCGTTCCTCATGCTTGCTTCCCAGCCATCCTTCTTCTTTCGCCCGTTTCAACAATTGTATAAGTTCAGGATATAGGGTTGGCTCCCTAAAGATCCCAATCGATAGTTCTTCATTCAATTGCTCCTGAAGAGTTCTGGTCATATCCATAATCTGATCCGGATTCATCATAACTCGACCTCTGCTCCCCGCAGGGCAATAGCAATGAAAACACTGATTTCGGCAATTGGTTGCCTCATAGAATATTTGTCTTGGCATATTCCTCGCCTCCTATGTTTCCATTATAACCCATGTGTTTTTCTGTGTATCTTAAATATCAAAGACAAAATTCAAAAAAAAGAAACCCTAAATCGCAAAAATAAGTTGAAACAATCGAAATTATCAAGGTGCCCTAAGTCTTGAACCTGAAGTCAATGTTCTTGAAACCATTGAAAGCATGTATAATTTAAAAAAAATTACCCAAAATTTCTTATAAGTTGATTGCTTGAGCATCCTTATTGGATTAAATGAAAAACATCAAAAAGCACCGCGGAACATAAAATGTTCCGCGGTGCTTTCTTACATAATTGAGACTGTCATACAATTTCAAAAAATCCAATCTTTCCTTATTAATCCAACATCACCTGGCTCTTTCCTTTCGCCTTCGCCATATACAAAAGATCATCCACTCGACGAATCAAATAATCAATGGATTCTCCATGGTATTCCACCACCCCGGCACTAAATTGCAGGGTCACGGCAATATCGCCCTTCCGGAAATCATTGACCTGAAGCATTGCCTCGATCCGATCTAGAATCTCAACGGCATCGCCGATTTTTGTTCCCGGAAAGAGCAGAAGGAATTCTTCTCCTCCATATCGGCCCACATAGTCCATGGTGCGCACTTGATCCACCAATGCTTTGGAAAACTCCTTCAATACAAAATCTCCAAACTGATGGCCGTGTTCATCATTCACCGATTTAAAATAATCGATATCAATCAAGGCAATGGTTAAAAATTCAAGCCCCCGTTCCGCCCGGGCCGTTTCCTTCTTCAACAACTCCATAATATGTTTTCGATTAAACAAACCCGTCATTTCATCGGTGATGGATTCACGATACAAGCGATCGTTCAAGTGCTCCAATTCCTCTTGGCTATCCTTCATCTCTCTACGCAATCTGATCAGCTCTGTAATATCGTGGAGCAATAAAATCAACTCGCTATCGTTCACTGCAATCGCAGAAACCTGAAAATTCCGTCCATTGCAGGCGACTTCTTGCTCATAGGTCTGCGGTTTTCCTTCATTGCACACCCGCTCACAGAATCCATGCAAGCCACAATCGGTTTCCAGAGAATCAGATAGAATTTCATGAAAGGTCTTCCCGATTATCATGGTTCTATCGAGCCCCACGATCAATTCGAATAACGGATTGATTTCCAAGAAGCGAAAATGAAACCCTTGATCATCATCGCCTCGTTCAATCAGCAGTTTTGCAAATCCGATTGGCATTCGGTCAACCCAACTTTCATTTGTAGTTCCCATCGTTCACTCCTCCTTCTCCATCATGATCCACACGACTCGATTGCGGCCCGTTCGCTTTGCGGTATACAGCCTCTCGTCAACCCGCATCAACAATTGATGAATCGCATCCCCCTGATAATCAGCAACTCCAGCACTAAAGGTAATCTGCAGATTTGCTTCTCCCAATCGAAAAGGCAGAGATTCCATTTGCCACCGAATCCGTTCCAAAACCTGTACAGCGATTTCCGGTGCGGTCTCTGGAAAGATCAATAAAAATTCTTCTCCGCCATATCGCCCCACATAATCCATTTCCCGAGTCCACTGCTGCAGTCGTTTTGAAAACTGCTCTAAAACAAGATCCCCCGCCTGATGCCCATAGGTGTCATTGACCCTCTTAAAGAAATCAATATCCAATAACGCAATGCTTAACGGCTTCTTGTTCCGATTTGTCCGTGAAACTTCCTTACTCAACAACTCCAAAATATATCTTCGATTGAACAGCTTGGTTCCAGGATCGGTGATGCTCTCCTTATAGAGTGCTAAATTTAACTCTTCCAGCTCCCGCTGTTTCTCACCCATGCGTTCCCGAAGCGCTGTCATCTCGGAAATATCGATAAAGATTGTTGCAAATTCGTCCTCAAAAACCGGAAAAGCAGTAACATGAAAGGTTCGATGAAGCACGCGGGAATATCGTTCAAAGGTGCGTGCCTTCTGAAGTTCCACCACTTCTGAGAAAATTTTAATCCACGGAATGGAATCCTCTTGAATATGAGGGATCGCTTCTGTTACCGTTTTCCCAATCAAATCCTCTCGATTCAATCCCGTAATTTTCTCATAGGCATGATTTGTCAATAAGAAGACATAGTCTACCACTTGCCCGTTCTGATCTCGAACCGCGCGACGATATGCAAATCCGACCGGCATATTTTCAATCAAGACTTCCCAAGGTAGATCCATCTTTTCATCCCCTTTCAACCTATGCATTTAATACCCGATTCTGAAAGAAATCCAAAAAAAGAAAACCACAAAGTGGTTTTCTTTCAATTTATTGCTTTATCTGTACTTTTGCTCAGGCTTTCGATATAATAATCTCATCGCCAACGCTTATGACGGGAAGAGCACTGCCTTTCAGTTCAATCTGTCCTGGAAGATCAGCTTGTGATTTCCCTGAAAACTTAAAGGAGCAATGTCCCAGTAATTTCAAGGTATGATTTGCTTCGCCGCCGACGGCAGTTACGATATACGTGCTCTCGCCAAATTGCACGATATCGCCAACTTCAACCTCGTGCTCCATTTCTTCTATGGAATGGAGCACACTTATCTCTGCCAATTCCTTTGGCGCATTGTTATTAAAAATAATCAGCATATCCATCTCCAAAAACTCCAATGCCATTTCGCCGATTTCCGTTACTTCTGCCTGATATTTCATGCTATTCCCTCCACCTCTTAATACATTCCGATGCTAAATGCGTATGCGATAACAACTGATAATGGTCCAGTGATCAAACGAGAAAACAAGACTGCCGGTACACCGACATTTACTGTTTCTGGTTCCGCTTCTCCCAAACTCAAACCAACTGGAACAAAGTCACAACCAACTTGCGGGTCAATCGCAAACAATGCAGGGAGTGCCAACTGAACTGGGATATTTCCTTTTCCAATTTCTACACCGACCAAAACTCCGACGACCTGTGCAATAACCGCGCCTGGTCCCAAGACTGGTGAAAGGAATGGAATGGAACAAACAATCGAGATCATGAACAATCCTGGTAAGGTTCCCGCAAATGGTGTAATTGTGTTTGCGATCCAATCACCAATTCCCGATGCAGAAATAATACCGATCATCATGGAGATAAATGCCATAAACGGTAGTACGTTTCGGATGACTTGATCAATTGTATCACGGCCTGCTTGGTAGAACTTGCCGACGATCCCGCCAACTCCCTTGCCCATTCGTACGAGCAAGCTTTGTTTTCCAGTGCTAGCTGCTGGTTTTTCAACTGTTGTACCGTTCACTTTCACAGTTTCAACCGGCACTGCAGTCTCATCCGTCAATGAAATTTGCTTAACTCCAACATCGGAAACATACAGTTCTTTGGTAATGAATTGTGCCAAAGGACCTGCTTGTCCAACTGGGTTTAAGTTGATCGTAAGTAAGTTTTTCTTTGGATATACGCCACATCGTGCCGTACCGCCGCAATCTACAATTGCTACGGCAATCTTTTCATCAGACACGCCTGTTGAAAATCCATCAATCGCTTCTCCACCAGTTAATTCGGCTATTCTTTGTGCAACAGGATGAATGCCGCCGCCTGTGACTGACAAAATAACATTTCTATCTTCCGTCGGCAAGATGACCAATGGTCCACCCCAACCGCCATTTCCCTTTACTACTTTTACAGAACGATACATCGCATTCCCTCCTTACGCGTGATTTTTCATCATGGCAATAGTAATTCTTTCAGTCAATACTCCACGGATTAAGATAACTACCATACCGCATAGGAAATATCGAACCGCTAGCTCTCCCAAAGGATAGCCCATCGCTTGAACTCCTGTTGCAATGCCCATATAAACGAAAAGCTCGCCTGCATTGGCATGAGGGAAAAGACCTAAGATTGGATGAACCAGTGAAACGGCAGCATCGTAATATGCTGGCTTGTATTTCTCTGGCAAAAATTTTCCGAAAGTATAACACATAGGGTTCGTTAAGAAAAAGACCGCAAGCAATGGTAAAATTGTATAGCGAGTGATAATGTTTTTGCCCATTATTTTCGCAAAACCCTCTACCCGTTCTTCCCCAACAATTTTGATAACCGCATTGACAGCTGTGATCAATACAACCAACATTGGAATAATTCCTGTGACCAACCCCATAAAGGTATTTCCACCGGCTCGGAATAAGTTAATAAATCCGTCTGCAAAATTTGCTAATACTTCCATCTATTCTCCTCCTTTAATTGTTTATTCAAATCCATTTGCGAGTTCTTGGTTTTTTTCCCCCCTCTTTCTTCGTTGCAATTCAACTTGTTGAATCGCCATCGCTACAGATTTAATAATATCTTCGTGTACCTTTTTTTCTTTTAGATAACTTTCAGCCTCTCCAATCGTTTTCCCATTGAGGACACGCAACGGCTTAAACTTAGCAAAAAAGGTGATTCCCCTCATCAATTGAACTTCTACGATTCGGTCCGCTTCATCGACGGCCATAACCAAAATATTACCAGGGCGCAGTTTTCCTCTTGTCTGTCCGATTCCAAAATCTCCGAGTTTTCGTACCTCGACCATTTTCATTTGAATTTTTTTCGATTGATAGTATGTCAATCCCGCTTGAATGATCATAAAGAAAAAAGCAACGATAAATATTTTCAGCATCTTATCCCTCCGTTTCCTTCAAGATCCGAATCGCGCATGCAGTATTCATTACGACCACATTCACAAATCCGCCTCGAATGGCGCCAATCATCGCTTCTGACTTCGCCGCACTAGCAACAGCACCCACTACAATCGGAATTCGTTTCAATTGCTTAATTGGAAGTCCAAACACGTTTTGATTGCAGATAAAGGGTTCCGTGTTTCCTTCCTCATCAAAAAACTGTAAACAAATATCTCCAACTGCGTGAAACTTGCCAAGGCTCTTCAGCTTGGTTTCGTCAAAATAACCCGTGGCCATCATCGTGGACTTTGAATCCATGGGACTTCCAACTCCGACCAAGGCGATATTGATCCGATCCATCTCTTCAAAAACCTCTTGCATCCCTTCATCCTGCCGCAAATGCTGAATCAATGCCGGGTCTTGCATCATGGCTGGAGCATGAAGCAACTTTACTCCACCGGAAAATGCGGAAGCCAAATCCATGGCAATCTGATTGGGATGAATATCCGAGGCAATCTGGCCAACGCCCCCGATCAAAGGAACAAAAATAGCCTTTACGGGCCGCGTTACATCTACATACCTCGCTGCATGCTTGATCGTCGTTCCCATGGAGACCCCAACTCGATCTCCCTTTTTTACGATACGCATCAAGTAATTGGCAATCGCATACCCGATCTCATTCTTCTGATTAAATTCGTCTGCCTTATCATGCACCACAATCGCTTCCCGCAAATCAAATCGCTGCTCGAGCGCTTTTTCCAAATCACGGAACTCCTTATCGGAATAATTGTGGATCTTCACTTCAATGATTCCACTCTCTCGTCCCGCCTTCAATAATCTGGATACGGTTGGTCGAGAGATTTTTAAAATATCTGCAATTTCCTTCTGACCCAAATTTTCGTCATAATACAAAGAACAACATTTTACAATTAACCGTTCATCATCTACGATTTTTTTCATCCCGGACACCCCTTTATTTTTACTTTTGTTCTAACTCAATACCTAATTTCATACTTAGTATAGAGGGTGAGGGAAAACCTTGTCAATAATTGATATTAATATATCAATACCAGTATTCTACGAGAGTCCGAATATACATTCGGACTCTCGCAAAACCATGAGGATTATGGAATTTTAACAGGATCTTCTAAAATAGTTGATCCTGCAGCTGACGCAATTGCACGATAAATGAATCCGTATCAAGCTCGATATCATTATAGGTAACTAATTCGCCTTTTTTCACATCACGAATCAATTTCGTTTTTCTATTGATCAATCCTAGCGGCACTGCTTTTTCCTGCTTCGCCACTTCTGCGATTTCAATGGTTCCGTAAACAGTATATCCGCCGATTCCATCCAGCATTTGTCCCGCTTTCAAATCGATCTTCGCTACGGTAACACATTCAGAAATTGGTGCGCCCAAAGGAACGATTGTTGGTTCGCGATCCAATACGGCACGCGCAACTGTCAATGGTGTTTCCAGGCTGCAAAGATGGTATGGTCGATATAGAACGTAGTTTGGTCCGTCACCCATGCTCAAATAATGCATTTCACGATGCACTTCCTTCAATGGGCTTGAAACGATTACGAATACACCAGGTGCTACACCGTTTACGAAATCAACTTTCCCGTATCCATTCAAGATGCCGCCCTCTTCTTTCAATTGGAAGATTGAGGGCAATTCGTCTACCGTTCCGGCAGGACCATGAGCACCGCGAACATCAGGCAAGAAGCCAGTTGCGTTGGACATCGCAGTCATCTCTACCATCGTTTTTGTTCCATCCTTGAAACAAGCCAACATCTTTGGGCTCACGCCTCTTCGAGTCGCTTCTTCCAATACGCTGTCTGGATTCGCGTTGAAATCCAATTTATTGTTTTTGCCTTTTCCAACGACACGGACATCATAACCCAAAGCTGTCGCAAAATCATAAAGTTCCATGACTGCTCCCGGCTCATCACCGTGAGAACCCGTATAAACGATTCCTGCGTTGTCCGCCAATTTTTTCAATAGCGGTCCAATGGTAACATCAGCTTCTACGTTCATCATGATAATATTCTTTTTCTCAAAAATACAATCCATCGCAACATGCGCACCAACATCAGGCACACCTGTCGCTTCAACGACCGCGTCAATTTGCGTAATTTTCGGTGCAAGCATCGCATTGTTTGTAATGACAAATTTTCCATCTTCAATTGCTTGAATTCCTTCTTCTGCTGTTTCGATCGCTACAATTTGATCCTCGAAAATTCCAGCATGCAGATATGCTTTTCTTGCAGATTCAATATTAATATCAGCAACAACCGCTGGACGCATCCCCTTCATCGCCAGCATTTGACTTACCATTCCTGTTCCCATCTGTCCTGCTCCGATAATCGCCGCAAGAATTGGGGTGCCATTCTCTTCCAGTTCTACCAGTCTTCGATTCATTCCTAACATGCTAACTCCTCCTGTATTTTTACATATGTTCTAAATGAGAACTTAAATTCACGTCATTATAAACAGGAGCAACCGAAAGTGTCAATGGGATTTGTTTCACTTTTACGAAATTTCTAATTTGTTAATTTGATCACATTTTTTTATCATAAAAACGATATTTTTTACCAAAAAAAACACTTGTTACTGAAAATCAGAGGGAATCAAGGAAAAAGCTTGTCACCTTCGCTTCTTCGTCATATAATGAAGACCATTGTCAATAGGAAAAGAAACTGAGCCATTAAAGGAGGAATAGGGGGAACTTCCCCCGTATCCATATGATTACTGTATCCAATCTAAGTCTGAACTTCTCGGACAAAAAATTATTTGAAGATGTGAATATGAAATTCACCCCCGGCAATTGCTATGGCGTCATCGGCGCCAACGGAGCCGGAAAATCGACATTTCTGCGTATCCTTTCTGGAGAACTTGATCCCAGTTCGGGAGATGTTTTTATCTCAAAGGGCCAACGAATGGCCGTCCTGAAACAGGATCATTTTGAATTTGACGCCCATACCGTTTTGAATACGGTGGTGATGGGTCACAAGCGCCTCTACGATATTATGGTAGAAAAAGATGCTTTGTATATGAAAGAAGATTTCAGCACGGAAGATGGCATGCATGCTTCCGAATTGGAAGGCGAGTTTGCCGAACTTGACGGCTGGGAAGCCGAAACCACTGCCGAAAAATTATTGATGGGACTGAACATCAAAAAACACCTCCATCAAAAACTGATGAGCGAACTGTCCGGCGACGAAAAGGTCAAGGTTCTCTTGGCGCAAGCCCTCTTTGGCAATCCGCAGATCTTGATCCTGGATGAGCCGACCAACCACTTGGACATCCGTGCCATTGCCTGGTTGGAAAACTTCTTGATCAACTATGAGAACATGGTTATTGTTGTCTCGCATGACCGCCATTTTCTCAATAAAGTCTGTACCCACATGGTCGATATCGATTTCGGGAAAGCAAAAATGTTCCCCGGCAACTATGATTTTTGGTACGAGTCGAGCCAACTCGCGCTTCAATTGTCGAAGGATCAAAACAAAAAACAAGAAGAAAAGATCAAGCGATTACAAACTTTTATCGCGCGGTTTAGCGCCAATGCATCCAAATCGAAGCAAGCAACCGCACGAAAGAAGATGCTCGACTCTCTGGATGTCAATGATATTCAGCCCTCATCCCGCCGTTATCCCTTCGTTGGATTTACGCCGGAACGGGAAGCCGGCAAGGACATTCTCTTTGCTGAAAACATCAGCAAGAGCGTTGGCGGTGTCAAGCTTTTAAACGATGTTTCCTTTACCGTCAACAAGGGCGACAAGATTTGCTTCACTGCGCGAAACCCCGTGGCGAAAACCCTGCTCTTTCAGATCCTGATGGGAGAAATCGAGCCGGACGAAGGATCTTTCCGCTGGGGCGTAACCACGTCGCAAGGATACTTGCCAAACGACAATGCCAAGTTTTTTGACACCGCTGACCGCACCTTGGTGGAGTGGCTGCGTCAATACTCGACGGAAAAGGATGAAACCTTTATTCGGGGCTTCCTGGGGAAAATGCTATTTGCCGGCGAGGAAACACAAAAAAATCCCGCGGTTTTATCCGGGGGCGAAAAAGTGCGCTGCATGCTGTCCAGACTGATGCTGTCTAGCACCAATGTACTGGTTCTGGATGAACCAACCAACCATTTGGACCTGGAGTCGATTCAAGCGCTAAACAACGGGCTTGTAACCTTCAAGGGCACCATGCTCTTCACCTCCCATGACCACAAGTTCAATCAGACAATCGCCAACCGTGTGATCGCGCTGACACCTAATGGTATTGTGGATCAAGCCAGCACTTTTGACGATTTCTTTGAAAACGAAAATATTCAAAAAAAAATCTCTGATTTAAACGAAGCATAAATTTAAACGAAGCAAAAAAAGCCTGAGAAAGGTCAAACTTTCTCAGGCTTTTTCTATGCACTTTCATAGATTCAGAAATTCAAATCAATGATTTCTACATTTGCTCCAGGAGCGCCTTGCTCGGTTTTGAGATCACATATGCCGATACCCCAAATTCCTGATAGAGCGCATGTTGTCGAATCGAATCCACCGCTTGTTTCACCGCCGCCGTTTCACCCGTAAAGGTCAACAGGACTTTGCCTGCGTTTCCGACGTTTCTTCTCAGTTTCATCAGATCCACGCAGCCTCCCTTGACGGCCAAATCCGCCAATCGAACACCGGCAACCAAGTTTTTGGTTTCCACGATTCCCAGGCTCTTTACGTTTCGTTCAACGGGGTTTATCCCCATCGCCTCAATCACTTGCTCAGACAGCTTATAAATTTCATCTTTCGCGATCAATCGATCTCCCGCAATCTGCGCCCCCGTCGTAGCCGCGCTTTTCACAGCGGCAGCTTCCCCGGCGAAGAGGATAAAAAACCATCCCGGACAAATCGGCTTTGCTTCCAACAAATCGACGGGCGCAGCCTTTGCAATTGCATCCGCCACCACAAAACCCAGTCCCATATCCTTTAGTTCCATCAATCCGATTGCCTTCATCAAATCTCCTTTCCGCCCCTATAACAAGGAGTCAATCATTTCTTTGCTCGGCGAGGAGATGGTAGTCGCATAGATAATCTCACCCGTCATTTGATACTTGTCCAAGCAGGCTTTCACCGCCGCCTTGACCGCCGCAATTTCTCCCGAGAAAAGAACAAATCCTTTCCCCCCAAGTCCGCGTGCGATCCGAATCTCGATCAAATCAACCTTCGATGCTTTGGCTGCCGTATCCCCCACCATAACAGAGGTGACGGCCGACATGGTCTCAACCACGCCGATGGCGGAAAGCGAACCGATCTCGCAGGTCGCCGTCAATGCGCTCATCACGCTTTTATGGACATTGGACAACACATAGGCGTCGATCAAAAAGAAATCTCCAATCCGCTCGCCCACGGCAATCGCCGTTTTTACAGCGGAAAGTTCGCCGGTAATCATACTGATATATTTTCCAGGACAGAGGGCTGTCGCTAGAATCAATTCCACATTGGCCGATTTTAAGATCGCATCGGTTGTCTCCATTCCTTTAGCGATACTCTTGAATTCCAATAATCCGATGGTTGGTTTCATTGATCCATCCCCCCTTGCCTTTCATTTCGAATCAAAACCGAATCCTCGCCGAGGGCGATCACTTTTCCACTAATGCTGGCGTGAACATTCGATCCCAATTTTCCTTCCGGAATCTTGGCAATCAAATCTCCCTTTTCCACCTGATCACCCGTTGCAATAACGGGAACCGACGGTGCGCCAATCCCTTGAGATAAGGAAATTCGGACTTCTTCCACCGCCTCGGGATTTTCTCGAATCGGAGCCGGTACATCATAGATTCTGAGTCCCAAATTCGCGATCAATCGATGGGTCGGATAATTGCGATACTCCTTAAACGCTCTCGCCTCTTCCGGTGCTTTGTGATGAGAATTTTCAATTCCCATTTCCCGCAATTGATCCTTCAGAGAGATATTGAGTTTCCATGGCTGCAAATTCATGATGCATGCGATCTCGCAAAGCCCGCATTCGCAGCACAGATACGCCTCATCCAAGCTGGCGCTAGCATCCCCAAGGGATTGATAACTTGCCATTCGCATCAATTTTGCCGGGTGCAAATCATGCCCCAATTGATAGCGCGGACAAATATCCGTACAGAGATTGCAATGACAGCAAGCCGTCTTCGCTTCCTTCAGCATCTGAGAAATCTTCTTTTTCTTCGCTTGAATGCGCATGTGATCGACCGGCAAAACGATATAGCCCTTGGAGGCTTTTTTTACCATTACCTGCCGTGGATCTTCGATGAGTTTCCCCATCATGGGACCCCCGTCAATCACCGCATATGGCTCTACCGTTACGCCGCCCGCCCATCTAATCAGGGTTGGAAGCGCCGTGCCCACCGGCACCGCGTAGGTTCCCGGATTTTTCACTTCTCCGGTAATCGTCACATAGGTTTCTGTAACAGGTTCTCCCTCAAATGCTTTCGAAAGATTCAAAAGGGTTTCCACATTGACTACTATCACACCCACTTGGAGAGGAATTCCACCCTCGGGCACAACTTTGCCAACGGTCTCGTAAACTAGAAATTGCTCGTCCCCCGCCGGATAGACATTTGGCATGGCGTAGACACTAATCCGTGGAAACGCTTGAACCGCAGCATTCAAGGCGTCAATCGCTCCATGATATTTCTCTTTCAAACCAAAGATTCCCTGCTTCGCGCCAATGACTTCCACCCATTGATCCAATGTTTTCACTAGAACGATTGCGTCTCGTTCCATCAATTGCTGATCCACCCGCAAGAGGGGTTCGCATTCCGCGCCATTGACCACAAGGGTTTCCGCTTCCGCGTTCAGTTTGACATGCGTAGGAAAGCCGGCGCCTCCAGCACCGACAATCCCCGCATCTTGAACTTGTTGAATCCAGTCATTCTTCATGGTTGCCCCCTATCGGATGGCAAAGCCATCAACCAAGACACATCGTCGTTTCCGTGTAAAGGCACTGGCACTTGTCAATCCTTCACCCGTTGGTCCTGCAATGGTAAACGTGGTGTATCCTTCTCCGCCAACACCGATTCCCGCATAGGAAGGGCCGTTTTTCACGAAGATGGTGGTTTGAATCACCCGTGCAAATTCTGTCAAGGTATCGATGTTTTTCGAGTGAATCATGGCGGTATGACGTAGGCCATGCTCTAATTTTACCCCAAGATCCATTGCTTCCTGCACCGTCTTCACCCGAATAACAGGCAAAATCGGCATCATCAATTCCTCTTCCGCAAAGACATGGTTTCCCGGTGTCTCGCAGATAATCGCCCGAATCTCTTCTCCCGCGTCAATCCCGATTGCCTTCAGAATCATCTGGGCGCCTTTCCCGATAAACGCCTTGTTCGGCGCACCGGTTTCCGTAACAACCAAATCACGCAAGCGTGTAATTGTTTCTCGATCCTCGATCAAATAAGCGCCGTATTTTTGCATCTGAAAAATAAGATAATCCGCGACTTGCTCCACCACAATGCATTCCTTTTCCGAAATACACGGCAGATTGTTGTCGAAGCTGCAGCCATCGATAATATCTTTTGCCGCTTTCTCAATGTCCGCCGTTTCATCCACAATCACCGGTGGATTCCCCGCGCCCGCTCCAATGGCCTTTTTCCCGGAGGAAAGCACGGCACGAACAACACCAGGGCCGCCCGTCGCGCAAAGCATAGAGACAAGCGGGTGCTTCATCATGCGACCGACCGCTTCCATGCTTGGTTCCGCCACCGTAACGACCAGATTATCCGGAGCCCCGACTTCTTTCAAGGCCTCGTTGATCCAGACAACAGTATCGATACTGATATCTTTTGCTCCGGGATGCGGACTGAAAACCACAGAATTTCCTGCCGCCAGCATGCCGATGCTATTGCACATAATCGTCTCAGTTGGATTGGTTGAAGGGGTGATTGCACCGATGACGCCAAAGGGAGCAAACTCCAAAAGGGTCAATCCGCGATCCCCGGTAAAAACGCCCGATTGCAAATCTTCCACTCCCGGTGTCTTATCCAATACCAATTGATTCTTAATCACCTTATGAGGAAAATTTCCCATCCCCGTCTCTTCCGTAACCCGTCGAGCCATCTCCTCAACCTTCGGTTGCAGATAGGCTCGAACCGCGTCTATATATCGCTGTCGATCCGCCAGGCTATGCTCGAAATACTTCTTCTGCGCCTTGTATGCGGCTTCAACGGCTTCATCCATGTTCTCAAAAATTCCAGGCCGGTGAATCGGTTGACATGTTTGGGCGGGTGCCTGATCCAATTGCTGAATCACCATTCGGGTGATCTGTTCAATCTCTTTTAAGGTTGGTTCCATCTTTTTTACTCCTTTCCCCCAAAATACGCGAAAGCGCTGTTTTTGCAATCGCAATGTCCTCTTCTACGGTTCCACCGCTGACACCCAAGGCGCCGATCACACGATCATTGTGAAAGATCGGGATACCGCCTCCGAAGAGAACCAATTTCCCTGGGTGAGTGTTTTCAATGCCATATAACATCGCTCCCGGTTGCGCCAGCTCGCCTACCGTTTCTGTCGGCAGTCGAAACGCTGCAGCCGTAAACGCCTTTCCGCGCGCAATGGCAATACTGCCCAACAAGGCTTGATCCATTCGCGCCTCTGCAACAGGGTTTCCACCCTCATCGCAAACCGATAAAACAAATTCTACTTGTCCCTCTCTCGCCGCTTCAATCCCGGCGGCAATGATTTCCTGGGCAAATGCCAGGGTCATCCGCTCGGGCACCCAAAGCCCGGTAGCAAGGGCTTTTGCCGCAATCATTTCAATCTGGTCCCATTGATCCACCATCCTAGCCAAGGTAAAACAATAATCCGAGACTCGGTTAAAGTATTGCAATAAGATCGGCCGAATCGACTGTTTTTCCGACAAAGCGATCAACCGTCGCTCGCATCTGCGTAAAATCGTTCGCGCTTGATGAAGGTAGGCGGATGAAAGATTTTCACCTGGATGCACAAATGCCCGAAGGGGCGCCAAGTATCGATCATACTCGTCAATCCATCCCTCCAGCCGTTTCACATCCTTGTCTTCAATTTTCTGGATCAGCCGATTTCTTCCCTTTTCATCACTGGCAACCTCTGCGCCTGCCAAGAAAAGATCTTCTTGAATCGTTTCCAACTGTGCTTTCATCGACAATTGTATTATCGATGCCTTCGCGATTCCCAAGACCGAGCTGCCTTCATCGATTGTCCCATAGGTTTCAACCAACAAATCCGCTTTCCCAATCCGAGAGCCGCCAAACAAGCCAGTAGTACCGGCATCCCCGGTTTTTGTATACACTTTTGACATGTCATCACCTACCGTATACTTTGACTTCATCCACTATCGCAACAATCGCATAATCCACCGGTGAGTTCTCATGGTTCGCTACCAATCGAGCCGCACCTCCTCGACAAGCCAACACAACTTCTCCATTGCCCGCCCCAAGGCTGTCGATCGCGACAATCGTCTCACCCTTTGGATTTCCTTCCGGCGTAAGCGGCGTCAGAATGAGCAGTTTTTCTCCCACCAAACGATCATCTTTTGTTGTTGCAACAACATTGCCAATCACTTTTGCTAGAATCATTTCATCCCTCCGTCCACCCAAATCCATTGGATTCGGTGTTTTTTAAGTTCCTCATCCGCCAGGGCGGTGAGGATCGTTCCCCGTGGAATCTGAATTTGCTCCACTCCGGATAAATAAGGAATCACATCTCCCCGGGTAATCACACGCTTGTCAATCCGCGCGATTCGGCATAATTCCGGCAAAGTTTTCACACCATCCGGCTGCGCCGATACATACGCTTGTTCCGGATTAGCCGCCTTCGCGAAAATAAGATCACGATACAGTTCATCGCTCTTACACCAACGAACCCCGAAGGATTCCAACGTATTGATTACACGATGGCTCATTTCCTTCATAGCCATAGGCGATTTTTCCCGCAAAGAAAAATCACATGCATCCTTTGCTGCCCAGACTTCCTTGCCTTGCGACAGGGCCGAACCAATCAAATAGGCCGCCGGAGTGTCCCAAATCATTTTTGCGATCTTGCTCGCAGTCGTGATGGTCATTACCGGAACCAGAATTCGATTGTGCTCCATCGCCAAGAGCTTGGCTGATCCAAAATTGCTATCCAAAGCTTCTGCGCTCATCGGCAGAAAATCCAGTGTTCCAATTTGCCGCGCAGCTTCTGTCACCACGGTTTCTGTCATCCAGCCACCGCGCTTCAAATTTTCCGCCACACGAATGCCAGCCGAACGTCCCATGGTACCACCTGTATAAACCAAAAGGACTTTCTTATCCGACACGTCTTTCTGATCGATGCGCACCAGCACTTCCTCTACGATGCGATCAATCAACATTTCCGTCATGGCGCCACCTCCTCGTCCATCCCCCAAGCGATCCCAATGGGTGTCACAAGCAGGGGATAATTCGGTTTTACCACTGGAATTCCCAATATCTTTTCAAAATCTTTTTCAAATTCTTCAAAAGTGGCAGCTCCACCAACCACATAGACCTCCGATACCCCGTGTCCATCGATGGCTCGTTTTACAATGGTCGCCATCTTCTCAACAACGGGTCGAACCAGCGGATACAACTCAGTCTCCTGTTCGCCGGAGCGCTTTCGCACTTCCGCCTCTTCAAAAGAGATTCCGTAATTTCCAGCAATCACCAGACTCATATGAGTGCCGCCAGTGGGTTCATCTTCCACTGCTACAACTTTCCCATCATGAAGAATGCTGATTCCCGTCGTTCCGCCGCCCACATCAACGACCGCGCCTTCGGTAATTCCCAAGACCACGGCTGCCGCTGTCGGTTCATCCAATACCCGAATCACCTCAAATCCCGCCGATTCTACCACATTGGTGATCGCCCGGGTATCTCCCGGGGCTATTCCAGGCGGAATCGCAGTTGCCGCTTCCATCAGTTGAATACCCAGCTGATGCTCCACCTCTGCCTTTAATCGTTTCACAATGCGTACCGCGCCAATATAGTCGACGACAATTCCATCCTTCACAACCGAAGCAGCTTCCGCCGCTCCAGCAATGGGATTATTGTTTTCATCTACCACGGTAATCACAATATTTGCGGTTCCCAAGTCGACTCCAACTTTGATTTTTTTTGGCGCTTCTTTTGCCTCTCCTGATTGAATTAACTCATGAAAAGAGGCAAGATATTCATTGATCCGTGTTAAGTCCATCGGTTTCATCCTCTTTTTATAATCTTCACATACGATCCAGTCGTCAGTGAGAATCCATTGGCTTCATCAACGTCCACATGCATTTCCATAGCAAAATCCGGCGATACGCGAAGAAGCACGTGATCCAGTCGGCCGCCGCGATCCCCCGGAACAACCACAGAGACAATCTCGCGATCGATAAATCCGTGACGATCCGCGAATTCCTTCGGCATATGAATATGTCTGAGTGCCGCGATGGCGCCTTGTGGAATCTGAACCCTACCGACAGGACCCACCAAGGTCAATCCCGGCGATGCATCTAAAATTCCAGATTCCCGCACGGGCGGTTTCACGCCAATGCGAAATCCATCAGTCACCGAGAGTTCCAATTGTGTCGCGCTTCTAAGGGGTCCTAGAATCCGAACCTTGTCGAATCGTCCTTTGGGTCCCTCTACCGCGATACATTCTTTGGCCGCATATTGCCCCGGTTGCTTTAAATCTTTCAGTTTTGTTAATGTCGCACCACGTCCAAAAAGCTGAAAAAAGTCCGCTTCACTGAGATGGATATGGTGGTTGGAAACTCCAACCTCCACATATCCCAGTTCATTCATGACTCGATCCACGCATTCTTTGACGAAAGCTTCTTCTCTCGTCATCGTTTACCCTACTTTCTTTGCGGTAAGATTTTTTCCGTATCCGCATGCGGACGAGGAATAACGTGTACAGATACCACTTTGCCTACTCGCTCAGCTGCCGCTTTACCGGCATCCACTGCGGCCTTTACGGCACCTACATCACCGCGCACCATAACTGTTACCAGTCCGGAACCAATCTTTTCGTATCCCATCAATTGGACATTTGCCGCCTTTGTCATTGCGTCGGCTGCTTCAATCGCTCCAACCAATCCTTGTGTTTCTACCATGCCTAATGCTTCACCCATGATTACACTTCCTCTCCATAATGTATGCAATTTTTACGTGGATCGCCTTTTTTTCTTGGACAAGCAGGATCATTGCAAAGATTACAAGTTGGTTCCGTCGCCGGCCCCTCCTCTTCCTGCAAGTCTTCAGCTTCCGCCTTCATCGCGGCCGCTAAATCCAGCTTCTCCTTTTTCGGCTTTTCCGGTTTTGCTTTCCCCTCCGATTGATCAACCGATTCTGGCTGTTCAACCGCTTCCAACTGCTCAGTTGGTTCAGACTGCTCGTCCGATTCGCTTACAGGGGCTTTTTCTGGTTTGCTTTCAGGTTCTTCTTGAGTGACTGTCACTTTTTTCTTTTGTTTCTTTGGAAAATCTTCGCCAACGGTATCCGGTGAAAATATCAGCATGTCGAGGGCTTTCGACGGTCGTGCAATTACCTTTACACTAACCACTTGGTTCACCCGCTCCGCCGCTGCTTTTGCCGAACTAACCGCGGCCTTTACAGCCCCGACATCTCCGGCAATCTTTACGGTTACCATACCAAATCCTTTGCTTAACTCGATCCCAATCAGTTTGACATTAGCAGATTTCACTGCCGCATCCGCTGCCTCAACGGCAGCCGCCATTCCTATGGTTTCGATCAATCCCAGCGATTTTTTCAGAAGGATCCCCTCCTTTCTCATTCATCCCGCAAGGGCATTCGTTTAACAAGCCTTGCGCTGTTGTTTCCAAAAATCCTGGCCCGTTCATCCGAACTTCGTTTCGGAAGCCGCATATACGGACTATGGATTTCAAGTTTTTTATGATGGAGCGCAAAATTGCCCGCCGCATCCATGCCAATTCCCACTTCCAATTTTGAACGTTCGGCCGCTTCATAGGCCATAGTTGCAACCGATTCATCGTCTGTTTCCGTAATCGACACCGGCACCTGTTCTTCTTCAATGCCATACAGGACCTGCATCAGACTCGGATGGTGCGCGTTGCCCCGCGCAACCAGCACTTCAATTTTCGATCGATTATCCATGGCTTTCTTCCTCCTTCGCGAGGATCAATCCCGTTGCTACCGCATTCCTCGGTCCTTCCGAACCGCGAATATTTCCTCGGCCGGCCACCACGCCGAATTTCGACAAGGCGTCCGTTACCAGTTGCGGCACTTCAAAATCGAGAGCCGATCCACCCACGAGCACCACATATTCAATGTCTCGCAAATTTCCCGTCAAACTCACGGATTTCAAGGCGCGAAGTGCATTGACAACAAATACTTTCCGCTTGGCGTCCCGACGAACCTCCCGGATCCTTTCCATGGAAAGATCTCCAGGCAACGGCAACATCATGCCGTCTTTCAAAATCGCCACCCGAGCATAGACCTTCGGATCGATGGGCATGTCAAAGAATTGCACGCTTCCCCCTTCATGGCGAATATGAAACAGGCTTTCCCCTTTTGCCAATGGATACTTTTTGATATCCTCGGCAAGTTCAGGGCCTTCCAGTCCCAATTCCGTCTGAATCAAGAGGGTTACCATATTCCCGGCACCCGCCAAGTGAATCGATTGAATCTCACCATCCCGATTGATAATAGAGGCATCCGTTGAACCAGCTCCCATATCCAAAATCGCCAATGGCGCCTTGGTTCCAGGCGTTGTCAGCGCGCCGCGAATCGCCATATCGGCTTCTACGCCGCCTACGGCGACGGGAACCTTTAAATCACCGCTTAATCCATCGGCAATGGTCTGCATCTGCAGCTTGTCCGCCTTTACCATGGCAGCCACGCCAACGGCGTTCTCCATGGCAAATTCCCCTGCCAATCCACCTTTTACCGCTTGTGGCACAAAGGTATCTACAGCCAATAAATCTTGAATCTGAATCTGTGTAGCGACTTGACTCGTCAGATTTGCCATGACTTGGCGAACCCGTTCAAGCATGCCACCGGCATTGGTGCCCGGTTCTCCCTTAATATCTGTGATCGGCATGCAACTGCTCACGCAACTCATCATCTCTTCCGCGCCCGCTTCCACATCCACTTCAGATCGCTTGTTTTGCCCGATGATTCGAATTTTTCCAGCCGGAATATGCTTCGCTCGCACATCCCCCGCCGGGGTTTTGATCACAACAGCTGAACGATTGCCGATCAACGCTCTCGCAATGGGCACGATCGACTTGGTTTCTTCCGCGGTTAACCCGAATACCGTCGCAATCCCATAGGGATTGGAAAGGACTTCAATTACACGTCCTGGTCCCGCCACCTCAATGGATGTCAACATCCGTTGTGGGATCTTCTCGAAAAGAGTAACCTCATCAATAATCGGCATCTTTTCATTCAGGCGATTATGAATCAACACCGCATCATCGTATTGGGCAATCACACCTTGAACCTGAAATCCGTTCGCCATCAGACGATTGATCTCAGAAGCCGCCTCTTCAAAATCAATGGCGCGATCCACCAGGGCGATAATCGATTGCTCCCGGTCGCTCGATCCAATTTCCTTTAAGGGAATGGAAATGCCCACACCGACACCGATCCCGCCTGGGGTCGATGGATTATGGCCGATCATGGTTGATTCGGTAATAATCGTTTCCGTGATGGTTTCCATGGCGACATCACCAATAACAGGTGCCGCCTCATTGATGCGAATCTCCGAAATCGAGGAAACAGGAATGTTTGCGTTGTTTGCCGCCATCTTTAAAGACGCGTAAACCCCCCGCAGATTATCCTTGGTTCCCTTGATCCCGGTCGTATTCACAATGCCCGTTGCCTCAAAACTAAGGATTTCACCCTCGATTTTCGCAAGGGCGGTTTCAGTTGTCGCATTTCCAATATCAATTCCAGCAATCCATGCCATGAGATTGCCTCCTTTGCTTAAACTCGCAATCGTCCCCGTTGCTCATACAATTCTGCCGCTTCGCGAATAAACGCTCCGTTGATTTTTGCATTGTATTGGTTTTCCAATTCGTCTGCAATCGCAATCATTTCGCCTTTTGTTGATCGATACGGACGAAGCGCATTATAAATTTCCAATAAACGGTCATCCGGAACTGCAATCAATTCTGCTGCCCGTCGAAGGTTGCGCGCAAAAGCGGCCCGGCCGACAGATTCAGCGATCTGCGCTTGCATTTCAAGGGTTTCCGGTCGAATCTTGCAATCATCCGCCGTAACCGATCCGTTCATTACACCCTCCAGGGTAATCTCATTCAAAGATTTTCCTGTTGGCGACTTAATCTGGTCTGCTCGTCGTTCACTCAATGGATAGTCTTGATCCGCTGTCGCGGTATTGCCGTTAGCCGCTGGTGCAGCCGGCGCGCCGCCGCTCATCTGTTTCATCACTTCTTGAACGATGCTCTCTAACATATCTTTTTGATTCATCATTTCACCCCCTATGAAAACTTCACATCAAGTGTCACGGGCTTCGCATGTGGAACCACATGCTCCGTTTCCTTGATATGCAACAAAGCCGCGATCGCCTGATACTTTGGTCGAGCCATTTGATCGTTCATTGTTGGAACCGGTGCTGGAGATTCGCCTTTTGCGTATTTTGCGGCATTCTTACCGATTGCACGAAATACTTTCGCATCCAACAATGGCGCTTGCGGGAATAATTCCAGGTTGCTCAATTGCATCAAGTCTTTTTGATGAATAACCGTGGTTCCCTTTGATTGGATGCCAATGCCAATGCCGGATCCGCTCAATTTTGCCGCGCGATGGGCGATCATGGCAACATCAGAGGTATGGGTTACGCGAATGACTCTCGCCTTCAAGCCCTCTTCTTCAATGCCCGCAATCACTTGGCGAAGCACTTCACGATGCGGCATTTTAATAATCGTCGTCTTTTGGAATTTACCGAAAGCCGGTGCTACAGCGATAACAACTTCATCACTCTTTCGACCTTCTTCAGCAATGGCGCCTTCCGTCAATGTCAAACCGCCGGTTTCCGGAACGGGTGTTGACGTTTGAGCAACGGCATTTCCATTATTTTCGAACTGATAGTTTTTCAGTACTTCTTCAATTACGCTGCGAACTAGGTTCTCATTAATTGTCATCTCGATCCCCCCTTACTCAAAGTCCGTCGCATCGATCGCGTTCGGAATGTTCTTGATCTGATCCCATCGTTCTGGGCTGATTTGGTATCCAGTGCCCGGACCGTTGTAGTCGTTGCAGTCGTTGACCGCAGAGATTACATGGAAGTTTTCATCGATAATCGCTGAAGTATGTAGATGGTCGCCAGAGACGCGCATCTTCATCATATTCAAAAGATTGCCCGCTACATCTTCGAATCCGCCGTTATGAAGCGCTTTGATTACATCGACACCGGTGATTTTTCTTTCCATCATCTCCTGTGCCGCTTTCAAGTCTTCAACCACGTTTCGGTCCGGCATATCTTTTGAGCCGTGGGCATAAGTAGCTGCTTCCACTTCCGCATCGGTGATCTCCGGCAAGTCCAGATTTTTAAAGACTACTTGCAAGGCTTTTGCAGCTCTGTTTCGAATCTTAACAACTTCATCTTCCGTAACAGGACGCAAGCCGCCATCAACTTTCAGATCGCGTTGAAGAACATTGTAATCATCATAATCTTCCGCATCGAAGTTTGAACCGGCAAACATATTGTCGTAGTTCGGCACTGCCGAGTATCCAGAGAAGATAAAGTCCGTTCCTGGAATCATTTGCATCAAGGTTCTTGCCGTACGTCGAATCGGCGAATGTGAGAAGGTTTGATCGTTGCCTGATGCAACTTCCATATCCAACATGGTTGTAATCACGTTCTCTGCCAATACCGCACGGATTCCTGAAGGAACCGCACCCGGAACACCAATACAGCTGATGGAACCGTTTTGCAAACCTTGTACGCCGGCTGCTTTCGTAATGAAAACACAACGGGCTTCCAGATAAAGCATGGATTTGCCTTCCGCATAACCCATCTGAACTTCTGAGCCTGTACCCGATGTAAAGCGCATCTTCAATCCGCGTGATGCATAAGCGGAAGCCAAGAATGCTTTTGACCAAGGCGTGTCATCGCCATCGACAAATACCTGCTCTGTGCCGTATACGGATACCGTTTCCGCATAGGCTGTCAAACCGCGCATGCCGAGTTGCAATTCAGTTGCTTCCTCAACAGCACATTGAGTCAAGACGCCTGGACGTCCAACTTGAGAACCAACCAACAATGACAATGCATTGAAAGGCGCGTATCGAACAACGCCGACAGTGGTCTCATGCTCATCAAATCCACGAAGAGAAGCCTCTGCCGAGTCTGCTGCGATCTGAACCGGATGATCCTTCACATTGGTAACATGACATTGATTTGACGGGGTCTTTCGAGGTCGCATCTTTGTCAAGGCCATCATCATCTCGAGGACATTCATTTTCCCCAAAACTTGAGCTGCTTTTGCCGGTGTCATGGCGATGGTGTACTTCACCATCTCGCTGCGCGGCACATTAACGTCTACCAGCATCTTCGCCAAATCTACGGAAGGAATTGCCATAACTTCTTCCGCTCGGGACAATTCAATCCCGTATTCCGCGATAAAGCTGTCGATCAAGTCAAAATCTTCTCGTTTCTTCCCATCCAATTCCACAACCTTGCCGTTTTGAATCTTGATGCTCGGTGTGGGGTCATTGGGACCGTCCATGGCAATCAAGCCTACTTCTGGCCACTCCTTAATAAATCCATCCTTATTAACATCGCGTTCTGCTAGTACTTGAAAACGTTTTGATTTCATCTTCTTCCTCCTTTATTGCTTAAATATATGGAGTGGTAGCGGATTTACATTCCTCACCCATCGTCTCAAGAAGCTTGACGCCAACTTCTTTCGCCGTAAGAACCGCTTGTCGAACCGCCCCTGAATCGCCCGTGATAAAGAGAATCACTTCGTTCGTGAAGCTGGTTGTTGAAGGAGATGCATAACTCAAAACTTCTACATTGGCCGCCTTGATCGCCGCATCGGCAGTAACCACACCAATGGCTGCCGGCGCACCTACAATTAAACCAAACGCCTTGCCGATTGGAGCGCCAAAGGCCTTGTTGCAAGCGTAGCTTGCGCGAGCTGTATATTGAAGTTCCATATAACCTACCTCATTGCCCCAAACATCGCCAAAGGTTCTTTCGATTTCTTTCAATGTTACTTCAACAGCACGTCGTACGTCAGATACGTCTTCCGCGCCAAAAATAATCAAGTTGCCATGACCTGCTCCGCCTTTGGTATCGCGAGGCAATTCAACCGAAACGATTTCTGTGTTGGTCGCTTTAACCGCTTCGTCAGCCGCCATAATGTGAGGACCTGCTCCGGAACGCGCGCCGATAATACCGATGGATCGATATTTCTTGTCTAGTTTCATCGCTTCTGCCAATTGATCGTCCACATTGGCAATAACCAAACCGATGGTATCACCGATTTTCGATGCGCCTACAAATTCAGTCAAGTTGCAACCGATTTTCGTTGGTGCAGCCTTCGGTGCTGCTGGTGAGTCCGCGCCACCGAGTTTTTTCATAACTTCTTCTACCATTTTTTCCATTAATTGATCTGACATATTCTTCCTCCTATTCCCAACCTATTCTGCCTTTGGCAGGATCATTTCCACATCTGTATGGGGACGTGGAATTACGTGAACAGAAACAACTTCGCCAACACGATCAGCCGCTGCAGCGCCTGCATCAGTGGCAGCCTTTACCGCGCCAACATCACCGCGAACCATCACTGTTACCAAACCGGATCCAATCTTCTCGTATCCGACCAAAGTAACATTGGCTGCCTTGACCATGGCATCCGCTGCTTCCACTGCGCCGACGAGACCTTTCGTTTCTATCATGCCTAGTGCTTCTTTAACCATTACCATTCCTCCTTTACGATTTGGCTTCTACGCCATTCTTCTATATGCTACCAAAAAACGCTTTCCCTACCCACATAAGGAGCGGCTCTCTTCCTGTACTATTTGACAATTCACCCCGACGATTTTACTCTTCCCTAGCACTTTTTTGCATCAAAAAAAGACCCTCATCGAGGGTCTGCTTTTCTCCGTACGCGATTGCGATATTGCGAAGGGGTTACCCCTTCAATTTTCTTGAAAACGCGGGAAAAATAGTTTGGTTCATTGAAGCCCAACTCATAGGCGATGGCAATCAGATTTTCATCCGTATACTTGATTCGATCCTTCGCTTCTTCCATCCGGCAGCGCGTTAAATAGGTAGAAAAATTTTCACCAGTCTCCCGCTTAAACAATTTACTCATATAATGGGCGCTTAAATTCATATAATCCGCAACCCGTTGCAGGGATGGATTCTCCTTGTAATAACGATTGATATAATTGACCGCATATTCAATCTCCGTATCGAAGCAAGAGATTTTTTTCTCAATAATCCAGTCGAAAATCACTTTGAGCACCGCTTCCATATACTGAACCGTCGCCATCTTGTCCCGCTGATAAAAGGAAGCTTCGAATCCTTCCAGATCCATTCCCGCCATCTGGACGTCCAATTCATGACCCTGTTCGATCAGGCTCATAAACAGGCTGCGAAGATGGCTTCTTTCCGATTCCCGATCCTCATGGGCAAGCCGATGATACTGTAAAAAAGCTTCCCTCGCCTTTTGATAATCCCCCAAGATAATCTGCTGATTCATAGCATGCAGCACTTTCTTCAGGCTCGCCTCAAAACTCAGATGATTCTCCTGCAGGGAGCGCTGAATCACCTCGACCACTTCATTGGGTTTCGGCGGCTTTAAAATATAATCCTTAACCCCCAGCTTGACGGCGCGCTGCGCAAAGCTAAAATCCGCATAGGCCGTCAAAAACACGACCGCGGGATCCCGCGTTCCATCTAAAATAAGAGAGGCCGCTTCCAATCCGTCCATAATGGGCATCTTGATGGCGAGAATGATCAAATCCGGAAAATGTTCCTCGTACATTTCCACTGCTTCTTTTCCATTTTTCGCTTCGAGAATATCAACCAATCCAGGAAACTTTCTGAGAATAATCATCTTCATGGATTGGCGAACAAGGACCTCGTCATCAACGATCAAAATCTTCCACATCACTTAACTCCTTATTCTTCGGTATTTTCAAGACAATGGTTGTGCCTTTATCTTGCATGCTCTTGACCATCAAATCCGCATCCGGTCCAAATAAATGCTGCAATCGCTTATAGGTGTTCCAAATTCCAATCGACTCTATCGTTTGTCCCTTTTTCTTCTTCATCTGTTGAATCTCTTTCAGCCGTGACTTGGTCATCCCAATCCCGTCATCGGTGACAGAGACCTCCACCCGGTTTGTAAAATCGATGGCGCGAATCCGAATCATGCCGCCTTCTTCTTTCGGAAAAATCCCATGGTTTACTGCATTGCTCACCAAGGGCTGAATGCTCATAAAGGGCACCCTTGTATCCATCAAGGCGTCGTCAACTTCCCATTTCACCTTGATTCCATCATTCAGGCGTATATTTTGGATCTTTAAATACTTCTCCGTATAATCCAGTTCCTCCTTGAGCATCACCGTCTGTTTCATATTCCGCTTCAAGGTGTATCGCAGCATCTCTGAAAGGGCATAGACCATCTCCGAAGTCTTCGGCGCATCCTCAATCAAGGCAAGAGAGTTGATCGAACTCAATACATTAAAGAGAAAATGAGGATTGACCTGATTTTCCAATGCCTTCAATTCCGCATCTTTCAACGCCTTTTCCAATTCCATCCGCGCTTCCATTTCCTCAATCAGCTTGACGTTCTTCTCGTTAAGTCTTTCCTGGCTCAAAGTCAGCACGCTTTGCTCCACAATATAATTGGTAATGACGAACATCAATTCCGCCGCCGCCTTGATCTTTCGAACGGAAATCGATTTGCACTCCGATTGCAATTGAACCAACTCAGGCTCAGACTTCCATTCCTCCGAACGCGTCCCTTGGTCTTTCAGCCAGGAAGGCTGATCTCCCTTCACCCGTACCTGTCCCGCCAAGAGGGCGCCGATAAATTGACCTTCAAACAAAATAGGAGCCGCAAAATCAACCAACCCCGTATGGCAATAATAGATATACGGCTTATGGATCCGGGCCGCTTCCAATCCCCCATGGGCATCGGAATGAAAACACCGGAAACACTCTTCCCGCTCACGCATGGCAGCGCAAAAAGGAGAAAAATTGCTGTACGCCGTAATCGGTGCCCCCGTGTAATCGACCGTCACTGCAGCCAACCCTGTCACCTCACAAAAGCGATCTTGAATCTCTTGGAGTTTTGGTATATCGACAATCTCTTCAAGACGAAATCCATTGTTCATTGTTTCTCCCTTCATTTCTGATGATTCCCATTTTGTTTTGGTCTGCAATAAAATCTTATCAGATTTGTTCGCGAAATCATACTGGAAAACGCTCCCAAAATGACAAAATGACAAAATATTGTTCGTTTCAGGCAAGAACCTTTCCTATTATTCTCCATTTATTTGCTATCATTAGAACAAGGAGGAACGATTATGACGGTCATCGCGATCTACAATCGAAAAGGAGGTGTCGCCAAAACAACGACAGCTATCAACTTAGCTGCTGCCTTGGCGAACAATCAAAAACGTGTGCTCTTAATCGACAACGCCCCTCAAGCAAATGCAACCGCCGGGGTCGGTGTCAACCCATCTGCTCAGCCGGGAATCGCCGCCTGGTTGACAGACAGCATACCGGTAGAGAAGGTTTTGATCCATGATGTCTACCAAAATCTGGATCTTATTCCGAGTGATTATTCCAAAAATGATCACTCACCATTTTTGGATCGCTTTCGCTTATCGAATCATATATCGTCCCTTGCTACTCGCTATGATTTCATTATTATTGATAATGATCCCACTCTCGACCTTCTCACCGAGAATGCGCTTTACGCGGCGGACACCGTCTTGATCCCCTTGCGGATCGACAAGTTCGCCCTTGATGGCTATCGAGAGCTCCGGCGACATCTGCGTGAGTTTGAAAAGGAAACCCATTCCCATCTAGAGATTCTCGGGATCCTTTTGACGCAATATGAATCTCGAACCCGCGTCATGAAAGGCATGCGCAAAGAATTACAAACCACCCTCGGCAATTTGGTCTTCCAAACGACTATACGAAAAAATATTCAATTGGTTGAAGCCCCCTTCCTGGGGCGGCCCATTTATGACTACGCCCCCCGGGCAAAGGGAGCCATTGATTATGAAGCCCTTGCTCAAGAGGTTTTAGAGCGTACAAAAAAGCAGGCTGTTTCTTAAAGAAACGCCTGCTATTTTACTACCCTTTTTTCCTTCTGAATCATCTGCTCCAACTCCACCAATTCCGCTCGCAAGGCATCGAGCCCTTCACTGGTAGAATTGCTGATGGGAAACCATCTCCAAATCCCCAACTCCTGCATGCGTTTAGAGACCTGCAACAAGTTCGCGCTTTCCAAATCAATCTTCGTCGCAATTCCAATTACAGGTGTTTCAATCAAGCGTCGATACTCCAAATGATTGCCCAGCATCGGCTTGGTTGCATCAACGACCCAAAGCACCAAATCCGCCTGATTGGTCAACTGCAAAAGCCGGCGAAAAAAACCTTGATTTTCAAACAGCTCCCCAGGGGTATCTATCCAGTCACCGTAAATCACGCAACCCGTTTTATCTTCCCAAACCCGATCCTGAGTCAAGCGTTGTATCAAACTCGTTTTCCCTGCGTCTATTGCGCCTAAGAACAGCACCTTCATGTACGGCTCACCTGACATCCCGTGAACCCCAATCGATCCGACAAAATCGAAACCACGGCTCGCAGGGATGATTCCACCGCCGCCACCTCGCCTCGAATGACAACGGAACCACTGAATCGATCGACATAGCACAAAGAGATGCGGCCCGCCTTGGTCGCCAGATCGCCAGCCAGAATCGCGCCTTCCCCGGGTGTGATGGTTAAAATTCCCAGAGATTCCCCATGGGCTTCAGGAAACCCTAGTTTATCGCATAATTCTCGCTGCGGCTTTGAGATCACGTGAGCCAAGGTAATCTGTTTACCTGGCACATATTCTTGAATCACTCGTTGTTTTTCCATGAGGTTCCCCCTTTTATTTAAGTGTAGCAAGAGCACGAATGAAAAAAAAGAAAGGTTTTCATCCAGATCCTATACTTTCCTCTCTTTAATTTGGATTTTTTTTCCACTTCAGACTTTTCTGACGGCTTCCAATTTGATATGATAAAGAAGAACTTTAGAATCTCTTACAAAGGAGAACTTATGGAAACCCTAGAATCCTTAATTCGTTTGTTTCGTTGCGCCACAAGAATTCCGGTCCATTGGATCTATAAAAACAAAATCTTGCTGGCCGAGGAACCCAATCAACACGATCCCATGAAAGAAAACCATAGAAAGATCATTTTAAACTTCCCGCTGAAACTGTCGGAATACGATAAGCCGCTTCATCGCACAACCGAATTGAATGAAGCGTATTTTGCCCTGCCCGCCAATGGGGGCTTGCTTGTCTTCGGTCCCATGCTGTTGCATCGCCCAACCGAAGAGAAAATTCGGTTGCGGTTAAAGGGATCCAATCTTCCCTACGGGCAATTGCCGACCCTCCGTCAATACGATTATGAATTGGCGGTAACCGGGGACATGCAGCGATATTATTATGGCTATCTCGCTTGGAACATTTTCAGAAAGGAATTGCTTTCCTTCCAGACTACCATTGAAACCGATCCACAGGACCTTCCAAAACCCATCCTCGCAGATTATCCGGCGAGTGATCACGTCGAGCAGTATGAACTGGAAGAAAAAATGATGAAAGCCATTCGTCATGGACAACCCGAAGTTGTCAAGCAAGCGCTGTTTCATTACCAGCAAACCGATTTCGACGGATCTCATCCAACTATAAAACTTTTGAGGGCTGAAAAAAACCGACTGATCTCAACGGCAACCCTAGCGGCTCGAGCGGCCATCCAGGGCGGACTCAACGAGGAACAAGCCCTTCATCTAAAAGATGCCTATCTTCAACAATCCGAAAAAGAGCAGTCCTTTGATCAAGTCCGAATGCTTCATCTAACCTTGGTGATCGATTTTGCCAATCAGGTCAATCAGAAACAAGCCGGCACCTATTCATCCTTGATCCTGCGGGCAACCCACTTGATCGAAGAAAACAAAACCAGAAATTATCTGCTGAGCGAACTGGCTTCTGAGTTGAATCTCCATCCCAGTTACCTGTCCCGCCTCTTGAAAGAAGAAACGGGCATGTCCTTTAAACGGTATCTCACCCATATCCGCATGGATGCGGCCAAACAAATGCTCCAAAATCCTGTGAATAGCATTTTGGAAATCGCCCTCTATCTGGGCTATGGCGGCCAAAGCCATTTCACACAAGTCTTCCGAACCGAAACGGGATTGACCCCCCTGCAGTTTAGAAAACAATTGTTGCTTCACACAAAAAAATAATGGAAACGCAAATAGGCTCCCCGTTTAGCGGGGAGCCTATCATTTCACCCTAATTTATATCTTATTGAAATCGCTGTACCCGCGGATAGACGCGAACCGCCGTCCACGCGGCAATGGCAAGAACAATCAAATCCTTCACAACAAAGGGAATAAAACCGGTCTGCAGCGCCGCTGTCATGGTCATGGCCTTTCCGAAATACAGATTCACAATCCCGTAGAGATAGAAAACCCCCACTAAATAAACCAGTGCAAGCCCCAGAACACCCCATCCGAACACCCGGGAAAAGCTGATCGCCTTCATGCGATCCATCCCATAGCCAATCACCGTTGCGCATAGTAAAAATCCAATTAAATATCCGAAAGTCGGTTGGAAAATATAGGTGATTCCGCCGCCATTGGCAAAGATCGGAATCCCAATCAGTCCAATCATCAAATAGAGCAATTGAGAAATAAAGGCCTTCTTTGCCCCCAAAAAAATACCGGCATACACAACAAATGCCAATTGCAGGGTAATGGGTACCGGCGGAATAGGAATCTTAATAAATGCGCCAATCGCAGTCAGGGCTGTAAATAAGGCAATTAAAATCATTTCTTTCGTCTTCATTGTAAACCTCCAGTCAATAACTTGTTTACATTAAATCAAACCTCTTCCCATTTGTCAACCATGGCTGTTTAAAAGGTTTACGTATCAATCCCTTTTCCCAACCCCTTCCTTTTGGTATGATAAAGAAAAGGCATTAAAGGAGGGCGTCCAATGAAGCAACCATCATTTTCTCTGAATGCAACCATGGCACTCAACGAAATCCACTATCCAATCGAAAGTCTGCTTGAATCAAGCACCCTTGGATTTTTTATGATCCGATTTCCCAACACGTTCACCCTATCCATACGGGAACGCTCCAGGGAAGACTTTCTCGACTTTCAATCCTCCAGTTATGATGATTTTATTTACCAAATACATCCTGACGATCGGGCCCGGATTGATAGCCGCTTGCATGCCGCGGAGTACAACGAAGTCATTTCAACCATCCTCTTTCGTCTCCTTCCTCACGGTTCTGATGAGATCCTATGGTTGCGAGCGCATTTTCATGGGCTGCCGACGGGCGAGATCCTCGGTTTGCTCGAAGACATCTCTCAATTGAAATACCATGGATTTGCCTATCAAAGTGTTCAAAAACGCCTCAATACTGCGATTGATTCTGCCCGCATGGGCGCTTGGGAATGGTTCGCCGATGGAAATCGAGTTTTCTTGTATGGCTTTCTCTTCGACGAATTGGGACTCCATGCGCCAAAACGAGCCTTCGATATCACCATGGTTCAGAAATGGGTTCATCCCCACGATTATGATCGAGTCTTATCCCTGACCAAGAAATTTTTGGAATCTCCCCACGGGCCCTATCGCTTGGAATTTCGCGTCAAAGGAAAAGAAAACCAATGGATCTGGGTTAGATTGATCGGTCAAGTCTTCCTTTTCAAGGACGATCACCCATCGCGAATGAATGGAATTCTTCAGGATATTACCGAAGAAAGAATGAAAGAGCAATTGCGAACCCTCTTAAAAATCGGGAATGTCGGCTATTTTGAATATTATCCCGACCATGAAGATCCCTTTTACTTGGACACCGCGGCCTCGCAAATGTTGGATCTGGACACAAACCATCCAGATCCAAAACTCTTGATCAAACGAATTCGATCGCCACGCGCCGCCTTGGATTTCGATAATCTGACAGCGAAAATCCGCCTCACAACCGATACCCTTTTTCACTATGAATTCTCTTTTCGTTTAACTCACGAAGAGCGGTATTTTCACCTGGATTGCATCTCGCGAAGAAATCCCCAGGGGGAAGCCTATCTGGAAGGATTCTTGATTGATCAAACCGAAAAAAGAAAAAATGAACGCACGATTCGAGAGAACCAAAAACTTTTTGATCGGATTACCCAGTACAGTCCCATTGGGATCCTTTTGCTCAATGATCGAGGATATATCCAATATATCAACCAAGATGCCGCTACTCGCTTCGAATATCCCCGCACGGGACTTATTCATCACCATCTGACTGAATTTATCCATCCGGAATTGCTTCCAAAGCTCTTCCATCTGCTTGACAAAATACATAAGACAAAACCAACCGGCCACAAAGAAAGGCTCCTTTTTGTAACCAAAACAGGCACTCGCTTATGGATGAATTTAACCATCTCCTATATCGATCATCAGGAGGAAAATCCAGAACTCTTAATTTTAATGGAAGATATTTCCGAAAAAATCAAGAATCAACAATCCATGATTCAATTGGAACAAAAATATCTCTTTCTCTTTCAGACAACTCCGGTCGCTTTGGGGATCTTTAATTTCAATAGCGAAGCCCTTGTCATCAACGAAGCCTTTACCGAGCTCTTGGGCTACACAAAGGCTGAATTAACCGGAAGACGCTTTGAAGACCTCACCCTCCCGGATGAGAGAGAAAGTTTTCAAAAGCTTTACCAAGCCCTTTTTGAAGGAACCGCGCAGCATTTCGTTACGCACAAAACTTATATTCACAAAAATGGAAATCAAATCCCCGTGGATATCAATCTCAAACTCGCGGATGATGGACTCAACGAGCCCGTCGTCATCGCAACCATACGTCCATTGTAAGCGCTGAAATCTTCAGCGCTTTTTTCATCGTCTTTTTTGTTTTTTTATTGACAACCCTTGCGAAGGAGCATATACTACAAATGATCATATTCCAATTTTGGCATATGTCAATCTAGTCATATGGAGGCCTCCATGCAAACAAACCTATTAAAAGCCCTGGGTGATGATACCCGATTGCGAATTCTGCGGCTGCTTCTGATTCAGCCCTTTTGCGTAACTGAGATCATGCATCTTTTGGACTTGACACAAACCAATACATCCAAGCAATTGGGAAAACTAAAAAAAGTAGGCGTTATTGAAACCCATCGAAAAGATGGATTTACCTATTATCTATGGTCGACGCGGTTTCAATCGGAAGAAATGGAATGGACAAAGGCAATCACAAAGATGCTGAACGCCTCGCCAAATTTTTCCGTGGATCGGGAACGAACCCAAACCTACTTGGACGGAAATTACAGCTGCAAGGATTTGATGGTAGACGATACCCTCCTTCGACAGCTCGAAGAATTCAAATAATAAAGGCGGACACAGCTATGTTTAATTGGTTAGATCAACTCATCACCTTATTTGTTGAAGGCGCCCTCGGGCTGTCTCGCGCGACAGCCCTTGGCGACAGTGTGCACTTCTTTTTCTTTGATATCATCAAGATCATCATTCTGTTAAGTTTTATGATTTTCACCATTTCATACGTGCGAAGCTACTTTCCGCCGGAACGCACCAAACAAATACTTGAAAAAGTCGGCGGATTGAAAGGCCATATCCTCGGCTCCCTATTGGGGATTGTAACACCCTTTTGTTCCTGTTCTTCCGTACCGATCTTTATTGGCTTTGTCGAGGCAGGCGTCCCACTTGGGGTTACCTTTTCCTTTTTAATCACCTCTCCCATTGTCAACGAAGCGGCTTTCGCCATTCTTTTGGCATCCTTTGGCTGGAAACTCGCCCTGCTCTACGTGGTCTGCGGCGTTGCAGTCGGTGTGATTGGCGGGATTCTGATCGGTGTATTAAAGCTGGAATCAGAAGTGGAAGAATATGTCTATCAAATGCAAATAGGGCATGCTGACATCCCTGAAATGACAGGTTCAGATCGTGTTCGCTTTGCGATTGATCAGGTAAAGGAAATTGTTGGACGGATCTGGCTCTTCTTATTAATTGGAATCGGTCTCGGTGCCGCCATCCATGGCTGGGCGCCGGAAGCATGGCTGGCAGCCAACGCAGGACCGGACAATCCCCTTGCCGTCATCTTTGCGACAGCGATTGCGATTCCGCTTTATTCCAATGCCTTGGGCACCATTCCCATCGCGGAAGCCTTGATTATGAAAGGGGTCGGCATCGGTACGGCCATTGCCTTTATGATGGCAACCACTGCCCTTTCCCTGCCAGAAATGCTGCTGCTGCGAAAGGTCATCAAACCCAAATTAATTTCAGTCTTTGTTGGGATTGTCGGCATCGCCATTATTTTAGTCGGCTATCTGTTTAACGCAACCGCGCATATTTTGATTTAAGAATATCAAGTACATTTAAAAGGAGAAGACTATGCATATTAAAATTCTAGGTACCGGCTGTAAAAAATGCAAAAAACTTGAGGCCAATGTACGCGAAGCTATAAAAGAGCTGGGTCTTGACGCGATTGTTGAAAAAGTGGAAGATATTCCAAGCATCATAAGCTATAAAGTGATGAGCACCCCCGCATTGGTACTCGATGAAAAAGTCATATCCTCTGGGAAGCTCCTTTCAATAAAAGAGATCAAAGCGCTTTTGTAGCATCCATCGTCTCAACGATCATAATCCCTCTTTAGCGATCTTCGCTGCAGAGGA
>DAOUQF010000024.1 GCA_030625815.1 Eubacteriales bacterium
CCTGTGCTTGGCGTGTATCCGGCAACAGCATCATAATCACGTCCGACGCCTTGGTTGCTTCCGCAACCGTCATAACGGTCAATCCCATTTCCTCAGCCTTGGGCCATGATCGACTGCCCTCGTACAATCCTACGATGACAGAAGCACCACTCTCTTTCAAGTTCAGCGCGTGAGCGTGTCCCTGGCTTCCAAAGCCTAGAATCGCCACTTTCTTTCCTGCAATCACCTCAAAGTTCGCATCATTGTCATAATACATCGTCGCCATTTTTATACTTCCTCCTTGATTAATTGAATTGAATTTACATCAACAAGCTTTGCTAATTGCCGCATCGCTCGATTGGCTGTCATATGGTTGGTTCCATTTAAATAAATATGCATTTCATGGCTGCCTGATTGAGAGGGGATCGCCTGCAAGTTCATACCAGAGATTTCAAATTCTTTCCTTCTCAATGTGTTGGAAACACGGACAAAACTATCCATTCCTTTTTCTAATTTCATGTAAATGGTTTGCATCTCTTTCCCTCCTTAGGCTTCCTTGATTAATTGAATCGAATTGACATCAATCAGCTTTGCTAATTGTCGCATTGCTCGATTGGCTGTCATAGGGTTGGTTCCTTGTAAATGAATATGCATTTCATGTCTGCCCGGTTCAGAAGGAATCACCTGCAAATTCATTCCGGAAATTTCAAATTCTTTTCTTCTCAATGTACTAGATACGCGGATAAAACTATCCATTCCTTTTTCTAATTTCGCATAAATTGTTTGCATTGTTTTTCCTCCTTTGGCTTCATAAAAAAAACGGGACGTTCCGAAGAACGTCCCGTTTGGTAACATTGACTAAATCAACATCAATACAATGGGTTCACTCTTTCGAAATCACTTTGAAATTTTTCTCTCAGGACAACGACTTGATCGACGAGAACAAGGTTCACGAGCACGACGACGAGATCCACGAGTACGACGAGTACAGGGATCAGGAGAAACACGAGTGTATTCAAATTGTTTAAGAAAGTCGATTCCATTGTATTCATGATTTTCACTCCAATTTTAACCAGTTCAGAATTTAGGGATAAGATTTTTCATAAAAAAAACGGGCCGTTCCGAAGAACGCCCCGTTTGGTAATTTTCACCAAATTAACACAGATACAATGGGTTCGATCTTTCGCAACAATTTTGAATTTTATTTTCGACCACGACGACGAGGCCCACGAGTGCGACGAGCACAGGGACCAAGACGAGAACGAGCATATTCAAATTGTTTGAAAAGATTGTGTTCATTGCATTCATGATCTTCACTCCAATTTTAGACTGTTTCCAGAAAGTTCGGTTTTGTAAATCAATTCGTAATATTAATCTGATTATAAGGGGCGAGAAGCCCTCTGTCAACACCTTTTATTGCATTTTTTTAACATTTCGGCAGAAAATCGAGTTTTAGTTCTCGATCTCACGGACAATTGCCTCCGTCAGCTGTTCAGTC
Organism: Eubacteriales bacterium; assembly: GCA_030625815.1. Lineage (GTDB taxonomy): Bacteria > Bacillota > Clostridia > Tissierellales > GPF-1 > GPF-1. The sequence continues at coordinate 1,478 of DAOUQF010000024.1, forward strand.
GTTCGGATTTCACATCCCGGCTGCATCAAATCGCCAGTGCGCTCGCCCCGCTCCAACACCACGGAAACAGCTTTTTCAATCCGTTCCGCCAGGTCTTTTCGCTTCAGGCTGTAGATGCAAAGCAGGGCCATGGACAGAATCGCCGCAACGGGATTCGCCTTTCCCTGTCCCGCAATATCCGGCGCGGATCCATGGATCGGCTCGTACAGCGCCTTGCTCTCCCCGATGGATGCAGAAGGCAAAAGACCGATGGAACCAACCAAAACACTCGCCTCATCGGACAAGATGTCTCCAAAAATATTATTCGTCACCATCACATCGAATTGACCCGGATCCCGAATCAATTGCATGGCAGCATTGTCTACATACAGGTGATCCAAGGCAACATCTGGATATTGTTCCGCCACCTCTTCCATCACGCGTCTCCACAACCGGGAACTGGCCAGGACATTGGCCTTGTCCACACTGGTCACGCGCTTGCCTCTTGTTTGCGCCGTTTGAAACGCCACATGAGCAATGCGGGTAATTTCTTCTCGTGAATATTTCTCCTCGTCAGAGGCAACATCATCGCCCTCTTGACGCGCTCCGAAGTAGATCCCGCCCGTCAACTCCCGTACAATCACCATATCGATGCCATTTTTCATGCGATCCGCTTTCAATGGCGACATATCCTCCAGTCCGGCAAACATTTGAACCGGACGAAGATTCGCGTAGGTCTCCAGGGTTGAGCGCAAAGCTAACAGACCCCGCTCAGGGCGAAGGGCAACGGGAATTTCATTCCATTTATCTCCGCCAACCGCACCCAAAAAAACAGCGTCCGATCCCATTGCCGTTACTTTTGACGCCTCCGGGAAGGGTTCCCCCGTCGCATCGATGGCAGCTCCGCCAATCAAGGCTTCCTGAATCTCATACTCGATTCCCGCTTGCTTTGCGATGGTTTCAAATACCGCAAGGGCTGATTTTGTGACCTCGGGTCCAATCCCATCCCCGGGGCAAACACATAATTTAAACATTTTGCCCCTCCTTTTGCTTCTTCACGTAATTCTCCAATCCACCCATATCAATCATATCCTGCAAGAACGGCGGATAAGGAGTCATCTCCCATTGGGTTCCCTTGGTTTCATTTTTGATGATCCCAGCTATAAGATCCACAGAAATGGAATCTCCAGACTCAATGCCCTCCACAGCCTCTGGACAAGCCACAATGGGAAGCCCCACATTGATGGCATTTCTAAAAAAGATCCGTGCAAAGCTCTTGGCAATCACAACAGTGACTCCCGCGCCGCGAATGGCCAATGGCGCATGTTCCCGAGACGATCCGCAGCCAAAGTTTTCACCCGCTACGATCATGTCTCCCGGACGAACCTTCTCAACAAAACTCGGATCCAAATCCATCATGCAATATCCGCCCAATACCTTTGCGGCGCTTGTATCTAAAAAACGAGCGGGAATAATCACATCCGTATCGATATGATCCCCGTAACAAAATGCTTGATTCATGATCGTTCCTCCTTCGCCCAAGTGCCTGGTGCCGCGATGATTCCTTGAATCGCGGATTCCGCTGCAACTGCCGGACTAGCCAAGTACACCTCGGATTCCACATGACCCATGCGGCCGACAAAATTTCGATTGGTTGTGGCAACAGCGCGCTCGCCCTTTGCCAAGACCCCCATATGCCCGCCCAAGCACGGACCGCAGGTTGGCGGACTGATGACCGCTCCTGCATCCAAAAAGACATCAAAGTATCCGGCGTGCATGGCCTGGCGATAGATTTTCTGGGTTGCCGGGAAGATCAAGACCCGAACCCCCTTCTTTACCTTGCGCCCCTTGAACACCTCGGCGGCAATGCGAAGGTCATCCAATCGTCCGTTGGTGCAGGACCCGATCACCACCTGATCGATCTCGATCTCCGACACATCTTCGATCCGTTTCGTGTTTTCCGGCAGATGCGGGAAGGCTACCGTCGGCGACAATGTCGCCAGATCAATCTTGACCTCTTCCACATAAACCGCGTCGCTGTCCGCTTCGAAAATCTTCGGTTCCTTGGCGCCAGACTCCTTCAAGTACGCCAAGGTCTGCTCGTCTACCGGGAAGATTCCGTTCTTCGCACCCGCTTCAATGGCCATATTGGCAATGGTGAATCGATCGTCCATGGAAAGATTCGCAATGCCGTCCCCCACAAACTCCAGGGACTGATAGGTCGCTCCGTCGACACCCAATTGGCCGATCAGGGTCAAAATCACATCCTTGCCCGATACCCATTTCGGCATCTTGCCCGTCAATTCCACCCGAATGGCTTCCGGAATGCGAAACCAGGTCTTGCCCATGGCCATTCCAGCCGCCATATCGGTACTTCCGACGCCGGTGGCAAACGCGCCCAAGGCGCCGTAGGTGCAGGTGTGAGAATCGGCTCCGATAATCACCTGGCCCGCGCTGACCAATCCCTTTTCCGGAAGAAGGGCATGTTCAATGCCGACTTCCCCAACCTCGAAATAGTTTGTAATCTTCTGGGCATGGGCGAAGTTTCTCACCTTTTGGCATTGCATGGCTGCGCGAATATCACGGTTTGGCGTAAAGTGATCCGGTACGATCACGACCTTGTCCTTATCAAAAACCTCGCCCGCCTCCATTCGTTCAAAGGCATCCTGGGCAACGGGGGTGGTGATGTCGTTGCCTAAGACAATATCCAAATTGGCTAAGATAAACTCTCCCGCTTCCACCGAGGTCTTTCCGCAGGCTTGTGCAAGAATCTTTTGTGTCATGGTCATTTTCATGCTTGACGCTCCTTTCGTTGCTCCCATCGATTCACTCCATGCAAGAATGCCTGAATGCTGCTCTCGATAATATCCGTACTAACCCCGCGACCCGATATCGGTTCGCCGTTAATTTCCAACTTCAATCGAACTTCCCCTTGCGCGTCTCCGCCGTCGGTTACCGCCTCGATCTTATAATCGATCAATCGAATCTCTGCATCGATCACCTTGCGCAAGGCTTGATACGCCGCATCGATGGGACCGTCGCCGATGGCAACCGTCTCTATGTCCGTGCCGTCGTGATCGATGACCATGGACGCCGTCGATGTCATTTCATTTCCCGTATTGATAACAAATCGCTTCAAGCGATATTTCACAGCGGCTTCGTTGACCTTGCTGGCCAACAAGGCTTCCAAGTCCTCGTCGTAGATCGTCTTTTTGCGATCGCAAAGATCCTTGAACTGCTGGAAGATTTTCTCGAATTCATCGCCCGCGATCTCATAACCCAACTCGGTAATGCGATCATTCAAGGCATGTTTCCCGGAGTGTTTCCCCAAGACCAATCGCGTCTGGCGAATCCCCACGCTCTCGGGAGTCATGATTTCATAGGTCGTGCGTTCATTCAACATCCCATGCTGATGAATCCCCGACTCATGAGCAAAGGCGTTGGCACCTACAATCGCCTTATGCGGCTGCACCTTCACACCGGTGATCGTTGTCAATAATTCACTGGATCTGGCGATCTCTGTGGTGACAATCCCGCATTCCACTTGCAGCTTGTCCCGTCGGGTATGCATGGCCATTACAATTTCTTCCAAGGCAGCATTCCCCGCCCGCTCGCCAATTCCATTTACTGTACATTCCACCTGATCAGCGCCCGCTCGAATCGCTGCCCAGCTATTGGCCACGCCCATGCCCAAATCGTTATGGCAATGGACCGAGATCCGCGCTCGCTCAATATTCGGCACGGTGTTTTTTAAATGACTGATCAACTCAAAATATTCTTCCGGTGTCGTATACCCGACGGTGTCGGGAATATTGACAGTGGTTGCCCCCGCTTGAATGACGGCCTTGATGATCTGAGTCAAGTATCCCCAATCGGATCGGGTCGCATCCTCTGCGGAAAATTCCACATCCGACAAGTAATGCTTCGCATGTTTGACGGCCGCCACGGCAGATTCAATGGCCTGCTCCCGGCTCATGCGCAACTTATGCTTCAAATGAATATCCGATGTGGCAATAAAGGTGTGAATCCGTGGAGCGACTCCGCCCTTAACGGCTTCGTATGCCCGATCGATGTCACGCGGCAAGGAACGAGCCAAGGAAGCCACCGATGTATGTTTCATTGCATTGGCAATGGTTTGAATCGCTTGAAAATCTCCCTCGGAAGCAATCGCAAATCCCGCCTCGAGAACGTCAACACCCATTTTTTCCAATTGGCGAGCCATTCGTAATTTCTCTTGTATCGTCATGCTGCATCCTGGAGATTGTTCTCCATCTCGTAACGTCGTATCAAAAATTAAAATTTTTCTCATGCCATCACTCCTCCCAAATTTAAAAAAATATAAAAAAATAGCCCGTCCCAAAAGGGACGGACTTGCTCCGCGGTACCACCCTAGTTGCCCGGTTGAGCCACTCGTGTTTTCTTAACGGGAATTCCCGGGATCCTCTACTTCATTCAAGAATCCAGCTCCGGAGGGAGTACTAAGACCAAGAACTGTCGATTTCCACCACCCATCGACTCTCTGTGAGTTCTTTCGCCCTTAGGCTCTCCATCTACGCTTAATATACGCGCTGCAAGGAATATCCTTGCGCTTCCAATTTTCCAATAACGTTGGCAATATGTTCATGACCGTTGGTTTCAACCGTCAATTCCAACGCCACCCGCATCAATCGATCGAGTGTTTTAAACTGATTGTGTTCAATCTTGACGATATTGGCATTTGCTTCGGCGAGGATCTTCGAGATATTCAACAGCTCGCCCGGCTTGTCCGGCAATTCCAGAGTAAAGCAAAAGAGTCTGCCTCGACTGATAAGAGAACGATTGATCATCTCAGAAACACTCACTACATCGATATTGCCGCCGCTGACGACGCATACGATCTTCTTTCCCCAAACCTTGAGTTTCTTCAAAGCAGCCAGGGGTAGAATTCCGGCTGATTCTGCAATCATCTTATGCTTTTCTATCAAAATTGTAAAGATCTCCAGCAATTCCCTATCGTCAATGGTGATGATCTCATCCACATATTCCTGCACGATTTTGAAGGCTTTTTTTCCGGGCGTTCGCACCGCAACACCCTCTGCAACCGTTGCTACCACTTCCAATTGCACAATGGATTTCTTTCGAATGGAGTGCCCCAGGGTCTGCGCCCCTTCCGGCTCAACGCCGATGATGCGCACATTGGGATTCTTCTCCTTGATCGCGAGGCAAATGCCACTGATCAATCCACCGCCACCCACGGGAACCAGTACGATATCCACATCCTCCACTTCTTCAAGGATCTCAAGACCGATGGTGCCCTGGCCATAAATCACATCCCAATCATCAAAGGGATGAATAAAAACGGCTCCTGTTTCCTTCTGGATCCGTCTCGCCTCCGCATACGCGTCGTCGTAGACATCTCCATGCAATATCACTTCCGCACCGTAGTTGCGGGTCGCTTCGATTTTTATCAATGGCGTGACATTGGGCATCACGATGGTTGCCTTTACCCCCAATTTTTGTGCCGCATAGGCGACACCCTGCGCATGATTTCCAGCTGAAGAGCAAATGACGCCGCAAGCGCGTTCCTCTTCCGTCAATTTCGAGATCCGATGATAGGCGCCGCGAATCTTAAAAGCACCGGTTTTTTGGTAATTTTCCGGTTTGATATAAACCTCGTTGTCACTCATCTGACTGAAGTACTCACTGTAGATGACAGGTGTCGGATGAATAATGCCGCGTAAAGTCTCTCTTGCTTCTTCTATCCGTTTTACTGAATCCAAACGCCTTCCCCCCTCATTCACAGGAATTTTAAATGCAATTATAGCGAATGAACCGCTTATTGTCAAACACAAAAAAAGAAGAAAACCGTTTTCCGATTCCCTTCTTCGCTGCTAGATCCCCTTGATTCGATTGTGAAGCCAGCCGATCCCTTCAATCTCGCAAGCCACACAATCCCCTGAATTCAAGGTTTTGGCCGGTGTGAATCCCATGCCTACCCCGGCTGGCGTTCCCGTTAAAATGATATCCCCGGGAAATAGCGTGAAATTTTTTGACAAGTCAGATAAAATCGTCTCAATAGAGAAAAGCAGGTTGTCCGTCTCCGATTCTTGCCGCAGCTCTCCATTCACAACCGAACGAATCTTGCGCTTCGGCGGGAACTCTATCGAGTCCGCCAACACCCAAAAAGCACCCATGGGGAAGGTATTGTCGATGGATTTTCCCTTCAGCCATTGCTGATGCCGGCGCTGCGCCGCGCGATCCGTCAAATCGTTGACTAGCGTATAGGCAAAGATATGGGACTGCGCATTTTCGGGAGCAATATTGATCCCCTCTTTTCCAATGATCAGGGCCATTTCCACCTCATAGTCCAGCTCGCATCCCTCGGATAAATTCACGATCAAGGTCTCGTCTGGTCCCATAATGCGATTCACCATCTTACCGAAATAGATGGGCGCCATCGGCACCCCGGCGGATTGCCCCGGCAGGGACTGCACCTCGTCGGCGTGATCCCGATAGTTTTTTCCCAAGCAGATAATTCTGCGCGGCGGCTGATCCACAGGCGCTAAAAGTTCCACGCTCTCCAGCAAATCGTCCCCCGGCTCATCCAGGGCCGATTCCACTTGATTCCGTGCTGAAAAATCCTCCATCACCGCTGCCAGGGCGTCACCTTCAATCCCAAACCGTGAGAGCCGCAAGAGACCCGTTCCCGTGTTGTTCACAACCCCCAACTGAATTCCATCATTCGTTCGATACCGGCATAGCTTCATATTCTCCTCCTCCCGGAAGGTGGATACGAATCCGACTTCCTTGTTTTCCTTTATTTTTTACGACTTCGATCCGATTGTCAATCCGTTCCTTTAATTCAGGCACATGGGAAATAATTCCCACCAGTCGATTCTGCTGCTTTAGGTCCACCAAAACCTCCACTGCTTGATCCAGGGAAGCCGAGTCCAGGCTGCCAAATCCCTCGTCGATAAAGAGAGTCTCCAATTCAATGCCGCCGGAAAAGGCGCGCACCACATCGGAAAGAGCCAAAGCCAAAGCCAGACTCGCCTTAAAGCTTTCTCCCCCCGACAGGGAACCCACCGGTCTCCGATCCCCGGTATAGAAATCAAAGACGTCCAGATCCAGTCCAAAGCGCTTACGCTTATCCCGCCGTTCCTCCTGCATATGCAATTCAAAACGGCCGTCCGTTAAGATCTGAAGTCGCTGATTGGCCACCAGTAAAACCTCCTGCAGATAGCGCCTAAGAACATATTGCTCTAAATCCATGCCCTTCGCATTACGCCCCGAGGCTACATCGGACATCCATGCCAAGGATCCGAACTCCGTCTCGATTTGCTCCAGTTCCGCCGACGCCTTCTCCAGCCGTTCCAGGATCTGCAGCTCATCTTTCCAGCGGGTGGTTTTCTCCGCCAAAACTCGCGCCTTTTCCTCGACAACTCGCGTCCACTCTTCCACAATTTCTTCCTGTTCACCCACACTGATCGGCTGCGCAAATTTCACTCTTACCTCTTCCCGCAACAGGCCAACCTTCCGATCCGCTTCAGCCAGATCCAATTGATATTGCTGCAGTCTTCGATTCATCTGTTGAAGCGCTTCATAGGAGCGTTCCGCTTCCTCGTATGCCGCTTCCGTGCCTAATCCGCTCTCCTTCAGCGCCTCATCCCATGCTTGCTGAAGCCGTAGCGCTTCCTCAACCGCTTCTTTTTGCTGAATCTCGATCACTTCCAATTGACCCTTGATCCTCGCCCATTTTTCATCCATGGCACGGACCCTATTCATCTGCTGCTGACAGCGGCGTTCCTCCGCTTCCAGCTCCGCCGTCGACTGCGAACCGGAAACTTCAAACCCCTTCAACTGAGTTAGAATTCCTTCTTCCTCTCCCTGCCGCTTTGCAAACCGCTCTACCAGGGCTTGATGCGCTTCCTTCTCCCGGTCCAGAGACTGCTCGCTCTCGCGAACTTTTCTTTGAGCCCGCGCTTCCTCTAACGGATCAAGATTCTGCGGCTGCGCCAATTTCGGATGATGCAGGCTTCCGCACACTGGACACGGCAGATCCGCCTTTAGATCCTGAGCCAAATAGTAGGCTTTCTCTTGCCTGATCTTCTCAAGAACCAGCGTCAAATTCTCATTAGCCTCAATTTTCCGTCTCTCATGTACAGCGATTTCCAGCTTGGTTTTCGCCATTTTTTCGCAAATCACTCGGCTCTCATTTTGACTTTTCAATACCCGTTCTTCCAGTTTTTCCCGTTCTTTCCGTCCTCGAAGTTCTATCTTCAGGCTCTCGATGGATTGCTGAATCATCTCCTGGGTCGAAAGATTCTTCCGCTTCTCCAAAATCCCTTCAAAATCCCGCTGAACCTCTTGATACCGGACCTCGATTTCCTTTTTCCTCGCCTGTACACGACATAAATCTTCTTTTCTCTTTTGAATTCCCAAGGCCGTTTCCCCGCGATCGCGGGCAACGGTAAGCGCATCAATCTCTTCGCGTTTTTCCACAAGGCTCGCTTGCTGCTTCTCCCAGCTTTCTAAATCTTTTCTCACTTGCTCCGCCTGAATCGCCAAGTCTCTCAGTGCCCGGCTCCCCTTCAGCGTATCCCTGTCACGGACAAGGGCTTCTTCCAAATTATTCAATTCACTTCGCCGGCTCTCCACCTGATTTTGAACCAGCTCCAGGGAGTCCATGGCCCCTTCGGTGGCAACGGCCGCTTCGATCGATTGAATCTGACCGAAAAGTTCCTCTAAACGAATCTTTCTTGTCTCAATCTCTTTCCGCATCTTCGAAGTATCATCCCTAAGCTTTAACTGAATCCACTCCATCTCGCCGGTGCGAAACAAATGCCTGAAAATATCCCTGCGCTGGGTGCTGTCGGCGATCAGGATCTGTCGAAACTTCCCCTGGGGAAGGATCAATACCTGAGTGAACTGCTCATAAGAAAAACCCAGCTTCTCTTCGATGGCTTGATTCACTCCCTGAGTCCGGGTTGCCTTTGGCACCCAATGATCCGACTCCCAGGCTTCAAAAACAGCTTTGGGACTCTCTTTGATCCACCCGTCTCCGCGTTTCTTTCTTCTCATATATTCAGGACTTCGACTCACCCGATATCGTTGACTCTTAAGTTCAAAGATCAATTGCACCTCGGTCTCTTCCGTTTCTTCAATCATATGGCTTCTGAGGGTATCCGGGGTTCGCCCGTCCATCCCGCTGGCTCGCCCGTAAAACGCAAAGGTAATCGCGTCGAGAACGCTGGTTTTCCCGGCACCCGTTCGGCCGTGAATCAGCAGAATCGGCGCCGCCTGAAAAGGCTGAAAATCAATCTTTGTCCGCTTCGCGAAGGGACCAAATCCAATCATGTCCAATTCAATAAGCTTCATGCCTCATCCTCCCCTTCCCGGCGCTCCAGCAGCGCTTGCAAATACGCTGTCTGCGACGCCAGCATCTCTTCTCCTGTCATCTCCGAAAAGAAGGAAGCAAACAATTCAAAGGGCGTTTCCGCTTCCCGCGCCAGGGAGTCTGTCGACTCGGATTTCGTCTCCCCGATCTGAGCCCGCTCCACTCTAAGGGTATTGGGGAATCGTTCCCGCAGTTTCCCCATCAAATCCAGGATCACTTCCCGGTTTTCAATACGCACACAAAGATAATCGTCTGAAGGAGGAAGGGCCAAGACCTCATCCAATCTTCCTTCCACCACCCGCAGGGTTCTCTCCGGCTTGATCTCCATTCGCTCTCTCTCGAAAGATCCATCCTCGTTGAAATACAAGATCTCAACCGACGGGACCCGCCCTGCTTCTGAAAAGGAATAGGGATACAAGGCTCCGGCATAGCGGATATGATCTTTCCCAATTCGCTGCGCGCGGTGCAAATGCCCCAAGGCAACATAATCAAAATCCTCAAACACCTGATAGGGAATCGCTTGACTGCCGCCTACGCTTAAGGGACGTTCGGAATCACTGACAGATCCCCCCAATAAAAATTCATGAGCCAACAGCAAATGAAAGGCTTTTGGATCCCACTCTTCCTGAATCCGAGCCACTGCCAGCCGCAAGAGGACTTCCCTTGACCGCTCTGCGGGAACCGCCAAAACTTCACGCAAAAAAGCCGTATCCAAATACGGCAAAAAATACACCTGAATCCGTTCTTTATCATGGACGACTTCCAATGGATGAAAAAATCGAGAAAAATCTCCCAGAATGTTCACCCGCTGTTTCTCCAAAAATCGATTCCCAAAGGATAGACGAACGGCGCTGTCATGATTGCCTGCAATGACGAAGACCTGAATTCCCAGCTCCTCCACCCATTCCTCCAAAATAGATTCCCACAATAGAATTGCTTCCACCGGTGGAATCGCTCGATCGTAAAGATCCCCGCTGATTATGACAAAATCAATGGATTCCTCGCGAATCAATCTCGTCATTCCTTGAATTTGTTCCCTTTGCTCCGGCAAAAAGGAGTGCCCGTGCACCACCTTGCCCAAATGCCAATCCGCTGTATGTATGCCCTTCATGCTCATCCCTCCATACTTTTTATTATAGCCTATTGCGTCTGAAATAGGGATGGATTATAATAAGGGTATTAGTCACATGTTTATCGACTAAACATTTTGTAAGGAGGCAGGGTTTTGACAAATCGAGAACGGCAAATTTTAAAATTGATCGAAGAGAATCCCATGATTATGCAAAAAGATTTGGCAACACGATTACAGATCACACGATCCTCTGTTGCGGTCCACATCCGCAACCTCTCGCAAAAAGGGTTTATTAAAGGGAAAGGCTATGTTTTGGAGCAGGATCATTATGTGACGGTTGTTGGCTCCTCCAACGTAGACATTCAAGGCTTTTCCAGCCATAAAGTTGTCCGCAGCGATTCCAACATCGGCCAAATTCGTTTGAGCATGGGCGGTGTCGGCCGTAACGTGACCGAGAATCTGATCCGCTTGGGACAAGAGGCAAAACTGATTTCCGTTACAGGCGGCGATCAAAACAGCAAGTATCTCCTCAGTGAATGCAATCAAATCGGCATCGACACGAGTCATTTTCTTATTGTGGAGAACAAAAACGCTTCTACCTATATGGCAATCCTTGACGAACAGCGAGAGATGGTGTTGGCCGTCAACGATATGAGCATTATGGATGAAATGACACCGGAATTTATTCGAAGCAAGAACAGTTATCTCAAAAATTCCAATATCCTCTTCTTGGATACGGGACTTTCCTCAGAAATTATCGATCTGCTCTTTGAGGAATATCCCGCGAGCAACTTCTTTGTGGATGCCGTCAGCGTAAACCGCGCGCCGCGGATCGTCAAACATCTAAACAAGATTCACACCCTGAAGTGCAACGTTTTAGAGGCTGCCTTCTTGGCGGACATGACCATTCGAACCATGAAGGATGCGCAAAAAGCCGCGGATGTCCTTCTGGAAAAAGGCGTGCAACGCGTCTTTATCACCTACGGCTCCAAAGGCGTTTTCAGAAAATCCATCTATGATAATTTACAGCTTGGATGGACTCGCGCAAAGGCGCCAAACATCGGAAGTGTCACCGGCGCAGGCGATGCTTTTATGGCGGGCGTCATTTATGGAACAATCAAATGCATGCGCGAGGATCAGATTCCGAAATTTGCAACCGCGCTTTCTGTTTTGACCCTAGAGGCGGAACAGACGGTCAACCCGCAAATCACTTACGACAGAACCTATCAAAAAATGAGAGAATTATTTTAAGGAGAAAAAATGAATAAAAAAATGATGCAATATATCGATATCCTTCCGGAGATTCAAACAGCCTTAGACAATGGCGAAGCCGTTGTGGCCCTGGAATCCACCATCATCTCCCACGGAATGGAATACCCGCTAAATGTACAATGTGCGCGCCGCTGCGAAGAGATCATTCGCGAGGAAGGTGCCGTTCCCGCAACCATCGCCATTATCAAGGGAAGAATCAAGGTCGGCCTTACCTACGATGAGCTGGAATACTTCGGCACAGAAAAAGGAATCCGCAAAGTAAGTCGCCGTGATCTTGCCATGGTAGTAGCCAACGGAAAAGACGGCGCAACCACAGTAGCAGCCACCATGATCATCAGCGAAATGGCAGGAATCTCAATCTTCGCAACCGGAGGCATCGGCGGCGTTCACCGCAAAGCGCAAGAAACCTTTGATATCTCGGCCGACTTGGACGAATTGTCAAAAACTAGCGTTGCTGTTGTCTGTGCTGGAGCAAAATCCATCCTCGACATCGCTCTTACTTTGGAAGTATTGGAAACAAAAGGTGTTCCGGTCATCGGATATGGCACTGACGATTTCCCGGCCTTCTATACCCGCGCCAGCGGATTTGGCGTCGACGAACGCATGAATGATCCGGAGACGGTTGCCGCTTTCCTTTCGGCCAAATGGAATCTAGGCATCAACGGCGGTGTCGTTATCGCCAACCCAATCCCGGTTGCCGCTGAAATGGATGAAGCTTATATCACGGCCGAGATTGAAAAAGCCTTGGCACAATCCGAGATTGATGGAATCAAAGGCAAGGAAGTAACACCGTATCTTTTGAAGCACTTATTTGGTGCTACCGAGGGGAAAAGCCTGGCTTCCAACCTAGAGCTGGTTTACAACAATTCACGAATTGGCGCAAAAATCGCAAAAGCATATGCAAAATAAGAGCCTTCGGGCTCTTTTTTTTTGTTTAGAAACTTGATCTTGTATTTTGGTTTAGATAAATATGAATAATTCGAAAACATATCCAAATTCCTTGCACGTGTTTATTTGTTACGGTATAATAATAAGAGAAATTAAATTCAAACAAAAATATGTTTATAAAGAAAGAGGTGTCCTATGACTAATCGTGAACGTCAACTACTTCAGTTGATTGAGCAAAATCCGATGATCAAGCAGAAGGATCTCGCAGAAAAACTAGGCATCACAAGATCTTCTGTTGCTGTTCATATTCGCAATTTAATGCTAAAGGGCTACATCAAGGGCAAAGGCTATGTGCTTGACGACAATATCTATATCGCCGTCATTGGCGCTACCAACTTTGATGTGCAGGGCTTCAGCAATACAGATGTCAGCTGCGGAGGCTTTAATTTCGGACAAATCAAAGAATCTGCCGGCGGTGTCGGTCGCAATATTACAGAGAACTTGATACGTCTCGGCACCCGCGTCAAATTTGTTTCTACCATTGGTGGAGACGGACGCAGCCATTTCATCATGGATCATTGCCACAAAGTGGGAATCTCCACCGATGATTTCTTGATTGTAGAAAACGGACGCGCTTCCACCTATATGGCAATTTTGGATCAAAGAAATCACCAGGTGCATGCATTTGCCGATATGAAGATCTTGGAAGAAATGACCCCGGAATTTATCAATTCCAAATCGCAAATCCTTCGAAATGCAAAAATCATTTCATTGGATACCGGTTTTGATGATGGCGTCATCGACTATATCTTCCAAAACTACAAGCGCAAAGACATCTATATGTCGCCAATCTCCACAGATGTTCATCAGATTTCCGAGCACTTAAATCAGATTCACACCCTTCGAATCAACGCGCGCGAAGCTGGATTGATTCTGGATCGTGAACTGAAGACAAGAAAAGACATCATCACCGGCGGAAAAGAACTCATTGAAAAAGGCGTTCGCCGCGTATATATCACCCATGCCGGCAAAGGCGTTTACTTCAACGACAGCCGTGCGAAATTGGATGGATATATCAAAACGAATATGCTGGTTTCCAAGAGCATCAGCGGAACTGCCGATGCCTTTATGGCAGGCATCATCTTCGGCACCATCAAGGACATGAAACCTGAATTGTTGACGAAATTCGCCATTGCCATGGCAGACTCTACAGCAAAATCACGAGAATCCGTCAATCCGCTTCTCACCTATGACTTCGTCATGGACGTGTTGAAAGATACAACCCTATAAAACACATGCTGCTATCCAATTGGATAGCAGCTTTTTTATTGAAATCCCTCCCGCAATCAAGGTTTCACCCTTTGCCGCAAAACACATCTCTCTTTCCCCTTACCAATATCTCCTAAAAACATAAGAATTGATTAACAAAGATCGAGAAGACGTTTATACTTATACGTAAGGTAACAGATCGATATTTTATAATTTCAAGGAGGGTTTTATGTCTTATTCACCAAAATTAAGCTCGGGATTTACTTTTGCCAGAAATCGCAGCAGTTTTATTTCGCCTCAATCCGGCATGTGTTCGTTCTGTACGGAAGACTGCGCCGGCACATGCGAGCTTGCGCAATCCGCCGTATTGGGTGCCAGAACGGTTTATCCAACCACAACCGGAACGAATCAAATCGCATCCGAAAAGGACTACCCCATCGACTATTCCCACTTCAACATCAACGGACGCGTTTTTGGCGCTTTTGGGACCAGTGAAACCTATGAAGCCGCAACTATCTTCAACGTCAATCTGGAACAAAGCTATGGATTTTTTCATCCGGTGAAATTGACAATGCCCATTGTGCTGCCTGCCCTTATCAAGCTGAATTGGCGTGACTATTTTTCAGGCGCTGCCATGGCCGGCGTCACCTGCTTTATTGGTGAAGGCGCCATTCACAACGACAAGGCTGCCGTCATTGAAAACGGGAAAGCCATCGAATCACCGTTGATCAAAGAAGCCCTTGAAAGCTTCAACCGATACGATCGAGGCTATGGCCAGATTGTGTTGCAATCCAACTTGGAAGATGATCTGATGGGGATCCCGGAACTTGCGATTCAAAAATATCATGCCGAAGCCATTGAGATCAAATTTGGCCAGGGAGCGAAGGGGACACAGCCGGTCGTGCTTATCAAGGATCTGGAAACCGCCCTTGCAAAACAGAAACTGGGCATTATCGTTCATCCGAATCCAAGCGACCCAGCGATCAAAAAAGCCTACGAAGAAGGCATTTGTCCGAATTTCTATTCCTATGGACGACTCCCCCTTTGGACCGAGGATTCAATTTCCGTGCGAATCGCTGAACTTCGCAGCATGGGTGCGAAAAACATCTACTTTAAAATGGCCGGTTACGATCGTAAAGATATCGAAAGAGTTTTACGAATTGCCTGCACCGAGAAAGTCGACATGGTCACCTTCGACGGAGCCGGAGGCGGATCCGGTTACAGTCCCTCCAAGATGATGAACGAATGGTGCTTGCCCACCGTCTGCCTAGAAGATGCAGTTCTTCGCATCAGCGATCAACTCCAAGCAGAGGGTCATCAATTGCCTGCCCTTGTCATCACCGGCGGATTTGCCAGCGAAGATCAGACCTTTAAAGCCCTTGCCTATGGCAATGGTCAAATCCAAGCAGTCGGTGTCTGCCGCGCTGCCATGGCGGCAGCCATGTCCGGGAAAACCATTGGTGCGCAAATCAATGCCGGTCAAGTACCGGATCGATTCAAGTCTTACGGAACAACGATTGAAGAGATCTTCACGGACCTTGCAGATTTAAGGTCTCTGTACGGCAAAGAAGCCAATGCTTTCTCACCGGGAGCCATTGGCGTTTTCTCCTACCTGAACAAACTGGCCTTTGGCATTCGCCACTTCGCCGCCTTGAACCGCAAATTCACGCTTCCTCTTTTGAATCAAGAGGACTTGATTCCCCTGACATCCGAGGCGAGAAATTTGCTGACCAATCAATGGTTTATGGATTAAACGGAAAACGCCCCTTCCGGCAAGAGCAGTTCATGCTCGCCGGAAGGGGCGTTCTCTATTCTACTTATTTCTTTTATACAAAGATGTTATGGTTCGAAGAATCAACTGCGCCCAAGTAAGATGCAACACCACCATACTCGATACCGTCCACCAATTCCTCTTTCGTCAATCCCATGATATCCATGGACATGGTACACGCAACCATCTTGATTCCATTGCGTTTCGCCTCAGCGATCAGTTCATCCAATGTATTCACGTTCTTGTCGTTCATGACTTTTTTCATCATGGCAGAACCCATACCACCCATGTTCATCTTCGACAATCCCAGCTTTTGCGTACCTCTCGGCATCATCATCCCGAACATTTTCTCGATCAATCCCTTTTTCACAGGAACCGCTTCCGATTTTCTGAGAACATTTAATCCCCAGAAGGTAAAGAACATCGTAACTTCTCTGCCCATAGCTGACGCGCCATTGGCGATGATAAATGCCGCTAAGGCTTTATCCAAGTCTTGAGAGAAGACAACCATGGTACTGTCGTTATAAGCTTGACCCGCTTTTTGTGGAGCAGGTTGCCCTTTTTGAATATATACCACAAAGCTCTTCCCTTGCATTTCTTCTTTGATGAAATGACTCCCAGTCTTCTTGCACCATGCTTTGGCATCTATAGGAAATCCTGGATCCGATGCATGCACTGCAAATACCTCTCCATCCTTGGCTTCCGCCAAACGATGTGCCAATTGAAGAATAGGGCCTGGACACTGAAGTCCAACTGCATTTATTTTAATGGCTTTCGTAATATCGGCGGCCTCCGGCCTATGCACGTCCCCGCTGTCTTCAACGGATTCATCATTGCCGCACGCACAGTCAGGGTTTCCGCCTAGACTGCCCTCGTGCTTGCAATGCACACAACCGTAATGGTTGTATCCGCCTGCATAGTTTTTCACATTAAAACCATTGGCTTTCAGAATGCGTGTCGCGATATACGCGCGAATGCCCACAGCACAATAAACCACAACTTCTTTTTTCTTATCCAATTCGCTTAAGCGATCTCGAAGGTTGTCTACTGGAATATGCATGGAGTCCGGCAAAAAGCCAAGCTCACGCTCTGCAGAAGTACGCACATCCAAGATCGTGGTCTTCGCCATGTCAAGTGCATCCATCTCATGATACAAAATATTGTCCATATCGCCTCGAAGAATATTCTCCGCTGAGAAACCAGCCATATTCACTGGATCTTTTGCCGATGAGAATGGAGGCGCGTACGCTAATTCCAATTCCTTCAAATCGTAGATGCTAGCTCCAAATCTCATTGCGGTTGCAAGTACGTCGATTCGCTTGTCGATTCCTTCATAACCCACGATTTGCGCGCCCAATACCTTGCCCTCAAGATCAAAGATCATTTTTAGGAACATCGGGCGGGCGCCTGGATAGTAGCTCGCATGGGATTTCGGCATAATAATCGTAACCCGGTAATCTTCCCGATGCTTCTTGCCCATTTTCCACAAGGTCTTTTCATTCAACCCTGTAGAAGCAACTGTCATATCAAAGACCTTGGCGATAGACGTTCCCATCGTTCCCTTGTAGGGCTCTTCCCATCCGCAGATATTGTTCGCTACAATACGGCCCTGCTTGTTGGCAGGTCCCGCCAAAGGCACCATGGTTTGTTCTTTGGTGTTAAAGTCGATAACTTCAACAGCATCACCCAAGGCATAAACGTTCTTGTCGGCTGTGCGCATAAACTCATCGACTACGATTCCGCCGCGTCGATTGGTCTCAAGACCCGCCATTTTGGCCAATTCGCCGTTTGGACGGATGCCGATTGAAAGAATAACCAAATCCGCTTCTACAATTTTGCCGCTCTTCAAGACAATATTCGTCACGTCGCCGTTTTGCTCGAAATGATCAACGCCGTCGCCCAAGTACAGACGAACGCCCTTTTGATCGATATGACGGTGAAGATGTTGTGCCATGTCGTAATCCACTGGCGCCATCACCTGATCGGCCATCTCGACAACCGCTACATCGATACCGCGGTCATGAAGGTTTTCCGCCATTTCAATTCCAATAAATCCGCCGCCGATTACCGCTGCGCGCGCCGGTTTTTTCTCGTCAATAAAGGCTTTGATCTTATCTGTATCAGGAATATTCCACAATGACATAATGTTTGGCGCATCAATTCCAGGAATTGGCGGTCGCAAAGGTGTAGAACCCGGAGACAAGACTAAAACATCGTAACTCTCTGTATAGGACTCGCCTGTTTGAAGATTCTTAACGCTTACTTCTTTCTTCTCTCGATCAATTCCTGTTACTTCATTCCAAACCCGAACGTCAATTTCAAAACGCTTTTTCATCGCCTCTGGCGTCTGCAGCAAAAGTGCCGAACGCTCTTCAATGGCTCCCCCAATAAAGTAAGGCAATCCACAGTTTGCAAAGGAGATAAATTCGCCCCGCTCAAACATAATAATTTCCGCTTGCTCATCCATTCGTCGAAGCCGTGCAGCCGTGCTCGCGCCACCGGCAACTCCGCCGACTATTAAAACTTTTTTCGCCATGATGGTTCCTCCTTATTTGTTTGCTTACTTTTCATCAAATAAAATTTCAACAATGCGACAAACCTCTTCGCTTGTCACATAATAAAACATTTCCTTCCCTTCCCGTCTCGCCTCAACAATCTTAAGCGACTTTAATTTCGCCAGATGTTGAGATACCGAAGACTGGGAAGCGCCCAGGCAACCCTGAATCGTTGATACATTCGCACCATGATTGGCAATCAAGTTTCTCACCATGCAGAGCCGAATCGGATTGGCGATCGCTTTGATTAATTCCGCTTTCTCAACAACCACATCCTGTTCGGTAATATCTATCATCAAATCCCTCCTTGTTAAACACTTAACACACTTTCATATTATTATATTATAATATGTTAATGCTTTTTGCAACCCCTTTTCCAAAAAAAAAACGACAGACCCTCGTCTGCCGTTCCTCGTTCTATTCACTTAGCTTATGCACAAACAATCCGCTTCGCAATTTTGGTTCAAACCACGTCGACTTCGGAGGCATCACGCGTCCCGCGTCCGCCACGTCAATCAAATCCTCAATCGTTGTCGGATACATGGCAAAGCCAACGACCATATCCGTGGCTACGCGTTTCTCCAACTCTTCCAATCCGCGAATCCCGCCAATAAATTGAATGCGATTGCTGGTTCTTGGATCTTCAATGCCCAAAATCGGTTGCAAAAGATTGTCCTGCAAAATGGCACAATCCAAGCTTCCCACCGGATCCGCAGCATCAAAACTGCCTGCCTTCATGGTTAAGCGATACCATTTGCCATCTAAGATCATGCCCACTTCATGCTTTTTCTTTGGATGATATGGTCCGGCTGTCTCCACCGCTTCTACGGCAAAGTCCTTCTCGATTGCAGCCAGGAATTCTTCCTTGGTCGCACCGTTCAAGTCTTCCACCACACGGTTGTAATCCATGATAAAGAGGTCCTCATCCGGGAAGATCACGCTCATAAAGAAGTTGAACTCCTCTTCGCCTGTGAAATTCGGGAATTGCTTCCGTCGCTTCATGCCCACCTTTACAGAAGACGCGGAACGATGATGACCGTCTGCAATATACAGGTATTCCACCTCGTTGAAGGCCTTTTGAATCTCAGCCACAACGACTGGCTCGTCAATCTTCCACACGATATGCTGAATATCGTCATCAGATGTAAATTGATAAACCGGTCGGTTGAACTTGATCCATTCATTGGTTGCATGATGAATCGCCTCATGTCGTCGATACGTTAAAAAGATCGGTGCTGTATTGGCATCACACGTATCAAAGTTTCGGATGCGATCCTGCTCTTTTTCCGGTCGCGTAAATTCATGTTTTTTAATGGTTTCATCCATATACTCATCAATGGAGGTACATGCCACGATCCCTGTTTGCACACGGCCAAACATCAACTGGCGATAGATATAGTAAACGGGTGCTTCCTCTTGAACCAAGACGCCTTCCGCTTGAAACTTATCAAGATTTTCTCTTGCCTTGGCATAGGCTTGATCGTCATGAAGATCCACCTCGTCCGGCAAATCAACCTCGGGTCGAACAACATGAAGGAAAGACCAGTCTTTGCCTTTTGCCATCGCCTTTGCTTCTTCACGGTTCATAACATCATAAGGCAGGCTCGCTACCTCTTCCACCTTGTCACTAACGGGACGAAGCCCTTTAAATGGTCGTACAATTGCCATAGCTTCCTCCTCTTATAGCACTTCTTTTACAACATCCACAATCTCTTCGCCAATTCGCTTTTGCGCTTCAGCAGTTGATGCGCCGATATGCGGTGTCAAAGATACCTTTGGATGACAGTAAAGCGCCTCGTTCTTTGTTGGTTCCGCTTCAAATACATCCACTGCCGCTGCCGCTACCTTGCCGGAATTCAAAGCCGCCACTAGAGCCGCCTCATCCACAACGCCGCCGCGTGCGCAGTTCACTAGATATACGCCGTCTTTCATCTGCGCAAATTCCGCTTCGGCGAGGGTCGCACCCTCTTCCTTGATAAATGGAAGATGTAAAGAGATAAAATCAGATTGCGCCAAAAGCTCTTCCTTATTCACCAAGGTATAAGGTCCTTCAACCGTGTGCATATTATGATTGGTATAAATTACTTTCATGCCCAAAGCATAAGCGCGCTTCGCCGTTTCCAAGCCGATTCGGCCTGAACCGATCAAGCCTACAGTCTTGCCGGACAATTCGATTCCCTTGTATTGCTTCTTGTTCCACTCGCCGTTTCTCATGGTTACATTGGAGATATACAAATGGCGAGCCAAGCTGAACATATGGCCAATGGCCAATTCTGCTACAGAGGCGCTGCTGGCCTTCGGTGTGTTGCGTACCGCAATACCTTTGCCCTCCGCGTATTTCACGTCGATATTGTCGACACCAACACCGCCGCGGATGATCAACTTCAGGTTGCCTTCCGCCGCAATATCAATCAATGGTTCCCGCACTTTAGTCGCAGATCGAACGATGATGCAATCGTACTCGCCAATCTTTTCTTTCAATGCGTCCAACTCGTAAAATTGTTCGTCAACTGTATGTCCAAGGGCTTTCAGAGTTTCAACGCCCGCTTTGTCCATACCGTCCGTTACTAAAATTTTTGCCACGGTTCGTCCTCCTTATAGTCCAAGAATATCATCGATTTGCGCCAATAATTCTTGCAAATCTTGAATTTTGTAGTCTGCCATATGAGCGATTCGGAATGTTTTTTCCTTCATCTTTCCATATCCATTGGAGATCGCATAGCCGCGACGCGCCAATTGCTTGTTCAATCCCGCAACAGAAATCTCCTTGGTGTTGATAATACAAGTCACTGTATTGGAACGGAATCCTTCAGGTGCAAATAATTCAAAGTTTTTCTCTGCCCACGCGCGCACATAGTCTGCCATTTCCGTATGACGGGCAAACCGCTGATCCAATCCCTCTGCCATAATGCACTCCAATTGATAATCCAATGCATTCATATGCGGCAGCGATGGTGTTGACGGATACTGGTAATCTTTCTTTTGAATCGTATTGTACAATAGCAGCAAATCAAGATAGAATCCGCGATTTTCAACTTGCTTCGCTGATTCCAATGCCTTTTCGCTAAATGTACAAATCGCAAGTCCTGGCGGCAATCCCAAGGCTTTTTGCGTTGAAGTCACACAAACGTCAATTCCCCATGCGTCGACTTCGATCTTATAGCCGGCTGCAGAAGATACTGCATCCACACAGAAGATCACTTCTGGATATTTCTCTTTTAATAATGCGCCAATTTCAGCCACCGGGTTCATAATCCCAGTCGATGTTTCATTATGTGTAACCGTAATCAAATCGTATTTACCTGTCGCCAAGGCTTCGTCAACCATTTCAACTGTTGTCGGTTGGCCTAGCTCTGCCGCATACAAGTCAGCCGGAATGTTATTGGCAACTGCCATATCATACCAGCGTGTTCCGAAGGCGCCAACAGAAAAACATGCGGCCCGTTTTTTGGTGCAGGAACGAATGGAACCTTCCATCAATCCACTGCCCGATGTTGTGGATAAAAGGATCTCATTCTCTGTGTAAAAGAGTTTACGTAAATTGTCTGAGATTCGTCGTTGTAAATGAGAAGCTTCTTTCGATCGATGACCAATCATCGGCTTCGACATTTGTTCTAATACCTCAGGTCGTACATCAACTGGTCCTGGAATAAATAATTTTTTGTGCATGGACGTTTCCTCCTTTTAACATATCCCTTATTTGTGATATTTCCTACGAACTCAGTCTACCATAGGAAAATTTGTCTGACAATTAAGAAAACCGCCTATTAACAAAATAGAACGTTTTCCTGTTACTTTTTTTTAACAAACTTCTCGCGTCTGTGTCATGCAAACGTTTGACCGCTTGGAATGGATTTCCATTTCTTCTCGAAGCCCTCTGACTATGGTATACTGATTTCAGTTAATTTATTCAATCAAGAAAGTGGTGAGTCAATGAAAGTACGAGTCAATTCATTCGGAACGACTGAAAATGGCGAATCCATTCATGCCTATCATTTGATCGGCGCGAATCATTTTTCAGTCACGGTTTTATCCTTCGGCGGGATCATTTCCGAGATCCAAGCCCCCGATCGAAACGGCACCACCCAGAACGTCATTTTGGGCTACAAAAGCCTGCGGCCTTATGAAACATTTTCGCCACACTTCGGCGCCTTGACAGGACGCGTAGCGGGTAGAATCAGCCAGGGACGCTTCACCATCAAGGACAAAACCTATACCTTGGCGCAAAACAACAATCAAGCCTGTCTCCATGGCGGTTTTCAAGGATTTGCCTTCCAGGTCTACGAAGCGGAAACCTTCGAGACCGAGGCTGCCTGCGGCGTCATTCTAAGGCGTACCAGCCCCCATATGGAGGAGGGCTTCCCCGGCAAGCTTACGCTTGAGGCAACCTATGCGGTAACAGTGAACAACACCCTAACGATCGCATACAAGGCAACAACTGATCAGACAACACCTGTGACCTTAACCAACCACAGCTACTTCAACCTGTCGGGGAAACCCAATACAACGATCAAGGATCATCTGCTGATGATCAATGCGGACCAATACGGCCAGATCGACAACGAAGTCGTGCCAACAATCATTCAAAAGGTAGACGACACCCCTTTCGATTTCAGAGCCGAAAGAAGAATCGGCGACGCCCTAAGGGAAGAAAACCAACAACTGTCCTTTGGCAAGGGCTTCGATCATCCCTTCTGCCTAAAAGAAAGAGAACCGCAAATTAGAATCACCGATCCGGATAGCGGCAGAACCATGGAGATCACCACCACAGAAAAGACGGTGGTCGTTTACACCGGCAATTATCTGAGTACTCTGCCGAACGAGCCTCTAACCCACGGGGACCGCCCCCACGACTATGAAGGCATTTGCTTTGAAACCCAAGCCTTCCCGGATGCGATTCACCACCCGGAAATGGCATCCATCATTCTGGAACCCGGACAGACCTATCAGAGCCAAACAATCTATCAGTTTGGCATCGAAAAATAGGCAAAAAAACAAGGCGTGGATCTCCACGCCTTTAGTCTTGCTCAAATATGACTTTCCCGTCTTCAAATCCGGCAATTCGCACCAAAGATTCCAGTGGAATCCCTTCCTGTTGAATGCGGCCCGCCCCTTCCTGAAAACTCTTTTCAATCAGAATGCCGATCCCTTCCACGGAAGACCCCGCCTGTCGGCACAATCGAACCAACCCCAATGCAGCCTCGCCTCTGGCAAGAAAATCATCCAAAATCAGAATCTTATCATCGGGCAACAAAAACTTCTTCGCGACTCGAACCTGATACCCCTTCCCTTTTGTATAAGAATAAACCTCTGTTTCATACGTATCCGGATCCAAGTTCAAGGACTCTGTCTTCTTTGCGAAAACAAAGGGAACGTCAAAATATTGCGCCGCGATGGCTGCAATGGCAATCCCACTCGCTTCGATGGTTAAAATCTTCGTAATCCCCGCCTTTTTAAACCGCGCGTAAAACTCTCGTCCCGCCAAGTTTAAAAAGGATGGATCCACCTGATGATTAACAAAACTGTCGACCTTTAATATCTCGCCCTCCGCGACAATACCATCTCGCTGGACCCGAATCTGCAATGCCTTATTCATCTTCCCACAACTCCCTTTCTCGTTTCGCCACTGCCTCAAAGGACAGTGCTGGATAAATCGTTTCCTCCGACTCAATGGTCAGGGCCGATGCCGCCATGGCAAATCGACAACGCCTCATCCAATCTTCCCAACTAAATAAACTCCATACCCAGGCTGCCATAAACGCATCACCGGCACCCGTTACATTCACTACCTTAATCGGCTTCACAGGACAATGCAATTGCTGACTGTCCCCAAAACAATAGACGCCATTGGCACCATCCGACAATACCACCTCGCCAACACCCATGTCAAGCAAGGCTTTCCCCAATACAATGGGATCTTCAGAAGACAACCCCGTCAACACGCCCGCCTCCAGCCGATTCGGCTTGATTCCCGCTACCTGAGCCAAATACGGTTTGATCTTTTCCGCCTTCGCACAAGACACCGGATCCACAAAGACCGGCACCTCTCCCTTTATTGAAAATAAGGCTCCAATGGCAGCTTCTGAAAGATTCGCGTCAATCACGCAAAGATCAGCAGAAGCAATTACCGCTTCCCATCCGCGAAGCACCTCCGCCGTCACTGCTTCTATGGGTTCCATCTCGTTAATGGCTCCCACCATCTCGCCCTTCTCATCCAAGATGCAAAGATACGTCGAGGTTCCGCAGTCCGTGCGCAGCACATGCTGCAAATTTACTCCAACCGCTTCCGTGGCCTGCGCCACCAATTGGCCTTGAGGATCCTGCCCAATGGCGGATAAAAAAACAACCTCCGCACCCAAGCGCGAAAGATTCTCTGCAATATTTCTCCCCACTCCACCAGGACTCATTTTCACACTGCCCGGATTGGAATCCGCGGAACGATATGCTACTCGTGAACGGCCCACCAAATCGAGATTGGCGCCGCCAATTACCACAATTCGTTTTCCCATGTCCCGCCTCCTTTGTCCTTTTCAGTATACCACGAAAGACTTTTCCCGGTAATTCACATTTATGTGATGAAAACGGGGCATATATATGGTATAGTAATGAAATTCAAGGAATGATTAACGAAATGGAGATGAGTTTATGAAGCTTTGTGAACGATGCAAAAAAAATGTCGCAGTCGTTTACACGACAAAACTAGAGAATGGAAAACAAACCACAATGGGTCTTTGTATTCCATGCGCCAAAGAATTAGGCATTCAACCCATCGATCAAGTGATGGATCAAATGAAAATGTCCGAAGAGGATTATAAGAACCTTAATGAACAGATGATGCAATTGTTTCAAAATATCGATCAAGATGAATTGCAAGAAGCCATGCAGGGCATGATGACCATGGATCCGGAATCCATGGAGAATAATCCAATCTTTCAGCAATTCCAATCGATGATGGGCAACGAAGGTTTCGAATCTTTAGAAGGTCCTGAAGACGAAGACGAGGAAGAGGAACCGGAAGACAACCACGAGCATACCGATAAATCTGCCCATGCAAAGGGCGACAAGAAAACAAAAACCAAACAACAAAGAAAAAAGAAGCGAAAAGCCCTCGAAGCCTATGGCACCAACCTGACCGATTTGGCAAAAAACAATGCCCTGGACCGTGTCATTGGCCGCCATCGCGAAGTGGATCGCTTGATGCAGATCTTAAATAGAAGAAGCAAGAACAATCCCGTGCTGATCGGCGAACCCGGTGTCGGCAAGACCGCCATCGCAGAAGGCCTGGCCGTGCGGATTGCCGAAAAGAAGGTCCCCGCCAAACTACTCAATAGCGAGGTCTATCTGCTGGATCTGACAGCACTTGTTGCCGGCACGCAATTCCGGGGACAATTCGAGAACCGCATGAAAGCCCTTCTAAAGGAAGCTGCATCGGAAGGCAACATCATTCTCGTCATTGACGAGCTTCATAATATCGCTGGAGCCGGTGAAGCGGAAAGCGGCGCCATGAATGCGGCGAATATCTTGAAACCCGCCCTGGCACGAGGTGAGATTCAAATCATTGGGGCAACCACTCTGGATGAATACCGCAAGTACATCGAGAAGGACGCGGCGCTGGAACGTCGGTTCCAACCGATTCTAGTGGAAGAACCCAGCATCGAAGAAACCGTCGAGATTCTGAAAGGAATTCGTTCCTATTACGAAGACTTCCACAAGGTCATTATTCCCGACGAGTTGATTGAAACCGCGGTGGAAATGTCGGAGCGTTATATCACCGACCGCTTTCTGCCAGACAAAGCCATTGATGTCATCGACGAGGCAGGCTCTCGCGCCAACCTGAAGAACTTAGGGTTAGTCGAGATTGCCGCCTTGCAAGACGAACTTCTCCGGGTGCAGGAAGAGAAGGAAGAAGCCGCTGAATCAGGTCAATATGAAGCGGCCGCTGAACACAAGTCAGAAGAATTGCGTCTGGTTAAAAAGATCGATGAATTGGAAACCCAATTCGGCCAGGTTGCCTTAACCCGCGAAGACATCGCCTACGTGATTGAAGCCTGGACCAAGATTCCGGTGCATAAGATTTCAGAATTCGAAGCGGATCGACTGCTTCAATTGGAAGACCGTCTTCACAGACGCGTCATTGCCCAGAACAAAGCCGTGCAAGCATTATCAAAGACCATCCGGCGAAAGCGATCCGGTTTCCACCGCGACCGAAAGCCCGCATCCTTTATCTTTGTGGGACCAACCGGCGTAGGGAAAACCGAGCTTGCCAAAAGCGTAGCCATTGAGCTCTTTGGATCCGAAGAAGCCATGATTCGCTTGGATATGTCCGAGTATATGGAAAAGCACACCGTATCGAAATTGATCGGCGCGCCTCCCGGATATGTGGGTTATGATCAAGGCGGATTCTTGACAGAAAAGATCAGAAGAAAACCATACTCCCTTGTTCTCCTCGATGAAATCGAGAAGGCACACCCGGATGTCTTCCATATGCTGCTTCAAATTCTGGAAGACGGCAGATTGACCGACAGCCAGGGACGCACGGTACACTTTGAAAACACGGTCATTATCATGACCTCCAACGCCGGCACACAAACTAAAAGCTCAACCCTTGGTTTCGGCAACCAAGGAGATCAGCTCGAATCGGAAGCGTCAAAAGAAGCCCTCAGAAAATTCTTTAGACCAGAGTTTCTTAATCGGATCGACGAGATCATCGCCTTCCACCGATTGAAACCTGAGCATCTGCACGAGATCATCGAACTGCAGCTCAACGAGATCTCCTTGGAGCTTCACGCGAAGAAGATGAAGCTGGAAGTCACCAAGGAAGCCAAGAAACACCTGGTGGAACTGGGCTACAGCGTACAATACGGCGCCCGACCACTGAGAAGAACGCTGCAACGTTTAATTGAAGACGAGTTGGCGGAACGCTTCCTTAGAGGCGAACTCAATGAAGGCGACACCGCTCACTTCGATCTGGATGAGAACAAGATCAAACTGACAATTGAACACGAAGAATAAAACCAACGCCCCGGAGAATTCCGGGGCGTTTCATCTGCCACTACTCGTGTTCGGTTAATTATGGTACGGTTCACCGTACTTTTGAATATTTCACTCCAATTGACTGAATATTTCATTCCATTTGACCCACCTTCACGGTGAAATTGACCCATCCTCACGCTCAAATTGAGCATAGCTCACGCAATAATTGAGCCCCTTTTATTAGACCTGAAGCTTTGCTTCACTAATATAATATAGTTTTCAGCAATTGCATTCTTTCATATATTTTTAAATATCTGATCCGTCTGAATAATTGTAAAAATAATGATCGCAATTTTTATGGAATATTCATAGTCAATATACTTTCTTGAGTAATTTATTTTCATCTTTAAGAGTTATAAAGACTCTCTCTTTCATAGCATTAGGATATCTATTTATACCTGTTGACATGATTACCTGATATTTTGCAAGAGAAGGGATATCTTCTATAATCGTATCAATTACTCCAATATTTTTCTTAAGATTGATATCATCAATCCCTTCTTTATTTGGCGTGTCGATTAAAAGAAGCTTTGGATAACTTATCTCAGACTTTAAACTCATAACTAATAATGTAATAAAATACATTAGTCGTCTAGGTACTCTGGTACTTCTAGCTCGATATTCATGAGTATTGATAATTGGCATATAATCATCTCCAATATATGCATCAAAACAATTACTATCAGCAATCTTCATATACTTCAAGTAATACTTACTAAAACCTTCACGCTTACTAAGTATATCTTCTTTCGCAGTATTCAATGCCTTATCCGTTTGGAATTTGAGTGTATTCATCTTTGATCTCTTCAATCCTAGTTCTTTAACTTTTTCTTCTTTCTTTCCAGCCAATTCCAAAGCATTTTCTAGTTCGATCATATTATTTTTAAGTACGAATATTCTATCATCCAATTTACGAATCATTCCAGTGTTGTAATCAGGGTTTATGTCTTTAAACAGAACATCAATCTGATTTGTAAATTCAACAATCTTCCCATCAACCTCATTGATAAACCGCTTGTTCTTCTCCACTCGATCGAATTTCTTTTGGAGCATGTCTTTTAAAGTCATAATCGACTTCTTTTTCGCCTGCATAATCACCAAATACTCATCATCTGTATAAAAGAACTTTTCATATTCATCTTCATTTAATTCATTGCCACATATACAATGCCCCTCAATTCTATCTACTTTCGTTAAACAAAAAGGACATGTATTAGGCGAAAATAATTTTAACTTTGAATTAATAAAACGAATTCTTTCAATCTCTTTTAGCTCATATTCAGCTTCTTTAATGAGGAATGAGATTTTCTCGATGGATTGTTTTAAAAAAGTATTTGATTTTAGGAGTTCATTCCTCTCGGCTTCATGATCTCTCATATTTGATTTTAATTCTTCTACTTCAATTAGAACATCTGAAGCAGTATACCTCTCCTCTTTGGTAATATCTCTAGAAATTAGTGCTTTATCATACATACTCTTAGTTTCATTCAATTTGTTCGATATTGCATTAACATTTTCAAGTTCTTCATCCATAAAATCAGCCAAGAAATCATCATAACTTTGAAGAATTGTATTGACGTTGTCGAAAGCTCGCTTTGCTTCTTTATACTTTCCTAGGAGATCATAATATGTATCGTATGATTGACCCATCAAGATCTCAAAAATTGCTTTCCTAATTTCTACCGAATCTGAGTAACTACTTTCATCATCTGGATACTTATAAATTTTATCAATCTCTGTTTTTTGATCATGATAAACTAAGCGAAATAAGTCATTAAAATTTAGTTTAAAGCTTCTCGTTCCTTGAAACATTTCAAAAACTTTTATGTTTAATTTTTCCAAAAGCCAATCTGAAAACACTATCTCGCAATCTCTACTATTACGATTAATTTTAGTATGTATAATATTTTCACTATTTTCAAGTACATATATATGGTTATCTCCAATATGTCTAGTTAACTCATATTGATGATCATCAATTTCAATATGTAACTCGACATAATTATTGGTATCATTACAAATCTCCGGATGCTTTTCTTTTGAATTTTTATCATTTTTGTTAAACCCATACACTTTTCCACCCAAGCCATAGTATACGAGATTCATAAATGTACTCTTGCCGTGTTCATTTTCCCCTTCAATTATATTGACTCCATCCTTTAAAAGAGGTGACTCAAAATGGTAAGTATCCCCTATGTATATAACTTTTACAATTTTTAGTCTTCCCATTTCCTCACCTCACCAAACACCTTATCATATAACGACTCTACCTTAATATACCTTGCACTCTTCAAGAGTTGCAGAATGCAATTTATTCTTTTGATTTCATTTTCTTGTTCATTTACTAGATCAACGAAATCTCTGTAACCTAGTTCTGTCAGAAGAATATTTACGCCTGCTTTCCCCTCGATTTTTTCGAAGGTAATATACTCCTTCTTCTCTAGGAAGAACATAATTCTCTTAACTACACTATTGTTTGATTTAGAGTGACAATATAACGATATCAATTGTTCCCGGTCAAATACATCTAAGACTTCTCTCCTTAGACTTTTACACATCAACCTGTTATTCATGTCGCTCTTTAATGCTTCAAGTAAAATCCCCATTTTTTTGTAATCAATAAATGGTTTTTTATGGCATTTTAAAGCAATTAAAACTATCATTATTCTCATCGTGATGTAATAATAATCCTCTTCCAAGATAAACATCATTCTACGTTTATCATCAATAATTCTATTTACTTTGTCCATTACAACGCTCCTCAATCAAATGAAATGTAGCAATCTTGTAGTAGAATAATTACAGTTTGTCGTATCATCTCACGGTCTCTAAAAGCCACTTCATAAGTCTTAGCTTTATCAAGTATCATACTTTCTGCTTCTGCTACAATTTCATCAATTATTGATTCAATGAGTTCTTCTGTAAAAACAACTCCTTTTGAGCGTCTCTCATACTTCCCTAAATACTTTTTACAAACTCTATAAATCCGATAATTGTATGCTTTTACACGCCTCGGCATGCTATGTTTTCCTTGTTCATACTTTCCATCTACGTATTCATCTAAAAGATCATCAACAAGATTTTCATCAACATCTGATATAACTGCTCTTATTTTCGTGTTAAGATCACGTCTATCCTTTATTTCCAATTCATCCCATTTTTCATTCATTGGGTCAACTAAGCCCTCGGTTACTACTTCTCTGTAAAAGTCATGGAATATTACTTTTACATCTGAAACACTAATTAGTTTATTTAAAAAATCTTTCTGACCATTGCTGCTATCAAACAGTTCCTTAAGCTTTGAAAAAATATAGTCTTCATACTTCTCATCAATATTCATTTCCATACTCAGTAAATGAATGCTCTCTTTAATATCTCGTATTATATCTACATCATTACAACTATTAAAGTTCCATTCTATCAATCTTAAGAATTTTATCCATTGATCACGAGTATAAGAGTTAAATAATTCAACATAATATGCATCTATTTTTTTGGATTCTTCAGTTTTTTTGACTTTTTTCTTTTTCAGATATTGTTCTCTCAAAACAGGAACTATGAAGTCAACAACGGTCTCCACCTCATCATCGATAAGTTTTTGCAATATGCCACACTTTGGTAATTTGCCCTTAAAACCTGCTAATACACCCACTGCATTCTCTGTAGCAATATCTGCCGTTGTATAAAATACAAACTTAATCTTTTCTGATTCTTCAACGCTTCTCCA
This sequence comes from Eubacteriales bacterium, assembly GCA_030625815.1. Taxonomy (GTDB): domain Bacteria; phylum Bacillota; class Clostridia; order Tissierellales; family GPF-1; genus GPF-1. The sequence continues at coordinate 32,420 of DAOUQF010000024.1, forward strand.
GTTTTCTAAGAAAATGATTAAAGACTTTTTTACATCAGAACTATTCAATGATAAATCGTGTGCTACATATTTATTTTGTTCAGTTTCGATTTGGGTAATCTCTTGACTTCGATCAATCTGAAGAACATCATCATAACATTCAACCGCACAATAAATAGACTTCTTATTCTCCCTCACTGCATCCAAAAGTCTTTTCATTGCACGATAACGTTGTAACTCAATTCCTTTTATACTATCATCTGCATCGGTGTTGCCCTTTTTCATTATTAGTTCTGCCTTTTTCATACTCAACCCCATATTGCTTATTTATACTATAATAATAGCACAACTAATAATACTTACCAATATTTTCAAATAAGTACTAGATTATAATCATTGTCCATTTATCAATATTCACAACTTATCTACGAAATAACTTCAATCGGTCTTACAATGCCCTTCATTGAGCACCTCAATTAAATATTACATAGGAACATATGTTTGGTCAACTATATGTAGTTTATTACATTAACTCTTCATAATTTCCTAGCCTTAACATACATAGTCCAGTGTTTGTAAACAATATATACTTAGCAGTGAAAGTTCTTTTCAATTCTTTCTAGCAATAAGTCAACTTTATCTTCAAATGGATAAGTGGCTAAACACTATCCGTGTCTACCTTATCTGAATTAATCCACCTCTAAGAAAGCATCCTTAACTAAGTAGAGTACGATATGAGCTTTCAAGACATTCCTCCCCATTTTTCACCGTTACTTATGATACGGTTCACCGTACCTTATCCCAAATTCAGCCTATGAAAATAGACGCCCACATCACTAACTCAGTTAGCCTGGTTGACGAAAAGATTTTACTCATACGATTTCCCCTCTTCATTATTGCCTAAATCACATCGGAAACTGATCCCACAAGTGATAAACCGACATCATTGTCAAAGCAATAAAAACTGTGGACGACAACAAGAAACCAGTTTGCTTATATCGTTTCCAAGAGATAATCCATTCGTTTGCAGTAAAAATGAGCATTCAGACCAAGGTAACATGGGCTGAAAAAGTATAATTCAAACAATAGATCGTAAAAAACATGACTGTAATGACTTTTATAATCCTCTTTGGAGGTGGCGGCGCGTCATCAAATCTACGCTTCTTGTATTCTCTCTTCTTCGCTTCCTCGAACGAATATAGCGATTCTACGATTGTAATATAAATGATTAAGACGCTTAATAAATATGGCACCCACATTTTATTTGCCTCCCTTATCTTTCTTTATTTCGTTAAAGAAAACCAGCCCCAATATTTCAGTGTAAATGCGCATATGGCAATAAGCAAAATCGATGATGCAATCAGTTCTCCTACTTTCCTGTATTCCTTTAATCGCTTCCAAGCAGCGAACTCGCTTAAAACCGTTATGCAAAGTGCGCCGATCATTGCCGCATGGGCAGAAAATTCATAATGAAAACTAAAACCATACATCAGACTTCCTACAAACGCTTTTAAGAGCTTCCCCGGAGGAATTGGTTCATCTTTGTAGTACCACATTTTGTATTCTCGATCCTTCGCATCCTCAAATTCATTGATCGCTTCAATTACTGATGCGTAGACGACAATAACACCCAGTATATATGGCAACAACATGATTGATCTCCTCCTGTGCATAATAAAAATCTACTGCCATTAACAAATTCATCCAACAACATTTTACCACTCTTTAAATGCTTATTTTAATATCATTTACCAAATTATCCAAATACGTGTTTTTTTGTTGAGCATCTGCATGACTATGCATTAAATTTCTTGCCCCGTCTTGATAATCGATCACCTTGTATCCCTTCCTGTGCTTGATCAAATCTTTGACAGTTTTCTCGTCAAGCGGTAAACGACCTATAAATACTTTCTAATCAATTATAGTGATGAACTCGCGGAACGTTTATTGAAAAGTGAACTTCATGAAGAACAAAATAAAGCCCCGGGAATGATGAACTTATCATCCCCGGGGCTTTGGTCTTTTGGTTCCTTTCATCTCAGATATGGCGAATATACCAGTATAGACTGAGCAAGAGCATCAAAATCCAATGCATTAACCGATTCCAACTCTGAAATGATCGAATCATCAAAGTCAGGGTTCATTGCACCACAGATCGCGCCAGCAATAGCACCAATGGTGTCCGTGTCACCCCCAAGACTCGCGCTCAGGCATGCCGCTTCTAATGGATCGCCCTTCGCAAGTTGGATAATGGCAAATACGGCTGGTATCGTATCAATCGTCTCGAACGAGGCGCCCAGTTCATCGTATACTCGTTCCAGTACCCGCTGCTTGTCAACACCATCTGGGCTTGTCTCTGTTTCGATCAGCTTTCTCACATAACGCAATCGAAAACGCAGTGATGCGGATGGTGTTTCACAACCAATTCCCTTGGCTGCTTCTAACACTTCTTCAGCCAACGTCCAAAGATACTCCATTGATTCGCCACCACTTAGCCCATAACTCACACATGCTGCAACGATAGATGCGCCGGTTATGGCGATATTTGTGTTGTGAGTAGGCATGCAGATTTGATAGACATGCTCAATCACTTCAGAAGGATTCCTATAATCAGATACGATGCCTATGGGGGAGATTTTCATCGTGGCACCATTGGTCGTCCCCCACTTTCCTGTTTCCTCAATCGGAATCCCTTTTTCTAATTTGTCGAGCGCTCGCATTGTAGAAGGACCCGTAACAAGTGCAGCAGTTTCTGAGCTCTCCCTCCATTTTACGAGTGCCGAAATATAGTTTTCTGCATTAAGCGAGCCTTTACAGGCAACGATCGAATTGACAAGCATCACCGTATTAATTGTGTCATCTGTAACACTTCCAGCAACCATATTCCGTCCGAAAAAATCATCCGGTGAAGTTGCTTCAAATTTCCTAACACCTTCTGGATACCGTTGGTTGATTTTCTCTCGTGTCCACATCTCCGTTGGCATGCCCATGGCATCGCCTAGCGCACCGCCAATCAACACGCCTTTAATTCGTTTGAGTAGCATTTGATTCCTTTCGATCATGCTTCCACACTGACTGGTTGCACATCTGCTGTTGATTGAAATGGTATAATCGTCATCAATTGATCAAGCTCATTCAACGTGTCGGCATTTGAAGGAACCACTTCCAAGAATTGTTCTGAATTGGTTATCAATACGGGTGTCTCAATATTATAACCGAGCTCCTGGATGGCCTGTAAATCAAATTCAAGAACGACTTCACCCTTTTTAACACGATCTCCTTGCGCCACCATCTTTTTAAAATGTTTGCCTTGCAACTGGACCGTGTCTTTCCCTACATGAACAAGAATTTCGACACCATTGTCTGCTGTAAAGCCCAAGGCATGGCCCGTTTCAAAGAAAGTTGTAATCTTGCCATCGCATGGTGCGACAACTTTTCCTTCACTCGGAATCACGAGAACCCCCTTGCCAAGAGCACCGTTAGAAAAGGCGGCGTCTTCTGCTTGTCCGAGCGGTAAAAGCTTCCCTTTTATTGGTGTTGCAATTGAAATCTTATTGTACAAAGGTCTCAATCTGCCTTTTGATAACATTGACTCTTTTTCATCACTGTCTTTTGAATCCGTTCCAAAAGTGAAGTAGGTTAATGAAAAAGCAACAATCATTGCCGCAGTCGTTGCAATGACTGCAATAATCAACCCCATCATAGAACTATTCTCAGGATTCAAGAAACCAACAATTCCGAGCACTCCCACTGAAATTGCATACATACGCACATTCAATGCCGCCAAAACCGCTGCGCCTACGACTCCACCCACCATGGAAAAAGCAAAGCGTTTTTTAACTGGCAGTGTGACGCCATATATAGCGGGCTCGATAATGCAAAACATACCCGAAATCATCGCTGGGATACAAATCCCTTTCATCTTCTTGGATTTTGTCCGCATATAAACGGCAAGAACAACTGCTGTTTGCGCAAAGGACGCCGTAAAGATCATCGGTAAAATATAATCACTGCCAGTTGCAATGTAATTGGTGATTGCAAGGGTTACCAATGGCCAGTGCAACCCAAGAATGACAAGCGGTTGGTAGACAAAAGCCACAACAATAGCTGTCAGAATTGGTGAAATTTCATACAGCCCCGTTACTGCAGCTGTGATAATGAGTGAAGCAAAATTCGCAATCGGTCCAATCACTAAAATCACGACTGGTGCCGCGATCATCAGGGTTAAAAATGGAACTAGGGTAAATCCAATGATGTCTGGAATTCGCTTACTCCAAAAATGCTCGACCTTGGATGTGAAATAGTTTGCTAGGATAATTGGAATCACCGATGATGCATATCCAGTTACTGGAAACATAATGGGAAGACTAAAGAACGTTTTAAATATTTCCGTTTGAAAAATTGTTCCCGCAAATAATGTGTACGCGACGTCTCCACCAGCAAGACTTCCTGATATGCCAGGGAAAACCATAATCCCTCCAATGAGCATCCCCACATACCCGCTCATATTAAATGCCTTGGCACTCGTATAGCCTAAAATAATTGGAAAGAATTGAAAGAGTGCGTTTCCCATGGCATGCAACAAAATATAAGCGCCATCTGTCGGTTGTAGCACACCGATCGCCGTCAATAATGCGAGGGTGCCTTGAATCAATCCCGTCGCGATTAGTACGCTCAAAACAGGGGTGATCACCTTCGTAATAATGTCAATCAGACTGTTCAGCACGCCTTTCTTGGCGATTGCTTCTACATACTCGCTTGGATCTACACCAAGTTGATTCACTAAAGTTTTATGCACATTGGAAACATGAGATCCAATCACAACTTGATAATTCCCACCCGATGCCTGTGCTGTAACAATCCCATCTCGCTCCAGCAATGCTTTTTCATCAACAAGCGACATGTCTTTTAATGCGAACCTCAATCGAGTTAAGCAGTGAGTGACCGTAATGATATTCTCCTCTCCCCCAACATACCTGATAATATCCTTTGTTAGTTCCTTATACTTCATCATAAATTTTTCCTCCAAATCGTTATTGTTTTGAAATTGAAGGTCTAGCCAACTGAATGTTACTATCCTAGAGCCACACAAATAGTGTCGCTTAACTACGCATCACTTCCTTTCTATGTATCACCTTTTCAATCTTACATCGTCTATTCCGAATTGCTTATTAATTATGCTAGTGTGTTGGGTTTTTTGCAACCACCCTTGCAATATGAATCGTTAAATACAATTTCTCTTCATTAGATATTGCGTACTGATATTTTTCTTGGATGTAGTGTCCGATTCTCATAACACATTGATATGCATCTGGATACTTTCCTCGAATTGTCTCTAGTAGATTATCATCATTTTCATCCGCATAATTATTAAGATTGATCAGACGTTGTGCAAAGAACTTCAAATGTGTTACGAATCGATAAAAATATACGGACTCTTCATCAAATTCAATCTTGAAATAGTACTTAACAATGCTTGTAATCTCCTGCATGACACTTGTAATTTCGTACATGTTTTCTGTTACTTCATCCATTTCTGCATTGACGATATGCAGCGCAAGAAAACCAGCCTCATCATTGGGTAGTCTGATATCAAAGCATTCTTCAACAATATCCAGTGCCCGCATGCCAATCTGATACTCATCTGCAAAAAATCGTCTTATATCCCATAACAAAACATTTTTCACTGCAATTCCGGCTTTATAGCGCTCAATCGCTGTATGCAAATGATCGGTCAATGAGATATAAATACTATCATTAAGCTTCTTTCCCAATCGTGTTTTTGCATACGAAATGATTTCAGCCGATACTTCCATACTCTCCAACGGAATTTCAGAAATAAGCTCTTGGAATTTTCCAGACACATCTGCTGAAGTCAATGCAAATACTTTTTCGATATCTTTTTTCGCAACAAAATCTCCTGTCCGCTTTCCGAAAGCGATCCCACATCCCATTAGAATCTGCTCTCTTCCTTGTGCATCTTCCACTACGACAACATTGTTGTTTAGAACTTTGCAAATTACCACTGATTCACCCCTTCCCCTAAAGACACGAATGTCAAATTTTTCAAATAAAAAAGGCTATACCTTTAATCAAATTAAAGGTATAGCCTGCATTATCAGTAACCATCCACGTTTTTCTATTAAATAAAGCATATCATTCCGGTTTTTGGAAGTCAACCTACAAATTTCCACAGCTGACAACCTGTCTTTCCTTGACTCTTCTTCGATTTTCACTTACTCATAAACATCGTTCAAATTCCATTCATGCAAAAACAATGAATCTGAAAATCACCGTCGATACCAAGAAACACTTGGTGGAACTGGGCTATAGCGTACAATACGGCGCCCGACCACTGAGAAGAACGCTGCAACGTCTAATTGAAGACGAGTTGGCGGAACGCTTCCTGAGAGGCGAACTTCAAGAAGGCGACACCGCTCACTTCGAGCTGGATGAGAACAAAATCAAACTGACAATTCAACACGAAGAATAAAATAAAACCCGCGAGTGATGAACTTCATCATTCTCGGGTTTTTAAAACTTACCACAAATACCTATGTCAATCAAATTAATTGAAAGACTGTAACATTTTTCTTTGCCATTTCTTGCATTTTTAAAACTTGCCAAATACATTCATTGTCTAAAAACATATTACTCTTCAGAAGAGGTTATAGCATTTCGAGCACTCAAAAATATATCTCTTATCGTTCTTAAGTTATATGAAAATCTCATATTGAGGTAGCAATTGGTGCTTGAGAAAATATCTATGCTCAAGTAAGGCGTCATGAAAATACTTCCAATTAGATGTTTTGAAGTCTTCTAACCGAATATACTTATTACTGTCACGATACTGATTAAATGGACTCTTCCCTTTCATGATTTGTGAGTTCTTATATGAATTCCAAGTATTAATCATAAAAGGTTTCTGCTCTTGAACTTCTATCGCTGAATAAAACCATTCCCGATCGTCATAGCGTATCTTTTCGTTTAAACCAAAAAATCCACTTTCAATATTTTTCTCCCAATGAGCAATTCTTTCATCAAGAGATCCAACAAATAGAAAAGTTTTATTTAGTTTTTCAACAATATACTCCCATGCAACGGGTTCCCTCTCATATATCATTGGAATTTGATTTCTTAAATCATTACTGAGAATCTTATATATTGAGTTAGCTGCATCTATAAACCTCTCGGTATTATTGATTACCTCTCTCTGTTCATCATAACCCCACTCTAGGTAAGGAATATCTGGAAATTTGTTTGCATTTGCATGCCCAAGTTCAGGTAGATATTGTCCCAAGTATTCGAACTCATTATTTGTTTCATCTCGTAAGTTCGTCACATTGTTTATACTATGTTTCATACCACAAAAATTTTGGTGCGCCCATGTATCTGCATAAACGTGTAATGAGATCCCTAGCCTATGCAAACCAGAAGGTTTTTTCACGGATTTTAGCGTCTCGCTTATCATAATCTTTGAAATCTCGCTATTCTGTCTGCATAGCATTTTTTCCCAAAAGCAATTTCCTTCTCCACCTGGCAAAAAATGAAATGGAACAAAAATATCATAACCTACTTCTTTTCGAAAAACTTTCAATGTGAAAAATCTGTGCGCAGACATACCTTGTTGAAATCTCCCACCGTTTTCAAAATTGATGGCATGAAAATACTTTGCATCGTCAGTATGTTGAGAAGAATATGCAATAATCTTACTTTCCTCTCTCTTTAATCCTGATAGTCTACATAAAGTATAAATTGCATAGAAATGAAAATCTTTTTGCATTAGTATTCTCCTTTCAATATATATGGTTTGTATCTGATTCAGATTCACTCAATTTTCTCGTCCATTCTTTCCTCAATAAGTCCAGATAGACCACATCAATATACTCCCCACTTCTGCTATCAAAACCTACTTCACACATGATTCCACTTTGTTGAAAGCCCAACTTCTTATACAGATTCTGCGCTTTCTTATTATCTTTCAAAGTGGTCAATTCGATCCGATTCAACTTCAAATGATTAAACATAAAACCAATAAAATACGTTAATGCATCAGCACCGTATCCCTTTAGTTGTTCTTCCATCTCGCCAATTTTAATTCCAAATTCCGCAACTCGATTTCTCAGATTCCAATTCCGGTATGAAATATCACCAATTGGTTTCATGTCCTCTTTTTTGCTAATAATAAAAGTCTTCTCGCTTGGAAGCACCTGTGTCTCATCAATTTGTTTCTTAATCACCAATCGAAATGCTTCTTTGCTCAACAAAAAACCATATAACAATCCACAATACGCATTGCCCTTTGCATTGTTTCACCATCGATGCAACCATTCTTCATCCCCAAATTCAAGCTGTCAAATAACAACTTTCGTTCCTTCAATCATGATCTGCTCCTTTCTAAATTCCTTACATCGGAAACTGATCCCAAAGATGATAGCCGCCTACCACTACACTCAATAAGGTAATCGTAGCAGCAATTAGAGCCCCAATTTTCTTAATCGGAACCGAACCATCTGAAGATGCCCAAGTCTCGTATTCGTTCTTTTTCGCATCTTCAACCATTTTCATTCCTAACATGACAAAGCCAGAAATGATGATGAAACTCAGTATATACGGAATCTAGATTTTTCTCTCATCATTTCATCTGACAATTCATTCCAACTAATATTCTATCACTAATTTCTCGTTTTTCTACAAATTTCAAAAAAACATGTTTTCATTTAAATCTTTCTCTATCTATTAGGCTACTTAAAAAAGTTTGCTTTCGGCAATTGAATATTTCGTTTCAAGTGAGCCCTCTTCACGCAAAAAACAAAAAACCGAGATGGGCGGATTCATTCCGCCTATCTCGGTTTTCTCTTTGCCATTTACTTCGCCCGCACACGAACATGGTCCGAATTGATCGCCGGATAAACCGGCGTTTCCGTTTCTCGGTTGAGGTCGAAGACCTTGATCATATACGATGAATCATCCAAATCCCCACCATGCCCCTTCATCTCGTTGGTCACAAATGCTCCCGTGCCGCCCAATTCAAAGAACGTGTCTTGGGTGTTTTTCCATCGGGTTGGCAACATCTTTCGACCGAAGTGTTTAATGATCAAATCCTTTTCATTTTGCTCGTAGGGGGTTGCGTAATCCAGCGTGTCATTTCTGTCCAGTCCTCCCATGTAGAAGACCTTCGCCACCCGGTTATACGCCTCCATATCAAAAGTTTTACCCGTGATCTTTTCATTATCCGCCGTTCCAATGGGATAGATCAGTCGATCCCCTTGATAGGAGTCCGAAGGCATCATCACAATGCTGTTTACCGCCCCGGCATACGCCGCTTTCACCCGCTCCGGATATAGCGCAATATATCGGCTCACAAAGTTTCCCGATGCAGAGAATCCGTACATAAAGACCTTTTCTTCATTCACTTTTTGATCATTCGCATTCAAAAGCTCAATCGCGTGATCCATCATGGCATTAAGCTGCTCATCAAGGTTGTACATTTTCTCAACCTCAGCTTTTGTAATTCCATTCCGTGCCATCATCGCTTGATAAGAAGAATCCTGGTAATCCTCTAGAAACCACTCATCCATAAAGATCGTGTAGCTGTCCAACGAATGCGTATAGGGTCCCCGTCGATCGAAGTACAAATCAGGACGCGGGAAGATTGGCATAAGCCGTGGCAACCACAGCTCCTCTTGCAATCGATATGAAGGCACCTGGTCATAGATACCTTTCAGAGCATCATCCACATGATCCTCCAGATTGTTCGATGTTTGCCCAAAATTATTGGGTTCCACCAAAAGATACCGTTCTTTCCCTTGATTCTTCTCTTTATACAGATTGCTTGGCAAGCTGATTACATACGGATAGTTGAATCCTTTTCCCGGCATTGCTTCAATGTAATAGGTGGTATATTCACCGGTTTCGACAATCTCTGGATATTGCGCAGTTATAAATGTTGCTTTGATTGTCGCATTCCCTTTTGTGAATACTTTCAATGTGCATTCTTTCCCTAACGGCAAAACATTTTGTATGTTTTCTTGATAATTTTTGAAAAGAATCTCATTGCTGTTGATTTCGTATTTTACAAATTGCGTTTGGCCATCCATCTCAATCTCAATTGCTTCAATCATCTCTTTACTGAGATCCAATTCTTCCAAGCTGATTTTTGGATTATATGCATCAACTTTATTTTTGAGGCTAAGCGTTTGAGCCTCGTAATCATCGATACGTACGAGTGACCCGACGTGATCCCACGACACTTTTTTCCCCAGCATTTCGGCAAACGCACGCAGCGGAACATACGTCGTATCTTCGTATGTCATGCTCCTCTGCTCCATGTTCTCCCCATTGATTTTAATTCCAATTTTATCAAATACGACAGCGATTGTTTCATCGTTTGTCGCAGAAAACACAGCCGTCGTTGTCAGGAGAATGACTAACAACATTACCAATCCTTTTATTCTTCTCTTCATATGCCCTCCATCTTCTTGTCTCATTTTTCCCATTTTATAGTAAATTCTGCCATTCAACAAGAACCTATTGCCGAACACATCAATAAGAATCAATCAAGGAACCCAGCGAACGAATGTGTCGAGAACCACTTCTTGCATTTTGCAACAAAAAACTGCCATAGGGTCTATGGCAGTTTCTCCATCAATTAATTATCTAGCGCGCTAGCATCTGCTTGAATCGTTGAAAAATTATACGCGGTCGCTTCTCGTACCGTTAGTTTTACTTGATGATAATAAACCTCGGTCTTCCCTTCAAAACCCGAATCTGTACCGATCATCAAATAGACAACCCCATTTTCATCTGTCGTCGCACGAAAATAACGCGCAATCGTTTTATATTCAAAAACCTCCGAATAATCATCCGATGCTTTTTCCATATCCGATACGATCTTGAGGTCCTTTCCACTTTGACTTTGATTGGCTTTGTCGACATTTCCGAACCTGATATGATTGAGCGCATCCTTCACAAGCTGCGGTTCTTCTGATACAAATCCCGCCTTCACCACAACAGAGGATCCCGGCGATCCACCAATTCCCATCATCCCCTTTGGTACATTGGTGCCAAGATCGAATTGTAACTTCAAAATATATTCCGTATTCGGCTCCAATCCTTTGACTTCTCTATAGAATCCCATAAACATGTCATCCGAATGATTGTTGCCGATAATCTTGATCGCTTTCCCATCGCTGTCAAATGAGTCTACGACTTCATGCATATATTCATAAAAATTGTTTTCCATATAGTTCTCTGGCACATCCGCAACAATTCCTTTGACTTCAGGATCCTCTGCACTAAATTCATAGTCGTAGCATCCGTCAAGAATGGTTTGACTTCCATCAATGGTTATCTCAACCGATAAAACTTCGCTAAAAAATGTGACGGGTACAAAAGTCCTTTCCTGTGAAATTTCAGGCGCTATACCAAGAGCGAAAGACTGCCCGCCCAACTTCAGGTATTCGTCTTTCCCAATGGTTATTTGTATATGATCGACTCCTTTTTGCAAGTCGATTCTTTGAGCATCCTCATCCCAACCGACAACAAATCCAAGATTTTCAGCGATCGACCGTAGCGGAAGCATCCGGATCCCATCCCGCTCGTATGGTTGTACCGTATAGCTCGAAAATACAAGTTCTTCACCATTGACGATCAGTTTGACTTCATCATTGGAAACCTCATTGATCGGCTTCACCTCAGTATCCATCGCAAAAACTCCATTGCCCAACAGCATAATCACCAACATGGCGACACCCATTATTCTCTTCATCTTTATTCCTCACTTCAAATATTTAGGTTTATCAGGACAACCTAGAGCCCTTCCATCTCCTAAAATAGACGAGGTTGCCATCAATAAGTTTCATCCTGCCGACTTGCTTTGAACAATCTTGAATCTCGATATCCCAATCTTCGAACGGAGGCTAAATGAATCAAGCTGGCAATTCGACACGAAATGTAAAACAACACCCCGGTATTTCCTAGGGTGTTGCACTTATAATACGGTTCACCGTACTTTCCCTAACCCGAAATACAAATCCGACTCCCTCAATCACAAGAAAGTCGAATTCACCTTATATCTCTAACGAGTCTTCTTTCTTCCAACTAGGTATGAAACCGAAAATATGGATCTAGGTCTTTAAAATATATTGTGTGTTTTTTCCAGCCCCTATTCTTTCAATCGCATTTTTATTAAGAAGTCCTTTAAGCAACTTAACTGCCATCGGCTGTGATATAGATAACGCATGTTCAACATCACTGCGTTTGATAGGCTCATTCGATTTCAACATCTCAAGGATTCGAGCCTCACTTGCATTAAACATAGTCTTCAAACTGTTTCCCACTTCATGGATTCGAATAGCCGGCAATGTGATTTTAAATGCATTGTCTGATATTTCAAGTTTAGGGTTAACATCATAACTTTCATAACTTTCATTAATTTTGAGTATGCCTGTTCCATATGCTTCAATCAACTTCAGTCGGTAAAAAACATTAGCAAGATTTTTGTTCCTCAAAATTGATGTCCCAATTAGAATGTCATCTTTTGTAATCCCCTTAACCAGCCCACCAACTGTCAATATTTCAATTCGATCATCAAAGACACTCACCAGCGTACTGCTACTAAACGAATAATCTTTATGCACAATTGAATTTAAAAGCGCCTCTCTTAAAGCAGCTTCCGGGTACTCTCTAGAATCAATCCGATCTATCCCTTTAAAAACAGACTGCGTTCGATTATATCTGTCTAAAAAGGCATACGCTTCACGCATTTGTTTCAAAACTGAACCGGTGAATTCGTAACGATCTTTGAATAAATTCTTACTGGTTCCTTCAAATACAGCAGCTTTTATTGTATGCTGACACTGCTCCGACAGCAAAAGCCCCAAATTGGTATAAAGACCATCCTCAGCAATAATCTTGAGCGTCTTCATTTGTGGCTCTTCCAAGATAATCTCTGCATTTTTAAATTCTTTTCTTAGTGTATCAAATTCAAGATTCTGATTTAATGATCTAAGGTCCTCATAACGATCACCATCAGTTTCCTTAATCATTTTGAGTATAGCCGACTGCGATGCCGGTACCGAAGATGCTCCCTGTCTAACATAAACCCCTTCAGGTTTTAAACCCTTGCTCGTGAGATAATACGGGCATGATGTACCTTTTTGAACTTCATAGACAATAACATCTTGACCATTAATCTTCTCAAAATCACTTGATGTAAATGCAGTCATATCAGGGCGTATATTGTCTCTGACTGCATTTGTAAGTTTGAGTAGCTCTTCATCATAATTTGCCAGTCCAATTGCTTCACCGAAATCATCAACACCAATATAAATTATTCCTCCGTTCGTATTCGCAAAAGCTACAACAGTTTTCACGATATCTTTTACAAACTGTTTCTTGAATTCTGTATTGATATCTTCTCTCTTCATTACTCATCACCTCTGATATTCTAATACTATTCTAATACCTTCTGATACTTTCTGCAAGTATTAGAACGAAAGGCTAACTTCAAAATATCGAAATTAGCCTTGTATTAACTGCACTTACTTATAGTACGGTTCACCGTAATTTACCTAACCCGAAAAAGAAATTCGACTTCCTCAATCATGAGAGAGTCGAATTCACCTTATATTTGTAGCCAGTTTCAAGAGAGCCCTTAATGGTCCCTCATAGCCTCGAGGATTCTTTAATAACAGTTAGAATATTGGCCATGATCAATACCAATAGCGTTAGCATGGAAATATCCATTACAACTTGCATATCTCGGGGCAGTTTTAATGCTTTGACAATAAAAACATTAGATTATCTTCCGTCAGAAAATCTTTTTGATATTACTTCTTCGTCACTCTCTAATTCTACGGTATGGCAAGCGCCAATCACTGCTCGCTGCTGTATCTCATAATAAACTTGATCCAATCAAAAATCGTCAAAATCGACACCCCGTCCTTGCGAAACTTACGTTTTTTCTAATATCAAAGAAATATCATACACTCACTAGTGCGTCAATATTTCTCAAATAAGTTATTGGACATTTTTTCAACATTCATTATTCTAAATTATTTCCCTTTTGTTATTTTAATTTTTAGTGCGTAAGAAATACTCATATGATGACCTAACTAATATACGTTCATAATAATCTTTCGCATCAATGCTTAATTGATCAATATCTTTACTAATTAATACTCTGAAAATTGGTAGTAATTGACGTCCATATAGTTTTATTGAATCTATAGCATTAACACCCGGCCACGCATTGCGACTCATTACTGATATAAAGGGTACCCTACTTATGGCAAATGTCTTGTATCGCATCGCCATCATGCTCATTAAGTCCTGTAAACAACTGATGTATGCAAAGTTTTACTTGTTCTTTCATACTCATTCCTCCCAAAATATTCTACATAGATCGGCACAACTAAGTGATGCTCTTTGAACCATATTCAGCGACTCAACATCAGATTGCTATTCTTCCATGTATGGTTTATATTTGAACAACTTTGAAGGTCGATGCCCCTTGTCCTGAACAATTTCATCGGTTTCTTCCACATACTTCGCTATCTTTCTTCTGAAATTGGCTTTCAAAAGGGATTGGCCCAGAATCACCTCATATGTCTTCTGCAATTCGGTCAAGGTAAACAGTTCAGGCATCAATTGAAACACTATATCTGATTGGTTTGCCTTACTTCTCAGTCGCTCAAGACCAGTTTGTATGATGACCCCATGATCGAATGCCAATTGATCACTAGAGAACAATTTTCTTTCAAAGGTCACATGTTTTCCGGAAACGCTTTTCACGACTTTCACCACTGCTTTCAACTGAATATTCTCATGGTTCAATTCAATTTCAATTTCCTTTGTCTCAACAGACTGGTTGCTTTCGCTTTTCACTGTATGATTCACAACATTATAACGAATATCAAACCACTTGGCATCCGAAGCATCGGTGCCCGCTTTAGTGGTAATCTGATGCATATCCACCAAGGACATATAGGCAGAGGAGATAATCCGTCCTCTTGGATCCCGATTAACGGCGCCAAATGTATACAGTTGCTCCAAATAAACATTATCTACGCCCGTTTCCTCAGACAATTCCCGATACGCCGCTTGATCCAAGCTCTCATTCATACGTACAAAACCACCTGGAATGGCCCACTGACCCAAATAGGGATGTTCATTTCTCTGTATCAGAAGAATTTTCAACGTTTTTTCAGGCAGCTTGCGAATATTCTCCGATTTGATTTCATCTACTGTCAACAGCAGCATGTCCACGGTGACCGATGGCCGATCAAAAGCTGTCATATCATAGTTGGCCAAAAAGGTGCTTTCATCAACCCCTTGAGCATTCAGTTTATTATCATTCATTTTTAGTCCTGATAACCTCCATTACACCATTTTCAAAATAATATTGCCACGTTTGTGACCATGCTCCACATGATCATGTGCTTCAATGATTTCATCCATTGTATACTCACGATCAATTACCGCACTCAGTTGTTTATCCAAAAACATATTGGCGAGTTTTTTCAAATCCTCCCGTTTCTGTTCTGGTTTTTTTAGACCTGTTGCAACGAACTTCCCTGTTTTATTCTGACTTTTCATTTTCAGTGCTGTTCTCAACATCAAGCTAAATGCAGGTACCGTTGACAAGTAAATGCCCCCACGCTTTAAAACCTGTTTGCTTTTGCCAAAATTACTCTTGCCAACGGCATCAAAGATAAAATCGAAGGACTGATCCATAGTAGTGAAATCTTCCTTCGCGTAATCGATGACTGCATCTGCTCCAATGGACATCACCAGTTCAGCATTACCGCCACTACAAACAGCGGTCACATGTGCACCCTTTTGCTTTGCAAACTGAATGGCAAAGGTGCCAATGGCACCAGATGCCCCGTTGATCAATACTTTTGTATCCGATGTGATTTCATAATGCTCCTCCAAGAACGCCATGGCGGTCATGGCACTATAAGCAAAAGCCGCAGCCATTTCGAAAGACATCTCATCTGGCATCTTTACTATAGCCTCCTTCACATTCAATGCAATATATTGTCCTTGAGCGCCAAAACTCAACCCTGCATGACCGAATACCCGATCACCGATATCAAATTGGGTGACCTCAGTCCCTTTCTTCTCTACAATGCCTGCAATAATATCCCCAGGAATCTCATATTTAGGCTTATTGAACCCTGTGAACAATCTGGATACAAAGGGTTTTCCCGTTCTAAAGGCGATGTCCACAGGCGAAACCGATGATGCCATGATTCGGATCAATACGTCGGATTCACCAATCTCTGGAATATCTCTTTCAACAACCTTAATCACATCCGACTTTCCATATTTTGATACAATAATCGCTTTCATATAGACTCCTTTACGACAATGACCACATTGCCCTTTTTCAATTCCGATTCCACATAGTGATGGGCCTTGGCCACATCCTTTAAGGGAAATATCTTATCAATTTCAATTTTCAAGAGGCCATCGCCATAAAGTCTCAGAAGTTCATTGAGACCTTCTTCTGTATGGCTGGCAATATCCACAATCATCTTCTTTGAGCCAAATAATTTGGTGACTCGACTCAACAACTTGTGTCGAAATCTTGGATTGGCAACCAAAAAGATCCCTTCATCATTGAGTCTGCTAAAACTTTTAAAGATTTCGCTTCTACCCACGATGTCAATGATGACATCATAGGATTCTTCCAGTGTGGTGAATTCCGTTATGTTATAATCCAAGGCTACATCAGCTCCAAGGTTTCTCATCATGTCCAATTTCTCATCAGAGTCTACGGCAGTGACCTGTGCTCCATAATGCTTTGCAATTTGTATTGCCGCAGTGCCAATACTACCGCCGGCACCATTGATCAAAATCCTGCTACCTGCAGCTACTTGACTTACTTTCAACAGATGAAGAGCTTCCATACCACCAACAGGCATGGCAGCGGCTTCTTCATAACTAATGAATTCAGGTTTATGGGTTATGATTCCCATTTGGGTTTTCTCCGGTATTGCAACATATTCACCGTAGCCCCCCAATCTCAATCCAGAGGATCCAAAGACTTGGTCACCAACTTTGAATTTGGTAACTCCTTGACCGATCTCCACCACTTCCCCCGATAACTCCTGACCGAGAATCACATCTTTCGGTCTTAAAAAACCAAAGTAGAGACGAAGCATCCACTTCAGAAGAAACGGGAACTTCAATGTTCTGATTTCACAGTCGCCGGCGGTGACCGTTGATGCATGAACCCGAACTAGGATCTCCTTATCTTTTATTGTGGGTTTCTCCACCTCTTTATATGTTAATTGATCTGCACTTCCATAATGATTCCATACAACAGCTTTCATTCAGAACTCCTATCCAAGTAGTTATTATCAATATAATACTATGTAACTTATTTTCATTTTAGTACTATGTGCTCGAATTGTCAATAGAATCTTTTTTGAAATAGTAACTTCATTACATATGAAGTAGAGACTCACCTCTTCAATATTTCAAAATCAAGATTGCTAGCCAAACGCTCATCCTCAATCATAGTAATAAACGATTCCCTCAATATGTTCAAGCCTAGACGTTCCATTTATCGACCAGAGGTAAACTTCCCATAGCTGGTGTAATAAAAACGAAGAAGCGCTATCATTGCTTTCTCCGTTTAATTTGATCAATATATTGTCTATCCTCTTTGAAATATTACTCAACGTCACTTTTATAATGTAAGTGATTCAAAAGTTGTTAACAGCTTCTATTTCATATTCCCAAAAGTTCTCCATTCAATGCTTTCCCTACTCATATATTGCCATTTTCACAGCTTCAAGTATGTTGTCAGCAATAAAAGTTGGCTCTACATCAGCCCATGTATGTCTGAAGGCAGTAAGACTGCCCTCACCAACACCTGTCCTAACCAAGATACTTTTACTGCCAATATGATGGGCCAAAAGCATATCACTGCAGCCCATATCACCAAAGACATAGCTGTTTGAAATATCGATGTCATAACTGGATTTCGCCTGATTAACCATACCAGGCAGAGGCTTCCTACACTCGCATGGGGTCATACGATGGGGGCAGCAATAGAATCCATCAATGACCACACCTGCTGTTTCAGCGATATTAATGACTCTCTTTTCCTGCCTTAAATATTCCTCATAGGTCAATAATCCCTTCCCAATGTGCATTTTAAATACTTCCATCGATATTTTTTTACCGCTACTTGTTATACGGTTCACCGAAATTGATTTTAACTCCACTCATGGATTCGTATCGGATCTCACAATCTCGTCAAAAGACAGCAAGGGCAATTTGAAATTTATCCCATATACTCATTCAACCACGCCATCAGTTTCTGCATCATATTCATGGTAAATCTGTGACCCACATCATCATATTCAACCATTCGAACATGGTTGTTATTGGTTTTCACCTCTTCAAAGAACCCTCGCTGCAAATCAATCGGCAGCGAATGGTCTTCTGTCCCATGCAGGATCAGCACAGGTCTTCTTCCAATCCGTTCTTTATGGATAAGCAAATCGAATTTCTCAATTAAATCTTCGTCTGCACCCACTTTCGGCATGACTCCTTGTTCAATGGCTCTACTCCATGCATTCACTCCACTGATCGTTGCCACACCTCTGATATTCTCTTGCTTCGCAAACACACCCGCAGCCGTCATCGCCCCCATGGAACTCCCCATTACTACAATCTTCTCTTCTTTAATCCCGTAACGGTCATGCAAATGAGCAAATAAACGATCCGATTCTGTTACACTTTTTAGAATAATTTCCCACAAGTACCGGTCAAGACTTTCCGGATCATCATAATCAATGATGCCTCGCTCCCCATGATAAAGCGCATCCGGAACAATCACACGATAACCGAAACTGGATATCAGCATCGCTTCAAACCGCTTAAACTCCTTGCTTGAGTGCCATCCATGATAATAAATGATTGTCGGTAATTCTCCATCCCAGTTTTTCGGTGTTACACTCAGATAGGGAATCTCCTCAAAACGATTGCTTTCAATCGATACACATGGATGCTCCCGCTCAAATTTTGACCACTCCATCGCTACTCCTCCTTCATGCACCATTCTTCTCGCAGCATATCCATATACACCACATCTATAAATTTACCGGTTCGACTGTCAAAATTCGCTTCCCGCATGATTCCGCTTTTTGGTTTCCAATTTCTATATGAAATATCACCGTTCGGTGTCATGTTCTCTTTTTTGCAAATGATAAAGGTCTTCTCGCTTCTTTGCTCAGCAAGAAACCATATGCAACCCGCAGTATCGATTTCCACCCGCATGGTTTCTCCATTTATGCAACAACACTTCATCACCCAGTTCAAGCTGTCGAATTTCAATCATCTTTCCTTCTATCATGGTTTCTCCTTTCCTGTTTCCTTAAATCGGAAACTGATTCCAAATGCGGTAGGTAAATACCACCATGCCCAATAGTGTTACTGTCGACGCAATAAGCGAGCCAATTTTCTTGTATGCTGTGAATCGCTTCCATGAAACCAACCAACTTAAACTCGTTATGCAAAGCATGCAAACCATTGCTACATGCGCTGAGAATTCATAATGAAAACTGACACCCATCATAATGCTTCCCACAAAAACCTTTAAGAGCTTCCCCGGGGGTATCGGCTCATCCTTGTAGTACCACATTCGATATTCTCGATTCTTTGCGTCTTCAAGTTCGTTGATTGCTTCAATTGTTGCACCATAACCCACAGCAACACCCAGTAAATACGGAAATAGCATGACCGATCTCCTTTCCATGCATTCAGAAATCTATCCTGATTAACAATTTCACCCAATAACATTCTACCACTTTTTAAATGTTTTTCATGATAAAAAAGAAAACTTTACAGTTATACAAATAATGTTTATCACTTTTATCAAAAGATCGATTGGCGGTTCAGCCGCTCTCCCTTCCTGCATTCATTATACTGGGATTCAGTCCACGGTCGATCATCGTCTTGTTTCGATCCAATTTGTGTGAGCTTGCCACAGGGTGAAAACATCTGTTGCCACGATAGTCGCATTGGACAGAAATGTATGAAAACGACTCCTTCTTTTTCTTCTTGAAAATCGTCCTCACATAACGTTATTCTGCTTGATCTGCTAAAAAACGGCAAAAAAAAGAGCCCGAAGGCTCTTTCCATTTATGCTTTGTTGATGGAACCGAAAATTTCCATTTTTTCTTTTACTGTTGCCTTGATCGCTTCGAAGCCAGGTCCTAAGATTTTTCGAGGATCAAATCCTTTGCCGACCAAGTCTTTCTTCGCTTCAAAGTATTCACGAGTCGCCGCTGCGAACGTCCATTGGCATTCTGTGTTTACATTGATTTTCGCAACGCCTAGAGAGATTGCTTCTGTGATCATCTCTACAGGGATGCCAGTTCCACCGTGAAGAACCAAAGGCATTTCGCCAGTTTTTGCCTTGATTGCCGCCAAAGCGCCAAAATCAAGTCCCGCCCAGTTCTCTGGGTATTTGCCGTGAATATTGCCGATGCCCGCAGCCAATAGGTCAACGCCCAAATCAGCAATTTGCTTGCACTCATCAGGATCAGCGATTTCCCCAGCGCCTACAACGCCGTCTTCTTCGCCGCCAATAGAACCAACCTCAGCCTCAACTGAGATGCCTTTTGAGTTGGCGATATTAATAATTTCCTGTGTCTTCTCCAAGTTTTCAGCAAGCTCATAATGAGATCCATCAAACATAACAGAAGAGAAACCAGCTTCCATTGCTTTTTGAGCGCCTTCGTAGCTACCGTGATCCAAGTGCAATGCAACGGGAACTGTAATATTTAATCCCTTCAACATACCGTTTACCATACCTACTACCGTATCAAATCCGCCCATGTACTTTGCAGCGCCTTCAGATACACCCAAAATAACCGGTGAATTGTTTTCTTGAGCTGTCAATAGAACCGCTTTTGTCCACTCAAGGTTGTTGATGTTAAAATGACCAACTGCATACTGTCCTTCAACAGCCTTTTTCAGCATTTCTCTTGTTGTTACTAACATTCGAATACCTCCTTAAAATCAATACACACCCTATGTGTAAAACATGTAAACATTAAGAAAGAAGATACTTGACAGTATCCCCTAATCTCATACGGCTATATTATACCATAATTTTTACAGAAAATTTCACTAAATCGAACCTTCTGAATGTATTCATTTGCTGAAAACGTTATTCATTACATCTCTTCAGCTGCACCTCGTTTATTTCTTCGAAAACGGTTTGTTCCTACTCTTCTTTCATAGCGCTCTTTTCTTATGCTTTCTGCAATTAATTGTCAGCTGACCTTTTTACCCTCAAATTGCGCATTATACAGATCCGCATAGAATCCGTTTTTCGCCAACAACTCTTGGTGAGCGCCTTGCTCCACAATATCGCCATGATTCATAACCAAGATCAAGTCTGCATCTCGAATCGTTGACAATCTGTGTGCAATAATAAAGCTGGTTCTGTTCGTCATCAGTCGACCCATAGCCGTTTGAATCTGAACCTCGGTTCTTGTATCAACTGAACTTGTCGCTTCATCCAGGATCAGAATCGTTGGATCTGAAAGAATCGCTCTGGCAATAGTAATCAGCTGCTTCTGGCCTTGCGATACATTGGACGCATCTTCATTCAGAATCATGTCATAGCCATCAGGCAGCATATGAACAAAGCTGTCTACGTGGGCGGCTTTCGCAGCCTCTATCACTTCTTCGTCTGTCGCATCGAGGCGGCCATAACGAATGTTTTCCATAATAGAGCCATTGTACAACCAGGTGTCTTGTAAAACCATGCCAAAATGATCTCGCAAATCATCTCTCGTATAATCCCGAATATCCTCGCCATCCACTAAGATAGCGCCTTCATTCACATCATAGAACCGCATGAGTAATTTAACCATGGTGGTTTTGCCCGCGCCAGTCGGACCAACAATGGCAACCTTTTGACCCGGTTGAATGTCTACAGAAAAATCATTCACAATAATAGTTTCCGGCTTATAACCAAAGTGCACATTCTTGAAGGATACATTCCCAACAACATTGTCCATCTCAACGGGTTCGGCTACTTCTTCGATTTCTTCCGATTCGTCCAAAAATTCGAATACCCGCTCAGCGGCAGCTGCGGTTTGTTGAAGAACATTCGATGCACTCGCAAGCTGTGAGATCGGCATCGTAAAGTTTCGTACATACTGAACAAAGGCTTGAATATCACCGACTTCGATGGTCCTTTTCGCTGCCAATGCTCCGCCGACAACACATACGGCTACATAGCCGATGTTCCCTACAATGGTCATCACTGGCATCATCAGACTCGATAAAAATTGCGATTTCCAAGCGGTGCCGTATAACTTATCGTTGAACTCATTAAAGGCTTCCGCGCTTTTTTCTTCGCCGTTAAAGGTCTTTACAATCACATGGCCGCTAAACATCTCTTCGATATGGCCGTTCACATTCCCCAAGTATTTCTGTTGATCCTTGAAATACTTCTGTGATCGTTTCACAATGGCAATCACGATTACCATCGATGCAGGAATGATAAAGAGCGCGATTAAGGTCATGGTAAAACTGATGCTCAACATCATCACCAAGACACCAAGCACCGTTGTAAACGAGGTAATGATCTGCGACATGGATCGGCTCAAGGTCTGATTGACAGTATCAACATCGTTCGTCACTCTCGACAACACTTCTCCATGGTTGGTGCCATCAAAATATCGCAACGGCATCTTATTGACCTTCATGGAAATGTTCTTGCGCATATCGTAGCTCACCTTCATAGCTACGCCCGCCATCATATATCCTTGAATATAGGCGAATAAGGAACTCAATCCATAGAGCGCCAAAAGCGTCAGCATAATTCCCGCAATAGACTCGAAATCAATGCCTGCTCCCTTTCCGGTTACCTGTCCAATTAACCCCTCGAATACTTTCGTCGTTGCCTTTCCCAAAAGCTTTGGTCCATAGATCCCAAAAGCTGCGCTGGCGATCGCAAAGATGATCACCACAATGATTGTCGTCTTATGCGGGCTCAAATATTCGATCAGTCTTTTCATAGTGCCTTTAAAGTCTTTCGCTTTTTCACCGGACATATTCATATGCCCGCCGCCCGGTCCACGTCTAGGGCCCCGTTCGCCAGATGAGCGATTTACAGTTTCATTTTTATTGTTCTCGCTCATGCCAGCTCCTCCTTCGACAATTGTGAATATGCAATCTCCCGATACGTCTCACAGGATTTCATAAGTTCATCATGCGTGCCAATGCCCACCACCTTGCCGTCATCCAGCACAATGATCTGATTCGCATTTTTTATCGTTGAAATTCTTTGGGCAACAATCAGCAATGTTGAATCCCCGGTTTTCTCTTTGAGGGCTTGCCGCAAAGCTCGATCCGTTTGAAAATCAAGGGCGGAAAAACTGTCGTCAAAGATATAAATTTCCGGCCTTTTCACCAATGCTCTGGCAATGGACAGCCGCTGTTTTTGTCCGCCAGACACATTCGATCCGCCTTGTGAAATCCGCGTTGCCATTTTTTCTTTATTTTCTTCCACAAATTCCGTTGCTTGCGCAATACTGATCGCTTCTTTCATCTCAGCTTCTGTGGCATCTTCTTTTGCAAACTGTAAATTGCTTTCTATATCCCCACTGAATAAGGAGGCTTTCTGAGGAATATAGCCAATATGGGTTCTTAATTCATGTTGCGTGACTTCTCGAATATCAATCCCATCCACAAGGACTTGTCCCTCTATTACATCGTATAATCTTGGAATCAAGTTCACCAAGGTCGTTTTCCCGGACCCCGTTGATCCAATAATTGCCGTTGTCTCGCCAGGATTCGCCGTAAAGCTTAGCTTCTTCAACATGTTTTCTTCTGCGCCGGGATATCGGAAAGAAACCTCTTTAAACTCAAGTCTGCCGGCTACCGGTGATGGGAATGATTGGGGATCAACAGGATCAACAATCTCCGCTTCGACATCCAATACTTCAGCAATCCGGCCCGCGGCAACGGAAGCACGCGGAATCATGATAAACATCATGGACATCATTAAGAACGCCATAATAATCTGCATGGCATACTGCATAAAGGCCATCATATCGCCGACCTGCATATTCGCATTGGCAATCTCTTTCGCACCAACCCATACAATCAAAATCATAACGGCGTTCATCACAAACATCATGACCGGCATCAAAAATACCATCACCCGATTCACAAATAAGTTCGTCGCCGTCAAATCGCTATTCGCTTGATCAAAACGATTTTCTTCAAACTTCTGTGTGTTAAATGCGCGAATCACCATCATGCCCGTCAATGCTTCCCGCATCACCAAGTTTACCCTGTCGACTTGTTTTTGAACGATCTTGAATTTTGGTGTTGCAATGGAAAATACAATGGCAATCATCAGGATAAGTACACCAACAGCCAATGCAATGATCCAAGACATGGAGCTATTGCTGTTCATGGCTTTAATTACACCGCCAATGCCCAAAATCGGCGCATAAAACACCATACGGATCATAACGACCATTAAATTTTGCACTTGCATTATGTCATTCGTCGATCTTGTGATCAGGGATGCCGTAGAAAACTGATCGAATTCAGCGTTGGAAAAGCGGCTGACTTTATCAAAAATCCTTCTTCGTAAATCTCTTCCCAAACCTGCCGCCACCTTAGATGCGATAAAGCCAACAGAAATGGATGCAATCGCACCGAGCATCGTAATTCCAAGCATAATCAGACCAATCTTCAAAATATACTTCTGCCGGACCTGATCAACATCAAGCCCCATCTCTTCGTAAAGCGTCAGTGTTGCATTGGCGCCTGCTTGAAGAATCATTTTATCGCCAAGGGCCGCGAACTGCTCATTCGAAGCTTCCATCATCTGAAGCCTTTGTTCCGCTGGCATCCCCTTTACCATATAAAAAATATCCGTGCCTGCAGGAATTGTCTGTCCATTGATTTCAAAATCAGATCCATCTGCATCGGCCATCGCTTGCTGAATGCCCGTAACCGCCAATAGCGCTTTTGAGACTTCCAACTCCAATACAGCTGTTTCCTCTTTCGATAATGATTTGAGCTGATAATAAGCCTCTTGATTGTTATTCGGATACTCTTCCGATAACACCTCATAGTCGGATGTACCCGGCTCAATCATTTGATATGAGGTTTCGAGCAATTCCTTGTTTTCTTCTGTTAGGAACAACTCCATCTTTTCTATGTCCGCTTGACGGATCACCTCTGGCAAAGCCTTCTCATTCCCGCCTTGCTGAATGCCTACATTTACAATATTGGACATATAATCCGGCAATGCAAGGTCTGCCATTGCTTGTCCATAAAGCAGCGCGATCGCTACAACGATCCAAATCGCAAATGGCTTCAAGTATTTAAGTAATTTAGTCATATGATGTCCTTTCCCTGACCCGCTTATTCGTCATACATATCATCGAGTTTCATAAAAATATGATGAATCGATTCAAAGTTGACGACTAAAGTTTCAACTTCTTCATCTGTTAGTTTCTCCGTTGACGCAATAACTTGTTCCTTCATCCGTCTATACTGCGCTTCAAGAAATTCACGCCCCCGCTTGGTCAGATAAATTCGGGTTACTCGCTTGTCTTCCTCGTTTTTTTCTTTTTTCACCCATTGTTTATCCACTAACTCGTGGACCAATTTCGTTAGATTCGGTTTTGAAATACATAGTTTTTCTCCATATACATTCATAGGCAATCCATCCGCCATCATCAAATTATTTAATAACAGAAATTCAGTTCGCTTGAGCTCACTGGATTTATACTTCTTTAATAACTTCCGATGAAACAAAGGAATCATGCCAAGTATTTGACCAGCCAATTTATCTCTACTCATAGTTCTCTTCTCCTTTCAGTTCCCATGATTGGTTTTGTGTCAAATGCCGGATATCAACACAATCAAATTGGTTATAATATATAGTTATAAAACATAACCATATCAGTATAATCCGAATTCCACTTTCTGTCAATTCTATTATCGCGAAAAGATCTGCATAAAAAAAACAGGAGATCGCAATAAAATGGACCCTATAGACTAGACACTCTGAAAAGAGAGCCTATCACTATAGGGTCTTTTTTTATACAATGAAAGCGCAAGAATGAAACCGCAAGGAGGATAATGATGAGCAAAAAAATATTCTCGCAAGAAGAGCAAC